>NZ_JBIWJG010000015.1:0-168428 GCF_044765045.1 Streptomyces sp. NPDC093546 | reverse complement strand
GCCCGACCGCGTCGTCGCGGACAAGGGCTACTCGGCCCGCAAGATCCGCGCCTATCTCCGCAGGCGTGGGATCGCCTGCACGATCCCGGAACGGATCGACCAGATCAACGGCCGCATCCGCCGGGGCGAAGCACGCTGCCGGCTCGACCGGGCCGCCAAGGATGACGGCGGCGAGCGCCGCGAACCTGCTGGCCGGGAGCCTGCTGGGAGCCTGGGCCGGTGCGGCGTGGGCGGTACGCATGCGCTCCGCCACCCTCTACAAGGTGCTGGCGGCTCTGATGGTGCTGATGGCCGCCGCCCTCGTGGTCACGCACACCACGCCCCTGGACGCGCTCGCGCTGCCGCTGTGGGCGCAGGTGCCCTGTGGAGTGGCGGCAGGGTTCGGCATCGGTGTGGTCGCCGCCATCATGGGTGTGGCGGGCGGCGAGCTGCTGATCCCCACGATCGTGCTGCTGTTCGGCGTGGACATCAGGACCGCCGGGAGCCTTTCCCTGTTGGTCTCACTGCCGACGATGCTGGTGGCCTTCGCGCGCTACAGCCGTGACGGCAGCTTCGCGGTGCTCGGGGCCAATCTCCGCTTCACCATGGTCATGGCCGCGGGATCCGTCGTCGGCGCAGTGCTGGGCGGGCTGCTCCTCGGCGTGTTCTCGGACCTGGTGCTCATCCCCCTGCTGGCCGTGATCCTGCTCGTTTCCGCGATCAAACTCGCCCGTCACGACTGACCGGGCCGACCTGGTCAGCTCACCCGGGATGAGGTCCTTTCCCTCCATCTGCCGGTGTCCGGGAGTGGCTTAGAGTGCGGTTGTGCCGTCGTACAGCATTGGGCAAGCCGCGCAGCTGCTCGGAGTGAGTTCGGAGACCGTTCGGCGGTGGGCGGACGGCGGCAAACTCGGTATGGAGCGGGATGGGTCCGGCAGGCGGGTGATCGAGGGGACGGCCCTGGCCCGCTTCGCACAGGAACGAGGTGCCGGGCTGCACGCCGTCCCTGAGGACGACGTGCCGACATCCGTGCGGAACTCGTTCGTCGGGATCGTGACGGCCGTACGGGTCGATGACGTGGCCGCGCAAGTGGAAGTCCAGTCGGGGCCGCACCGGCTGGTGTCGCTCGTGACGCGTGAGGCCGTCGAGGAATTGGCCCTTGAGGTCGGCGTGACGGTGACCGCCCGTGTGAAATCGACGAGCGTGCACATCGACCTCCCCTGATCGACGCGGCCGTCAGCGGCAGAGCAGTGCCGCGCGCAGGGCCACCGTGTGCTCCAGACGGGACAGGTCCCGGCCGGTGAGTGCCTCGATGCGACCACTGGGCGTTGAAGGCGACCGAGCGCGGCGAGCCGCCCCCGTGCCCGTCGGCCGCCGGCTCCTGCGCCGCACCGAGGGCGTGCCCCGCCTCGTACAGCTCCTTCAGGGTGACGAGCCGACCGGCGCAGTCCACGGGCTCGGGCCCGAGTACGTACAGGTGCCGGGCCAGGCCCGTGTGGCGGGCGGCCAAGGTGCGCAGGCGGTCCGCGAGCGAGGTCGCGGCGAGCAGCACCGCCTTGCCCGCGACGACCGTTCCGGCGGAGGCGAAGGCGCCGGTGTCATGGCGTACGACGTCGGTGTCGGACTGCCGGATGGTAAGCCGATCTTCCGTGGGATTCAGGGTGCCTGCGGTGTGAGTGAGCCAGTCGCCACCCCGCCGGCCTTGAAAACCGCACTCACCCAGGCTCGTTACGTACTGGCCGCAGCGCGCACCGCGGGACCGTCGTCACCGCGCGTCGCCGGCCTCGGCGACGTCAAGGGGCTCGGCATGCTGATGCCCGGCATCCCCGCCGACGTCCGGGCCGTCTACCGCGAGACGGTCCTGGGCCCGTTGCTGAGCGCCGGCCGCGGTTCGAACGGGATGCTCCTGAAAAACACTGGAGGTCTTCCTGGGGCACGCTGGATCGGCGCGTGCCGGATCCCAGGAACCACTCTGTCCGGGGAGTGAGACCGTCGGCCTAACGCCTCGTACATACCTACAAGCGGCCTCTCATTCGCGATGGAGAGTCCCACGACTTTGTTGCAGATGAGAGTTTATGGGCCCTACGGTGTCGCATATGCAGTCATACACCATCGGGCAAGCCGCTCGTCTGCTCGGCGTCAGCCCCGACACGGCGCGACGCTGGGCCGACGCGGGCAGGCTGGCGACCCACCGCGACGAGAGCGGTCGGCGTGTGATCGACGGCAAGTCGCTGGCCGCGTTCTCCATCGAGATCGCGCAGGGCGACGACGAAGACGCGTCGTACACCTCGGCGCGCAACTCCTTCCCCGGGATCGTGACGGCGATCAAGCTCGGTGACATCGCAGCCCAGGTCACCATTCAGGCCGGTCCCCACCGGCTGGTCTCCCTCCTCACCCGCGAGGCCGTCGAGGAACTGGGACTGGAAGTCGGCATGCAGGCCACCGCCCGCGTGAAGTCGACCAGCGTGCACATCGACCGCACCTGACCCCTCACGCAGTACCGAGAGAACTCGGCCGTCGGCGCGACCGGCCCTCCTCCGAACGTTCCGTTCGTCCCCAAGGAGTCCAGACCCTCATGTCCCTCACGCTCACCGGACGTCGTGCCGCTGCTGCCGTCCTCACCGCAGCACTGCTCGCTCCTCTCGCCGCCTGCGGCAACGACGACACCAAGAAGGACACCGGCGGGTCTCCGGCCTCCGGCTCCGGCAGTGCCGCCCCCAAGGCCAACCTCACGGTTCTCGCCGCCGCCTCTCTCACCAGCGTGTTCGAGACCGCGGGTGCCGCATACGAGAAGGCCAACCCCGGCACGAAGATCACCTTCTCTTTCGCCGGCTCGCAGGAGCTCATCGCCCAGGTCTCGCAGGGCTCCCCTGCGGACGCCCTGGTCACCGCCGACACCAAGAGCATGGACAAGGTGAAGGCCGACACGGGAGCCGCGACGGTCATCGCGAAGAACCGGCTCGTCATCGCCACCGGCGAGGGCAACCCGCACAAGGTGGACAACCTGAAGGACCTCGCAGACACCAAGCTCAAGGTCGTTCTCGCCGCGCCCGAGGTCCCGGCCGGCAAGTACAGCAAGCAGATCCTCGACGCCCAGAAGATCACGGTGAAGCCGGTCTCCCAGGAGCCCAACGTGCGCGCCGTGCTCAGCAAGGTGGAGCTCGGCGAGGCCGACGCCGGCCTCGTCTACAAGACGGACGCCGAGAGCGCCAGGGACAAGGTCGACGCCGTCGAGATCCCCGACGCGCAGAACGCCATCGCCCAGTATCCGGCCGCCGCGCTGAAGGGCTCGAAGAACGCCGAGGCCACCGCCGCGTTCGTGGCCTGGCTGTCTTCGCCGGAAGCCCAGAAGATCCTGCAGGACGCCGGCTTCCAGAAGCCGTAGCGGACCGGGATCAGTCAGACCGCGAGGTGCTGTCCGTATCGGGGGAACGGGCAGCCCCGTTGGCCCCCCTCCCCCTTCATGCCTTCATGTCTTCGGGATCATCGATGAAACGAGCAGGCGTACGCATGTCCGACGCCCGTCCACCCCTCATACTGGCGGTGCCCGCGCTGGCGGCCGTGGCGTTCCTGGCCCTCCCGCTGGTCGGCATCCTCGTCCGGACCGAGTGGGGCGAGCTCGCGGACCACCTGAGCTCACCCGGCACCGTCGAGGCGTTGAAGCTGTCGCTGCTCGTTTCCGTCTGGGCGCTCGGGCTCTCGCTGCTGCTCGGCGTCCCGCTGGCCTGGCTGCTCGCCCGAGTCCCCTTCAGGGGCAAGGCGTTGGTCCGCTCGCTCGTGCTGCTGCCCATGGTGCTGCCACCGACGGTCGGCGGAGTCGCGCTGCTCCTCGCCTTCGGCCGACGCGGACTGCTCGGACCGTGGCTGGAGAACACCTTCGGCATCACGCTGGCGTTCCACACCTCCGGAGCCGTCCTCGCCGCGACCTTCGTCGCCATGCCGTTCCTCGTCATCAGTCTGGAAGGCGCGCTCGGCGGGCTCCGCCCACGCTACGAAGAGACGGCGGCCTCTCTCGGCGCCTCACCGGTGCGGGTGTTCTTCACCGTCACACTGCCCATGGTGGCGCCCGGGGTCATCGCGGGGGCGGCCCTCACCTGGGCACGAGCCCTCGGAGAGTTCGGCGCCACGATCACCTTCGCCGGCAACCTCCCCGGCGCCACCCAGACTCTGCCGCTCCAGGTCTATCTGCTGCTCCAGGACGCACCGGAGGCCGCGACCTCGGTATCCCTGTTG
Source organism: Streptomyces sp. NPDC093546 (assembly GCF_044765045.1). Classification (NCBI taxonomy): domain Bacteria; kingdom Bacillati; phylum Actinomycetota; class Actinomycetes; order Kitasatosporales; family Streptomycetaceae; genus Streptomyces; species Streptomyces sp. NPDC093546. Next base: position 164,216 of record NZ_JBIWJG010000015.1, on the reverse strand, counting down.
CTGCTCGCCATCGCCATGGCCGTTCTGATGGCCCTGCGAGGACGGTGGACGGGCACCCCTGCCGACCGGACCCCCCGCACCGCGCCCGAGGACAGGCCCGACTCGATCACCGTCCCGGTCACGGCCGAGGCGACGGCCGGCGCCTCCCGGCAGGCTCCGTCCGGCGGACGCTGGTCGATGCACGCCGAGGTCACCGGCTTCACCCACCTCACCCTCGACGCCGAACCCGGCACGACCATCGCCGTCGTCGGCCCCAACGGCGCCGGCAAAACCACTCTGCTCCGCGCCCTCCTCGGGCTCACCCCCCGCGCCCACGCGGACCTCACGCTCGGGGACACCGACGTCACCGCCCTGCCCCCGCACCGCAGGCGCGTCGCCTGGGTGCCGCAGGACGGCGCCCTCTTCCCGCACATGACGGCCGTCGCCAACACCGCGTACGGGCTGCGGGCCCAGGGCGTCTCCCGCGCCGAGGCCAGACGGGAGGCCCAGAACTGGCTCGACCGCCTCGGAGTCGGCCACCTCGCACACCGCAGACCGACCCAGCTGTCCGGCGGGCAGGCCGGTCGAGTCGCCCTGGCCCGTGCTCTGGCCGCCCGCCCGCGCCTTCTCGTGCTCGACGAGCCGCTCGCCGCGCTCGACCAGACGACCCGCGCCCACGTCCGGCACACCCTGCGCACGCACTTGGCCGGCTTCGGCGGTGTGTGTCTCATCGTCACGCACGACCCGGTCGAGGCGGTGTCCCTCGCCGACCGCGTACTGGTGCTGGACGAAGGGCGCGCGCTGCAGGACGCCGCCCCCGCCGAGGTCACCCGCCACCCTCGATCCCCTTGGGTGGCCCGGATGCTCGGCCGTAACGCCTGGCCCGGCACGGCCACCTCGGACGGCCTCGCGCTCGACGGTGGCGGCACGCTGGTCGCGGCCGAACCGCTGCCGACCGGCACACCGGCGCTCGCGATCGTCGCGCCCGAGGCAGTGTCCGTCCACCGCGAGAAGCCCGCCGGCAGCCCCCGCAACGTCTGGCCCGGCACCGTACGCGAGATCACCAGCAGCGGCAGCCGGCTGCGGGTCCTGATCACCTCCGACCAGGCACCCGACCTCGTCGCCGAGATCACCCCGCAGGCCGCCGCCGAACTGGCCCTCGCCGACGGGGCGTCCGTCTGGACCAGCGTCAAGGCGACCGAGGCGACGGTCGTGGCCCTCTGATCGCCTTCCGACACCGGGCACTCCGAGATCGCGCCGTCGTCCCGGACGTCGTCGAGTTCTGGCAGGCCGCCACGACCCGCGTCCACGTCCGGCTGCGATACGAACGGGAAGGGGCAGGCTGGCAGCGACGGCAGCTCTGGTCCTGACGTCCGGTTCACGTTCCGGGAAGCAGCACGGGTGCCGCTTCGGCACATTGAAGGGCCGCGCCCCCGGGCGGGGGAGTGCGGCCCTCAGGTGGGTGCAGAGGTTCGGTCAGGCGGCGGAGAGGGAGATCTCGGTCGACTTGATCAGCGCGACGACGGAGGTGCCGGCGTCCAGGCCGAGGTCCTCGACGGCATCCTTGGTGATGGCGGCAGTCAGTTCCCCACCCTCGACGGAAACCTTGACGGAGCCCATGGCGCCGCCGGTCGACACCTCGGTGACGGAGCCGGCGAGCTGGTTGCGGATGGAGATGCCGTCGACGGGTCCGGTCGCGAGGGCGACCTCGGTGGACTTCACGAGCGCCTTGACGGCGGAGCCTTCGGCCAGGCCCAGGTCCTTGACGGCGTCTGCGGTGATCGCGGCGGTGATCTCCTGGCCGCCGGCCAGGCGCACCTTCACGGACGCCATGGCCTCACCCATCGTGACGGCGGTGACGGTGCCGGGGAGCTGGTTACGAATGGACAGGGTCATGGCGAACACGCCTCACAAAGCCGGAATTGAACAGTCATCACTTCTGTGACCTGCGCCATGAGGACGCTACCTGAACGAGAAATACCTCCGGCGACGTGCGTCGCATCCACCAGCCGAACGGACGCACTCTCCTCGCGCATTCCATGCAGGGCTCCGAACCCACGATCCGGGTACCCCTCCAGCTCTGTGAGCTGGTCCGGGCCTCTTGGACCACCTGCCCAACCCCCGTACGACGCTTCTCGAATGGGCTCGCGTCAGCGCCCCGACCTCTGCTCTCCTGCTCTTCCACCCCGCAGGCCGCACCGAACGCGCCGCCCGCCACGGCCGTCCACTCGACCCGAACGACCTTCTGGCTGAAGGCAACCTCCGCCCGGCACTGGAGACGACGGGCTGGTACCGGACGAGTACGAGGACGCAGCAGGCCACTTCCTGGCTCGCGCCGAGTTGCGCCCGGCAGACGACACGTCCCTCCTGCAGGAGGCGATCGCCTACGTCACGAGCAACCCGTACGGCTTGCGGAACTCCTTGTGGGCCACCGACCCCGCCGTCATCGAGCGCTTCGTCGCGCGCACCTTCAACGGCGGGCTGCTGAAGGTCAACGACTCCCACGTCTCGCTGCTGCCGTGGCTGCCGTCCCACGGCGGCACCGGGCACACCGGAGGTGTGTTCGGTGAGGCCAACTACCCGATGCTGCGCTGCTCCCGGCTCCAGGGCGTGTCTATCGCCACCGGTGTCCGCCCCCGGGACGTGGTCCTGGGCGCCTACTCCTCACGGTTTCCCGCGCGGTAGCGCCTTTCGCTCACGGGCCCCCGAGCCCCGGGACGTACGCGGCAGGTGTGACCCGACCTGCCGGGGGAAGCCTGTGAGGCGATGCGTGCGAGGGGGCTTCGTGACGGACGTCGACGTCGTGGTCGTGGGCGCGGGGGTGCTGGGCGGGTCAATCGCGTACGCGCTGGCGTGCGCCGAGCCCGGGCTGCGGATCGTGCTGTCGGGGCGGCGCGGCCCCGGAGCCTCGCAGGCGGCTGGGGCGATGCTCGGGGTGCTGGGCGAGGTGACGGCGGCCGGTGTGCGGTCCCGGCACGGCGAACTGCGCCTCGGGATGGCCGTGGAGGCGGCCGCGCGCTGGCCGGCCTGGCGCCGGGCCGTCCGGGAACGGGCCGGGACAGCGGCGCCCGCGGACGGGTACGGCACGGGAACGTACATCCTGCTCAACGCGGCCTCCGGACCACTCGACGAGGCGGCGCTGGAAGCCATGCGCGCGGCCGGTGCCCGCCACGGGTTGCCCGTCGAGGACAGCGCCGTCTCCGATGTGCCGGCGTACCGGCCGCTGGACAACGACCGGGCGCTGCGGGCCGTCTTCCTACCGCAGGAACGCTTCCTGGACGCACGCCGCTGGCTGCGGACCCTGGACGCGGCGCTCCGGGCGCTGCCGAACGTGCGCCGCGCCGGGGCCGGCCGGCTGCGCGCCCTCGGCACCGCGTACGAACTCGTCACCCAGGAGAGCACGTTCAGGGCGGGCCGGGTCGTCGTGGCGGCCGGCGCGTGGTCCAGCGCCCTCCTGGACCGCATCGACCCGGACCTGCCCGTCCTGCCGGTGGTCGCGGCCGAAGGCACCGCCGTCACCCTCCGCCCGACCGGCCCTGTGCCGCCGATGGTGTTACGCACACCGAACCGCGCCTACGCATGCGGGCTCCACGCCGTCCCGCAGGCCGACGGCACCTGGTACGTCGGCGCCTCCGCCGCACCGGCCCTCCACCCTGGCGACGCTCCCACCGCCGGCGCTCTGCGCTTCCTCCTCGACGCGGGGCTCAGCCAGCTCCACCACGGCCTGACCGGTGCCAGGATCAGCCGCGTCCACCACGGCAACCGCCCCGTGGGACTCGACGGACACCCGGTCCTCGGGAGCGCCGGGCGCCCCGGCCTGTGGGTGGCCACCGGCACGCACCGCGACGGCCTGCACGCCTCCCCGCTGATCGCCCAGGAAATCGCCACCGAGATCCTGCACGAGACCCCGAGCCCCTGGCTCGCCCCCTGGCACCCGTGCCGGAAGCCGATCACCGACTGGACGGCCGCCGCCGCCATCGAGGAAGCGGCGGCCCATCACGCGTCCCTCGCTGCCGAGTCCCGCATGCGGCCGCCCCTGACCGGCGACTGGCCGGGCCTGCTCACCGACGCCTACCGCACGCTCATGGAACAGACGTACGCACGGATGCCCGACGGCTACGTCCTGCCCCCGGAACTCGCGCCGCTCGGTTACGAGCAGGGGCCCGCACTCGCATCACTCGTCCGGAGCCACCTCGACCGCCTGGCAGGCCGGGAAAGCCCGGCCGGCGAACGCCGCCTCCCGGCGTCCCCGGCTCTCCGATCCCGGGCGTAGCCCTTTCGGCGGGCCCGAGTACGCCGCTCACCAGCGGTGCCACCGCCTCAAGTCGTCGGCCGATATCACAGGGCGTCGGCCGTCACACCGTGAGACACATCGGCCAAGGGGGCAGTCGCGCAGGATTTTCCTGCTCTTCATGCGGACGAAGGGGTGCGTGACACGGCGCGGACCTTGCGGTGGGATGTGTCGTGGCCATCCGGGCAAACGTGCCTTTTATATCCGCTTTGTCTGCCGTTGACGGCGGCCGGGCCGGGAGCGGAGACCTGCTCAGCCAGGACGGCGTTGGTGTGCACGACCAAGCCGTCGCCGCTCTATTGTCGCTCTCATCTGCAAGGTCCTTGGGGGACATCATGCGCACCAATCGCACCACGACAGCAGCCGCTCTGCTGGTCGCCGCCGCGCTCACCGCGTGCGGCCCGGCCGAATCGGGCACGGACAAAGCACCGGTCGACGGCAAGACGCCCGCCGGCTCCGGCGCGCCCGGCAAGGAGACAAAGCCCGACGCCGAGAATGCGGCCCTGCCCAACCTGACCGGCAAGGGCCTCCAGAGCGCCCAGGATGAAGCCCAAGCGGCCGGCTTCTACCTCCTCACGTCCCACGACGCACTCGGCCGCGGCCGTAACCAGGTCGTGGACCGGAGCTGGAAGGTCTGCTCCCAGACCCCGGCACCCGGGCAGCACCCCACCGACACGAAGGTCGATTTCAGTACCGTCAAACTGGAGGAGGACTGCCCGGCCGGCGGTGACAAGGCCGAGCCCGCTGAGGCCGGCGGCACCATGCCCGACTTCGTGGGCAAGTCGGTCAAGGTCGCGCGCCAGTCCCTCGACAGCTCGACGAGCATCACGGTGAACGACGCGTCCGGTCAGGACCGCATGGTTCTCGTCGAGTCGAACTGGCAGGTCTGCTCGACCGATCCCGCCGCCGGAGCCGCCCTCACCGGTGAGCCCGTGACTATCGGCGCGGTGAAGTTCGGCGAGGACTGCTGAGACTGCGCAGCCACCGGCGCACGCCGGTGGCTGCGGGACCGATCGGCTCAGCCGCCGCTCTTGCGCCGGAACGACCGCTGGCTCGAGGCCGGGCCGTGCGCCGCGCGCACCTTCGACGCGTCCGGGTTGGCGGCGACGTCCGCCGCGTCCGCCTGGGCGCCGCGCTTGCGCGCCAGGGCCTCACGGAACTTGCGCTTGAGGTCGTACGTGCCGTCGCTGTCCGGCGCCAGAGGGGGCGTCTCGGGGGCGGCCGGCTCCGAACCCTCCGTAGGTACGGGCTCTGCGGTCATGGTGACCTCCTGGATTCGGGGATGGACCGGCACAGCTTGTCATGCCGGGGGCAGTGTGCGGACTCTCAGCCGTTCCGGCGCACGAGGGCGGCCTTGCGGGCCTCGGCGAGCTTGCGGGCCTCGCCGGCCTTGCGGGACGTGCCGCCGGCACCGCGGGAGGTGCCCTTGCTGGTGCCGAGGCCGCGGAAGGGAGCGTTGGTGTTCTTGGGCCGGGGGGCGGCCGGCCCGCCGTCGAGCGGGGCGCCGGAGGGGGCCTTGGCGCCGGTGATGCGGCTCAGCTCCGCCTCGCCCGAGCGCACCTTGGTGACGGTCGGCTCGATGCCGGCCTCGGCCATCATGCGGCTCGTCTCGCGGCGCTGGCCGGACAGCACGAGCGTGACCACGCTGCCGGACTCGCCGGCGCGGGCGGTGCGGCCGGCGCGGTGCACGTAGTCCTTGGGGTCGGTGGGCGGGTCGACGTTGACCACGAGATCGAGGTCGTCGACGTGCAGGCCGCGGGCCGCGACATTGGTCGCCACCAGAACGGTGATCTGGCCGTTCTTGAACTGCGCCAGGGTCCGGGTGCGCTGCGGCTGGGACTTGCCGCTGTGCAGGGCCCCGGCGTGCACCCCGCTGGCCCGCAGGTGCCGAGTGAGCTGGTCGACGGCGTGCTTGGTGTCGAGGAACAGCAGGACGCGGCCGTCGCGGGCGGCGATCTCCGTGGTGACGGCGTAGCGGTCGGGGCCGTGGACGACCAGGACGTGGTGCGCCATCGTCGAGACGGTGCCCGCGGACGGGTCGACCGAGTGGACGACGGGGTCGTGAAGGTAGCGGTGGACCAGCTGATCGACGTCGCGGTCCAGGGTGGCCGAGAACAGCATCCGCTGACCGTCGGGGTGCACCTGGTCGAGCGCCTCGACCACCTGCGGCAGGAATCCCATGTCGCACATCTGGTCGGCCTCGTCCAGCACCGTGATCCGCACGCGTCCCAGGCGGCAGGCGTTGCGCTCGATCAGGTCGTGGAGGCGTCCGGGAGTGGCGACGACCACCTCGGCGCCCTCGCGCAGCGCGGCGACCTGCCGGCCGATCGACACGCCGCCGACGACCGTGGCCATCCGCAGCCGCAAGGCCTCGGCGTACGGCGCCAGCGCCTGGGTGACCTGCTGGGCCAGCTCCCGGGTGGGCACGAGGACGAGGGCGAGGGGCTGCTTCGGTTCGGCGCGCCGCCCGGCCGTGCGGGTCAGCAGCGGCAGGCCGAAGGCGAGCGTCTTGCCGGATCCGGTGCGCCCGCGGCCCAGGACGTCGCGTCCCGCCAGGGCGTCGGGCAACGTGGCGGCCTGGATCGGGAAGGGTTCACGCACCCCGAGGTCGCTCAGCGTCCGCAGGACCTCCGCCGGCAGTTCCAGGCCGGCGAAGGAGACGGCCGGGGGCAGCGCCGCCGGACCGCCGTGAGTGGTGCCGGAGTCGTCGGGGTGCTTCATGAAGAGCCTTCCGCAGGGGACGTACCGAGGAAGGCCCGGCAGGACTGCACTACTTTACAGGTCGGATCACGCACTCCCGTCCCGCGACCGGGTCAGCTGCTTCATTTCGATGATGGTCGCGACGGCGCGCAGCCAGGTGGCCGCGGTGTCGTCGGCGGCGGGCCCGCCCACGATCTCGGTGCCGGCCCGCAGCCACTCCTGTACGAGGGCGGCCGCCTCCGGGCGGGGCAGTGGCTCGGGCAGTTCCGCGGCGTGGGCGAGTCCGCCGGCGCGCACGGTGTCGGCGAGGAAGGAGACCGAGCGCGGCTCGGTGCCGAGGCGGTCGAGGATGACGGCCGCGGCCGCGGCGCCGTCGCCGAAGAGGGCGGTGCGCCGGCTGCCGGGCCCGGCGGTGAGGCCGTAGCGCAGCAGGACGGTGATGTCGAGCTGGGCCAGCTCGTCGTCCGTGCGCTCCGGCGGGTACGGGGCGTCGTTCATGGTGGGGCCTCGGGTGTCTCGGCTCAGTCGACGGTGACGGTGTAGGTGATGCGCTCGGGTGCCGGGGAGGGGGTGGCCGACCCCGTGGTCGGGGTGGCGGAGGGCCCGGTCGTCGCGGGGGGCCGGGTGGAGGTGTGGCCCTGGCAGGTGGTGAAGGTGCAGTGCAGCAGCGTGAAGCGGGTGGTGCCCTTGCCCTTCGCCTCGAAGGTGAAGGTGAGCCGGCCGCCGGCGCCGGGCACCGGCTCGTCGCCGGAGTCCGACGCGTCCTCCTGGCCGCGGCTGACCAGCACCGAGCTGTCGGGCTTGGGGTCGACCAGGTACCAGTGCTCGCGGGTGGAGACGTTCTGGTCGACGGTGAGCGCGAAGCGCTCGCCCGGCTTTGCCTCGATGGTGGTGTCCTCCACCGGGTGGTCGACGGTCCGCGCGCCGCCGGACGGTTCGTCGGTGCCCGGGCCGCAGCCCGTGGTGAGAGCGAGGAGCGCGGCCGCCGCGATCGCGGCACCGCCCCTCCTACCGCGGAAGGTAGACACTGTACGCGTTGGGGAGTTCATTGCTGGAAGCCTTGCCCATGCGGCCGTTGATGAAGTCGTCCTCGCTGACCCAGGTGGTCGTGCCCCAGGGGTTGTACACCTGAAGCATGTCGCCTTCCTGGGCGATGATGGTCATGGCGTGGGCGCCCTTCTCGCCCGAGACGTCGACCGGCACCGGCCGGCCCTGCGCCACCGACTTCTCGACCTCGGTGAGGACCGCCCTGCGGTCGGCGGCGGTGTTCAGGTCCTGGCGCTGGTAGTCGGTGCCGGTGGCACTGCCGACGTGGGTGTCGTTGATCCGCTCCTGCCCCTCGGGCCCCATGCCGGTCCACTTCTCACCGCCTTCGCCTTCGGTGTGCAGCCGGTGCTGTTCGGCCACCAGGCGCTGCCTGAAGGCCACGGGGTCGTCCTGCTGACCGTCGGGGCCGCCGGTGAGCTGGAGCGCGTACACGGGGTCGACCATGGCGCGGGAGGTGACGGTGGACGAGGCCACGCAGGTGCCCTCGGAGCCGTCGCCGCCCTGGACCCACAGCTGGCCGTTGAAGGTCACGTGGTCCTTGTTCTTGTTCGAGCCGTCCTGCTCCAGGCCCTTGTCCTTCATGCTGTCCGCGCCGGTGACCACCGGAGAGAGGTGCCGGCGCAGCCAGTCGGGGTCCTTGTCGTGAATCTTGTCCTGGAACTTCCCGATCTCGGTGACGCTGTGACCGGCGGCCAGGGCCTTCATCAGGTAGGCCCGCTCCTCCGGACTGTTCGACTTCGCCAGCATCCGCTCCATGGCCGTCGCGTCGTCCAGGCTCAGCAGGTCCATACGGGTCGACGCGCGCGCCAGGTCGGCGGGCGTGAGGATCTCGTTCAGTTCGGTGTGGGCGCCCGCGACGCCGGTGTCGGCGAGCATCACCTTGTCGACGGCGGAGAGTTCGCTGGTCCCCATCTTCCCGGCTCGCGCCTCGGCGGCCCACTTGTTCAGGTCACGGGCCGCGACGCGGCTGGCCTCCTGCGCCTCGGAGACGGCGGCGTGCATCATGTCGACGGCGTAGGAGCCGAAGTGGCAGGCGTTCAGGCGGTCCCACTCCTCCTCGTCGTTCTCGTGCATGTCGTCGAAGAAGCCGTCCCTGCCGCCGAGGATCTTCTTCTGCTCCAGCAGCTGTCCGCGGCCCTGCTCGTCCTTGCGCTGCGCGGCGGCGATGGCGTCGGCCAGCGTCAGCAGCGCCGTCGCGCCACCGTTGAACGCCTCGCTCATCTGGGTCACGGACCGGCCGACGGCATTCACCGCGTCGGAGGCGAGGACGCTCGTGTCGCCGACCCATACCTCCGGAAGGCCCTTGCGGCCCACCCGGTCCACCTGGTCGAAGACGCTGCCGACCTGGTCGACCTGGCTGCGGTAGAGCCTTGCCGCGTTCTCCAGCACGCCCTGGTCGCCGCCGGGTGCGGGCACGGAGAGGGCGTTGTCGATCAGGTCGAGGAGCTCGTTCTTGCTCCCGGCGGCGAGCATCTTCTTGGACAGCCCGGCGAGCAAGGCGAGGCGGAAGGAAGGGGAGTCGAAAGGAGAGGAGAAAAAGGACACCGGACCGTTCCTCAGTAGCTCGACAGGGCCGAGCTGCGTCGCTCCGCCTGCGTTGATGTGTCGGCGAGGCCGCTCTTGCCGCCGGCGGGGACGCTGTCCACCTGCGTCCGCACCAGGCCGTCGGAGCCGCGGTAGTCCTTCTTGGCCAGCTGCACCTTGGCACCGAGCTCGTGCAACGCCGACGCCAGCGTCTTGGCCTCCGCTTCCCATGCCTTGACGAACTCGTTCAGCGCGGACGCGGCGTCCTCGCCGCCGACGTTGCTGTACGAGTACGTCGTGCGGGCCTTGACGGCCGCGCTGACGCCGTCCATGTCCGTGCCGGCGTCGTCGAGTTGCTGGGCCTGGCCCGTCATCCCCGCCTTGATCTGGTAGCCGTCCTGGCCCACCGTGCCTCCCCCGTACGCATGCGATCACGACCGCGGGCAGGCTAACACGCACCGTACATACGAACGATCATGGTCATCGGCCACGCACGCCTCCTCCACATCAAGCACGCACACGGGATGCGCACGCCCCATTGACGGCCGCTGTGGGCCTCACTAGCGTGCGCCTCACATTCCCGACCAGCCGACCATTGTTCGGTATTTCGTCCAATGGGAGCGCTCCCCTGTCGCGAAGGACGGACAACATGAGAGACATGCACGGGATGCACACGCCCGGGTGGAGGCGCGGCAGACGAACAGCCGCGCTGACGGCGGTGACCGTCTTACTGGCGGCGCTCTTGTCCGCGGTCGGTGCCGCCGGGACGGCGCAGGCGGCCACCGTGGAGACGAACGCGTGGTACGTACTCGTCAACCGCGCCAGCGGCAAGGTGCTCGACGTGTCCGGCGCGGACGCCTCCGACGGGGCACGCGTCCAGCAGTGGACCCGCGCCGACGCCGCCAACCAGCGGTTCCAGTTCGTGGATGCGGGCGGCGGCTACTACCGTCTGCGGGCACAGCACTCAGGCAAGGTGCTGGACGTCTACCAGCACTCGGCCGCCGACGGGGCGGACCTCGTCCAGTGGAGCGACCTCAACGGCGCCAACCAGCAGTTCCGGCTGGCCGACTCGCCGGACGGCCACGTCCGGCTGATCAACCGCAACAGCGGGAAGGCCGTCGAGGTGCAGGGCGCGTCCACCGCGGACGGCGCCAAGGTCGTGCAATACGCCGACTGGGGCGGGGCCAACCAGCAGTGGCGGCTGGTCCGCGTCGGAAGCGGCAGCGGCGGCTCGCTGCCGTCGACGTTCCGCTGGTCCTCGAGCGGAGTCCTGGCCGGGCCGAAGCCGGACGCCCAGCACCCGCAGGCGCTGGCGATCAAGGACTTCTCCGTCGTACGGCACAACAACCAGTGGCTGACGTACGCGACGACCGCAAGCCCCTCCGGCTGGGGTCTCGTACAGTTCGCCTTCGACGACTGGTCCCGGGCGGCCTCCGCACCCCACACCTACCTGGACACCGCCTCGGCCATCGGCCCCGGCTACCGGGCCGCGCCCCAGGTGTTCTACTTCGCGCCGCAGAACCTGTGGTACATGGTCTACCAGACCGGTCCGCCGACCTACTCCACCAGCACCAACCCGGCCGACCCGCGCTCCTGGTCCGCGCCGCGCACCTTCATCTCCCAGGAGCCGCCCATCGTCACCCAGAACAAGGGCGACGGCACCTGGATCGACTTCTGGGTCATCTGCGACACCGCCAACTGCCATCTGTTCTTCAGTGACGACAACGGCCACATCTACCGGGCCCAGACCAGCCTGGCCAACTTCCCGAACGGCTTCGGCAACACGCGGATCGTGCTGTCGGACACCAAGTTCAACCTGTTCGAGGCGTCCAACGTCTACAAGGTCGTCGGCAGCGACCAGTACCTGCTGCTCCAGGAGGCCATCGGCTCGACCGGCCGCCGCTACTTCCGCTCCTTCACCTCCACCAGCCTCGCCGGCAACTGGACCCCCCTCGCCGCCACGGAGAACGAGCCCTTCGCCGGCCGCGCCAACGTCGCCTTCCCCGGCGGCGCCTGGACCCAGGACATCAGCCACGGCGAGCTGGTCCGCGCCACCAACGACCAGACCCTGACCATCAACCCGTGCCGTCTGCAGTACGTCTACCAGGGCATGGACCCCGGCGCCGGGGGCGACTACCTCCGCCTGCCCTGGCGCATGGGCCTGCTCACCCAGACGAACTCCGGCTGCTGACGGGACGGCACCGAGGAAGCCTCACACAGCTTCGCCCGCCGCGAGGACGCGGCGGGCGGCGCGTACGACCGCCTCGTCGACCATCCGGCCGTCGTCGGTCAGCACGCCCTGTCCGGCGCGCACGGCCGCCTCGTACCGGTCGACAAGCCGCCTGGCCCGGTCCATCTCGGTGGGCGTGGGGGTGAAGGCCTCGTGGACGACGGGGAGTTGGGAGGGGTGGATGCAGGCGCGCGACCGGTAGCCGAGTCGTCGCAGCGCTTGCGTGGAGCGTCGCAGGGCGTCCGCGTCGCGGTAGTCGGTGAAGACCGGGCCCACGGGCGGGCGGATACCGGCGGCGGCGGACGCCAGCAGCACGTGGGTGCGCAGGGCCAGCAGTTCGCGCTCGTCCGGCCCCGGTTCCATGCCCAGGTCTGCACACAAGTCGGCCTCGCCGATCTGGAGTTGCCGGACGCGCGGCGAGGCGGCGGCGATGGCGGGGGCTGCCAGTACCGCCCCGGCGTCCTCCAGGAGCGGCGACACCTCGATACGGCCCACGGCGATGCCGGCCGCGCGCTCGCGTTCCGCGAGGACGGCGTCCAGAGCGCGGACGTCCTCCGGACCGGCACACTTGGCCATGACCACGCCGGCCAGAGCCGGGGCGGCAACCGCTCGGGCGTCGGCGTGGCCGGCGGCGCCGGGGTTGATCCGCACCCAGAGGGCGCACGGTCCGCCGGGCCGCTGCGCGGCCACCCAGCGGGCCACCTGGTCGCGGGCGGCTTCCTTCGCGGTCGCCGGTACGGCGTCCTCGAGGTCGACGATGACGGCGTCGGCGCCCCGGGCGAGGGCTTTCTCCAGGAGCGAGGGCCGATCGCCGGGCACGTACAGCCATGAGCGCGGGGCCACGGACACTCCATCCGTTCTCGGGCGCGGCCGCCCATCGGATACCGCACGCCGCGGCGAAGCGGGGCAGGAAGGGCGGACGAGTGCCGGAAACCGTAGCCATGTCCGGCCCCACGGGTCAAGGCGGGCTCACTCCTTGACGAGAGCCGCATCCGCAACGCGCGCGAGCGGTTGCAGCGGCTCAGGGAGAACCCCCTGCCGCCGCCTCCCCAGCCGCTGCGGTTCACCGGCCGCGTCGACGGCACAGTGGCCGACGGCGCGCCGGCCGACGGCGAAATGCCGACGGCGACGCACCTGGAAGACGTCACGGTCGAGGGGCGCTTGCACATTCCGTCCCTGCAACTCGCCCCGGGCGAACGGCTCCTCGTCACCGGCCCCAACGGTGCCGGCAAGAGCACCCTCCTCCAGGTGCTGGCCGGCGAACCGACACCGGACGCGGGCATCGTGCGCCGGCCGCCGCGGGTCGGATTCCTCCGTCAGCGGAGCGCCCCCGATGCCGCCTTCGACACGCGCACCCTGCTGACGGCCTTCGCGGCCGACAGGGCGGGGCACCCCGACGAGCACGCCGACGAACTTCTCGCGCTCGGCCTGTTCCACGCCGCCGACCTCACCGTCCCCCTGCGCGAGCTGTCCGTCGGTCAGCGCCGCAAGCTCGAACTGGCCCGGCTCGTGACGGCCGGTCCCCTCGACCTGCTGCTGCTGGACGAGCCCACGAACCACCTGGCTCCCGCCCTGGTGGAAGAGATCGAGGCGGCCCTGGTCCCCTACACGGGCACGCTGGTCGTCGTCACCCACGACCGGCTCCTGCGCGAACGCTTCCACGGACGCCGCCTGGAACTGCCCGTGGAAGACACGGCATGACCGGGCGACCGGGACCGGTCCTTCAGTGAAGGCTCGCGCCCTGCGCGCGCAGCTCGCGCTGGACCACACTGGCGGGGACGTCCTGCGGGCGTTTGCCCTGGGTCGCGGCGAGGGCGGCGCAGACGCCCGCCGCCTGTCCGGTGGCCATGGCGATCGGCATGACGCGGTAAGAGGAGTGGGCGACGTGGTCGCCGGAGATGCAGCGGCCGGCGACCAGGACCCGGTCCACGTCACGGGGGAAGAGGCAGCGCAGCGGGATGTCGTAGGACCGGCCGCGGGGAAGCCGTTTGAGGGTGGTGCCGCGGCCGCTCGGGTTGTGGATGTCGACGGGGTACGCGCCGCGGGCGATGGCGTCGTCGAACATCCGGGCGGTCAGCACGTCCTCGCCCGTCAGCTGGTACTCGCCCATGATCCGGCGTGTCTCGCGGACCCCGATCTGGACACCGCTCTGCACGACGTACGAGTCGGTGAACCCGGGCACCCGGGCCTTCAGGAAGCGGGCGATCTGCGCCATCTGGCGGTGGGCGGTGAACTCCGCGCGGGTGAGGTCCCAGACGCTGGTGCCGAGCACCTCGGTGACGCGGGTGGAGTTGACCGCGACCTCGCCGGTGTTGGGGGTGGCGAAGAAGAGCATGTCCTCGCGCGGCAGGTCGAGCTCCCCGGCGTCGGTGGCGGCCCGGACCAGGTCCCACAGCCCGTGCACGCCCTTCCACTGGTCCGGGTTGGCACGGGCGTACGCGGCGAACCGCTCCTGGTCGAAGCGGGCCATCCGGAACATCAGCGTCATGGGCTGCGTCCAGCCGTCCTCCGGCCGGCCGATCTCGTACGAGGCGCCGGCCGCGGCGGCGATGTCCCCGTCGCCGGTGCAGTCGACGATCACGTCCGCGTCCATGACCAGGGGCCCGGACTTGGTCTCGAACACGGCCCTCGCGCGGTCGGGCAGGTCGACGACGCCGGAGGCGAAGGCGTGCAGCAGCGTGCGCACCTCGTGGACCTCCAGCAGCTCGTACAGCACGAGCTTGAACAGCTCCGGGTCGAAGGGGACCGTGTAGCCGGTCTCCAGTGAGGGGCGGATCGCCGCCCCGGCGCTCACCAGCCGGTCGAGCAGCGTCCGCAGGACACCGCCGACGACCGGCTCGCCCTCCCCGTGGTCGGGCGGCAGCAGCCGGGAGGGATCGCCGACGACGGCCTGCTTGACCTCGTTGTGGAAGCTCATCAGCGGCATGACCAGCGCCGCGGTGGCGTTGCCGCCGAGGAATCCGTACCGCTCGACGAGGACCACCTCGGCGCCCGCGTTCGCCGCTCCGATGGCCGCCCCGATCCCGGCCGGCCCGCCCCCGACCACGAGCACCTGCGTGGATCCCGCGTGCAGCGCCTGACGCGGGGGCAGTTGCACGCTCCGGGGGACGCGGGGCGGCATCAGGTGGGTCACGGTTCCTCCCTGGGGAGCCGGGGGTTCGTGCGGGTCAGCCGACCGGGGCCGGGGCAGGCGCGCCGCCGTGGACGAGCGCGCGGGGGGCGATGCGGTCCAGGTAGGCGAGGAGCCGGTCGGTGGTCTCGGCGGCCCTCACCTTCATCGCCGCCGTCCGGGCGGCCGTGTGCGCCGCGCGAGCCGACCGCTCGTCCCACAGGCGGTCCACCTCGGCCAGGAGGGGGCCCGCGGCCTCCCTGACCACGCCGCGCAGGGCCGGTGCGCCGATCTCCTGCGCGAAGTCGAAGACCTTCCCCGCGTAGGGCAGGGGCAGCAGCGGGACCCCCGCGAGCGCGGCGAAGATCAGGAAGTGCAGCCTCATGCCGATGGCCAGGTCCAGTTGCTTGACGATGTCGAGGACCTGCTGCGGGCGGTAGCTGCCGTGCAGGACCCGGCAGCGCTGGGCCTCGATCATGTGGGCGACCACGGCGTGCGCGTGCCGGATGTCGTCGCGTTCCATCGGTACGAAGACGACGTGGGCGTCCAGCCGGTGGACGAGGAAGTCGCCGACGCTGGCGAGGAGTTGGTGGTAGCCGTCCTCGTCGAGGTGCTCGGCCGCACGGCCGGGCTCCCGCACGCTCATGCCCACCAGCCGCACCCCGCTGGGCACGGCCTCGGCCCGGAGGAGCTCATCGCCGCCGTCGCCGGGTTCGAGGAGCAGCGCCGGGTCGGCGGTGACCGTCACCGGCCGGTTCAACCCGGCCTCCTCCAGGACCAGCTTCGACTCCTCGTCGCGGACCGTCACCTCGGCCGCGCCGGAGAGCGCCGTACGGACCCAGGCGCAGTCGGCCTCGTCGCTGAGGGGCCCGGCGCCGACGGCGTACGTGAAGACGGGGACGCCGTACTCCTGGGCGGTGGCGGCCAGCCGCAGGTAACGGCGCGCCTCGGTGTTGTAGAGGATGCCGCCGCCGCCGAGCACCAGCACGTCGAGCCGGCGCAGGTGCTCGGAGATCCGCTCCCTGTTCACGCCTTCCCAGCCGACCACCTCCACGTCGGGGTGGAGGAGGCGGCTCTGGTCGGGATTGCGGGAGAAGACCACGAGGTGGGCGTCGGGGCGCCCGGCCCTGATGCGGTCCAGCATGGCGGTGAGGATCGCCTCATCGCCCACGTTCCGTCCGCCGTAGGAACCGAGGACTCCTACGGTCACGGTGCTTCGGTCGTCCATGGTCGACCCCCTCGCCGGCCGTCGTGTACTCCTACACCAGTTCACCGCATGGCGAGATTTACGCATCTCGGGGGGGCACGGACGCGGGTCCGGCGGTTTCCGGCCATCGTCCCCGACGGGCCGGCATGGACCGGGGCGCGGGGGGAACGAGCGCTCTCACCCGGGGCGTACGGCGCCTGCCGGGAGACGAGAGGAGAACCGTTGTGCTGATGGCTCACCCGGCCGTCCTGTCCCAGCTGATCGAGGAGTACGAGACCCTCAAGGCCCTCCACGCGGAGGCCGGCGGCCCGGCGGTGCAACAACGTCTCGAGGACGTCACCTACACGCTGTGCGTGTCCACCGGCACGCAGGACGGCGAGGCCGCCCTGCGCGCCGCTCGCCGGCAGCTGCTCCGTACGGCGTCGGACGAGGGGTCCCTCATAGCCGGATGAAGGGGGCGCACCGGCACCCGCGAGGCCGGGCCGACAGCGCACGCATAGGGCGGCGGACGGCGGGCACGCGGAGTGGTACCCGAAGGTCGGGCAGTGAACGGAAGGAGACGCTGTGTCTTTCCTCTGGGCCATCATCGCAGGACTGATCATCGGCCTCGTGGCCAAGCTGGTCCTCCCCGGACGCCAGCCCATCCCCCTGTGGCTGACGGTCCTCCTCGGTATCGTCGGCGCCGTGGTGGGAAACGCGCTGGCCTCCGCTTTCGGAGTGCGGGAGACCGGTGGCATCGACTGGATCCGGCACATCTTCCAGGTGGGTATCGCAGCCCTCCTCATCGGCCTCGTCAGCCCCATGTGGGCCCGACGACGCACCCACGCCTGACCCCCGGCACCACAGCCCCGTCGGCCGCCGGCCGACGGGGCTTTCACCTGCCGTCCTTCCGACCGGGCGTCAGCGCAGGTCGAGCCGCATCAGCACCCGGGGCCGGCCGGCCAGCACCGAGGTGGTGTCGGCGACGTGGACGAACCCGGCGCGCTCGAAGTTCTTCCGGATCCCCGCGTACGCCATCGTCAGGTCGACCCTGGCGTCGCCGTCGTCGCCGTTGTCGATCGGATAGGCCTCGACCGCCGGTGCGCCGTGGGCGCGGGCGAACTCGACCGCGCCGGCGATGAGGGCGCGCGAGATCCCTCTCTTGCGGAATCCGGGGCGTACGCGGACGCACCACAGCGACCAGACCGGCAGGTCGTCGACGTGCGGGATCTTGCGGTTGCGCGCGAAGGAGGTGTCCGCGCGCGGGGCCACGGCCGCCCAGCCGACCGGCTCGCCGTCGTCGTACGCGAGCACCCCCGGAGGCGGATCGTTGCGGCACAGTTCGGCGACGTACTCGCCCCGGGCCGGCCCGCGGAGCTCGTTGTTGAGTTTGGACGGGATCCGGTAGCTCAGGCACCAGCAGACGTTCGCGCCGGGTGACCTCGGCCCGAGCACGGTACGGACGTCCTCGAAGACGGAAGCCGGACGCACCTCGATGGTCATGGCACCACGATGTCACCGGGTCCGGGCGGGTGTCGCGGCCGCGCCCGGAGGGCCTTCACGCGCTGCTCCGCCTCGTTACCCCCTGTGCGCGGGCTTCGTTGTCCCGTTGCTGCCGGCCGGCAGCAACGGGCGACGGGAGGCCGCAGGGTGTGGAAGAACAGGATCGCAAGGGCGTTGGGCGCACTCACCCTCTCGGGCGTGCTCTGCGCGACGGTGGTCGCGCCCGCCGGGGCCGCACCCGCACCCTCCTCCGTGCCCGCGAGGCAGCGGAGCCTGACGTGCCACGGCCCCGCGCTCGACTGCGTACGCGACGCGAAGCGCGTACTGGCGCGGCTCCGCGACGGTCTCGGGTGCGACCACCGGGCCCCGTTCCCGTCCATCTACACGCACCTGCAGCAGTCGCTGGAGGACACGGTCCGGCGGCCGGGCTCCTTCGACGAACCGCAGTGGCTCGCGGGGAGCCTGAACACCGGTTTCCTCAACCTGTACCTGGACGCCTACCGCGCCGACGACGCCGGGCGGCCGGTTCCGAGGGCCTGGCGGATCGCCTTCGACGCGGCCCGCACCGGTGATGTGAACGCCGGGCAGGACGTCCTGCTGGGCGCCAACGCCCACATCCAGCGGGACATGCCGTACGTCCTCGCCGCGCTGGGCCTCACCCGCGCCGACGGCACCAGCCGCAAGCGCGACTACGACCGCTTCCAGGCGGTGGTGGACCGCGCGTACGGTCCGGCCGTACGGGAAGTCGCCCGGCGCTACGACCCATTGGTCTCACTCGCCGACGACCGGTGGAACCCGATCGCCGGGTACACGGCGCACGGGCTGTTCAGCCTGTGGCGCCAGCGGGCCTGGTCCTACGCCGAGCAGCTCGCCGAGGCCGAGGCTGCCGGGAGCCCGGCGGCCCGTGCCCGCGTGGTCGACGCCATCGAGGCGAACGCGGCGCAGTGGGCGACGCTGCTGGCCGTGGTGGAGGTCCCGGGCTACCGCACGGTGCGCGACACGTACTGCCAGGCCCAGCGGGAGGGTGTGACGGGGGCCGGTGAGGTCGCGGCCGCTCCGTAGCGGACGGCCTTATCCGTTCCCCGCGGTGCCGTCCGCGGTGCCGTCCGCGCCGGCTTCCGCGGTGCCGTTCTCGCTGCCGTTCTCGCTCGCCTGGTCGATGACGCGCTTGCCGATGACGGCGGCCGCGGCGAGCGCGCTGCCGACGAAGGCGGCGGCCAGGGTCCAGGGCTGGTCGAAGCGGTGGCCGGTGGCGTGGTCGAGGGAGAACCGGCCCGCGCCCGCCATGCCGAGGGCGGCGGCGGTGAAGCCGAGGAAGGCCGGGTACTCGAAGCCGCCGGACTGGTTGAAGAACCCGGCCGGGGCGTGCACGGCGACCGCCCCGGCCATGGCACCGGCCGCGATGGCCCCGGCGGCGGGCGTCGCGAGGCCCAGGGCGAGGAGCGTGCCGCCGCCCGCCTCGCCGAGCCCGGCGGCGATGGCGCTCTGCCGGCCGGGGCGGAATCCCATCGCCTCCATGGCCTTGGAGGTGCCCGCGATGCCTCCGCCGCCGAACCAGCCGAACAGCTTCTGGCTGCCGTGCGCGGCGAGTACCGATCCGGTGCCGACCCGCAGGAGGAACAGGCCGAGGTCGCGTCGGGTGGTGCGGTCCATGGGGGTCTCCCGGGGCATGCGGCTGGGGGCGTACGCCTCCACTCTGGCCGCCGGACGGCCCCGAGTGGGCCCGTTGCTGGGCCGTCCGGGTCATGGCCGCCGCATCACGGCACCGAACTGGTGCGCTACATTTTGCGCGCTTGACCGCGATCACCATGATCTTTTCATCGATACGGAGCCGGCATCTCAATGAGCGACATCGTCAATGGACTTGGCCGGGCCAGCGCCTACGGAGCCCTCGGCGTGGTCCTGCTGATTCTCGGCATCGTCCTGGTGGACGTGCTGACGCCCGGAAAGCTCGGCCGGCAGATCTGGGAGCAGCGCAACCGCAACGCGGCCCTGCTGCTGAGCTCGGCCCTGCTCGGTATCGGCGGCATCGTCTTCACCTCCATCTGGACGACGTACACGGACTTCGGCAAGGGGCTGGTGTCCACCGCGGCGTTCGGCCTGCTGGGCCTGGTGATGATGGCCGTGGCCTTCTGGGTGGTCGACCTGATCACGCCGGGCCGGCTGGGTGCCACGCTGGTCGAGCCGGAGCCGCACCCGGCGGTGTGGGTGACGGCGTCGTGCAACCTCGCGGTGTCGGCCATCATCTCGGCGTCCATCGCCTAAGAAGTGTCCGGTCGTCAGGCCGGGTCGTGGCCGTGGAGCGGCTCCACCTCCAGGAAGCGCCGTCTGCGCGGGCCTCGGTAGAGCAGCGCTTCCCAGCCCAGCGGGGTGAGGGCCCGGGCGCACGCGGACAGGGCGGTCTCCTCCTCCTGGGCGGCTCCGCCGCCGGGCGGGCCGAGCCATTCCACCCGTACCGTCCCGGGCCGCTCCCCCGCCGTGACGCGGTACCCGGTCGCGACGCGCCGGCCGTCCGCGTCGACGGCCGAGGGCGTGACCCCCGCGGCCTCCAGCGCCAGCGCCACGGCCCGGACGGGCTGGTTCAGCTCCCAGGCGGCGGGCTGGGCCCCGGGGTCGCCGCCCCGGGTGCCGGTCAGCCGCCTGATCTGGAGCATCCCTTCGAACGCGACCCGCACCTCGGCGGCGCGGCGCTCCGCCGAGGCCCCGTCCGCCGGGGCCGGGCCGTCGCCCGTGTCGGCCTCGAACCCCGCGCCGGTCACCGGAGCCTCCGAATGTCACCGCGCACCCGGTAGAAGCCGCCCGACGCGGCGTGCAGCGCGTCGACGACGTACCGCGCGCCCGGCTCGCGTATCGCGCGCGGGAACTGGACGTTCCACGAGCGGTCGTAGCCGTCCGACACGACGTGGACGCGCGTCCGGCCGCCTTCCTGCACGCACTCGACGACCACGGAGCCCGCGGGGGCCGTGGTCACCGTCGTCACCGAGGCGGCGGCAGTGGCCGGGGCGTAGGTGGGCAGGGCGGCGGCGAGCTTCACGTCGCGGGCGACCGGGACCGTGCCCTGCTGGGCGGCCGCGATCGCCGCCTCGCTCGCGTCCACGCACACCAGCGAGCCGTCCGTGGTGACCAGGTACAGCCGCTCGTCGCGGTACTGCATGGAGAGGGCCGAGCCGCTGCCCGTGCCGAGCTTCCACAGCCGCGTGCCGTCCCGGTCGAAGCAGTACACCGACGACGCGCCGTCCCCGGCGAAGACGAAGCGGCCGCCGGGCGAGGTGGCGCACGAGTACACCGCGCTGTCGCAGCCGTACGTCGCCTCGATGGCACCGGTGGCCTTCGACAGCCGCTGGACGACGCGCTGCCCCGTGCCCGCGTACACGGCGTCGTCCTCCTGCCAGCCGAAGAGCACCGCGCCGCGCGTGGGCGTGTGCCACAGCTCGGATCCGCCGTCCGGGGTGTGCGCCGTCACGCCGTGGGTGTGCCCGTGGTAGACGGCCCGGTCGTCGGCGCGCACCATCCAGGCGTGCTCGCCGCGGCCGCCGCGCGCCCACTGGTGCTCGTCCTCGTGGTCGATGACGGTGAGCCGTCCGGCGCGGTCCGCGACGTTGAGCACGCCCTGGTGGATGTCGAGCCAGAAGATGTCGACGTCGGCGGCGATGTCGTACGCCGCGAACGGCAGCTTCGACGACAGGTCGTACACGCGGCCGTCGTCGCAGCCGGCGTAGATCCAGAAGTCGTCGGCGACCAGGCACTTGACGCCGTCCGGGAGCTGGTAGCGGGCGAGGACGTCGCCGCCGTGCGCGAGGGTGTAGACGTCACCGGCCTGGTTGCCCACCCAGCAGCGCTCGTCGTCGATGTGGATGCCGAACGCCGCGGAGCCGGTGCGGAACCGCCACAGCACCGGCGCGACCCGGCGGGCGGTGGAGGGCGCCGACGTCACCTGGCGGCGCGTCACCGAGCGGGGCGGGCGCTGTCCCTGGACGGCCGGGGCGTACCCCTTGCGGACCTTCTCCCCTATCTTCTTGGCCGCCGCGGCCTGGGCCTTCTCGGCCGTGGGGAACGTCGACGTCTGCGTCTGCCCGGCGGCGCCGATCCGGCCGTACCGAACGGTCACGACCTGCCCCTCCACCGTCACTTCGTAGAACTTGTGCGCACCGCCACCGTCCTGCGACAGCTCCAGATACGTCTTCGACATGGCAGACCTCTCCCCAGGTCAGGCCCGGCGGCGTGTTCCCCGGGTCCCACTGCCTGAACAGTAGAAGCCGCCACTGACAATCGGCCCGGCTCCCGGTCGGAGCAGTCCGGCGGGCGGGACGGGGGCCCGGGCGGTGACGATGGACGGGCCGGGAACCGATCGGACCAGCGAGGAGCCGGGAGCAAGGGGCGGAAGCCAGGAGCAAGGAGCCGGGAGCGAGGAGCGAGGGGAGCATGCGTGAGCCTGGGTGAGCCGAGGAGGCGCCGGTCGCGGACCGCCGTCTCCGTCACCGTGCTCGCGGTGTTCGCCGCCGCCTCGCCGTGGCTCACGCCGTCCGCGGCCCCGCCGCCCGGTGCGGACGTCGCGCAGGCGCGCGCGCCCTCCGGGAGCGGCCGCCATCAGGGGCCCCGGCCCGCCATCGTGCTGCGGGCGGCGTGGCGGGCCGAGAGCGTGGACACGGCCCCGGCGGGCGTCCGGTACGCGCCGGCCGTGAGGGCCGCCGTCATCCACCACACGAGCACGCCGAACGGTTACGACTGCGCGAGCGTGCCGCGCACGCTGCGCGATCTGTACGCCGGGCACGCGTACGGACGGCACTGGGACGACATCGGCTACAACTTCCTCGTCGACGCGTGCGGCACCATCTACGAGGGCCGGGCGGGCGGCGTCGACCGGGCCGTCGTGGGCGCGCACACCCGCGGGTTCAACCAGGGGACGGTCGGCATCGCGGCGATCGGCACCTTCGACGGCGGCGAGACCGTACCGGAGCCGATGCTCGCCGCCATCGCCCGGCTGGTCGCCTGGAAGCTCGACCCCCTCGGGCCGGACCCGCGCGGCAGCGTGGCGCTGGTCTCCACCAACGACGAGGCCCGGTACCCGAAGGGCGCGAAGGCCCTGCTGCCGGTCGTCGGCGGGCACGCGGACGGCTATCCGACCCGCTGTCCGGGTGCCGCCCTGTACGCGAGGCTGCCCGACATCGCGGCCAGGGCGGCCCGTATCCAGCGCCGTTGAGGACGCCACCGGGCACGCCGCCGAACGCCGCCGGAGGCGCCGGACGTCAGTCCGGGAGGCCGAAGTCCTGTACCCACCATGGGCCGTTGGAGCGGAGGTTCACTCCGACGCCGATGTCCTTGAAGGCGCAGTTGAGGACGTTCTTGCGGTGCTCGGGGCTGCTCATCCAGTCGCGCACGGCCCGCGCGGGGCTCCGCGGCCCGCGGTGGATGTTCTCGCCCCAGGTCCTCCAGCTGTAGCCGGCGGCCTCCATCCGCTCGCCGGCGTCGCGGCCTTCGGGCGTGTCGTGGCGGTAGTAGCCGCGGGCGGCCATGTCGTCGGCGTGCCCCTGGGCGGCGGCCTTCAGCCGGCTGTTGGTGCGCAGGGCGGAGCAGCCGGCTTTCCTGCGCTCGGTGTTGGCGAGGGCGACGATCTGCTCGGCGTACGAGGCCGCCGTGCCGACGGCTCTCTCCACGCCGGAGCGGGGCACGTCCGCGGCCTCCTGCGGGTACGCGGGCCGGCCGCCCACAGCGGCCCTGACGGCTTGCGCGTCGCCGTCCGTACGGGCGGTCCCGACGATCACGGCGACGACGGTCGCGACCGCTGCCGCCACCGTGCCGGTGAGCACCGTGCCAAGGGCCGGTCCCCCGCCCCGTATTCGCGCCCGTTCCACTCTTCGCCCCCGTAGCCGGTCGTGGTGATGGTCGTGGTCGTGGTGCGGGTGGTGAGGGCGTTGCTCGTGCACGTGCATCTCCCGATCTCCTCGGGGGCGTACCCCACTCGGCCTACCGAGCCCGGAGGGGCCTCGCCCCGGGGTGGCCCGTCCACGTGGTCACCGCGGGCCGGTGCATCGACCGACAGCAATGCGACACGGGTGGACATATGGATGATTATGTCGACATGAGCATTCAGGGTCAGGTCGATCACCTCGCGGCCGACGACGGCAGGGCACCGACCATGGGCGTCGAGGAGGAGCACTTCCTCGTCCATCCCGGCAGCCGGGCCGTCGAGTCGGCGGGCCCCCGCGTCGTCGCCCGCGCCGCGCCGGTCCTGGGCGATCTGGTCTCCGGTGAGTACACCCAGTGCCAGGTCGAGGTGAAGACCCCGCCGTGCTCGGACGGAGCGCGGCTGCGGGCGGAGCTGGCCCGGCTGCGGGCGGGCGCCGCGGCGGCCGCCCGCGAGGAGGGGCTGCGCCTGTGCGCCTCCGGGACGCCCGTCCTCAGGAACGGCGGCCCCTCGGACATCGGCGAGAACCCGCGCTACCAGAAGGCCCTCGGCCAGTACCGCAGCGCCCTGGAGGACTTCGAGGTCTGCGCCCTCCACGTCCATGTGCGGGTCGACGACCGCGAGCTGGCCGTCCTGGCCGCCAACCACGTCCGGCCGTGGCTGCCGCTGCTGGTGGCGATGAGCGCCAACTCCCCGTACTGCGACGGCCGCGACACCGGTTACGAGAGCTGGCGCTCCATGGTGCGCGGCCAGTTCCCGTGCTGGGGGCCGCCTCCGTACGCCGGCTCCCTGGAGCACTACCGGCGGCTCGCCACCGCCATGCAGGACGTGGACGCGATGCCGGACGCCGCGTACGCCTACTGGGACCTGCGGCCGCACGCGCGCTTCCCGACCCTGGAGGTGCGGGCCATGGACGTCCCGGTGGACGTGGACGACTCGGCGGCCCTCGCCGTGCTGATCAGGGCACTGGTGGTCACCGCCGTCGACCGCGCGCGGGGCGGCGACCCCGGCTCGCAGCCGTGCAGCGAGCTGCTGCGCGCGGCGTACTGGCGGGCGGCGCGCGACGGGTGGCCCGGGGACGGCGTGTGCGCGCTGACGGGTGAGATCGTGCCGTCCTCGGTCCAGGCGGAGCGGCTCGTCGAGGACGTACGGCCGGCGCTGGAGGCGTACGGCGACCTGGGGAGGGTCGAGGACTTCCTGCGGCGGCTCGCGACGCACGGCACCGGTGCGCAACGGCAGCGCGCCGCGGCGGAACGACAACCGGACGGCGGCGGAGACGGCGGCGACGGCCGCGACAGCGGCACGCGCGGCATCGTTGACGACCTGGTCGTCCGTACGGAGGCGGGTACGGAGCCGGGTGCCGCGTCCGGCACCCCCGACCGGCTGCTGCGCGCGGAGGTGCGCGGATGAGCCCCACGCGCTACGGGATCGGGCTGGAAGGGCTGGGCCCGCTCCCCGGGTTCATGGCGCACGGCGAGGAGGCCGTCGTCCCGGTCGCCGCGCCGACGGGGGACATGGTGTGGCTGGTGCGCGACTACGAACTGGGACGCCTGGTACTGACCGACAGGCGGTTCAGCCGCGCGGAGGCGGTCAAGCCGCACGTACCGAAGTTCAACGACGCCCAGCCGGTGCCGGACTCGATGATGAGCATGGACGGCGCGGAGCACGCCCGGCTGCGGCGCGTGGTGACCGGCGCGTTCACCGGCCGCCGGATGGCGGCCCTGGCGCCCTCCATCGAGCGGATGGCCGACGAGCGCCTCGACCGGATGGTGGAGGCGGGTCCGCCCGCGGACCTCGTCGAGGAACTGGCGCTGCCCCTGCCGCGTGCCGTGCTCTGCTCGCTGCTCGGTGTCCCGGCACAGGACGGCGACCGGTTCCGGGACCTGGTGGAGGTGCTGTTCGACATCACGGCCAGCACTCCGAAGGAGAAGTCCCGGCGCCGCGTCGAACTGGTCGACTACATGGCCGGGTTGCTCGAGCGCAAGCGCGAGCGGCCCGAGGACGACCTGCTCACCGCCATGATCCGGGTGCACGACCAGGGCGAGATGTCCATGGCCGAGCTGGTCACCATGGGCCTCACGCTCCTGATGGCCGGTTACGAGACCACGGTCGGCCAGATCGGCCTGTCCGCGTTCGCCCTGCTGTCGGACCCGGACGCGTACGAGGAACTGCGCGGGCGCCCGGAGGCGCTGCCTGGCGCGGTGGAGGAGTTCCTGCGGCTGACGCCCGCCACGCCCGTGAGCTTCACGCGCGTGGCGGTGGAACCGGTCCCCCTGGACGGGGTCACGATCGCGGCGGGCGAGGCCGTCGTCGTCTCCCTGCTGCACGGCAACCGGGACGGCAAGGTCTTCGCGGAGCCCGAGCACCTGGTGCCCGAGGGGCGCGACGCCGTCCATCTGACCTTCGGGCACGGGGTGCACCGCTGCCTGGGCGCGCCGCTGGCCAAGCTGCAGGTGCAGATCGTCCTGGAGCGCCTGCTGCGCCGGTTCCCGGCGCTGCGGTTGGCGGCCGGGCAGCCGGAACCGGTGGTCTGGAAGGACGGCTTGCTCACCCGTGGGCTGTCCCGGCTGCTGGTGGAGTGGTGAGCAGCGGAAAGGAACCGCATCGTATGCATGGCGAACCCATAGCCGTCGTCGGCCTGTCCTGCCGCTTCCCCGGAGCCGAGGACCCCGACGCCTACTGGCGGTTGCTCGCCGACGGACGCAGCGCCGTGGCCGACAATCCCCCGGCCGACCGGCCGGACGGAGTCGTGACCGGCGACAGGGGCGGGTTCCTCGACACCGTCGACCGCTTCGACCCGGCCTTCTTCGGCATCGCGCCGCGCGAGGCCGCGATGACGGATCCGCAGCAGCGGCTGGTGCTGGAGCTGGGCTGGGAGGCGCTGGAGCACGCGGGCATCGTCCCCGCCTCGCTGCGGGACGGGGGCACGGGCGACACGGGCGTCTTCATCGGTGCGATGACGGGCGACTACGCCCACCTGGTGCACCGGGCGGGCGACCAGGGTTCTTCCGTCGTCACGCACCACTCCTTCACCGGGCTGAGCCGCGGCCTGATCGCCAACCGCCTCTCGTACGTCCTCGGCCTGCGCGGCCCGAGCCTGACGGTCGACGCCGGGCAGGCGTCCTCCCTGGTCGCGGTGCACACGGCGTGCCAGAGTCTGCGGGCCGGTGAGTGCGGGGTCGCGCTGGCGGGCGGCGTGGAGCTGGCTCTCGCGCCCGAAAGCGCCGTCCTGGTCCAGAAGTTCGGCGGGCTGTCGCCGGACGGACGGTGCTTCACCTTCGACGCGCGCGCCAACGGTTTCGTACGGAGCGAGGGCGGCGCCGTCGTCGTCCTCAAGCCGCTC
Source organism: Streptomyces sp. NPDC093546 (assembly GCF_044765045.1). Classification (NCBI taxonomy): domain Bacteria; kingdom Bacillati; phylum Actinomycetota; class Actinomycetes; order Kitasatosporales; family Streptomycetaceae; genus Streptomyces; species Streptomyces sp. NPDC093546. Next base: position 137,399 of record NZ_JBIWJG010000015.1, on the reverse strand, counting down.
TCGCGCGCTCTGGCGGACGGCGACCGCGTCCTGGCCGTACTGCGCGGCAGCGCCTTCACCCACGACGGCGGCGGTGACGGGCTGACGGTCCCCCGCGAGGAGGCGCAGCGCGAGGTGCTGCTCCGCGCCTGCGAGCGGGCCGGAACGGAGCCCGCGGACATCCAGTACGTCGAGTTGCACGGTACGGGCACGGCGGTCGGCGACCCGGTCGAGGCGGCCGCCCTGGGGGCCGTGTTCGGCGCCGCGCGTGCGGGGGCGCCGGACGGTGGGTGCCTGCTGGTCGGCTCGGCCAAGACGAACCTGGGGCACCTCGGGGCGGCGGCGGGCATGGCCGGGCTCCTGAAGGTGGTGCTGTCGGCCGACCACGGCCGGCTCCCGCCGAGCCTCAACTACGCCACGCCGAACCCGCGCATCCCGCTCACCGACCTCCGTCTGCGGGTGAACGACACGCTGAGCCCCTGGCCCCGCCCGGACGAACCGGTCGCGGGCGTCTCGGCGTTCGGCATCGGCGGCACGAACTGCCACATCGTCGTGTCCGCGCCGCCGCCCGGTGCGCGACCCCACAGGGAGCCGGGACCGGCCGCCTTCCGGGCCTCCGCCCTCCCGTGGGTGGTGTCCGGGCAGAGCGAGGCGGCCCTGCGCGCGCAGGCGGACCGGCTGCGCGCGTACGCCTCCCGTACCGAGGACGCGCTCACCGACATCGGCCACTCGCTGGCGGTGTCACGGACCGCGTTCCGGCACCGGGCCGTCGTCCTGGCCGGCACACGCGAGGAGTTCACCGCCGAACTGGCCGCCCTGGCGGGTGGTGAGCCGTCATCGTCCCTCAGGGGGGTGGCGGGGCCGCTGGAGCGGGTCGTGTTCGTCTTCCCCGGGCTGGACCCTGGGCTGGAGCCCGCCGGAGCGTGGGCCCCCGGCCCGGTCGTCGACGGGCTTCTCGACGCCTCGGACGTCTTCCGTGAGAGCGTCGGCGCCTGCGCCCGCGCGTTCGCGCCGTACCTGGACCGGCCGCTGGAGGAGGTGCTGCGCGGGGCGCCCGGCACGGCCGAGGCACCCGGCGCGCCCGCGCTGTTCGCCGTCATGGTGGGCCTCGCCGACCTGTGGCGGTCCTTCGGCGTGCGGCCGGCCGCCGCCCTCGGCCACGCCGGGGGCGAGCTCGCCGCCGGGTACGTGACCGGCGCCCTGTCCCTGGAAGAGGCCGCCCGGGCGGTGGCCGAAGGCCCGCACACGCGCGCGGAGGGGGACCAGGGGATGGCGGAGTTCCGCCGTGCCGTGCGCTCCCTCGCCGACCACGACGCCTTCGTCGACGTCGGTCCGGAGCCGCTGCTGGTCCCGGCCGTCCGCGAGGCCCTGGAGGGCGCGGACCCGGCCGCCGTCGTGGTGGAGTCGCTGTGCCGTGGGGAGGAGGACGGGCCGCGGGGCTTCCTGAGGTCCCTGGCCCGGTTGTACGTCGGCGGCGCGGCGGTGGACTGGCGGCCGGTGTTCCCGCGCGACGCCGCGGTGGTCGGCCTGCCGACGTACGCCTTCCAGCGGCGCCGGTGCTGGGTCGGCGAGGCGGCCGCCGAGGAGTCCGGTCCCGCGACGGCCACCGAGCCGCAAGGGGCGGCCCTCGACCTGCGCGGCCACGCCCCCGACGAGGCGGCGCGCCTCGCCCTCCACCTGGTGGCCTCCGAAGTGGCGGTGGTCCTGGGCCTCGACCCGGCCGACACCGTCGATCCGGCCGCCACCTTCCAGGAGCTGGGGTTCGACTCCGTCACGGGGGTGGAGCTCTCCAAGAGGCTCGCGGCCGCCACCGGGCTGCCGCTGCCCGAGACGCTGATCTACGACCATCCGTCGCCGCAGCGACTCGCCGCCCACCTCGTGGCCGAAATCGCCGAAGTCTCCGGAGCGCCCGAAGTGGCCCACGTGGCCGAAGCAGTCGGCGAGGCCGAGCCCGTACCCGTCCAGTCACCGGCGACGCCCGCGCCCTCGGCCGGTGACGACCCGGTGGCCGTCGTGTCGATGGCCTGCCGCTTCCCCGGCGGCGTGTCGTCCCCCGAGGAGCTGTGGCGGCTGCTGCTGGACGAGCGGGACGCGGTCTCCCCCTCCCCCACCAACCGCGGCTGGGGCGGCGGATCCCCGTGGGAGGGCGGCTTCCTCCACGACGCCGACCTGTTCGACGCGGAGTTCTTCGGCATCAGCCCCCGCGAGGCCACCGGCATGGACCCGCAGCAGCGGCTGCTGCTGGAGACGGTGTGGGAGACCGTCGAGCGGGCCGGCATCGACCCGGAGGCGCTGCGCGACAGCGCCACCGGCGTCTACGTGGGTGCCATGGCGCAGGATTACGGCCCCCGGCTGCACGAGGCGGACGACCGCAGCGGCGGCCATCTGCTCACCGGCAGCTCCACCAGCGTGATCTCGGGCCGGGTCGCCTACACCTTCGGCCTTCAGGGCCCGGCCGTCACCGTCGACACCGCCTGCTCCTCGTCGCTGGTGGCCGTGCACCTGGCCGCGCAGGCGCTGCGCGCGGGCGAGTGCGATGTGGCGCTGGCCGGCGGGGTGACGGTGATGGCGAGCCCCGGCATGTTCGTGGAGTTCGGCCGGCAGGGCGGGCTGTCGCCGAGCGGCCGCTGCAAGGCGTTCGCGGACGCGGCGGACGGCACCGGTTGGGCCGAGGGCGTGGGCGTCCTGCTCCTGGAGCGGCTGTCCGACGCCCGCCGCCACGGCCATGAGGTCCTGGCGCTGGTCCGGGGCTCGGCGGTCAACCAGGACGGCGCCAGCAACGGCCTGACCGCCCCCAACGGCCCCTCCCAGGAGCGGGTGATCCGGCGTGCCCTCGCCATGGCGGGGCTGTCGGGCGCGGACGTCGACGCCGTCGAGGCGCACGGCACCGGCACGCGCCTGGGCGATCCGGTCGAGGCGCAGGCGCTGCTGGCCACGTACGGGCACGACCGTCCCGCCGGGCGGCCGCTGTTCCTGGGGTCTTTGAAGTCCAACATCGGGCACGCGCAGGCGGCCGCCGGGGTCGGCGGCGTGATCAAGATGGTGCTGGCGATGCGGCACGGGCTGCTGCCGCGCACCCTGCACGTCGACCGGCCGTCGACGCGCATCGACTGGGGCACGGGCGCGGTGGCGCTGCTGACGGAGGCGACGCCGTGGCCGGAGCGCGACCGTCCGCGCCGGGCGGGCGTCTCGTCGTTCGGCATCAGCGGCACCAACGCCCATGTCGTGCTGGAGCAGGCGCCCGCCGACGACCGCGCCGAACCGCCTCCGCCTCGCGTCCCCGAGACACTGGCGGGGCCGGTGCCGTGGGTGCTCTCCGCGCGGGGCGAGGAGGCGCTGCGCGCCCGGGCCCGGCAGCTGCGGGAGCTGCGGGAGCTGCGGCAGCCGGGTCGGGAGGTGCGGCAGCCGGCTGCGGACACCCCCGAGCCGCCGTCCGCGGCGGACGTCGGCCTCTCCCTGGCCACCACCCGCCCGGCGCTCACCGACCGCGCCGTCGTCCTGGGCGAGGGGGTGACCGGCGCCGAGGCGTACGGCGGGCTGCTCGCCGGGCTGGACGCGCTGGCGCGCGGGGAGGCGTCCTCGGCGGGGAACGTGGTCACGGGCCGGGCGGGCGCGGGCGGTGAGACCGCCTTCCTCTTCACCGGGCAGGGCAGCCAGCGGCCGGGCATGGGCCGGGAGCTGTACGAGACGTACCCGGCGTTCGCCGAGGCCTTCGACGACCTCTGCGCCACGATGGACCCCCATCTGGACGTGCCGCTCAAGGACCTGGTCCTGGACGACGAGGGGCATCTCGGGCACCTGCTCGACGAGACGCGCTACACCCAGCCCGCGCTGTTCGCCCTGGAGGTGGCGCTGTACCGGCTGGTGGAGCGGTTCGGGGTGGTGCCGGACCATCTGCTGGGGCACTCCGTCGGCGAGCTCGCGGCGGCGCACGTCGCTGGCGTCCTGTCCCTCGACGACGCCTGCGCCCTCGTCGCCGCGCGCGGGCGGCTGATGCAGTCCGCGCGGGAGGGCGGCGCCATGGCCGCCGTCCAGGCCACCGAGGACGAGCTCGGCCCCACCCTCGCCGCCCACGGCGGACGGGTGGTCGTCGCCGCCGTCAACGGGCCCCGCTCGGTGGTGGTCTCCGGTGACGAACGGGCCGTGGCGGAGGTCGAGTCCCACTGGCGGGACGCCGGGCGGCACACCACGCGCCTCCGCGTCAGCCACGCCTTCCACTCGCCCCACATGGACGGGATCCTCGACGCGTTCCGCGAGGTGGCCGCGGGCGTGTCCTTCGCGCCGCCGTCCCTTCCCGTGGTCTCCAACGTCACCGGACGGCCCGCCACCGCCGAACAGCTGACGAGCCCCGACTACTGGGTGCGGCAGCTGCGGGAGACGGTCCGCTTCGCCGACGGGGTGCGCTCCCTGGAGGACGACGGGGTCACCACCTTCCTCGAACTGGGCCCGGACGGGATCCTCTCCGCGCTCGTCGGTGCGAACCTGACCAGGGAGCACGACGAGGACGTGGTCGCCGTGCCGCTGCTGCGCCACGGGCGGCCCGAGGCCCGGACGTTCGTGGAGGGGCTGGCGCGGGCGTACGTCAACGGCGTCGACGTCGACTGGAGCGGGTTCTTCCCGGGCGGGCGGAAGGTCCCGCTCCCCACGTATCCGTACCAGCGTAAGCGCTTCTGGCTTCCGGTGCCGTCCGCGCGCCCCGGGCCGCGCTCCGGCGCGGGGCGGCACCCGCTGCTGGACGACGGCGCGGAACTGGCCGAAGGCGGCGGATGGGTGTTCACCGGACGGCTCGACCCGGCGGCCGCGCCCTGGCTCCTGGACCACACCATCAAGGGTGAGCCGCTGCTGCCCGGCGTGGCCGTCGCCGAGCTGGCGCTGTACGCGGCACGCCGGGCGGGCGGGGACCACGTGTCCGACCTGACCCTGGAGGCGCCGTTGGCGCTCTCCCCCACCGACGCCGTGGAGATCCAGCTCCTGGTGGGCCCTCCGGCCGAGGGCGGGGCTCGTACCGTGGCCCTCTACGCCCGGCCCGAGGGCGTACGGGGCGCCGAGTGGGCCCGGCACGCCACCGGCACGCTCGGTACAGGAGCGGCCGACCCCACGGGACTCACCGAGTGGCCTCCGCCGGGCTCATCGCCCGTCTCCCTGGAGGGCCTCTACCCGCGCCTGGCGGAGCGGGGTTACGCGTACGGGCCCGCCTTCCGGAACCTGCGTGCGGTATGGCGCCAAGGGGCCGCCCTGTACGCGGAGGTGGCCGAGGGGCACGCCGAGGGTGACGCCGGAGGTGGTGCCGGTTTCCTGCTCCATCCGGCCGCCCTGGATGCCGCGTTGCACGCGCTGCTGGGCGAAGAGGACCGGTTCGTCGTCCCCTTCGCGTGGACGGGCCTGACCGCGCACACGGCTCCCGGCCGCGCCGCGGGCCCCCTGCGCGTACGGTTCCTTCCGCGCGAGGCCGAACCCGGAACCGGCCCCGGTGCGACCGGACCCGACACGTACGCGGTCCTGATCGCCGACGGGGACGGAACGCCCCTGCTCAGCGCGGAAGGCCTGGCCCTGCGGGAGATGGCCGGGTCGGCTGCCGACGGGCTGTTCGCCGTGGAGTGGGCGGAGCGGGGCACCCCGCCGGAAACCGCCCCGTCCGGCGTGTGGGCGGTCGTCGGTGACGGCACCGGCCTGGCCGACGCGGTACGGGCGTCGTCGGGTGTGACGGTGTCCGCGTACGAGGACCTGGAGGCGCTGCGCCTCGCGCTGGACGCGGCCGGGACCGGCGCCGAGGTGCCCTCCGTCGTCATCGCCACGGCGCCGAAGGGTCCCGAGGCGGCCTCCCCGGCCGCGTCCGCCGCCCGGGTGGGGCACGCGGCGCTGGAGCTGGTCCAGCGCTGGCTCACGGAGGCGCGGTTCGCCGACTCCCGGCTGGTCCTCGTCACGACGGGCGCCGTCGCGGTGTCCGACGGCGAGACGCCCGACCCGGCCCAGACGCCGGTGTGGGGGCTGGTCCGGGCCGCCCAGTGGGAACACCCGGGCCGCTTCACGCTGCTCGACACCGACGGGCACCCGGACTCCGCCCGCGCGCTGGCGAGCGCCACCGCGTCGGACGAGCCGCAACTCGCCCTCCGCGCGGGCACGGTGTCGGTCCCGGCGCTGCGCCGGTTCCGACCGGAGCCCCACGGCCCCTCGGCGCCGCCGCCGTTCGGCGCGGACGGCCACGTACTGATCACCGGCGGTCTGGGCGCCCTGGGCCGCCTGGTCGCCCGCCACCTGGTGGACCGGCACGGCGTACGGCGGCTGCTGCTGACCGGGCGGCGCGGCGAACACACCCCCGGCTCCGCCGAGTTCACCGCCCAGCTGCGCGCGGCGGGTGCCGAGGTGACCGTCGCGGCCTGCGATGTGGCCGACCGGGAGGCGCTGGCCGCCCTGCTCGCGGCCGTCGACCCCGCGCACCCGCTGACGGGCGTGGTGCACGCGGCGGGCGTGCTGGACGACGCCCTCGTGGACGCGCTCACGCCCGAGCGCATGGACCGGGTGCTGCGCCCCAAGGCGGACGCGGCCGTCCACCTCCACGAACTGACCCGGGACCTCGGGCTGTCGGCGTTCGTACTCTTCTCGTCCGTCATCGGCCTGCTCGGCAACGGCGGGCAGGGCAACTACGCGGCGGCCAACGCCTTCCTCGACGGCCTGGCCCGCCTGCGCCACGCCGAGGGGCTGCCCGCCGTGTCGCTGGCGTGGGGCCCCTGGGCCGCCGAGGGCGGCATGGCCGGGCAGGCGGGCGAGACCAACCTCAACCGCCTGGCGCGCGCGGGCCTGGCGCCCCTGTCCGACGCCGAGGCCCTGGCCCTCTTCGACGCGGGCTGCGCCGCCGGCGTACCCGTACTGGCGGCGGCCCGCCTGGACTTGCGCTCCCTGGACGCGGACACGGCGCCGCCCCTGCTGCGCGGCCTGGTGCCGGCGCGGCGCGACGCGTCGGGCGCCCCGGCGGCGGCACCCGGCGCCGCCGAGGACCGGTCGGCCGCGCTGCGGCAGCGGCTGGAGCAGGCTCCGGAAGGGGAGCACCGCCACATCCTGCTGGAGGCGGTACGGGCGGAGGCCGCGGCCACGCTGGGGCATGGCACGCCGGACAGGGTGACGGCGGACCGCCGCTTCCAGGACCTCGGGTTCGACTCGCTGACCGCGATCGAGCTGCGCAACCGGCTGACGGCGGCGACCGGCGTGAAGCTGCCGCCCACGCTGGTCTTCGACCACCCCACCCCGGGCGCGCTGGCCGACCGGCTGCGTACCGAACTCGCCCCGGCCACCGGTCCGGAAGCCACCGGCCCGGCGGGCGCGGGCCCGGGTTCCGACCCGGCCGACTTCGACTCGATGGACGTCGACCACCTGGTGCGCGCGGCACTGGGCGACAGCGGCAGCGACCGCGACGACGGCGAAAGCGGCGACGGCGAAAGCGGCGACGGCGAAAGCGGCGACGACGGCGAGAACTGACCCACGGAGCCCGGCCCACGGAGCCCCGGAGCTACGGAGAGACGCGATGGCACCCACATCCCCCGAACAGATCGTCGAGGCCCTGCGGGCCGCTCTGAAGGAGAACGAGCGGCTGCGGGGGGAGAACGCCCGCCTCGCGGGAGGCGGCGACGAGCCCGTCGCGATCGTCGGGATGGCCTGCCGCTACCCGGGCGGGGTGCGCTCCCCGCAGGATCTGTGGCAGCTCGTCCTCGACGAGGTGGACGCCGTCGGCCCGTTCCCCACGGACCGGGGCTGGGACCTGGCCGCCCTCTACGACCCGGACCCCGACAAGCCGGGCACGTCGTACGCCAAAGAGGGCGGGTTCCTCTACGACGCCGCGCTGTTCGACGCGGGCTTCTTCGGCATCTCGCCGCGCGAGGCGCAGGCGATCGACCCGCAGCAGCGGCTGCTGCTGGAGACGGCGTGGGAGGCGTTCGAGCACGCGGGCGTGGACCCGGCGTCCCTGCGCGGCAGCCGCACCGGCGTGTTCGTGGGCACCATGTACGACGACTACGGCGCGCGTCTGTCCCCCGCGCCGGAGGAGTTCGAGGGGTACCTGCTGACGGGCAGCACCGGCAGCGTGGCGTCCGGCCGGATCGCGTACACCCTGGGCCTCCAAGGCCCGGCCGTCACCGTCAACACGGCGTGTTCCTCGTCGCTGGTGGCGCTGCACCTGGCGTGCGCGTCGCTGCGGCGGCGGGAGTGCGCGCTGGCGCTGGCGGGCGGGGCGACGGTGATGGCGACGCCGATGCCGTTCGTGGAGTTCAGCCGGCAGCGCGGGCTGGCGCCCGACGGCCGGTGCAAGTCCTTCTCGGCGGAGGCGGACGGCACCGGCTGGTCCGAGGGCGCCGGGCTGCTGGTGGTGGAGCGGCTGTCGGACGCCCGCCGCCTGGGCCATCCCGTCCTGGCCGTGGTGCGGGGCTCGGCGGTCAACCAGGACGGCGCGAGCAACGGCCTGACCTCGCCCAGCGGCCCCGCCCAGGAGGAGCTGATCCGGGAGGCGCTCGCCGCCGCGGGCGTCACGGCCGACGAGGTCGACGCCGTCGAGGCGCACGGCACCGGGACACCACTGGGCGACCCCATCGAGGCGCAGGCGCTCCTGGCGACGTACGGCAGCGCCCGTCCGGCCGACCGGCCGCTGCTGCTGGGCTCGCTGAAGTCGAACATCGGCCACGCCCAGGCGGCGGCCGGGGTCGGCGGCATCATCAAGACGGTGATGGCGATGCGCCACGGCGTCCTGCCCCGGACCCTGCACGCCGAGGAGCCGTCCCCGCACGTGGACTGGTCGAGCGGGGCGGTCGCGCTGCTGAGCGAGGCGGCGCCGTGGCCGGAGCGGGGGCGTCCGCGCCGGGCGGCGGTGTCGTCGTTCGGCATCAGCGGGACGAACGCGCACGTCGTCCTGGAGCAGGCTCCGGAGCCGGCGCCGGACCCCCGGGAGCGAGGGGAGGCGCGCGCACCGCTGCCCGCCGTACCGTGCCTGCTGTCCGCGACCGGCGAGCCCGCCCTGCGCGAACAGGCGGCCCGCCTCTACCGGCACCTGTCCGCCGATCCGGGCGCGGACCTCACCGATGTCGGGTTCTCGCTGGCGACGACCCGCGCCCGCCTGCCCCACCGCGCGGTGCTGGTGGCGGAGGACCGGGACCGCCTCCTCGACGGGCTCAACGCCCTGTCGGGCGGGGCCGACGAGCGGCCCGGCCTGGTCCGGGGCAGGGCGACCGACGGCAGGACCGCGTTCCTCTTCACCGGGCAGGGCGCCCAGCACGCGCGGATGGGGCAGGAGCTGTATGGGGCGTTCCCGGCGTACGCGGCCGCCTTCGACGCCGTCGCCGGGGCGTTGGACGGGCATCTGGACCGGCCCTTGCGGGAGGTGGTGTTCGCGCCGGAGGGTTCCGCCGAGGCGGGGCTGCTGGACCGCACGGAGTACACGCAGCCCGCGCTGTTCGCGTACGAGGTGGCGCTCTTCCGCCTCCTGGAGTCCTGGGGCGTACGGCCGGACGCGGTGCTGGGCCATTCGGTGGGAGCCCTGGCGGCCGTCCACGTGGCCGGGGTGCTGTCCCTGGAGGACGCGGCCGCGCTGGTGGCGGCCCGGGGGCGGATCATGCAGGAACTCCCGCCCGGCGGGGCCATGGTGGCGCTGCGCGCCTCGGAGGAGGAGGCCGCTGGGCTGCTGGCGGGGGCCGGGGAGTACGCGGGCCGGGTGTCGGTGGCGGCGGTGAACGGCCCCGCCGCGACCGTGCTGTCCGGCGACCGGGAGGCGCTCGCCGCCGTCGTCGAGCGCTTCGAGGCGGGTGGCGGCAAGGCGGTGTGGCTGCGCGTCAGCCACGCCTTCCACTCGCCGCTGATGGAACCGGCGCTGGAGCGGCTCCGCGCGGTCGCGGCGGGCGTGACCTGCCGGCAGGCGCGCTTCACCGTCGTGTCGGACCACACCGGGCGGCCCGTGGAGCGGGACGAGCTCGCGGATCCGGAGTACTGGGTGCGCCACGCCCGCCACACCGTGCGCTTCCGGGACGGGGTGCACGCCCTCGCAGGGGTGGGCTGCACGCGGTTCCTGGAGGTCGGCCCGGCGGCGGTCCTGACGGCGATGGCCGCCGACTGCCTCACCGATGCCGAGGGGGCCCGGCGGGAGCTGGTCGCGGCCGCGCCGCCCGGGCAGCCGGAGCCCGTGTCGCTGCTGGCCGCCGTCTCCCGGATGCACGTGTGCGGCGCCGAGGTCGACTGGGCGGCGGTCTTCGCGGGGCGCGGTGCCCGGCGCGTCGAGCTGCCGACGTACCCCTTCCAGCGGGACGCCTACTGGCTGGACGGCAGCGCTGACACGGCCGAGGTGCGGGCGGAGGCCCTTCGTCCTTCGGCCGCGTTCCCTGGCACGCTGGACCATCCGCTGCTGACGGACGCCACCGACGTCCCGGAGCCGGAAGGGCTGCTGCTCGCCGGTCGGCTGTCGTGCGGAACGCACCCGTGGGTGGCCGGCCACCGGGTGGCGGGCGAGGTGCTGCTGCCGGGCACGGCGCTGCTGGACCTGGTGGCGCGGGCGGGACATGAGGCGGGCTGCGACCTGGTGGAGGAGCTGGTCCTCCAGGCTCCCGTAATCGTTCCGGAGGAGGGCGAGGTCGAGCTGCGGGTGTTCGTGGCGGCGGCCGACGTCTCGGGCCGCCGTGCGGTCGCCGTGCACTCCCGGGCGGCCGGTGCGTGGGTGCGCAACGCCCACGGCACGGTCGGCCGTTCGGGCCCCGGCGCACCGGTACCGATCGCCCTGACGGCCTGGCCCCCGCCCGATGCGGCGCCCGTACCGGTCGACGGGTTCTACGAGGACCTCGCCGCCAAGGGGCTGGAGTACGGGCCCGAGTTCCGTTCCGTACGGGCCCTGTGGCGGCGCGGGCAGGAGCTGTTCGCCGAGGTGGCGCTCGGGGAGCGGCGGCCGTCCGGCTGGAAGTCGTACGGCGTGCACCCGGCGCTGCTGGACGCGGCCCTGCACCCCCTGCCGTACGACGCGGGCCACGGTCTCGTGCCGTACGTGTGGTCGGGGGTGCGGTTCCACGGCGGCGCGGACGCCCGGCTGCGGGTGCGGCTGGCCCCGGCGGGCACGCGCGCGGTGGCGGTGGACGTGGCCGACGGCGAGGGGCGTCCGGTGGTGTCGGTCGCGTCACTGGCGCTGCGGCCCCTTTCGGAGCGCGGGGCGGAGGTGGCCGAGAACACCGACAGTGCCGACGGCCTGTTCGTACCGTCCTGGACACCCCTCCCCACGCTGCCGGAGGCGGCGGCCGTACGGGAGGAGGCCTGGGCCCTGCTGGGCGACAGCCCGGAGGAGCTCGGGACGGAGGCCCTGTACGTCCACCCCGACTGGGACTCGCTGACCGGCGCGCTCGCCTCGGGCGGGCCGGTCCCGGACGTGATCCTGCTGCCCTGCGGCGGTACGGCTCCGACCGCCAGTTCGGTACGGGAGCTGCTGCACCGCGTCCTGGGCGTCGCCCAGCGGCTCGTGACCGACGAACGGCTCGCGGGTGCGCGGCTCGTGGTGCTCACGCGCGGCGCGGTCGCCGTGGGCGGCGATCAGCAGGCCGACGGGGTGGCGCACCGGGCCGTGTGGGGCCTGGTGCGTGCGGCGCAGAGCGAGCACCCGGACCGGTTCACGCTGATCGACACGGACGGGACGCCCGCCTCCCGCCGGGCGCTCGCGGCGGCGGTGGCCTGCGGCGAGCCCCAACTGGCCCTGCGTGGCGGCACCGCCCACCGCCCCACCCTCACTCCGGACGGCACGGCCCGGCTGCGTCCGCCCGCCGACGCTCCGCACTGGCGGCTGGACTACGTCGCCAAGGAGTCCTTCGACCACCTCGTCCTCGCGCCCTGGCCGGAGGCGGGGGCCCCGCTCGCCGAGGGCCAGGTGCGGGTACGGCTGCGGGCGGCGGGGCTCAACTTCCGTGACGTGCTGCTCGCGCTGGGCATGATCCCGCCGTCCGTGGACCCGGACGCGGGCGGCCCTGGCCAGGGCGGCGAGGGCGCGGGGGTGGTGACCGAGGTCGGCCCGGGCGTGACGGGGCTGCGCCCCGGCGACCGGGTGATGGGCCTGTTCTCCGGCGTGGGACCGGTCTCGGTGACGGACCACCGGCTGGTGTGCCCGATCCCCGAGGGCTGGTCGTTCCGGCAGGCGGCGGCGGTGCCGGTGGCGTACCTGACGGCGTACTACGGGCTGGTGGACCTGGCGGGCCTGCGCCCGGGCGAGGCGGTCCTCGTCCACGCGGGGACCGGCGGGGTCGGCACCGCCGCCCTCCAGCTCGCCCGCCACCTGGGCGCCGAGGCCTACGCCACGGCGAGCCCGGCGAAGTGGGACGCGCTGCGCGCGGCGGGCCTGCCGGACGAGCGCATCGCCTCCTCCCGCACGCTCGACTTCGAGCGGCGGTTCCTGGACGCCACCGGCGGCCGGGGCGTGGACGTGGTGCTCAACTGCCTGGCCGGGGAGTACACGGACGCGTCACTGCGGCTGCTGCCGCGCGGCGGCCGGTTCCTGGAGATGGGCAAGACCGACCGGCGCGACGCGGACGGGGTGGCCGCGCGCCACCCGGGCGTGGTCTACCGCGCCTACGACGTGCGCGAACCCGGCCCGGACCGCATCCAGGAGATGCTCACCACCTTGCGGGAGCTGTTCGCCCGGGGAGCGCTCCAGCCGCCGCCGGTCTCGTCGTGGCCCGTCGGCCACGCCCCGGAGGCCTTCCGGTACCTGGGCGAGGCGCGGCACGTCGGGAAGGTCGTCCTCGGCCTGCCGGAAGACGACGAGCCCTGGGACCGGGACCGCGCCGTGCTGATCACGGGCGGCTTCGGCTGGCTGGGCCGGCTCGTCGCCCGGCACCTCGTCACCGAACACGGCGTGCGGCAGCTGGTGTTGATGGGCCGCCGCGTCCAGGAGGACGCCGCCGCCGAGCTGAGCCGCCTGGGCGCCGACGTCCGCACGGTGGCGTGCGACGCGGCGGACCGGGACGCGCTGGCCGCCGCCCTGGCCGGTCTCGCCGGTGAGGGCGTACGCGTCGGGGGCGTGATCCACGCGGCGGGCGTCCTGGACGACGGCGTGCTGGCCTCGCTCGCGCCCGAGCAGCTGGACCGGAGCCTGCGGCCCAAGGTGGACGCGGCCCTCCACCTGCACGAGCTCACCCGCGACCTGGACCTCTCCGCCTTCGTGGCGTTCTCGTCGGTCGCCGGGACGCTCGGCTCCGCCGGACAGGCCGGGTACGCGGCGGGCAACGCCTTCCTCGACGGGCTGGTGGAACACCGGCGCGCGGTGGGGCGGCCGGGCGTCTCGGTGGTGTGGGGGCTGTGGGAGGGCGCCGGTATGGGCGCCGGGCTCACCGCCGCCGACACCGCCCGCATCGCGCGGTCGGGCGTCGTGCCGCTCGGCGTCGAGCAGGGCCTCCGGCTCCTCGACGCGGCCGTCCGCCGGGGCGAGCCGGTCGCCGTGGCGGCGCGGTGGAACCTCGACGGAATGGCCGCCGGGGGCGCCGTACCGCCGCCGCTGAGGGACCTGGTGCCCGGTTCCGCGGCCGCCGGTACGGAAGCGGATCCGGCCGCGGCGCCCACCCCGACGGCCCCCGACAGCCTGCTGGACACCGTCTGCCGCGAGACCGCCGCCGTCCTCGGTCACGCCGCCGGCACGGCCGTCGAACCGGACAGCGTCTTCGACCGGATCGGCCTCGACTCGCTGACCGCCGTCGAGCTGCGCAACCGGCTCGCCAAGGCCACCGGCGTACGCCTGCCCGCCACCTTCCTGTACGACTGGCCGACCCCCGCCGACCTGGTGGCCCACCTGCGGGAGGGGACGACATGATCCGTACGTACGACGCCAGGGAAGCGTGCACCGCGCGTCTGGTGTGCTTCCCGCACGCGGGCGGCTGCGCGAGCGCCTTCCGGCCGCTGTCGGCGGCGCTCCCGGACGACATCGAGCTCCTCGCGGTCCAGTACCCGGGTCGGCAGGAGCGGCGGGCGGAGCCGTACGCCGAGGAGATCGGCGCACTCGCCGAGGAGTCGGCGCGGGCGCTCGCGCCGTACGCGGAGCGGCCCCTGTTCCTGCTCGGGCACAGCATGGGCGCGCTGGTGGCGTTCGAGACGGCCCGGCTGCTCGAACAGCGGGGCACCGTGGCGCGGCTGTTCGCGTCCGCCGCCCGGCCCCCGTCGCAGGACTGGGAGGAGCTCGACCTGGACGCGTGCGGCGACGACGCGATCGTGGCCGAACTGCGGCGCCTGGGCGGCGTTCCGGAGCCGGTCCTCCAGGACGAGGAGTCCGTACGGGAGGTGCTGCGGCTGCTGCGCGCCGACCACCGTCCGCTGCGCCGCTACCGCTGTCCGCCGGACGCGGCCGTCGCGGCGTCCGCGACGGTGCTGCTCGGCGCGTCGGACCCGAAGAACAGCGTCGAGCAGGTGCGGGGCTGGCGGCGGCACACCACCGGCGGCTTCACGCTGGACGTGCTGCCCGGCGGTCACTTCTGGCTGACGGACCGGCACGCGGGCGCCGCGCCGCTGCTCACCCGGTACATCCGCGACGATCTGGCGTGAGGGGTGTTCCCATGGTGACTGCCGCCGCCGACCTGGTGCGCGACATCTATCTCGCCGGCCCGGGCGGCGAACGGCCCGCCCTCTCCACGGATCTGACGACCCTGGAGGCGGCGGCGCGCGAGGTGCTGGCGCCGACCGCGTACGGATACGTGGCGGGCGACGCGGGTGTCGGCGCGACCGCCCGGGCGAACCGCGAGGCGTTCGACCGCTGGCGGCTGGTGCCGCGCATGCTGCGCGGCTGCGCCGCCGCGCGCGACCTGGGGGTCGAGCTGTTCGGGCGGCGGCTGCCGGCGCCGGTGCTGCTGGCGCCGGTGGCCGCGCAGACGGTGGTGCACCCCGAGGGCGAGCGGGCCGCGGTCCGGGGTGCGCGCGAGGCCGGGGTGCCGTTCGTGCTGTCGACGCTCTCCTCCCACCGGATGGAGGAGGCGGCGGAGGCGGCCGGGGAGCTGCCGCGCTGGTTCCAGCTGTACTGGCCGTCGGACCGGGAGGTGGCGCGGTCGTTCGTGCGGCGGGCCGAGGAGAGCGGGTACACGGCGCTGGTCGTGACGGTCGACGCGCCGTCCTTCGGGTACCGTCCGGCGGACCTCGACGGCGGGTACCTGCCGTTCCTGCACGGCGCGGGCATCGCCAACTTCACCAGCGACCCGGCGTTCCTGGCGGGGCTGGGCCCGGAACCGGGCGACCAGGAGGTCATCGCGCACTGGGCGCGGGTCTTCGCCCACCCCGCCCTGTGCTGGGACGACCTGCCGTGGCTGCGCGACCTGACCGACCTGCCCCTCCTGCTCAAGGGCATCCTGCACCCGGACGACGCCCGCCAGGCGCTGGACTGCGGCGTGGACGGCCTGGTCGTGTCGAACCACGGCGGGCGCCAGCTCGACGGCTCCGTGGCGTCCCTGGACGCCCTCCCGGCGGTGCGCGCCGCCGTCGGCCCGTCGGTCCCGGTGCTGCTGGACTCGGGCGTGCGCACCGCCGCCGACGTCGTCAAGGCGCTGGCGCTCGGCGCCGACGCGGTGCTGTACGGCAGGCCGTACCTGTACGGCCTGGCGCTG
This sequence comes from Streptomyces sp. NPDC093546, assembly GCF_044765045.1. Classification (NCBI taxonomy): domain Bacteria; kingdom Bacillati; phylum Actinomycetota; class Actinomycetes; order Kitasatosporales; family Streptomycetaceae; genus Streptomyces; species Streptomyces sp. NPDC093546. Next base: position 121,842 of record NZ_JBIWJG010000015.1, on the reverse strand, counting down.
GACGGTCAGCGGGGCGTCGCCCACGTGCTGCGGTGCCTGCTCGCCGAGCTGGACCTGGCGCTTGCCCTCACCGGGTGCGCGGCGGTCGGTGACGTCACGTCCGGTCTGCTCGACCGCGTCCGGGCGTGAGCGGCCGGCGGCGCGGGCGCCGGTACGTTCCGGCGGAGTTCGTGCTGGGCGAGCACCCCCAGCGCGTGGCCCGGCCCACGTCCGGCGACGGGCCCGCCCTGTGGATGGTGGACGCGGGGCGGCAGGGCGAGCGGGGCGTACGGCTCGCCCCCACCGTGCTGGACGCGGCGGAACGGCAGCGGGCGGCGGCCTTCCGGCGGCGCGCTGACCACCGCAGTTACGCCGTGGCGCATGTGGCGCTGCGGCTGCTCCTGGGGGCGTGCCTGGGGGTGGCGCCGCACCGGGTACGGCTGGTGCGGGAGCCCTGTCCGCGCTGCGGCGGCCCGCACGGGCGGCCGGCGGCCGAGGGCGACAGGGGCGTGCACTTCTCCCTCTCGCACAGCGACGATCTGGTGCTGCTGGCGTTCGCCGCCGTGCCGGTCGGCGTGGACGTGCAGAGGGGACCGCGGTACGCGGCGGTGGCCGACGCCCGTTCCGCTCTGCATCCGGCGGAGGTGCGGGAGCTGGCCGCGCTGCCGGAAGCGGAGCGCCCGGCGGCCTTCGCCCGGGCGTGGGTGCGCAAGGAGGCGTACTTGAAGGGCATCGGCACGGGCCTGGCCCGCTCCCCGTCGCTCGACTACGTGGGCACGGGCCCGGACCCGGCGGACGGCCCGCCGGGGTGGAGGGTCTCCGACGTGGTGGTGCCGGAGGACTTCACGGCCGCGGTGGCGGTGCGGCGGAGCCCGTGAGGATCAGCCGCTCGGCGGCGCGGCGTCGCCGCTGACGACCAGGCGTTCCGCGGCAGCCCGTGCCGCGGCCAGCGCCGCTTCCCGGTCGGTGCCGCGCTGGCTGAGGACGACGCGGGTGCTGAGTCCGTCGAGGAGCGCGAGCAGCAGGTCGGCCCGGTCCGGGATCTGCTCCGGGGTGATCCCGAAGCGCCCCTGGGCGACGCCCTTGGCGAGGAGCGCCTCCAAGTCGGTCTGCCAGGCGCGGTCCAGCTCCTCCTGCGCGTCCCGCAGCGGGCCCTCCCCCGTCGTACGGGCCCAGAGCTCGATCCACAGCGTCCAGCGCGGGTCGCGGGGTCCGCGCGGCAGGTACATCCCGAAGAACAGGTCCAGCTTGCGTTCGGCGGTGGTACGGCGCGTGAGCAGGGCCCGCCGCTCTTCGCCGAGCGCGGTCTCGCTCCAGCGCAGGGCCTCCAGCAGCAGCCGGTCCTTGCTGCCGAAGTAGTACAGGATGTGGCCGCCGCTGGTGCCGAGGCGTTCGGCGAGGGACGCCATGGTGAGGGAGGCCAGGCCGTCCTCGGCGATGACCGTCATGGCCTCTTCGAGCATCCGCTCCTGCGCGATGCGTCCGTCCCGCCGCCGCGCCGTTGCCGCCACGCTCCCATTCCTCCAGTCGGCCGCCACCTTGTCGTGCTGTCCGTCGTGACCTTATCCCGCGGATTCGGTTCCGGGTCTTGACGTGTACGGAAGCATGCCACATCTTGAATGCCGTTCTAACTTCTAGAACGCCATTCAAACTTTTCCGAGAGAGGTCCGGATGAGACACGCCACCGGTGTGGAGAGCGACGAGGTCTTCCGGGTCGAGACCCACGGCATCGACACCATCCCCGACGAGGACCGCCACGGCAGCCCCAAGGACCTCTTCTGGCTCTGGTTCGGCTCCAACCTCACCTTCACGTACGTCATCAACGGCGCCCTCGCCGTCGCGTTCGGACTCTCCTTCTGGCAGGCGACGGCCGTCGTCGTCATCGGCGGCCTGGCCTTCTTCGTCGTCAGCGCCGCGGGCCTGAGCGGCATCCGCACCGGCACCGCGACGCTCGTCATCTCGCGCGCCGCCTTCGGCCACCGCGGCAACCTGCCCGCCGGAGTCCTCAACTGGGTGGTCAGCATCGGCTACACCGTCGTCAACACGGTGGTGGGCACCCTCGCCCTCGAAGCCTTCCTCGCCGACCTCGGCTGGGGTTCGCCCGGCGACGCCGGCCGCGCCCTCGCGCTCCTGGTCACCCTGGCCCTCACCTTCGTGGTGGCGATGTGGGGCCACGCCACGGTGCAGGTGGCCGAGCAGTGGCTCGCCTACGTCCTCGCCGCCGGCTTCGGCGCGTTCCTCGTCTTCACCATCCCGCAGGCCGACTTCACCGCCCCGGCCGCCGCGGGCGTCCCCGCCCTGTCCGCGTGGAGCTGGGCGCTGGTCGTCGCGCTCTCCAGCCCGTTCTCGTACCTGCCGATGCCCGCCGACTACACGCGCTACCTCCCCAAGGACACCTCGCTGCGCTCCATCACCTGGAGCGGGGCGCTCGGCGGCTTCCTGTCCTCCGTGGCGCTCGGCGTCGGCGGGGTGGCCGCCGCGACGGCGACGGACATGACGGACGCGGTGGCGGGGGCCGAATCCCTGCTCCCCGGCTGGTTCCAGCCCCTCTTCCTCGTCCTGGTGCTCGGCGGCTCCGTCACCAACTCGATCATCACGCTCTACTCCTCCAGCCTGAACCTCCAGGTCCTCGGAATCCCCTGGAACCGCGCCAAGACGATCGTCATCAGCGCGGCCGTCACCGCCGCCGGCTCGCTCGCCGCGCTCTTCTACACCGACTTCACCTCGTCCCTCCTCTCCTTCCTGTCGCTGCTGATCATCGTGTTCGCGCCGTGGAGCGGCGTGTTCCTCGCCGACATGCTGCTGCGCCGCTGCCGGTACGACGCCCACGCGCTGCACGCCGGGCGCGCCGGTGCCTACTGGTACCGCGCGGGCTTCAGCCCGGCCGGCATGGCGGCGCTGCTCACCGGGCTCGTCTTCGCCCTGCTCACCTGCGACTCGGAGCTGTGGACCGGTCCGCTCGTCGCCCCTCTCGGCGGCGCCGACCTCACCCTGCTGGGCTCGGTGGTCGCGGGCCTCACCTACTGGGCGCTGAGCCGCCGCACCCCCACCGTCACCTCCGCCGTCTGACATCCCTCAGGAGCACCACCGCAATGTCACCCACCCCCGCCGACCTGGTCCTGCGCGGCGCCCGCGTCCACACCGTCGACCCGCGCCTGCCGCACGCCGAGGCGCTCGCCGTACGGGACGGGCGGATCGTCTGGCTCGGCACCGACGCGGACGCCGCCGCCCGGACCGGGCCCGGCACCCGCGTGATCGACGCCGCCGGACGGCTCGTCCTGCCCGGCTTCGTCGACGCGCACAACCACGTACGCCTCGGCTCCGACGACGCCTGCGTCCAGCTCGCGGGCGTGTCCACGCTCGACGGCATCCACGCGCGCATACGGGCCTGGGCCGAGGCGCACCCGGACGCCGAGTGGATCGAGGCGGAGGCGTTCGACTACTCGGCCATCCCGGGCGGCCGCATGCCGCACGCCCACGACCTCGATCCGGTCACCGGCGACCGCCCCGCCTTCGTCCTCAGCTACGACGTGCACACCGCCTGGCTCAACACGGCGGCCCTGCGCAGGCTGGGCGTCGACCGGCACCGTACGGACCTGCCCTTCGGCGACGCCGAGACCGACCCCCTCACCGGCGAACCCACCGGATTCATCAAGAACTTCGCCATCAAGGGCCTGTCCCGGGACGGCCACCGGGCGCTGCGCGAGCTGGGCGTGCCGTGGGCATCGCCCGACCGGCAGTACGGGCGCCTCACCAAGAGCCTCGACGACGCGGTCCGGTTCGGCATCACCACCGTCGTCGAGCCGCAGAACTCCCTCGACGACCTCGCCCTCTTCTCGCGCGCCCGCGCCGAGGGACGGCTGCGCAGCCGTCTCGTCGCCGCCCTGTTCCACCCGCGCGGCACCGGCGACGCCGACCTGGACGCCTTCGCGGCGGCCGCGCGCCGCTTCGACGACGACCGGCTGCGCGTGGGTCCGCTGAAGCTGTACATCGACGACGTGGTCGAGCCGCGCACCGCCGCCCTCCTCGAACCGTACGCGGGCTGCGGGCAGCACCGCGGCGACACCTTCTACCCGCCGGAGGAGTTCGCGGAGCTGCTGGCCCGGCTCGACGCGCGGGGCTTCCAGTGCTTCGTGCACGCCACCGGCGACCGGGGCATCCGTACGGTCCTCGACGCGGTCGCGCACGCCCGGGCGGTCAACGGCCCGCGCGACGCCCGCCATCAGGTGGTGCACGTGGAGTGCCTGGACCCGGCGGACGTGCCGCGCTTCGCCGAGCTCGGGGTGGTGGCGTGCATGCAGCCGCGCCACTGCGCGCCGGAGATCGCCGGTCCGGGCCAGGACTGGGCGGAGAACATCGGCGCGGACCGCTGGCACAAGGCGTGGCCGATGCGCAGCCTGCGCGACGCCGGGGCGGTGCTGGCCTTCTCCAGCGACTGGAACGTCGCGGAGATGGACCCCATGGTGGGCCTGTACACGGCGGTCACCCGCCTGCCGCTCGGCGGCGACGGTGACGGCGAGGCGTGGATGCCGCACGAGACGGTGGACGTCGAGACCGCCGTGCACGGCTACACGATGGGCTCCGCGTACGCCAACTTCCTGGAGGACGACCTCGGTTCGCTGACCGTGGGCAAGCTCGCCGACTTCGTCGTGCTCTCGCGCGACATCCTGCGCTGCGAGCCCCGGGACATCCCCGGGACCGTGGCGGAGACGGTCGTGGTCGGCGGCGAGGTGGTCCACACGGCCTGAACGCGCCGTGCGCACCCCGCGTAGTACGGACAAAGACGACCGTACGAAAAGGGGGCGATCATCCGTGATTCCTCGCATGCTCCGGGCGAAGGCGAGGGCGAGGGCTGCGCGGCTCCGGGTCGACTACCCGCGCCGGGGCCGCGGCGGGGTGCGGCGGTTCCTGCCGTCCTGGCGCCAGGTGCTGGGCCTGGCGCTGCTCTGCTGCGGCGCGCTCGCCACGCTGTTCGGATACGTCTACTCCACCGTGCGGATCGCGGACGTCAACGCCACCGCCCGCACGGAGGCCACCGTCTACTACTGGGCGGACGGCAGCCAGATGGTCAGCGTCGGGGAGTTCAACCGGCAGAACGTGCCCCTGTCCGACATCCCGGTCTCCCTCCAGAACGCCGTGATCGCGACCGAGAACGCCGGCTTCTACACCGACCCGGGCTTCTCGGTCCGCGGGCTCGCCCGGGCGGTGTCCAACATGGCGCAGGGGGAGGAGATCCAGGGCGGCTCCACCATCACGCAGCAGTACGTGAAGAACACGTACCTGACGCAGGAGCAGACGCTCGACCGCAAGCTCCGGGAGCTGTGCCTGGCGGTGAAGCTGTCCAGGAACCTGTCGAAGCAGGACATCCTCCAGGGCTACTTCAACACCAGCTGGTTCGGGCGCAACGCCTACGGGGTGCAGGCGGCGTCGGTCGCGTACTACGGCGTCGACGCCAAGGAGCTCGACCCGGCCCGCGGCGCCCTGCTGGCCGCGCTGCTCAAGGGCGGGGATCTGTACGACCCCTCCCTGAGCGAGGCCCACCACCGGCGCGCGGTGGCGCGCTGGCGGTACGTGCTGGACCGGCAGGTGGAGCTGGGGTTCATGTCGCCGCGGGAGCGGGCGAAGTACACCGTCTTCCCCGAGCCGCGCCCGCGGTCGGCGTCCCTGTCCACCAGCCTGTCCGGCCAGACCGGTTACCTGGTGGACGTCGCCAACAAGTACATCGAGAGGCGCACCGGGCTGACCGCCGAGGACCTGGGCCGCGGCGGCTACCGCATCCGTACGACCTTCGACCGGGCCCTGGTGGAACAGCTCGAACGGACCGTGGAGGACGTCACCGCGCGCTCCCCCGAAGCCGGCGAGGACCTCCAGGTCGGCGCCGCCTCCGTACGCCCGGACGACGGAGCCGTCCTGGCCGTGTACGGCGGCCCCGACGCGACCGAGCACTTCGCCAACAACGCCGACACGTCCGGCGTGCCGGTGGGGTCCGCGTTCCGGCCGTTCGTGCTGGCGGCCGCGGTGCGCGACGGCGGCGACCCGGAGGACGTGGAGAGCGGGGACGCGCGGGACGTGGAGCCGGGCGCGGTGCGGGACGTGGCGGTCGGCGCGGGCCTGCTGCCGCAGAGCATGGCGCCGCTGGACGGGTCCTTCACCTCCGGCACGTCGACCCCCAGTGCCGTACGGATGGCGGACGCGTACGCCACCTTCGCCAACGGCGGCCGGCACACCGATCTGTACGCGGTCACGGCGATCACCCACCAGGGCAAGCCCCTGGAGGGCCTGGAGCGGCCGGGCGAACGGCAGGTGCTGGACGGGGAGGTGGCCGACGAGGTCGTGGAGCAGATGCGGGACGTGGCCGTGAACGCGCTGGACCCGGGCGCCCTGCGCACCGTCGGCCCGGTCTCCGCGGGCCGCACCGACGCCGGGGACGGGCTGCCCGCCGCCTGGTTCGTGGGGGCGACGGAGGAGATGTCGACGGCCGTCACCGTGTTCCGCGCGGAGCCGGGCAAGGACGGTCTGCTTCCGCTGACGGGCGGCGAGGACCTGCCCGTGGAGGTGTGGGCGTCGTACATGACCACGATCCAGTAGGTACTGATACGGGTACGGGTACGGCGAAGAGGCCGGCGTCCGGGGGACGGACGCCGGCCTCTTCGTGTGGGCGGGCCGGCTAGGCGGTTCCGCTGAGCCGCGCGAAGACCACCACGTTGTCGGAGTAGTACCGCTGCGACTCGTCGTACTGACCGCCACAGGTGATCAGGCGCAGTCCCGCGTGGTCGATGTTCTTGTAGACCTCGACCGTGGGGAACCGGTTCTTCGGGTACTGCGCGACGCGCTCGACCTCGAACGTCGCCGTCTTGCCGTCCTCGCGCTCGACCTTGATGGCGTCACCGGCCTTGAGCGAGGTGAGCCGGTGGAAGACGGAGGGCGCGCCGTTCCAGGTGACATGGCCCGCGATCACGGCCGGTCCCTCGTCCCCGGGCGTGGGGCCGGGGACGTACCACCCCGCCTTGGCGGGGTCCTGGGGGGTCTCCATGGTCCCGTCCTTCTTCTGCCCGAGCCGTTCCAGGCCGGAGGAGACGCCGATGGACGGGATGGACAGGCTCCGGGGAGCGGGCTTCTCGCTCCCCGCGGGCTGCTGCTGCGCTTGCTTCCCCGGTTCCTGACCCGGTTGCTGCCCCGGTGGCCGCTGTGCGGGTTGCTGTACGGAGGCCGACTGCGGCGCCTGCTCCCCGCCCGCGCATCCGGCGACCAGGAGGGCCGCCGCCACGACGCCCGCCGCTGCGGCGCGGCCCCTCACGCGCCGCTCCTGCCGTACCGGGCGTGCCCGCGTCCCCGGGACCGTACGAGCGCGCCGGCCACCGCCGCCACGCCCGCCGCCCCGGCGCCGAGCAGCGCCGCGGGCGTCCGCGGACCGGCCGCGGTGCCTCCGCCGGTCTCGACGCCGCCCACCGGGATGGACCCGACGGCCGCGCCTTCCACCAGGCCGCAGACGGCGGGGGCGGTGGCCTCCTGCGGGAGCTTGGGGTCGAGGTCGCTCTTGCCGACGCCGAAGTCGTACTCCTTGTTGCCGTTCGGGTCGATGCCGTGCTGCACGACGTGCAGGTCCTTGATGTGGTCGGCGACGTCCTGGGAGACGTTGATGGTCCGCTCGTAGGACAGCTTGCCGTCCGCGTCGGCGACCGGCATGCGGTCCACGGCGAGCCCGCTGTCGGGCGAGGTGTCGCCCTCCGTGGTGAGCGAGATGTTGATGTCGCCGTAGATCGGCACGCCCTCGCTGGTGGTGACGATCCCGTCGCCGTCCTTGTCGGCGCTCGCGTCCGGGCAGCGGAAGTCGTGGCCGTCGGTGGAGCCGTGGATGTGCTGCGCGTGGGGCTGTCCCGGCGTGAGCCCCTCGGACTCGATCTTCACGGTGAGCCGGGTGCCGTCGAGACTGAGCATCACCGTGCCGTTCGCGCCGGAGTCGTTCAGCGGGTCCAGGTCGATCTGGAACGCCGTCCCTTCGCCGGACTGCCCGGCGGCCTGTCCGGCGGGCCGGCCACCGCCGTGGTCGTCGGCCGTGGCGGAGGGCGAGACGGCCGCCGCGAGCGCGAGGGCGGCGGGCAGGGCGATGAGCGCGGTGAGGCGGCCCGTACGGCGGGTGGTGCGCTTGACTATCACGATGCGTTCGTTACCTTTCCGGTTCGCCCGTCAGCCGGTGCGGCGGACCTGGGCGTGCTGTGGGGTGGGGGCGTGCGGCGGGAGCGTGGCGACCTGCGCCGTCTCGCTCAGCCGCGTCACCTGCGGGCGGGTCCGGTCGACCGCCGCCGTCTCGGAAGGCGGGGGCGGTGCGGCCCTGTGCCGGTCGTCGGGTCCGTTCGCCACCGAGGACCAGGTGCGCAGGCGGTGGCTGGCGGCCTCGTCGAGGGTCACGGGCCCGCCGCGCTGCTCGGCCAGCCGGCTCGCCTCGCGGCCGAGGGCCGCGACGTCGTCCCAGCCGAGGCTGAGCACCACGGAGAGCTCGGCGCCGCCGCCCGGGAGCCCTTGCATCATCGGTTCACTGCGATCGGTCATGTCGCTCCTGTCGTCGAGCCTGTCGTCGAGGCAGAGACGTGTCGCCGCACCTGGCAGGGCGCAGGTAGCCGGTAGTACGCAGTGCGCGGGCGTCATGTTCACGGCGGGGCGCGGGCGTGCGATCGTGGCCGTATGGGTTCGCCATCAGGCAAGGACGTCGCCGTACTGATCGGGTTGCAGGCGTCGGGGAAGTCCACCTTCTACGAGCGCTGCCTGTCGGACCGGTACGCGCTCGTGAGCAAGGACCTGATGCCGCGGAAAGCCCGTCGCAAGCAGGAGCGGCAGATGCTGCTGGTGCGGGAGCACCTGGCCGCCGGGCGGCCGGTGGCGGTGGACAACACCAATCCGTCGCCGCAGGAGTGGCGGCCGCTGGTGGAGCTGGCCCACGCCGAGGGGGCGACGGTGACGGCGTACTGGTTCCCGCCGGACGTGGCGGGCTCGCTGGGGCGCAACGCCGCCCGCGAGGGCCGCGACCGCGTCCCGGAGGTCGGCGTCCTGGCCACGCTGAAGCGGCTGCGCAGGCCGTCGCCGTCGGACGGGTTCGACGCCGTACGGGAAGTGCGGTTCGACGGCCGCGGCGGCTTCGAGGTGCGGCCGGCACGACCGGGACCACCGGCGCGGCCCTGAGGCGCGGCCGACGAGGCGGACCCGGCCGGAGCCGAGGGCGCTTACCGCTGCTCGGTGGTGCTGGCCCCGTCCAGCGCTTCCCGGATGATGTCGGCGTGGCCGGAGTGGTGGGCCGTCTCGCGGATCAGGTGCAGCAGGATCCGGCGCGCCGACCAGTGGACGGTCTCCGGCGGGGACCAGGGCGTCCGGGGAAGGGGGACGCTCTTGTCCAGGTCGGGCAGGGCGCCCACCGCCTCCTCGAGCGCCCGCGCCGCGGCCGCGTACGCCTCGAGCAGCGCCGGAAGCGTGTCCTCCTCGGTCATGCGGTACTGCCCGGTGTCGAGCATGCCGTCCGGGAGCTCCCCGTCGCCCTTCGCCATGATCCGCGTCCACACCTGCTCGCCACGGGCCATGTGCTTGACGATCCCGCCCAGCGTGAGCTCGCTGACGGTGGTGCGCTGCCCGGCCTGCGCGTCGGTGATGCCGCGCACCGTGATGAGCAGCAGCTCGCGCTGCTCGGCGAGGGCGCGCAGCAGCTCACCGCGCTCGCCGGGGAGAGGGGAAGCAGGACTCTGCGGAAAAGTGGTCATGAGCCGACCGTAGGAGGCGTGTAGGTCGGCAGGTGTCCGCGACTCCGTCGACGCCGAGCTGAAGGAGCGCCGGGCTACCGGGGTGGGCTTGAGAGGATGGGGTCGGAGTGCCGCACCACTCGGGTAATAAGGAGGACGAGGAGGACTTCATGGACACCGCCGAAGAAGGACGGCAGCAGTTGGACGCGGCGAGCGTCCACAACGCGAAGCAGACGCTCTTCCAGCTGCTCGGCCGGGCGGGGGTCTTCTCCGGCGACGCCGAGGAGCTGATCGGGCTCGTCGAGGCCGGGGCCCTCGCCGTCGCGTACCGGGAGGTCGGCGGGATCGGCCGGAGCGTTCCCGGAGAGAAGGGGGAGCTCTACGCATCGGGATGGCTCGACGGCGCCCAGGCCGTCACGGACGGCCTCGGCGACCTCGCCGAACGGGCGCTGCGCCAGGCGGTCGCCTCCGGCCCGTCGGCCTCCGCTCCGGACGACCGCCCTCCCGTCAGGAAGATGCAGGTGGAACGGGCGAAGGTGGCGGTCACGCCCCTCTACCTCTCCTTCACCGACGTCTCCGACCTCGACCCCGAGGTCTCCGAGCAGGTGCTCACCGCGGTCCTCGGCACCATGAACTCCCGGCAGCGGGCCGGGTACGCGGGACAGCTGGCGGAGTTCGCCTCGGTCCACCGCGTACGTCTGGAGCGGCTGTACGCCGAGTACGGGCCGGGCAGCACCATCGCGATCCACGGCCGGTACTCCCTCGTCCACTCCCCCACCAGCATCGCCGTCCTGGAACGGCTCGCCACGGCGCCGTCGGAGCTGCGGGAGGAGTGGGACGCCGCCGAACTGCCGCCCGCATGGCTGGATGGCCTCACGACGGCCTGGGGCGCGCCGGCCTGACCCGCGAGCCCTTCAGGACTCCAGCACCTTCACCTGGTCGCCGACCGCGACCACCAGTACGCGCGAGGCCGGGCGCGCCGAGGCGCGGTTTGTCAAGCAGCGGTGAACGGCGCGAACGTGGCCGAATCCCGTGCCGTCCGGCCGGAGGCGGCACCGTTCTGGGGGCGCGACCAGCCCGTCACCCACAAGGGCTCTTCCCGTGGTGGCGGAATGTCGACGGTCGGCAGCTCAAACCAGACCTCGAGCAAGATCACCGCATCGAGGTAATGCCTCGGATCGACTGCGCGAGGCGGGTTGAGGAGCCGTTATCGTTCCCCGAAATCTTGATGGATGGTCAGAGATTCACTCCTTTGCCTCCTTTACCCCTCCTTGACCGGTCGGCGCCGCCGTGCGCCGTCCGCCACCCTCGTAAGGAGAACGCGTCCCGATGACCGTCGACAGTCCGGAAGCACAGCCGGACACCCAGGTGGCACTCCCGCAGCAGTCCCTCAGCACCGCGGCCGCCCGCAAGCTCGCCAGTACGACCAAGTCCGCGCCGCAGATGCAGGAGATCACCTCCCGCTGGCTGCTCCGGATGCTCCCCTGGGTCGAGACCAAGGGCGGTGCCTACCGGGTCAACCGCCGGCTCAGCTACACCGTGGGTGACGGACGCATCGATTTCGTGCAGGACGGCGCCAGCGTCCGCGTCATCCCGCGCGAGCTCGGCGAACTGGCCCTGTTGCGCGGCTACGACGACGTGGAGGTCCTCTCCGCGATCGCCGACCGCTGCGTCCAGCGCGACTTCTCGGCGGGCGAGGTCCTCGTCCAGCGCGACACCCCGTCGGACCGGATCCACCTGATCGCCCACGGTCGCATCGGTCAGACCTCGGTCGGCCCGTACGGGGACGAGCTCAACGTCGCCGTGCTCGCGGACGGATCCCACTTCGGCGAGAACGCCCTCCTCGACGAGGACGCGCGGTACGACTACACCGCGACCGCCGAGACGTCCGGCACCCTGCTCACCCTCTCCCGGGCCGACTTCGCCGCCATCATGGCCACCGCGCCCAGCCTCCAGGAGCACATCGCCCGGTTCACCTCGCTCCCGCGGCAGGCGCAGAACCGGCACGGCGAGGCCGAGATCGCCATGTCGGCGGGCCATGTGGGCGAGGCCGTGCTGCCCGGCGCCTTCGTCGACTACGAGCTCAACCCGCGCGAGTACGAGCTCTCCGTGGCGCAGACCGTCCTGAAGGTCCACACCCGGGTCGCCGACCTCTACAACGGGCCGATGAACCAGACGGAGGAGCAGCTCCGGCTCACCATCGAGGCGCTGCGCGAGCGCCAGGAGTACGAGCTCGTCAACAACCGCGAGTTCGGCCTCCTGCACAACGCCGACTTCAAGCAGCGGATCCAGACCCACTCGGGCCCGCCCACCCCGGACGACATGGACGAGCTGCTCTGCCGTCGGCGTGGCACCAAGCTCTTCCTCGCCCACCCGCGTACGATCGCCGCGATCGGGCGCGAGTTCAACGCCCGCGGCCTCTACCCGGACCATGTCGACCTCGGCGGCCAGTCCGTCCCGGCGTGGCGAGGGGTCCCCATCCTTCCCTGCAACAAGATTCCGATCAGCAAGGAGCAGACCAGCTCCATCATCGCCATGCGTACCGGCGAGGGGAACCAGGGCGTCATCGGTCTGCGCCAGACCGGTCTGCCGGAGGAGTACGAGCCGGGCCTGTCGGTCCGCTTCATGGGCATCAGCGAGCAGGCGATCATGTCGTACCTGGTCACCACGTACTACTCCGCCGCCGTCCTCGTACCCGACGCGCTCGGCGTGATGGAGAACGTGCAGATCGCTCGCAGGCGCGACTAGCGGAACCGCCTGGCGGCCCCCATGGTCCGGGCCCGCTTCTGCGGGACGCGCTCGCCTCTGGACCCGGAACAGCCCCACCCACCACCAAGGAGCACGGATGCCCGATCCTGGGCTCTCCCCTCTGCAGTCGAGCCTCCCTGCCGCTGCGGCCCGCTTCGGGGCCGACGTCATCGCCCAGATCCGCCTTCACGTCGACGGAGCGGCGGCCGACGCGGGCACCCCCGACGAGGCGCCGTTCGCCCTGCCGACGGGCGGTCAGCCGCTGGTCGCCGCAGCGCCCAAGGCGGTCGAGGCGGCGGAGACGGCGGTGACCGCTCAGGGCGACCCGGCCGGCCTCGCCTCCTCCGCCACCCCGGCGGCGCCCGGGCTCGAGCGGATCCTGCGCGGACCCAGCGGGCTCGGGACGGCCGGCCTCGCCCTCGCCCCACGCGGACTCGCCCCACGCAACGGCGGCCCGGCCGCAGCCACGGAGCCGGCGGGAGAGAAGTCCGAGGGCCGACCCATCCCCGGCCTCTACTTCCACCCCGTCCCCGATCCCGACCCCGTCCGCGTGGACGAGGTCAGCCGCCGCATCAAGGCCTGGGCCCTGGACGAGATCCAGCTGTACCCCGAGGAGTGGGAGGGCCAGTTCGACGGCTTCTCCGTCGGGCGCTACATGGTGGCCTGCCACCCCGACGCCCCGACGGTCGACCACCTGATGCTCGCCACGCGGCTGATGGTCGCGGAGAACGCGGTCGACGACTGCTACTGCGAGGACCACGGCGGTTCGCCCGTCGGCCTCGGCGGCCGTCTCCTGCTCGCGCACACCGCCCTCGACCACCTCCACACCACCCCGGAGTATTCCCCGGCGTGGGAGGAGTCGCTCGGCTCGGACGCGCCCCGGCGCGCGTACCGGAGCGCCATGGACTACTTCGTCCGGTCCTCCACTCCCTCCCAGGCCGACCGCTACCGGCACGACATGGCCCGCCTGCACATGGGCTACCTGGCCGAGGCCGCCTGGGCCGAGACCGACTACGTGCCGGAGGTGTGGGAGTACCTGGCGATGCGCCAGTTCAACAACTTCCGCCCCTGCCCGACCATCACCGACAGCGTCGGCGGCTACGAACTGCCGGCCGACCTGCACGCCCGGCCCGACATGCAGCGGGTGATCGCGCTCGCCGGGAACGCGACCACCATCGTCAACGACCTGTACTCGTACACGAAGGAGCTCGCCAGCCCCGGTCGGCACCTCAACCTGCCGGTCGTGCTCGCCGAGCGCGAGAAGCTCTCCGAGCGTGACGCGTACCTGAAGGCCGTCGAGGTCCACAACGACCTCATGCACGCCTTCGAGGCCGCCGCCGCCGATCTGGCCGCCGCCTGCCCGGCCCCCACCGTGCTCCGCTTCCTCAAGGGCGTGGCCGCCTGGGTGGACGGCAACCACTACTGGCACCAGACCAACACCTACCGCTACAGCCTGCCCGATTTCTGGTAAGAAATGGATTCCTCTGTGACCACCGAGCTCACCTCCTCCGACGCCGACGCCGCGACCATCCCGGGTCCCGCGACGCCCTACCAGGGGGACATCGCCCGCTACTGGAACAGCGAAGCCAGGCCCGTCAACCTGCGCCTCGGTGATGTGGACGGGCTCTACCACCACCACTACGGCATCGGCGCCGTCGACCACGCAGCGCTCGGCGACCCCGAGGACGGCGCGTACGAGGAGAGGCTGATCGCCGAGCTGCACCGGCTCGAGTCGGCCCAGGCCCAGGTCCTCCTCGACCACCTCGGAACCATCGGACGCGACGACACCCTCGTCGACGCCGGCTGTGGGCGCGGCGGCTCCATGGTGATGGCCCACCAGCGCTTTGGCTGCACGGTGGAGGGCGTCACCCTCTCCTCCACGCAGGCCGAGTTCGGCAACCGGCGCGCGAAGGAGCTCGGCATCGAGGACCGCGTCCGCGCCCGCGTCTGCAACATGCTCGACACCCCGTTCGAGAAGGGCAGCATCGCCGCCTCCTGGAACAACGAGTCGAGCATGTACGTCGACCTGGACGACCTCTTCGCCGAGCACTCCCGCTTCCTCAAGGTCGGTGGCCGTTACGTGACGATCACCGGCTGCTGGAATCCGCGCTACGGCCAGCCGTCGAAGTGGGTCTCGCAGATCAACGCCCACTTCGAGTGCAACATCCACTCGCGCCGCGAGTACCTCCGCGCGATGGCCGACAACCGTCTGGTGCCGCAGGCCGTCATCGACCTGACCGCGGACACGCTGCCCTACTGGGAGCTGCGGGCCACGTCCTCGCTGGTCACCGGAATCGAGGAAGCGTTCATCGAGTCGTACAAGGACGGCTCCTTCCAGTACGTCCTGATCGCGGCCGACCGCGTCTGACCCGCCGGGGCCCCTTGCGGGGCCGGTGTCCCACCCCCGGAATCGATCTCGAGGCCGTATCGGAAGATCCGATACGGCCTCTGCCGTGCGTGCGCTCAACCCCCTTGGAGTCAGGGGCAGTTCGGGACCGCATCGAGCGGTTCGACTGGTCGGCCACGCGCCTTTCCCCTGCGGGGAAGCCGTCGCGCCGTCGACAGGACGCTTCGCTAGTTCAAACTTGATCGTTTCTCTTGCGTCTCTTGTGACGCACGTGAAACTGTGAAGGAGATTTGACTCCGACATTGCTTCGATTTGACCGCCTGAGCAGCTCGGACTCATCCCGCCAGGGACATGCACGGACACAAGGGACATGCCGCAGTGACGCGGTACGGGGAGCGGCGCCGGCCAGCGCCAAAACTGCTGGTCCGGGGTCGCAGACGGGGAGGCAGGACCAGTCGTGCTGATCGAACGAGGCGAGCAACTCACCCGGCTACGCCGGGATGTACATGCTTGCGAGAAACACGGGAAGGGACACGTGGCCCTCGTGAGCGGGCCGGTGGGCAGTGGCAAGACACAGCTGCTGGACACCTTCGGGGACTGGGCGGCCGCCACCGGCGCCCGGGTGCTGACGGCCGCCGGGTCCCGGGCGGAGCAGGGACTGCCCTTCGGAGTACTTGGGCAGCTGTTGCACGGCGCCCGGCTCGCGGGGAGCGATACCACGCGGGTCGAGGAGCTGATGCGCGAGGCCGCCGGCGCCATCACCGCGGACGAGGCCAGACGGGAGGCGGCGGACGAGTTGCCGGCCGAAGGGCCCGTCTGGCCTTCACTGTTACGCGACGTCCTCGCGTCGCTGCTCGACCTGGTCGACCGGGGGCCGCTCGTCCTCGTGGTGGACGACCTCCAGCACGCGGACGCGGCGTCGCTGCACTGCCTGCTGTACGTGATCCGGCGACTGCACCACGCCCCCATCATGGTGCTGCTGTCCGAAACCCTGACATTACGCCCGGCGAACCCCCTGTTCCATGCGGAGCTGCGCAGCCGGCCGGGACTGTCCCACCTCACGCTGCCCCCACTGACCGTGGACTCCGTCGGGCGGCTGCTGCTCGAGCGCGGCGCGGCGCCGGGGAGCGCGGGGAGCAGCGAGGTGCTGCAGGAGGCGCGGCGCCTGCTGCAGATGACCGGTGGCAATCCGCTGCTCCTCCACGCACTGGTGGGTGAGCCCACCTGGCGCGAGGAGGAAGGGGAGCCCGTCCCGCCGCCGCGCGTCGGGGACGCGTTCGGCCGGGCCGTGCTCCACAGTCTCTACCGCCACGAGCCGGACGCCAGGAAGGTCGCGCGGGCGCTGGCGGTGCTCGACCGGCCCGCGTCGCAGGAGCTGCTCGGCCAGCTCCTCGGCCTGCCGCCCGCCTCCGTCGCGTCGGCGCTGCGGGTCCTGCACAGTTCGGGGCTCGTCGACACCGACCGGCTGCGGCACGCGCGCATCCTGCACTCCGTCCTGTCCGACACGCCGGCCGAGATACGGCAGTGGCTGCACGAGCGGGCCGCGAAGACGCTGCACGAGTACGGCGCCGAGTCGAGCGTCGTCGCCGGGCACCTGGTCGCCTCCGGGTGGACGGGCGAGGAGTGGGTGGCGCCTGTCCTCCAGGATGCCGCCGAGCACGCCCTGTCCGCGGGCCGCCCCGACCTGACCGTGTCCTACCTGCGGCTGGGGGGCGGGGCCGGCACCGACGAGGGACGGCGCAACGCCTTCGCGCGCATGCTGGTCAGCGCACGCTGGCAGGTCAATCCGCTGGCGGCCAACGGTGACCTCGACAGGCTGGTGCGGTCGGCGAAGACCGACAGGCACCCGGTCTCGGCGGCCGTCGCCGCGGTTCCGTACCTGCTGTGGCAGGGGCGGGCGGAGGAGGCCGCCGAAGCGGTCGCCGTGGGTCCGGAGGCGAAGGCCGCCGAGACGGCGGGCCCCGAGACCGGACGGCTGCAGGTGATGCGGCTGCTGGTCTCCCTCTCCCACCCGGACTTCCTGGTGTCGGTGCGGAAGTCGCAGGACCTCTGGAGCCAGGCGGCCACCGCACCCCATTCGGTCAGTCCGCTTCTGCAGGCCGTCTCCGTGCTGTGCAGCGCTCTGCTCCCGTCGGACGAGGTGGACAGCACGGCCGCCGCCGAGCAGTTCCTGCAGCGGCACCACCTCGAGCGGGGCAACCGCGGACTGCTCGTCGCTCCCCTGCTGGCGCTGCTGTACGGGGGCCGCGCCGACCGGGTCGTGGCGTGGAGCGGCACCCTGCTCGGCCGGCCCGAGGCCCGCCACACCCCTGTGTGGCGGGGCGTCGTGCAGTCGATCCGCGCGGAGGCGGCGCTGCGCCTGGGCGATCTGGCCGAGGCGGAGCAGGGTGCCCGTACCGCGCTGGAGGACCTGCCCGCGCCCGCGTGGGGAGTGGCGGTCGGCGGACCGCTGGGCACGCTGATCACCTGTGCGACGGAGGCCGGCAGGCCTGCCGAGGCCGAGCGCTGGCTCGCCGAGCCCGTACCGCCGGGGATGTTCCGCACCCCGGTGGGCGCGCACTATCTGATCGCCCGGGGCGCCCACCATCTGGGCATGGGGCGGCACCAGGCCGCCTCCTCGGACTTCCAGCGCTGCGGTGCCATGATGCGCGGCTGGAACCTGGAGGCCGCCGGACTGGTGCCCTGGCGACTGGAGCTGGCGCGCGTACAGATCCGGCTCGGCAACCGTACCCACGCCGCGCAGCTTCTGCGGGAGCAGTTGCACGTTCCGCACGGCCTCGACGAGCGGACCCGCGGCCGGGCGCTGCACCTGCTCGCCTCCACCGCCGCGCCCGATCATCGGCGCAAGCTGCTCTCCAAGGCGGTGGAGCTGTTCCAGTCCTGCGGTGACCGGCGAGGGCTCGCCCGGGCACTGGCCGACACCGACCGGGTGCCGCGGCAGGCCGGGGAACCGGGCCGTGCCCGGCATTTCCTGTTGTGTGCCGACGACGCGGGCCAGGGTTCGGACGCCGCGCCCTGGGTGCGCCCGGCACCGGAGCGGCAGGATCAGCCGGGCCCGGGCAAGCCGCCGTCCGCGGAGGGCGGTGACCGGGACGACGTGCTGAGCGAGGCCGAACTGCGGGTGGCGGTGCTGGCCGCGCGGGGGCAGACCAACCGGCAGATCTCCGACGCGCTCTTCATCACCGTGAGCACGGTGGAGCAGCATCTGACCCGGACCTATCGCAAGCTGAACGTACGGCAGCGCACCGACCTGCCGAGCTGGCTGCTGGCGATGGACGACCACCAGCCGGGGAAGGTGCAGGACAAGGTGAGCTGAGCCGCGGCCTTTCGGCATCGGCAGCGTGGCCCGGACCGGTGGGGAACCGGTCCGGGCCACGCCGCGTCGAGCGGCGGGATCAGTCGGCCGGGCCGTCGCCGAGCTGCTCACGGATGAGGTTGATCAGCTCGTCGTCGTCATCGGTGGCGGCGATCCGGTCGGCCACGGGCTCGTCGGCGGTGTCGCCGGCATCGGCCCCCCGGACCGTCCTGGTGTTCCTGCCGGCCGGGCCGGTCGCCGTCCACGTGTCGAGGAAGGACTGAAGGCGGACGGTGAGCCGCGCCTTCGACAGCTCGTCCGGCGGGCTGTCGGCCGCCATGGCCTCCAGCGCGTCCAGCGCTCCGATCAGCGGCCCCACGTCCGTGACCGGCGCGGCGCCGGGCAGCGTGCGGTGCAGGTGGTCGGCGAGCGCGGCGGGCGTGGGGTGGTCGAAGACGAGCGTCGCCGGGAGGGGCTGCCCGCACTCCCGGGCCAGCAGGTCCCGGAACTCGACCGCCGTCAGGGAGTCGAATCCCAGGTCGCTGAAGGGCCGCGAGTCGTCGATGCGCGCGTCCGGCGCGTAGTGGAGGACGACGGTGAGGGTGTGCCGGATCAGCCGGCCCAGCTCGGCCAGCCGCTCGCCGCCTCCGAGGGTGGCGAGCCGGTCGCGCAGGCCGGTGTTTCCCCCGTCGTGCGGTACCTCCGCCGTCAGCGCGCGGACCGCCTCCGGCAGCTCGCCCAGCAGCGGGCTCGGCCTGCCGGAGGTGAACACCGGTGTGAACCGCGCCCAGTCGACGTCGGCGACCGTCAGCGCGGACTCTCCGCCGTCGATCGCCTGCGCCAGCGCGGCGATGGCGAGCTGCGGATCGAGGGGGGTGAGACCTCGGCGGTGCAGGTACTCCTCCGCCTCCCCCGTCGCGGCCATGCCGGTTCCCGCCCACGGCCCCCACGCCACCGAGGTGCCGGCCAGTCCGCTGTCCCTGCGCGCACGGACCAGCGCCTCCAGGTACGCGTTGCCCGCCGCGTAGAGGGCCTGCCCGCCACTGCCCCAGGTGGCGGCGATCGACGAGAAGACCACGAAGAGTTCGAGGTCCGCGTACGTGTCGGCGTCCGTGGTGAGCGCGTGCAGGTGGGCCGCCCCGCGTACCTTTCCGTCGGTCACCTCCGCGATGGCCTCGGGCCCGGTGCGTTCCACCGCCTCCGACTGGGGGACACCCGCGGCGTGGACGACACCGGCCAGCGGCAGGTCCGCCGGTACGGAGGCGAGGAGTTCGGCCACCGCTTCGCGGTCGGAGACGTCGCACTGCGCGACGGTCACCCGGGTGCCCTTGGCCGTCAGCTCGGCGACCAGTTCCGCGGCGCCCGGTGCCTGCGCGCCCCGGCGGCTGGTGAGCAGCAGATGCGCGACGCCCCGGCCCGCCAGCCAACGGGCCACGGCGGCCCCGAGCGCACCGGTTCCGCCGGTGACCAGAACCGTGCCCGGCCGCGACGGGGTCCAGGCCGGCGCGGCCTGCTCGGCCTGGCCGGCCCGGAGGAGGCGGCGGCCGAGGACGCGACCGCCGCGCACGGCGACCTGGTCCTCGCCGGTGACGCCGGCGAGGACGGCGACCAGCCTGGCCGGGTTCCAGGCGCCCTGGTCGGCGGGCAGGTCGATCAGGCCGCCCCAGCGCTTGGGGTCTTCGAGCGCGGCGACCTGCCCGAAGCCCCACAGCTGCGCGTGCTCGGGCCGGGTGACCCTGTCCCCCGCGCTGACCGCGACGGCGCCGCGGGTCAGGCACCACAGGGGTGCGGTCAGCTCGGCGTCGCCGAGGGCCTGGACGAGGGCGAGTTCCACCGGCAGGCCGGCGTGCGGTCCTGCCACGTGGACGACACCGGTGATGCCGCCCGTGACGGCGCCGGCGGCCGCGCGGAGGCGTGCGGCCAGGTCGTGCCGGTCGGGGCGGGCCGCATCCACCGCCAGGCGGACGACCTCGGCACCGGCGGACCGCAGCGCGTCACCGACGCCCGCGTCGTCGTCCGCGTCACCCGTCTCGATGACGAGCAGCCAGGTCCCGTCGAGAGCGGCATCCGGCACCACGGTGGGCCGCCAGTCCACCCGGTAGCGCAACCCGGCGAGCGCCGAGTCCTCCCTGGAGCGCCTGCGCCACGCGGAGAGGGCGGGGAGCAGGGTCCCGAACTCGTCGGAGGTGTCGGGAAGTCCGATGGTGTCGGCCAGCCCGGCGAGGTCCTCTTGCTCGACGGCCTGCCAGAACCGGGCCTCGACCTCGTCGGAGTAGCCGGCAGTACCGGCCTCCGCACCGGCCGCGGACGGCTCCGGCCAGTACCGCTCCCGCTGGAACGCGTACGTCGGAAGCGCGACACGACGCCCCTCCGGCAGCACCGCCGACCAGTCCACCTCGACACCCGAGACCCACAGACGTCCCAGCCCGGCCAGCACCGACTCACGCTCATCCCGGTCCCTGCGCAGGGACGGAACGAACACACCCTCACCGGCGATCTGCTGCGCCAAGGCGCAGAGCACACCATCAGGGCCGAGTTCGAGGAAACGGGTGCGCTCGGTGGTGAGGGAGGCGATGGCGTCGGCGAAGCGGACGGGCTCACGGATCTGACCGACCCAGTAGGCGGGGGTGGCCATGTCCCCCGGCGCCGTGGTGACGACCGGGATGGTCGGGGCGTGGTACGTCAACGACTGTGCGACCGCCGCGAAGTCGCCGAGCATCGGCTCCATCAAGTGCGAGTGGAACGCGTGCGAGACCGTCAGCCGCTTGACCCGTACGCCGCGGGCGCGGAGTTGCACTTCCAGTGCCGCGATCGCGTTCGCGTCGCCCGAAACCGTCAGGGAAGCAGGTCCGTTGACCGCCGCGAGGTCCACGCCCTCGGGTAGTACCAGGCCGTCCTCGGCCGCTTCGACGGCCAGCATCGCACCGCCCGACGGCAGCGCGTCCATCAACCGGCCGCGTGCCGAGACCAGAGCGCAGGCGTCGTCCAGGGACAGCACCCCGGCCACATGTGCGGCGGCCAGTTCACCAATCGAATGGCCCACCAGTACCTCCGGGGTCACACCCCACGACTCCACCAAACGGAACAGCGCCACCTCGACCGCGAACAGCGCAGGCTGCGTGTACGCGGTACGCGCCAGCAACTCCGCGTCGTCCCCGAACACGACGTCGCGCAAGGGACGTTCGAGATCCACCCGCGCGCACACCGCGTCGAACGCGTCCGCGAACACCGGGAACGCCTCGTACAACTCACGGCCCATCCCGATCCGCTGCGCACCCTGACCCGAGAACAGGAACGCCAGCCCGCCGGACCCGACCTGGTCACGCACCACGCCCCGCGCATGCTCGCCGCTGGCGAGCGCGCGCAGTCCGGTCAGCAGTTCGTCCCGGTCGGCACCGGACACCACCGCGCGGTGCTCCAGTCGGGCGCGCGACAGCAGAGTCCGTGCCACCGTCCCGGTTGCCAGGTCCGGCCTTCCGGCGAGGAACCCGCGCAGCCGGTCGGCCTGTGCGGCCAACGCCTCGGCTGATCGGCCCGACAGCAGCCACGGCGCCGCGGCGTCGTCACGAGGGTCGGACGAGTCGTCCCGCGAGCCGGACGCGTCGCCCTCGGCGGCGGGCGCGGCTTCGAGGATGATGTGGGCGTTGGTGCCGCTGATGCCGAACGACGACACGCCCGCCCGGCGCGGACGGTCCGCCTCCGGCCACTCCCGTGCCTCCGTCGCCAGCCGCACCGCACCCGCCGACCAGTCCACCCGCGACGACGGCTCGTCCACGTGCAGCGTCGCCGGCACGATCCCGTGCCGCATCGCCAGCACCATCTTGATCACACCCGCGGCACCCGCGGCCGCCTGCGTGTGACCGATGTTCGACTTCACCGACCCCAGGTACAGGGGCTCGTCGCGGTCCTGTCCGTACGTCGCCAGCAGCGCCTGCGCCTCGATCGGGTCACCGAGCTTCGTACCCGTACCGTGCGCCTCCACCACGTCCACGTCGGCGGGGCTCAACCGAGCGTTCGCCAGCGCCCGCCGGATCACCCGCTCCTGCGACGGGCCGTTCGGCGCCGTCAATCCGTTCGACGCACCGTCCTGATTGACCGCCGAACCCCGCACCACGGCCAGCACCTCATGGCCACGCGCGAGAGCGTCCGACAGCCGCTCCACCAGCAGCACGCCGACGCCCTCGCCCCAGCCCGTGCCGTCGGCGGCATCCGCGAACGCCTTGCAGCGACCGTCGGCCGCCAGTCCGCCCTGACGCTCGAACTCCGCGAACACCGTCGGCGTGGACATGACCGTCACGCCGCCGGCCAGCGCCATGTCGCACTCGCCGTTGCGCAGCGCCTGCGCCGCCAGGTGCAGCGCCACCAGCGACGACGAACACGCCGTGTCCACCGTCACTGCGGGCCCTTCGAGCCCGAAGACGTACGCCACCCGGCCCGAGAGGACCGCTGCGGCGTTCCCGGTGACCACATGTCCTTCGATGTGTTCGCCCGAGGCGGCGACCACCTGGGGGTAGTCCTGGCCGTTCGTACCGGCGAAGACGCCGACCGCGGTTCCCCGCACGCCGCGCGGATCCACGCCGGCGGACTCGAACGCCTCCCAGGACGCTTCGAGCAGCAACCGCTGCTGCGGGTCCATCGCCAGCGCCTCACGCGGCGAGATCCCGAACAGGCCCGCGTCGAACCCGGCCACGTCGTGCAGGAAGGCGCCCTCCGGCTCGGAGGTCGCGCTGCGTGCGCCGAGGTTCCAGCCGCGGTCGACCGGGAACGCGGTCATCGCGTCGACTCCGCCCGTCAGCAGTCGCCACAGTTCGTCGGGCGTCGCCACGCTGCCGGGGAACCGGCAGCTCATCCCGACGATCACCACCGGCTCCTCGGCCGCGCCGGTGACGGGCCCGGCGGCCGCCGGTTCCGCCGACCGCTCCCCCGGCTGCTCCGCGCCGAACATCTCCTGTTCGAGGAAGCGCGCCAGGACGTCCGGAGTCGGCCGGTCGAACACCAGCGAGACGGGCAGCGTCAGACCGGTGCGGGCAGCGACCAGGTTGCGCAGTTCCACGGCTGCCAGCGAGTCGAAGCCGAGGTCGCGGAACGCCTGGCCCGTGCCCACCGCGTCCGCCGAGCGGTGCCCGAGCACCGCCGCCGCCCACGCGCGGACCGCGTCCAGCAGGAGACCGCCGCGGCGGCCCGCCGGCGCTGCCGCCAGCTCGGCCCTGAACCCTTCGGCCGGGCCGAGGTCACCGCTCGGCGTCCGGAGGGCCGAGGCCGCCTCGGGCAGTTCGGACAGCAGGACGCTCGGCCGGCTCTCGGTGAGTCCGGCGGCGAACAGCGTCCAGTCGATGTCGGCCACCGCCGGCTGCGGCTCGGCGTCGTCGCCCGCGATGGCCTGTTCGAGCGCCGTCACGGCCAGGTCCGGGTCCATCGGCGACAGGCCGCCGCGGCGCAGTCGCCCGGTCACGGCCTGGTCCTCGGCCGCCATGCCGTTCCGCGCCCACGGTCCCCAGGCGATCGACGCCCCGGGCAGCCCCCGGTCGCGCCGCCCGCGCATCCACGCGTCGACGAAGGCGTTGGCCGCGGCGTAGTTGCCCTGCCCGGCGCTGCCGACCGTCCCGGCCAGCGACGAGAACGCCACGAAGAAGTCGAGGTCGTACGGACGGGTCAGTTCGTCGAGCAGCACCAGACCGGACGCCTTCGCCGTCAGTACCGCCTCGAAGCGCTCGGGGGTGAGCGTGTCGAGTGTGCCGTCGTCCAGCGCGCCCGCCGCATGGACGACTCCGGTCAGCGGGAGGTCCGCCGGGAGCTGAGCCAGTGCCGCGGTCAGTGCCTCACGGTCGCTCACGTCGCCCGTCGCCACGATCACCCGCGTACCCCGCTCGCCCAGTTCCGCGACGAGTTCGGCCGCGCCGGGGGCCTGTGCGCCGCGCCTGCTCAGCAGGAGCACGCACGGCACGCCCCGGTCGGCCAGCCGGCGGGCGACCACCGCGCCCAGCGCGCCGGTCCCACCGGTCACCAGGACCGAACCGGGCCGCGACGGCGACCACGACGTGCCGCTGCCGCCGGATTCCGCGCGCACCAGGCGCCGTCCGTACGCCGCGGAGTCCCGCACGGCCACTTGGTCCTCGCCCGTGCTTCCGCCGAGTACGGCGGCCAGCCGGGCCCCGCCCCGGGCGTCCAGGACGGTCGGCAGATCGACCAGGCCGCCCCACCGGTCCGGGTGCTCCAGCGCGGCGACCAGTCCCAGTCCCCAGGTCTGCGCCTGCACCGGGTGGGTCAGCGCGTCCGCGCGCCCGACGGAGACAGCTCCGGAGGTCAGCGCCCAGCAGCGAGCGGTGATCCCGGCATCGCCGAGTGCCTGGAACAGGTTCAGGTTCAAGGTGAGCCCGGCGGGCACCGCCGAGCCCGGTGCCGGCTGCTGCGCCCAGGCGGCGAGCGAGACCACTCCGTGCACCGGGCCCGCGGCGGCGAGCCGAGCGGCGAGCGCGGCCCGGTCCGTATCGGCGGGCACCGCGAGCCGGAACGGCTCGGCACCGGCGGCGGCGAGGGCCGCGGCGACCTCGTCAGCCGGAGCGGACACGGCGTCGTCGGCGGGCGTCTCGGGCACGACCAGCAGCCAGCGGCCGGTCAGGGACGCGGTCGCGGGCAGACCGGCGACCGGGCGCCACGTCGTGCGGTAGCGCCATGATCCGAGCACGGATTCGCGACGCCGCCGGCGGCTCCACGAGGAAAGCACCGGAAGCGCCGGGGCGAGCAGGTCCAGGGAACCGTCGGAGCCGAGGAGGCCGGCGAGCTGGTCCACGTCGGCGCGTTCGACCGCGTCCCAGAAGCGGGTGTCGACCGCGTCGGCGGCGGGCACGGCGGCCGCGGAGGCGGCTTGCGGCCAGTACCGTTCGCACTGGAACGCGTACGTCGGCAGCGTGACGCGATGGCCCTCGGGCAGCACCGCCGCCCAGTCCACCTCGACACCCGAAGCCCAGAGGGCCGCCAGCGCGCGGAGCACGGTGGCCGTCTCCTCCCGGTCCGTCCGCAGCAACGGCACCGGGGCGGCGTGCTCGGGGAGGGTCTGCCGGGAAAGGGCGCTGAGCACGCCGTCAGGGCCGAGTTCGAGGAAGCGGGTGGCACCGGCGTCGTGGGCCTGGCGTACGGCGTCGGCGAAGCGGACGGGCTCGCGGATCTGGCGGACCCAGTAGGCGGCGGTGGCCATGTCGCCGGGCGCGGTGGTGACGACGCGGATTGCCGGAGAGTGGTACGTCAACGACTGCGCGACCGCCGCGAAGGCGTCGAGCATCGGCTCCATCAGACGCGAGTGGAACGCGTGCGAGACCGTGAGCCGCTTGACCCGTACGCCCTGCGCACGGAGTTGCTCTTCCAGTGCCCTTATCGCGTCCGCTTCGCCCGAAACCGTCACCGAGGTGGGTCCGTTGACCGCCGCGAGGTCCACGCCCTCGGGCAGCTCCAGCTCACCTTCGGCCGCTTCGACGGCCAGCATCGCACCGCCCGACGGCAGCGCGTCCATCAACCGGCCGCGCGCCGAGACCAGGGCGCAGGCGTCGTCCAGGGACAGCACCCCGGCGCAGTGCGCGGCAGCCAGCTCGCCGATCGAGTGACCCACCAGTACGTCCGGGGTCAGGCCCCAGGACTCCACCAGACGGAACAGTGCCACCTCGACCGCGAACAGCGCAGGCTGGGCGTACACGGTTCGGTCCAGTGCCTCGCCGTCCTCGAACACGACGTCCCGCAGCGGCCGTTCGAGGTCCATACGCGCGCACACCGCGTCGAACGCGTCCGCGAACATCGGGTACGTCTCGTACAGCTCGCGCCCCATCCCCACGCGCTGCGCGCCCTGGCCCGTGAACAGCAGAGCCAGCCCACCGTGCACGGCCTCGTCGCGGACCACGGACGGCACGGGCCTGTCCTGGGCCAGGGCACCCAGCCCGGCCAGCAGTTCGTCCCGGTCGTCGCCGAGCACGACCGCCCGGTGCTGCAGCGCAGCACGGCCCGTGGCCAGTGACCACGCCACGTCCCGCGAGGCGACGTCGAGCTCCGTGTGCACGCGGACCAGGCGTTCCGCCTGGGCGCGCAGCCCCTCTGCGGTGTGGGCCGAGACGACCCAGCCCAGGGTGTTCGCCGTGGCTGCCGGGAGGGCGGCCCGCGGGGTGGGGTCGGCTTGTTCAAGAATGATGTGGGCGTTGGTGCCGCTGATCCCGAACGACGAGACGCCCGCCCGGCGCGGACGGTCCGCCTCCGGCCACTCCCGTGCCTCCGTCAGCAGCCGCACCGCGCCCGCCGACCAGTCCACCTGCGACGACGGCTCGTCCACGTGCAGCGTCGCGGGAAGGATACCGTGGCGCATCGCCAGCACCATCTTGATGACGCCCGCGACACCCGAAGCCGCCTGGGTGTGACCGATGTTGGACTTCACCGACCCCAGGTACAGGGGCTCTTCGCGGCCCTGTCCGTACGTCGCCAGCAGCGCCTGCGCCTCGATCGGGTCGCCGAGCCGCGTCCCCGTACCGTGTCCCTCGACCGCGTCCACGTCCGACGGGGCCAGCCGCGCCGCTGTCAGTGCCTGGCGGATGACCCGCTGCTGGGAGGGGCCGTTGGGGGCGGTCAGGCCGTTGGACGCGCCGTCCTGGTTGACGGCCGAGCCCCGTACGACCGCCAGCACCTCGTGCCCGTTGCGCCGGGCGTCCGAGAGCCGCTCCAGCACCAGCACGCCGACGCCCTCGCCCCAGCCGGTGCCGTCGGCGGCGTCCGCGAACGCCTTGCAGCGACCGTCGGCCGCCAGTCCACCCTGACGCTCGAACTCCGCGAACACGCCCGGCGTCGTCATGACCGTCACGCCACCGGCCAGCGCCATGTCGCACTCGCCGTTGCGCAGCGCCTGCGCCGCCAGGTGCAGCGCCACCAGCGACGACGAACACGCCGTGTCCACCGTCACCGCCGGGCCCTCAAGCCCGAAGGCGTACGCCACCCGGCCCGAGATCACGCTGTTGGCGGTGCCCGCGAGAAGGTACCCCTCGGCTCCGTCCAGGCCGCCGGCGTCGGCGTACCCCGACGAGGAGGCCCCCGCGAACACGCCGACCGGCCGGCCACGCAACGCGCGCGGGTTCATCCCCGCCGACTCGAACGCCTCCCACGACGCCTCGAGCAGCAACCGCTGCTGCGGGTCCATCGCCAGCGCCTCGCGCGGCGAGATCCCGAACAACCCGGCGTCGAACTCCGTCGCACCGTCCACGAAACCACCGGCGGCCGACACGCCTTCCAGGGCGCCGGCCGGCCATCCCCGGTCGGCCGGGAACCCGGTGACGCCGTCGCCCTCGCGCACGACCAGGTCCCACATCTGATCGGCCGAACGCACCCCGCCGGGGTAGCGGGCGCTCATGCCGACGATCGCGATCGGTTCGTCCGCACCGGCCGCGACGGTGCCCGGGGCGGCCGGGGCAGCCGAGGCGAGCGGCCCGGCGTGCTCCAGCAGTTCGCCGGCCAGATGGGCCGCCAGCGCGTCGGGGTTCGGGTGGTCGAAGACGAGGGTCGCGGGCAGCGCGAGCCCGGTTTCCGTGCCCAGCAGGTCGCGCAGTTCGACGGCGGTGAGCGAGTCGAAGCCGAGATCGCGGAAGGACCGGTCGGCCTCGACCGCCGCCGCGGAGGGCAGGTTGAGGCAGACGGCGGCTCGCGACCGGATCAGGTCGAGCAGCATCCCGTGACGTCGTCCCTCGGGCGCGGCGACGAGACCGTCGCGGAAACCCGAGACCTTGGCGCCGGTCGCCGGCACGGGCGCGAGTGCGGCAGCGGCCTCGGGCAGCCCGGTGAGGAGCGCGCTGTCGCGGCCCGACACGAAGGCGGGGGCGAAGCGCGCCCAGTCGACATCGGCCACGGTCACGCAGCTCTCGCCCAGGTCCACGGCGCGGGCGAGGGCGACGACGGCGAGGTGCGGGTCCAGGGCGACCAGGCCGTGCCGGTGCAGGTGCCCCTCCGCCCCGCCCACCTCGGCCATGCCGGGCCCGGCCCACGGTCCCCACGCCACCGAGGTGCCCGTGCTCCCTTGCGCCCGCCGCTGCTCGACGAGCGCGTCCAGGTAGGCGTTCGCGGCCGCGTAGACGGCCTGCCCGCCGCTGCCCCAGGTGGCGGCGATGGAGGAGAAGACGACGAACAGGTCCAGTTCCTGGCCCCGTTCGCGGGTCAGTTCGTCGAGATGCGCCGCGCCGGCCACCTTCGCGTCCAGGACGCGGGCGATCTCCGGGTCATCGGTGTCCGCGAGCGGCACGGCCTGTCCGGCTCCGGCCGCGTGCACGATGCCGGTCAGCGGGTGCGCGTCCGGGATCGCGTCCAGCACCGCCGCGACGGCGGTCCGGTCGGTGACGTCGCACGCGGCGACGGTCACCTCGGTGCCGAGAGCGGCCAGTTCGGCCACCAGTGCCTCGGTGCCGGGCGTGTCCGCGCCCCGGCGGCCGAGCAGGACCAGGCGGGGCGCGCCGCGGCCCGCGAGCCAGCGCGCCACGTGTCCGCCGAGCGCCCCAGCCCCTCCGGTGACCAGGATGGTGCCGGTGGGCGTCCAGGGTGCTGCGACCGGGCCGCCCCCTGTCGTACGGACCAGGCGCCGGCCGTACGCACCCGAGGTGCGCACCGCCACTTGGTCCTCGCCGGTGCCGCCCGCGAGGAGGGACACCATGAGCCAGGTCGCGCGGGTGTCGGGCTCGGCCGGGAGGTCGATCAGCCCACCCCAGCGGCGCGGCTGTTCCAGGGCCGCCACTCGGCCGAGTCCCCACGCCTGCGCCTGCTCGGGGCTGCGCAACGGGTCGGAGCGGCCGACCGACACCGCCCCGCTCGTGACCAGCCACACAGGAGCGTCGATCTTCGCTTCGTCCAGCCGCCGCAGAAGGGCCACGGACGTAGTCACCACCGCGGCGGACGGGACCACCACGACGACGCCGGTGACGGCGTGCGGGACGGCGCCGAGGCTTTCGGCGTCCCCGGTCACGACGCATACGTCGGCCCCGGCGTCGCGGAGTGCGGCGGCGACGGCGGACCGGGGCTCGCCGACGAGCAGCCAGGTGCCGGACAGGGTGCCGGCCGGCACGGCCGCCCCGCCGGCCGTCTCCACGAGACCGGAGAGCGGGGTCCAGGTGACGCGGTAACGCCAGGACTCGGTCAGCGACTCCTCGCGGCGCGAGCGCCGCCACGCGGAGAGGGCGGGGAGAACGGAGTCCAAGTGCTCCGGTGTGTCGGGAAGTCCGATGGTGTCGGCCAGCCCGGCGAGGTCCTCTTGCTCGACGGCCTGCCAGAACCGGGCCTCGACCTCGTCGGAGTAACCGGCAGTACCGGTCTCCGCACCGACCGCGGACGGCTCCGGCCAGTACCGCTCCCGCTGGAACGCGTACGTCGGAAGCGCGACACGACGCCCCTCAGGCAACACCGTCGACCAGTCCACCTCGACACCCGAGACCCACAGACGTCCCAGCGCGGCCAGCACCGACTCACGCTCATCCCGGTCCCTGCGCAGGGACGGAACGAACACACCCTCACCGGCGATCTGCTGCGCCAAGGTGCAGAGCACACCATCAGGGCCGAGCTCCAGGAAACGGGTGCGCTCGGGAAGCGAGGCGATCGCATCCGCGAAACGGACAGGCTGACGGATCTGACCGACCCAGTAGGCGGGGGTGGCCATGTCCCCCGGCGCCGTGGTGACGACCGGGATGGTCGGGGCGTGGTACGTCAACGACTGTGCGACCGCCGCGAACTCGGCCAGCATCGGCTCCATCAAGTGCGAGTGGAACGCGTGAGACACCGTCAGCCGCTTCACCCGTACGCCCTCGGAACGCAGTCGCTCCTCCAGTACGCCGATCGCATCGGCATCACCGGAAACGGTCACCGAAGCAGGCCCGTTGACCGCCGCGAGGTCCACGCCCTCGGGCAACTCCAACTCGTCTTCGGCCGCCTCCACGGCCAGCATCGCACCGCCCGACGGCAACGCGTCCATCAACCGGCCGCGTGCCGAGACCAGAGCACACGC
Source organism: Streptomyces sp. NPDC093546 (assembly GCF_044765045.1). NCBI lineage: Bacteria > Bacillati > Actinomycetota > Actinomycetes > Kitasatosporales > Streptomycetaceae > Streptomyces > Streptomyces sp. NPDC093546. The sequence continues at coordinate 91,744 of NZ_JBIWJG010000015.1, read as the reverse complement.
GTCGTCCAGGGACAGCACCCCGGCCACATGTGCGGCGGCCAGTTCACCAATCGAATGGCCCACCAGTACGTCCGGGGTCACACCCCAGGACTCCACCAAACGGAACAACGCCACCTCGACCGCGAACAGCGCAGGCTGCGTGTACGCGGTACGCGCCAGCAACTCCGCGTCGTCCCCGAACACGACGTCACGCAAGGGACGTTCGAGATCCACCTGCTCACACACCGCGTCGAACGCATCCGCGAACACCGGGAACGCCTCGTACAACTCACGGCCCATCCCGATCCGCTGCGCACCCTGACCCGAGAACAGGAACCCGGTCCGGCCCTCGCGCGCGGTGCCGGTGACGACCCGGTTCGAGGGCTCGGCGGCGGTCAGGGCGGACAGGCCGTCCGCGAGGTCCGACGGGGCGCTGCCCACGATGACCGCCCGGTGGTCCAGGGCCTCCCTGGTCGTGGCCAGTGACCACGCCACGTCCCGCGCGTCGAGCTCGTGCTCCGCGGGCACGTGGGTCAGGCGCTCCGCCTGGGCGCGCAGCCCCTCTGCCGTGTGGGCCGAGACCACCCAGCCCAGGGCTCCCGGTTCGGCCACCAGGTCCGCAGCTGCGCTCGGTCCGGCCTGTTCGAGGATGATGTGGGCGTTGGTGCCGCTGATGCCGAACGACGACACGCCCGCCCGGCGCGGACGGCCGGCCTCCGGCCACTCCCGTGCCTCTGCCAGCAGCTCGACGGCCCCCGCCGACCAGTCCACCCGCGACGACGGCTCGTCCACGTGCAAGGTGGCCGGCAGTACGCCGTGGCGCAGCGCCTCCACCATCTTGATCACACCCGCCACACCCGCGGCCGCCTGCGTGTGACCGATGTTCGACTTCACCGACCCCAAGTACAGGGGTTCCTCACGGTCCTGTCCGTACGTCGCCAGCAGCGCCTGCGCCTCGATCGGGTCACCGAGCTTCGTACCCGTACCGTGCGCCTCCACCACGTCGATATCGGCAGGGCTCAAGCGCGCGTTCGCCAGCGCCCGCCGGATCACCCGCTCCTGCGACGGGCCGTTCGGCGCCGTCAGACCGTTCGACGCACCGTCCTGATTGACCGCCGAACCCCGCACCACGGCCAGCACCTCATGGCCACGCGCGAGAGCGTCCGACAGCCGCTCCACCAACAGCACACCCACACCCTCGGACATACCGGTGCCGTCCGCGTCGTCCGCGAAGGCCTTGCACCGGCCGTCCGAGGCCAGGCCGCGCTGCCGGTCGAACTCGGTGATGACACCGGGGGTGGACATCACCGTCACGCCGCCGGCCAGCGCCATGTCGCACTCGCCGTTGCGCAGCGCCTGCACCGCCAGGTGCAGCGCCACCAGCGACGACGAACACGCCGTGTCCACCGTCACCGCGGGCCCTTCGAGCCCGAAGGCGTACGCCACCCGGCCCGAGACCACGCTGGTCGCGGTGCCGGTCATCACGTGCCCGGCCGCCGAGTCCGGCAGATGCATTCCCAGGCCGTACTGAGCATGGGCGGCACCGACGAACACACCGGTGGCCGACCCGTGCGCGTCGGACGGGAGGATGCCCGCGGACTCGAACGCCTCCCAGGACGCTTCGAGCAGCAACCGCTGCTGCGGGTCCATCGCCAGCGCCTCGCGTGGCGAGATACCGAACAGCCCCGCGTCGAACTCCGTAGCGCCGTCCACGAAACCGCCGCGTGCCGCCTCTCCCTCGACGACCCGGGCCGCCCATCCCCGGTCCGCGGGGAACCCGGCGATCGCGTCCGCGCCGGTGCTGACGAGCGACCACAGGTCCGCCGGTGAGGCGACCCCGCCGGGCAGCCGGCAGGCCATGCCGACGATGGCGACGGGCTCCGCCTGATCGGCGGCAACCGGCTCCGGTCGTACGGCGGCTTCCGGCGCGGCCTCGCCGCCCAGCAGGCCGACGAGATGGTCGGTGAGCACCGCCGGGGTGGGGTGGTCGAAGACCAGTGTGGCCGGGAGCCGGAGACCGGTCGCGGCGTTCAGGCGGTTGCGCAGTTCCACGGCCGTCAGCGAGTCGAAGCCGAGGGCGCGGAAGGCCTGGCGCGCACCGATCGCATCGGTGTGGGCGTGGCCGAGGACCGTCGCGGCGTTGCCGCGTACGACGTCGAGGACGGCCTCGCGGCGTTCCGTGGCGGACAGCCCGTGCAGCCGCCGTGCGAGCGTGGCGTGGGTGTCCGAGTCGCGGGCTGCCGCCCGCCGGGCCGACGGGCGGATCAGCCCGCGCAGCAGCGCCGGGACGGCCGCGTCGCGCGTGCGGTCGAGGACGACGGGCACCACGTGCGGGAGGTGCAGTGCGGACGCGGCGTCGAAGAGCGCCAGGCCCAGCTCGGTGTCCAGCGTCGGGACCTTCCTGCTCCCGGACCTGCTCGCGGACCTGCTCCCGTTCCTGCTCGCGGACGGTGCCGCCGAGGGGTCGAGCACATGGCCGGTCATCGCGCTGGCCCGTTCCCACAGGCCCCAGCCCAGGGACTGCGCGGGCAGGCCGTGGGAGCGGCGCCAGGAGGCGAGGCCGTCGAGGAAGCCGTTCGCCGCCGCGTAGTTGGACTGACCGCCGGTGCCGAAGGTGGCCGCGGCGGACGAGTAGAGCGCGAAGAGGGCGAGGTCGGCGTCCGCCGTCAGTTCGTGCAGGTGGACGGCTGCGTCCACCTTCGGTCGGAGTACGGCGTCCAGGCGGGCGGGCGTCATCGCCTCGAACACGCCGTCGTCGAGGGTGCCTGCCGCGTGCACGACGCCGGTGAGCGGGTGCTCGGCGGGGACGGCCGCCAGTACGTCCGCCAGCGCCTGCCGGTCGGCGGCGTCGCAGGCCACGATCTCGGCCCGGGCTCCGCGTGCGTGCAGGTCGGCGAGCAGCTCGGCCGCGCCCGCACTCTGCGTGCCCCGGCGGCTGAGCAGCAGGAGGTTCCGGGCGCCGTGTTCGGTGACGAGGTGCCGGGCGAGCAGTCCGCCCAGCGTCCCGGTGCCGCCGGTGATCAGGACGGTGCCGTCGGGGTCGAGCGGTGCCGGCACGGTCAGGACGTTCTTTCCGACATGACGTGCCTGGCTGATGAAGCGGAACGCGGAGGCCGCGTCCCGTACGTCCCACACGGTGGTGGGCAGCAGGGTGAGCGCGCCGCTGTCGAAGAGGGCGATCACCTCGCGGAGGATCTCCCGCATGCGGCCGGCTCCCGCTTCGGCGGGGTTGAACGCCCGGTAGTGCGTTCCCGGGTGGTCGGCCGCCACCTGCGCCGCGTCGCGCAGGTCGGTGCGGCTCATGTCGGCGAACCGGCCGCCGTCGGCGAGGAGCCGCAGCGACGCGTCGACGAACTCGCCCGCCAGCGAGTTGAGCACCACGTCCACGCCGCGGCCGCCGGTCCCGGACCGGAAGCGGTCCTCGAAGGCGAGGTCGCGCGACGAGCCGATGTGCGCGTCGTCGAGGCCGGCGGAGCGCAGCGTGTCCCACTTCCCGGGGCTCGCCGTGCCGAACACCTCCAGGCCGAGGTGGCGGGCGAGCTGAACCGCCGCCATGCCGACGCCGCCCGCCGCCGCGTGCACGAGTACGGACTCTCCGGGGCGGGCGTCCGCCACGTCGGTCAGGCCGTAGTACGCCGTGGAGAAGGCGACCGGGACGGTCGCCGCCTGGGCGAAGGACCAGCCCGTGGGGATGGGCGCCAGCAGGCGGCGGTCGGTGACGGCGCGCGAGGCGATGCCGCCGCTGAAGAAGCCGAACACGCGCTCGCCCACGGCGAGATCGGTGACACCGGGTCCGGTATCGGTCACCACGCCGGCCGCTTCCGCGCCCATCCGGGCCTGGTCGGGGTACATGCCGAGGGCGATGAGGACGTCCCGGAAGTTCACTCCGGCGGCGCGCACGGCGACCCTGACCTGGCCGGGTGCCAGGGGGGCGTCGGCTTCGGGGTGGGCGACGAGGGCGAGGTTCTCAAGAGTCCCCTCGTCGGTGACGTCCAGCCGCCAGGCGGTCGTCCCGGCGGGGAGCGCGAGCGCGCCGTCGGTGTCGCGGTGGGCGAGCCGGGGGACCCAGGCCCGGCCGTCGCGGACGGCGAGCTGCGGTTCGTCGTCGACGACGGCCCAGGCGGGCCAGGTCTCGTCGTCGCCACCCGCAGGGTCGCGGTCGAGCAGCAATATCCGGCCCGGGTGCTCGGTCTGCGCCGCGCGCAGCAGGCCCCAGACCGCCGCACCGGCGAGGTCCGTCACGGCCTGTCCGGGGGCCGCGGGGACCGCGCCGCGCGTGAGGACCACCAGGCGCGCCTGCGCGGTCCGTTCGTCGGCGAGCCATCCCTGCACGGCGCGCAGGACGTCGTTTGTGGTCTGCCGGACCACGTCGGTCGTGCCGGTCCCCGGTGCGGGGTCCGGCAGGGCGAGCACCGTGACGGGTGCGGGCGTGGTCGTGTCGGCCGGGTGCGGGCCGAAGGCGGACAGACCGGTGGTGACCCAGTCCGTGGTGTCGGGCGCCGGGTTCCCGGTGTCCGGCAGGAGCGTCCAGTCGAGGGCGAAGAGGGTGGTGCGAATGGTGTGGTCCTGGGCCCGGGTCAGCGCCTGGGAGAGGACGTCGCGGGTGATCTCGCGCAGGACGAGGGAGTCGATGGTCACCACCGGCAGACCTGCCGGGTCGGTGGCCCGGACGACGAGTCCGTCCGCTCCGACGGTCAGCGTCACCCGCAGGAACGTGGCGCCCGTGGCGTGGAGGGACACTCCCTTCCAGGCGAACGGCAGCCGTGCCCCCTGGTCTCCGGCCGCGGTGACCAGGCCCGCCGCGTGCAGCGCGGCGTCGAGCAGGGCGGGATGCACCCCGAACCCGTCGGCGTCGGACTCCTGTTCCAGTGCGATCTCCGCGAAGACCGTCCCGCCCCGCCGCCACGCGGCCCGCAGTCCTCGGAAGGCGGGGCCGTACGCGTATCCGGCGGCGGCCAGACCGTCGTAGAAGCCGGCCGTGTCCACCGGACGCGCCCCGGTCGGGGGCCATGTCTCCTCGGCGGTCGCGCCGTGTGCCGCTGGGGCAGGGGTCTCCGGGACGCCCAGCAGGCCCGCGGCATGGCAGACCCATTCCGCTTCCTCGGCGGGACGGGAGAAGATCTCCACCGAGCGGTCGCCGTCGTCGTCGGCCGCGCCCACCGCCACCCGGATCGCCACGCCGCTCGGCGCCGGGGCGAGCGGTGTCCGGAGCACGAGTTCGCGCAGCACTCCGCAGCCGACCTGGTCGCCGGCTTTCAGCGCCATCTCCACCAGCGCGGTGCCGGGCACGAGTTGCGCGCCGAGTACGACATGGTCGGCCAGCCACGCGGGGGCGGACGGTGACAGCCGCCCCGTCAGCACCACGCCGCCGTCGGGGAGGGCGACGACCGCGCCCAGCAGGGGGTGGGCAAGCCCTGACTGGCCCACGGCCGCCACGTCTCCGGTGAGGGCCTGCTTCGGCCAGTAGCGCTCGCGCTGGAAGGCGTACGTGGGCAGCTCGATCCGGCGGCCCGTGCCCGTGGACAGCACGCCCGACCAGTCCACGTCCACACCGGCGGTCCATGCCTGGGCCAGCGCGGTGAGGAAGCGCTGTGCCCCGCCTTCGTCGCGCCGCAGGGTGCCGAGGACGGTGCCCTCGGTGTCGGCGGCTTCGAGGGTTTCCTCGATGCCCGGGGTCAGGACGGGATGGGGGCTGCATTCCAGGAACACCGACCGGCCGTCCGCCAACAACGCACCCGTCGCCTCATCGAACCGCACCAACGACCGCAAACTCTCATACCAATAGCCCGCGTCCATCACCGCCGTATCGATCCGCCCACCCGTCACCGACGAATACAACGGAATAGAAGACGACACCGGCTTCACCGGAGCGAGATCCGCAAGGATCCGTTCCCGCAACTCCTCCACCTGCACCGAATGCGACGCGTAATCCACCGGCACCCGACGCACCCGCACCCCACGCTCCACACACAAAGCCATCAGAGCGTCGAGTGCCTCCGGCTCACCCGACACCACCGTCGAACCCGGACCGTTCACCGCCGCGACCGACACCCGGCCCTCGAAACCGGACACCAGCCCCCGGGCCACCTCAGGCCCCGCCGCCAGCGACACCATCCCACCCCGGCCCGCCAACACCCTTAGCGCACGCGAACGCAACGCCACCACCCGCGCCCCGTCCACCACCGACAACCCACCAGCCACCACCGCAGCCGCGATCTCCCCCTGCGAATGACCCACCACCGCAGACGGCACCACACCACACGACCGCCACAACCGCGCCAACGACACCATCAACGCCCACAACACCGGCTGGACCACATCCACCCGACCCCACAACACCTCATCCCCGCTGTCCAACACCTCCCACAGCGACCAGTCCACGAACGGCTCCAACGCCGCCGCACACTCCTCCAACCCCTCCCGAAACACCGGCGACCAACCCGCCAACTCCCGACCCATCCCCAACCACTGCGACCCCTGCCCCGGAAACACCAACGCCGGACCGGCCTGCGCGGAACCCGCGGCACCGGTCACCGCGTCGGCGACCTCGCGGCCCTCGGCCAGGGCTTCGAGCGCCAGACGCAGCTCCGCCAGGTCCGAGCCCAGCAAAACCGCGCGATGGGCCAGGGCGGCACGCGTGGCCGCCAGGGAGAAACCGATCTCACCAGCCGTCGGCCCGCCGTCCGCGTCCAACTCCCGCACGTGGGAGAGCAGACGCGCCGCCTGACCCCGCAACGCCTCCTCCGTACGCCCCGACACCACCCACGGCACCACCCACGGCACCACCCGGTCGGCAGTCGGCGGTTCCTCGTCGACCGCGTCGACCAGTTGGGGCGCGGCTTCCAGGATCACGTGCGCGTTCGTGCCGCTCATTCCGAACGACGACACACCGGCCCGGCGCGGACGGCCGACCTCCGGCCACGCACGGGCCTCCGTCAGGAGCTCGACGGCCCCCGCCTCCCAGTCCACCCGGGACGACGGCTCGTCCACGTGCAGCGTCGGCGGCAGCACCCCGTGCCGCAGAGCCATGACCATCTTGATCACGCCTGCGACGCCCGAGGCCGCCTGGGTGTGCCCGATGTTCGACTTCAACGACCCCAGGTACAGGGGCTCTTCACGGTCCTGCCCGTACGTCGCCAGCAACGCCTGCGCCTCGATGGGGTCGCCCAGCCGCGTCCCCGTTCCGTGCGCCTCCACCACGTCCACGTCGGCTGCCGTGAGCCGCGCGTCGGCCAGCGCCCGGCGGATGACCCGCTCCTGGGAGGGGCCGTTCGGTGCCGTGAGCCCGTTCGACGCACCGTCCTGGTTGACGGCCGAGCCCCGCACCACGGCCAGCACCTCGTGCCCGTTGCGCCGGGCGTCCGAGAGCCGCTCCAGCACCAGCAGGCCGACGCCCTCGCTCCAGCCGGTGCCGTCGGCCCCGTCCGCGAAGGCCCTGCAGCGGCCGTCGGAGGAGAGCCCGCCCTGCCGCTCGAACTCGGCGAAAATGCTGGGCACGGCCATGACGGTGATGCCGCCGGCCAGTGCCAGTTCGCACTCTCCCTGGCGCAGCGCCCGCACGGCCAGGTGCATGGCCACGAGCGACGACGAACACGCCGTGTCCACCGTCACCGCGGGGCCCTCAAGGCCGAAGGTGTACGCCACCCGGCCCGAGATCACACTGTTGGCGCCGCCCGCGAGGACGTGCCCTTCCGTCCCCGTGGCCAGGTCGGTGCCGATGCCGTAGCCGGACGAGGAGGCGCCGACCAGCACGCCGGTGGAGGTGCGGTGCAGGGAGAGCGGGTCGATTCCGGCGTGTTCGAGCGCCTCCCAGGAGGCCTCCAGCAGCAGGCGCTGCTGCGGGTCCATGGCGAGCGCCTCGCGCGGCGAGATGGTGAACAGGCCCGCGTCGAAGTCCGTGGCCGCGTCGACGAAGCCGCCGCGCAGCGCGTACGACGCGGCGGCGACGTCGGCCTCCCAGCCGCGGTCGGCGGGGAAGGGGCCGGTTCCGTCGGCGCCGGACACGACCGCGTCCCACAGCGCCTGCGGGCCGTCCACGCCTCCCGGCAGCCGACAGCTCATGCCCACGATGACGACCGGGTCGTCGTCGTTCGTGGTGGGGACGGGGAGCTGTGCCGCCGGGGCCGCCGTCGGCGTCCGCGTTCCGCCGGACAATTCGCCGAGCAGGTACTCGCTCAGTGCCACGGGGGTCGGGTGGTCGAAGACGAGGGTCGCGGGCAGCCGCAGGCCGGTCTCGGCGGTGAGGACGTTGCGCAGCTCCACGGCGGTCAGGGAGTCGAAGCCGACGTCCCGGAAGGCCCGGCGGGGTTCCACGGCGCCCGCTCCGGCGTGCCCGAGCACCCTCGCGGTGTGGGTGCGGACGGCTTCCAGCAGCAGGCGCGGCCACTCGGACTCGGGTGCGGCGGCCAGCGCGTCGCGCAGGTCCGAAGACTCGGCGCCGGTGTCGGGAGCACCGGCCGCTTCGGCCGCCTCTGCCGCCTCGGGGAGTTCCGCGAGCAGCGGACTGGGCCGGCCGGAGAGGAAGGCCGGCGCGAACCGCTGCCAGTCCACGTCCGCGATGCTCACGCACGTCTCGTCGCGGTCCACCGCGCCGGCGAGTCCCCTGAGGGCGAGCGTGCGGTCCAGCGCGGCCAGTCCGCGCCGCCGCAGCGCCTCCACGACCTCGTCGTCCGTGGCCATGCCGATCTCGGCCCACGGCCCCCAGGCGATCGCCGTGCCGGTCAGGCCGCGCGCCCGGCGGTCGGCCACCAGCGCGTCGAGGTACGCGTTCCCGGCGGCGTACGCGCCTTGTCCGCCGCTGCCCCAGGTCGCGGAGATGGAGGAGAACACGACGAACAGGTCGAGTCCGTCGGTGAGTTCGTCGAGCAGTGCCGCGCCCGTGACCTTGCCGCCGATCACCTCGGCGAGTTCCGCCTCGTCGGTCTCCAGGAGCGGGCTGCCGTCGCCGACCCCGGCGGTGTGCACGACACCGGTGAGGGGCAGCTCGGCGGGAACCGCGGCCAGCAGGGCGGCCAGCGACCCCCGGTCGGCGACGTCGCAGGCGGTGACCGTCACCCGGGCGCCGAGCGCGGTCAGTTCGGCCGTCAGGTCGCCGGCGCCGGGTGCGTCCGGGCCGCGGCGGCTCGCGAGGAGCAGGTGCGGTACACCTCGTCCCGCGAGCCACCGCGCGACGTCGGCGCCCAGTGCGCCGGTCCCGCCGGTGACGAGTACGGTGCCGTGGGTCGTCCACCGACGCGTGGGGGCCTCGGCCCGTGGGGCTCGTACGACGCGGCGGCCGTAGGCGCGTCCGTCGCGCAGGGCCACCTGGTCCTCGCCCCGGCCGCCGGCCAGAAGCGCGGTCAGCAGGGTCCCCGTGGTGCCGTCCACGGTGGGCGGCAGGTCGATCAGGCCGCCCCACACCGCCGGCCGTTCGAGGGCGGCGACCCGGCCCAGGCCCCACAGCAGTGCGTGTTCGGGGCGGGTCGGGCGGTCGCCGTCCGAGGTGGACACCGCGCCGCGGGTCAGGCACCACAGGGGGGCGTCGGTCTCCGCGTCGCTGACCGCCTGGAACACCCTGAGCAGCGTGGCGACTTCGGCTGCCGCGGCCTGCGGCGGGTTTCCGTCCGAGCTCGCGGTGACGTACACAACCGCGTCCGGTGCGGCGTCGGCCACGCGCGCGGTGATGGCGGACCGGTCGTCGGCTGGTGTCAGCCGCACCTCGCGGACCTGGGCTCCGGCGGCGCGCAGCGTGTCCGCCACCTCCTGTGCGGGGCCGGTGTCCCCGGAGGTGAGCAGGAGCCAGGTGCCGGTGAGGGAGCCGTCCGGGCCATCCGCGAGCGGCTTCCACTCGACGTGGTAGCGCCACGAGTCGAGGACGGCGTCCTCGTGCTGGGAGCGCCGCCACGAGGTGAGCGCGGGCAGGACCTCCTCCAGTGCCCCGGCGCGGTCCCGCATGCCGAGGGTCTCGGCGAGCTCGGTGAGGTCCTCCCGCTCGACGGCCTCCCAGAACCGGGCCTCGTCTCCGTCGGCGGGGGTGGGAGCGGGGGTTGCCGGGTCGCCCGTGAGCGGGTCGGGCCAGTAGCGCGCGCGCTCGAACGGATAGGTGGGCAGCTCGACACGGCGCCCCTCGGGCAGGACCGCGGGCCAGTCCACGTCGGCTCCGGAGACCCACAGGCGGCCGAGCGCGGCGAGGCCGGACTGCTGCTCGCCCCGGTCCTTGCGCAGCAGGGGTGCGCAGGCGAGGTCGGCGGCGCTCTGCTGCGCCAGGGCGCACAGCACCCCGTCGGGCCCCAGTTCGACCGCGCGCGTCACGCCGTCGGCGCGCAGCCGCGTCACGCCGTCGGCGAAGCGGACGGGTTCCCGGACCTGGCGGACCCAGTAGCCGGGGGTGGCGAGGTCGCCCGGTGCGGTGGTGACGACGGGGATCTCGGGGGTGTGGTACGTCAACGACTCCGCGACGGCGGCGAACGCGTCGAGCATCGGCTCCATCAGTCGCGAGTGGAACGCGTGCGAAACGGCCAGCCGCTTCGCCCGCACGCCTTCCGCGCGGAGGCGCTCCTCCAGCTCACCGATCGCGTCGGCGTCACCGGAGACCGTCACCGAGGCGGGCCCGTTGACGGCCGCGAGGTCCACTCCGTCGGGCAGTTCCAGCTCGTCCTCGACGGCCTCCACGGCGAGCATCGCTCCGCCGGACGGCAGCGCGTCCATCAGCCGGCCGCGCGCCGACACCAGCCGACAGGCGTCGTCCAGCGACAGCACCCCCGCGACGTGTGCGCAGGCCACCTCGCCGATCGAGTGGCCCAGCAGGACGTCCGGGAAGACGCCCCACGTCTCCAGGAGGCGGAACAGCGCGACTTCGAGCGCAAACAGGCCGGCTTGGGCGTAGACGGTCCGGCCGAGCGCTTCCGCGTCGCCGAACACCACGTCCCGCAGCGGCCGTTCGAGGTCCATCCGGACGCACACGGCGTCGAAGGCCTCGGCGAACGCGGGGTGGGCGTCGTACAGTTCGCGGCCCATGCCCCTCCGCTGCGCGCCCTGGCCCGTGAAGAGGAACGCGGTCCGGCCCTCGCCGACCACGCCCGACACCACGCCCGCGGCGGGCCCGCCCGACGCCAGCGCGCCGAGCCCGGCGAGAAGTTCCTCACGGCCGGTGCCGGACACCACCGCGCGGTGTGTCAGGTCGGCCCGGGTCGTCGCCAGCGACCAGGCGACGTCGGCCGGGCCGTCGGGCCGCTGCCGGAGCTGCCCGGCCAGCCGCTCGGCCTGTGCGCGCAGCGCGGTGGCGGTCTGTGCCGACACCGGCCAGACGACCGGTCCGGGCGACGATGCGGCCTGCGACCCGTCCGGCGCCGTGGGAGGGGCGTGCCGCGGCTCGTCCGGTGCCGGCGCCTCTTCGATGATCACGTGGACGTTGGTGCCGCTGATGCCGAAGGCCGAGACGCCGATCCGCCGGGGCGCCTCACCTCGCGGCCACGGCCGCGCCTCGCCGAGAAGGCGGACGCCGCCGTCCGGCCGGGCGGCGTGCGGGGTCTCTTCGTCGACGTGCAGGGTGCGCGGCAGTTGGTCGTGGTGCATCGCGAGCACGCTCTTCATCACGCCGGCGACGCCGGCGGTGGCCTGCGTGTGGCCGATGTTCGACTTGAGGGAGCCCAGCCACAGCGGGTGGGCGGCGTCCCGGTCGCGGCCGTAGGTGTCCTGGAGGGCCTTCAGTTCGATCGCGTCGCCCAGTCGGGTGCCGGTGCCGTGCGCCTCCACCGCGTCGATGTCGGCGGGGGTGAGCCGGGCGGCGGCGAGCGCGGCGCGGATGACGCGCTGCTGGGACGGGCCGTTGGGGGCGGTGAGGCCGTTGGACGCGCCGTCCTGGTTCATGGCGCTGCCCCGGACGACGGCCAGCACGTCGTGCCCGAGCCGGCGCGCGTCGGAGAGCCGTTCCACCAGCAGGACGGCGACGCCCTCGCTCCAGCCGGTGCCGTCCGCCCCGGCCGAGAAGGACTTGCAGCGCCCGTCGGAGGACATGCCGCCCTGCTTGCCGAACTCGCTGAAGGCGGTCGGGGTGGTGATCACGGCGACGCCGCCGACGAGCGCCCGGCCGCACTCGCCCTGGCGGAGCGCCTGCACCGCCAGGTGGAGCGCGGCCAGCGACGACGAGCAGGCGGTGTCCACGGTGACCGCCGGGCCCTCCAGGCCGTAGACGTAGGAGAGCCGGCCGGACAGCACGCTGTGGGCGCTGCCGGTCAGCTGGTAGCCCACGGTGCTCTCCGGCATGCGGCCGACCGTGGCGTACCCGGTCGGCGAGGCGCCGATGAAGACCCCGGTGTCGCTGCCGGCCAGCGAGTGCGGGTCGATGCCCGCCCGTTCCAGGACTTCCCACGACGCCTCCAGCAGCAGGCGCTGCTGCGGGTCCATCGCGAGTGCCTCGCGGGGGTTGATGCCGAACAGCGCGGCGTCGAAGTCGGTGGCGTGCGGCACGAATCCGCCCCGGCGGGCGTAGCCCTCCGGGGCGGGCCCGGTCTCCGTCCAGCCGCGGTCGGCGGGGAAGTCCACGATCGCGTCGGTGCCGTCGGCGACCAGCCGCCACAGCTCTTCCGGCGCGCCGACGCCGCCGGGGAGGCGGCAGCTCATCGCGACGATCGCCACCGGTTCGCGGGCGGCTTCCCGCATCTCCCGGTTCTGCCTGCGGAGGCGTTCGACCTCCTTCAGGGAGGCCCTGAGGGCTTCTACGGCCTTCTCGTCACGAGCATTCATCGCGTTCTCCACCGCTCAGGGATGGTCTCGGCCGGCACCGACGACGCGCCATCGTAGGAAGCGGTGATCCTTGCCCGGCAACCCCTAGCCGACCCCAGAGAGCGTGGTCAGCCCGTGTGACGTGGCGTTGACGAGGACGGCGAAGTTGCCGGTGCCCTGCCGGTTCTCGTAGAGCCTCTGGTGGCCCTCGGCGATGTCGTCGAAGGTGCCGCACCATGTGATGCACGGGTCGAGGCGGCCCTCGGACATGAGCCGGATGACGGCCCGGTTCTCGCGGGTGTTCGAGCCGTGCGAACCCTGCAGCCGCTTGCTGCGCATCCAGAGGTAGCGCAGGTCCAGGTCGCCGTTGTAGCCGCTGGTGCCCCCGCAGATGACGACCATGCCCCCGTTGTCGACGACGAACATCGAGGTCGGCAGGGTCTCCTCGCCGGGGTGTTCCACGACGATCCGCGGGTTGCGGCGCTCGCCGAGCACCTCCCAGAACTTCGCGCCGAAGCGGCGGACCTCGGCGGTCCACGCCTTCGCCGCGGCCTTGTCGTCGAGGTCCGGCAGCCGCCCCCAGTGGTGGAACTCGGTGCGGTCGATCACGCCCTTGGCGCCCAGGTCGAGGGCGTACTTCCCGCGCTCCTCGCTGGAGACGACGGCGATCGGGATGCCGCCGCGCAGGTTCGTGATCTGGATGGCGGCGGAGCCGATGCCGCCGGAGCCGCCCCAGATCAGCACCGGGTCTCCGGGCCGCACGTCGTGCGGCGCCCAGCTGGTCAGCTGGCGGTAGGCCGTGGCGCCGGTCACCAGGAAGCTGCCCGCCCGCTCCCAGGAGAGGTTCGCGGGCTTCGGGTGGCACTGCTGTTCCTTGACGCGCGTGAACTGGGCGAAGGAGCCGTAGTTCGACTCGTAGCCCCACGCGGTCAGGGACTTCGACGCGAGGGGGTCGATGCCCATGCGGACGTCCTCGGCGGTCTCGTCCCAGATCGCCCCGGAGGTGACGACCTCGTCGCCCACCTCGAACTGCGTCACGCCCTCGCCCACGGCCCAGACCACGCCGGATGCGTCGGTGCCGCCGATGTGGAAGTCCTCGGTGGCGCCGTGCAGTTTCTGCCGCATGGCGATCACGTCGATGGGCTCCCCGAGGGAGGCCCACACGTTGTTGTAGTTGATGCCCGCGGCCATCACGTAGACGAGGACCTCACCGCGCCCGGGCCGGGGCACCGGCATGACCTCGGTCTGCATCGCCTTCGCGGGCGGCCCGAAGCGGTCCTGGCGGATCACGTTGGCGTACATCTGCTCCGGGATCACGCCCAGCGGCGGGGGGTCGCCCAGCTCGTACAGCGGTTGTGACACGGTCGCCCCCTCACCCGGCGCCGGCGCACGCGTGCGCCGGTCCGATTCGGATCTGCCTCGTTTGTTGACACTCATGCGGTGCGGGACGCTACTGAACGCCCCGGGGCCTGGACACCCCCTACTGGCCCACCGGAACCCCAGTCCTGGGCGCCCGCGGCGTGCCGGAGCCGGTGGCCCCCCTGACATCCGGCGTCCGCTGCCCCTGTTCCCGCGGGTTCCCCTTGTCCGCGCGCCCGCGAGGTGTTGGCATCACGGCAGCCTTTCCGCACCCGAGAAGTGGACGACCACATGACGACTCACGACACCACCTCGACCTGGGTACGCGCCTACGCGCCCGCGCCGGCCGCGCCGATCCGGCTGGTGTGCCTGCCGCACGCCGGCGGATCGGCGAGCTTCTGGCTCCCGGTCGCGAGGGCGCTGTCCCCGCAGGTGGACGTCGTCGCGATCCAGTACCCGGGGCGCCAGGACCGCCGTCACGAGCCGTGCATCGACAACGTTCCCGAACTCGCCCTGCGCGTGCACGAGGTGCTCGGTGAGCTGGACGACAAGCCGACGGCGCTGCTCGGGCACAGCATGGGTGCCAGCGTCGCCTTCGAGCTGGCGCGGCTGATGGAGGCCCGGCGGCCCGCGGCCCACCTCTTCGTCTCCGGCCGCCGCGCGCCCTCGGCGACGCGCCACGAGACCGTGCACCTGCGCGACGACGACGGCCTGCTCGCCGAGGTGCGCGCGCTCGCCGGTACGGACAGCCGGCTGCTGCAGGACGAGGAGATCATGCGGATGGCGCTCCCGTCGGTCCGTAACGACTACCGTGCCGCCGAGACGTACGCGTGGACGCCGGGCGAGCCGCTGAGCTGCCCGGTCACCGCGCTGATCGGCGACGCCGACCCGAAGGCGCACCTCTTCGAGGTCGAGGCCTGGGCCACGCACACCACCGGCTCCTTCACGCTGGAGGTCCTGCCCGGCGGGCACTTCTTCCTGCTCGACCACAGCGCGCGGGTGCTGGACGTGATCCGCACCACGCTCGCCCAGAGCTGAGCCGGCAGTCCACCGACGCGTAGGGAGCGAAGGCATGAGCGCGCTGTACGACCTGAACGACCCCGCCCTGGCCGCGGACCGGTTCGCGTACTACCGGCGGCTGCGGGAGGCCGATCCGGTGCACCGTACGCCGCTGGGCTACTGGGTGCTCACCCGCTACGACGACGTGTCCGCGCTGCTGCGCTCCCCGCACTCCTCGAGCGCCTTCCCCAAGGAGCCGGGCTGGGCGATGACCCGGGGCGGGCCGACCTGCCCCGTGATGCGCAGCGTGGACAAGTGGCTGCTGCTGCAGGACGGAGCGGACCACCGGCGGCTGCGCAAGCTGATCGCGCGGGTGTTCACGCCGCGCTTCATCGACCGGCTGCGGCCGCGCATCACGGAGATCGTGGACGGTCTGCTGGACGCCATGGGCGACGGCGAGGTGGACCTGATCCGCGACCTGGCGCTGCCGATGCCGGTCGCGGTGGTCGGCGAGCTGCTCGGCATCCCCGTCGAGGACCGCGCGCGCTGCCGGGACTGGACGGACAAGGTGGGGTACGTCCTGGACCCGGACGTCTCGCCCAGCCGGCGGATCGCCATGAACAAGGCCGAGCCGGAGTTCCGCAGGTACCTGCTGGACCTGATGGCGTCCCGGCGCGGCGCGGACCCGGAGCACGACCTGCTGTCGGTGCTGATGCAGGCGGAGGACGGCGAGCAGCTCACCGAGGACGAGATCGTCGCCAACATCCTGCTCATCTTCAACGCCGGCCACGAGACCACCGTGAACCTCATCGGCAACGGCATGCTGGCGCTGCTGAGGCAGCCGGAGGCGCTGGAGGCGCTGCGGGCGGACCCGTCGCTGATGCCGACGGCCGTGGACGAGCTGTCCCGCTTCGACCCGCCGGTCACGCTGGCCACCCGGATCGCCACCGCCGACATGGAGATCGGGGGGAAGCTCGTCCCGAAGGGGGCTCACGTCATGGGGCTGCTCGACGCGGCCGGGCGGGACCCGGAGCGCTACCCGGCCCCGGACCGGCTGGACCTGGCCCGCACCGAGCCGAAGACGCTGGCGTTCAGTGCGGGGCCGCACTTCTGTCTGGGAGCGGTGCTGGGGCGGCTGGAGGCCGCGACCGTCTTCTCCCGTCTGCTGGAGCGGTACGCGAAGATCGAGCTGCTGCGCGAGGACCTGCCGGTCAACAAGCACTTCAACCTGCACGGGCTGCTGGAGCTGCCGCTGCGTCTCACGCACTGAACGCGGCGGCGGCCGGCGCCGAGCGCGGGCGTCACAGCGTGCGCAGCACCTCGCGCAGCGCGGCGATCACCTTGTCCTGGCGTTCCTCGGAGAGCGAGGCGTACATCGGCAGGGAGAAGATCTCGCCGGCCAGCGCCTCGGTGACCGGCAGCGAGCCCGCGGGCTGCCCGAGGTGGGCGAAGCCGGTCATCGTGTGGACCGGCCAGGGGTAGCTGATGTTGAGCTCGACGCCGTGCGGGCGCAGCGCCTCGATGATGGCGTCGCGGCGCGGGTGCCTGACGACGTAGAGGTAGTAGACGTGGTCGTTGCCGGAGACCACCTGCGGCAGGACGAGGTCGGTGTCCGCGAGCGCCTCGGCGTAGCGGGCCGCGACGCGGCGCCGGGCCTCGATGTAGCCGTCGAGCCGGCGCAGTTTGCGGCGCAGGATCTCGGCGTGCACCTCGTCCAGGCGGGAGTTGTGGCCCGGGGTCTGCTCGACGTAGTAACGCTTCTCCATGCCGTAGTACCGCAACCGGCGCAGTGCGGCGTCGGTGGCCGCGTCGTCGGTGAGCACCGCGCCGGCGTCGCCGTAGGCGCCGAGGACCTTCGTCGGGTAGAAGGAGAACGCCGCGGCCCTGCCGGTGGTGCCGGCCAGGCGGCCGTTCTGCCGGGCCCCGTGCGACTGGGCGCAGTCCTCCAGGAGCGCCAGGTCGTGCCGGGCGGCGAGCTTCTCCAGGGGGGCGAGGTCGACGCACTGGCCGTAGAGGTGGACGGGCAGCAGGCAGCGGGTGCGCGGGGTGACCGCGGCCTCGGCCTGTGCGGTGTCCATCAGGTAGTCGCTCTCGCGCACGTCCACGAAGACGGGGGTGGCGCCGACCTGGTCGATGGCGATGACGGTGGGCGCCGCGGTGTTGGAGACCGTGACGACCTCGTCGCCCGGTCCGACGCCCAGGGCGCGCAGGGCGAGGACGAGGGCGTTGGTGCCGTTGTCCACGCCGACGCCGTGCGCCAGCCCGTGGTAGGCGGCGAACTCCTGCTCGAAACCGGTGGTGGAGGGTCCGAGGACCAGTTGTCCGGAGCGGAAGACCTGGTCCACCGCGTCGAGGATGTCCTCGCGCTCCGCCTCGTACTCGTCGAGGTAGTCCCATACGCGCAGGGTCATGACGTCTCTTTTCCCTCCCGGCCGGCCAGGCCGTGGAGACAGGCGAGGATGGAGCGGGCCTGGATGTTCAGGTAGTGGCTGTGGCGGAGCAGCGCGGTCGTGTCGGGGAGCGCCGTCCACCGGTAGTCGGGGCAGTCCGCGAGGGAGAGGCCGGCGTCGGCCTCGACGATCACGTAGCGGTTGCGGGCGTGCAGGAAGCGTCCGCCCTCCTCGGAGTGGACGGCGCTGAAGAGCACGTTCTCCTCCGGCGCGGTCAGCACGGTGTCGAGGAAGCGGGGGCGGGCCTCGGGGGGCAGGTGCGCGTAGGTCTGCGGGGTGCACTGCACGGTGGGGGCGAGTTCGAGGACGTCGAGGTGGCCGGCTTCGACGCGGGCGTGCAGCAGCGCGTGCGGCACTCCGTCGATCTCGC
This sequence comes from Streptomyces sp. NPDC093546, assembly GCF_044765045.1. Classification (NCBI taxonomy): domain Bacteria; kingdom Bacillati; phylum Actinomycetota; class Actinomycetes; order Kitasatosporales; family Streptomycetaceae; genus Streptomyces; species Streptomyces sp. NPDC093546. The sequence goes on along the minus strand of NZ_JBIWJG010000015.1, from coordinate 73,885 downwards.
GGACCAGCAGCGCGACCAGTCCGGTGCCGTGCGGGGCGAGCAGCGGCTGGTCCCAGCGGCCGACCTCGCGGCCGGCCGCCTCCACCGAGACGCCGACGACGTCGAAGAAGAGTCCGTCCCGGTGGGTGACGCGGCCGTCGCGGAGCTGCCAGCCGGTGACGGCGTTCAGCGGGATCCGGCGCACGTGGCGTTCGCGGCGGGTGCGTTCCTCGGTGATCCAGCGCAGGAGTTCTCCGTACGAGGGCCCCCACTCCGCGGTCGTGGGGGCGGCGCCGGGGAGGCAGGACATCACCGTGCGGGTGTCCATGTTGACCAGATCGTCCTGGCGCAGCAGCTGGTGGAGCTGTCCGAGGGTCAGCCAGCAGAAGCCGTCGAGGACCTCGACCGGGCCGGTGGCCTCGACGATCAGGTTGCGGTTGCGTTTGCGGTGGAACCACGCGCCCTGCTCGGACTGGAGGACGTCGGCGAGCACCCGGTGGTGCGCCGTGTCGCGGAAGTACTCGAGGTAGGGGACGGCCTTGCCGCGGTGCACGCCGCTGTAGTTGCTCCGGGTCGCCTGGACGGTCGGCGAGAGCTGGACGCCGTTGACGTTGCCGGGCTCGGCCTTGGCCTGCATCAGGCAGTGCGGCACCCCGTCGAACTCCTTGACGAGGATGCCGAGGATGCCGGCCTCGGGCTGGCTGATGATGGGCTGCCGCCAGTGTTCCACGGCGGCTCCCGGCACCCGCACGTCGAGGCCGTGTACGGCGAAGAACCGCCCGCTGGAATGTCCGACGTCCCCGGTGCGCGGGTCCACGGACCAGCCCCGCAGCGCGTCCAGGGGGCGGAGTTCGACGGTGGTGTGGAAGCGGTCGCGGCAGTCGGCGAGCCAGGCGTCGAAGGCCGCCGCGTCCGTCACGACGCCGTCGACGGCCCGCGCCGACTCGGCGAACCGTGCCGACTCGGTGTACCGCGTCGCGGGTGCCTGCTCGGTCACCTGTGTCATGTCGGGCGGCCGGTCAGGCGCGTACGGCGAGGAACAGCCCGCGGCCGTTCTGCACCCCGGGCAGGTAGTCGGCGGTCAGCCCGGCCTCGGCGAAGGCCTTCTCGTACTGCTCCCGGGTGTAGAGGCGTGCCAGGTACGTCTCGACGAAGTGCCGGATGCCGTCGTCCGGGCCGGCCACGGTGTAGTGGACCTCCATGCGGGACTTGTCGTCCTGGCGGGTGGCGTGCGAGACGCGGGCCATGGTGAGCCCGTCCACGGTGCACACGTCGGCCGCCACATGGCCGGGGGTGAAGGTGTCGTCGAACCACCACGGATCGACGACGACGACGCCGCCGTCCTCGAGATGCGCCTCGAACCGGCGCAGCGTGGCGACGAGTTCGGGCTCCGTCATCGCGTGGCCTATGGAGCCGAACATGCAGGTGACGACGGAGAACCGGGCGCCGAGGTCGAAGTCGCGCATGTCGCCCTGGTGGACGGTGTCCCCCAGCTTGCGACGGGCCACCTCGACCATGGGCGCGGACAGCTCCACGCCCGCGACCGTCTCGAACATCTCGGCGAAGGCTCCCAGGTGCGAGCCCGTGGCGCAGGCCACGTCCAGCAGCGAGGTGGCGGCCGGGGCCTTCTCGCGGGCGAGGCCGGCGACGAACCGCGCCTCGCTGGCGTAGTCCTTGCCCCGGCCCTGGTGGATCAGGTCGTAGATCTCGGCGAACTCTGCTCCGTACACGGCTGTGGTCCCCTCGGGCTGCTCAGACAGCGCTCTTGTGGCGGGCGGTGAGGTCTTCGAGGACCGGGACGACGTCGTTGGGCGAGGGCGCGGACAGCAGGTCCTTGCGCAGCGCCTCGGCCCCCGTGCGGAACGACGGGTCCTCGAGGAGTCGCACGAGGGACTCGCGCACGCCTTCGGGCGTGACCTGTCCCGGCGGCAGCGAGATGCCCGCGCCGGACCGCTCGACGAGGTCGGCGCGTACGACCGTGTCCCAGAAGCCGGGCAGGATCAGCTGCGGGACGCCGTAGTAGGCGGCGGTGGACTGCACGCCCGCTCCGCCGATGTGGACCACGGCCGAACAGGTCGGCAGCAGGCCCTGCATGGGGACGAAGTCCAGGACGGTGGCGTTGTCCGGTGCCATGTCCGCCGACTCCCCCGGGGCCGGGAGCAGCGTGGCGATCAGCTCGATGTCGAGGCCGGCGAAGGCCTGGAGGGCGCCGATGCTGAACATGTCGAAGCCGAAGTAGCCGCGTACGGAGATGCCGGCGGTGACGGCGACGCGGGGTTTGGCCGGCTCGGCGGCGAGCCATTCGGGCAGCTCCGCCTGACCGTTGTACGGGATGTAGCGCACGCCGACCACCGGCAGGCCGTTGTCGATGCGGTGGCCGGGCGGGCTGACGTCGATCGTCCACTGCCCGTTGGCGACGGTCTCGTCGTAGGCCGCGCCGTGCCGGGCGAGCGACTCGGTGAGCCAGTCGCGCAGCGGGTCCGTCCGCCGGTCCTCGGGGAGCTCCGCGAGACGGTCCAGGAAGTCGTTGCGGGAGCGCGTCACCACGTCGGCCCCCCACAGCATGCGGGCGTGCGCCGCGCCGGTGACCTGGGCGGCGACCGCTCCGGCCCAGGTGAACTGCTCCCACACGATCAGGTCGGGCTGCCACCAGCGGGCGTGGGCGACCAGCGCGTCCGTGAACTCGTCGTTGTTGACGGTGCGGAAGTAGCGGGAGGTGGTCTCGTCGAAGAAGCGGAAGAGCTCCTCGTGGCCCAGGTCCGCCGAGTGCGTGACGGCTTCGGCGACCCGGGACCCCCAGCCTTCGTCCTGGCTGGCTTCCATGACCTGCTTCCACCGGTGGTCGGCGCCGAGCGGCACCGCCGTCAGGCCGGTTCTCGTGACGGTCTCCGCCATCTCCGGCTGGGTGGCGACCCTGACCTCGTGGCCCGCCGTGCGCAGTGCCCACGCCAGGGGCACCATGCTGAAAAAGTGCGTCTTCTCCGCATGTGCCGCGAAGAGAATGCGCATTGCCGTCCTCCAGACGGGACCGTTGACGGGAACGGGCCGGTTTCGCTGCCGGTTTCGCTGCAGTGGTGTACTCGGCAGGAACATAGGGACTGGCCGTACGCGCCGAACACCCCCTACGCCCCCTAGCCCTGGCCTGCGCCACCCCAGTGCCCGGCCGTGGGCGCCAGCGCGGCGGCGGTGCGGCGCAGCGCCTCCTCCAGTTCCACCTTCGCGCGCCAGCCCGTGACCGCGCGGAAGGGCTCCGGGTCGACCACCACGTCCTCGCTGTCGGCCGGGTCGGCGTGAGCCGGCGGGGGCACGGTCACGACGGGGACGGCCGGGCGTCCGGTCTGGGCGGCGACGGCCTCGGCGACGCCGGTGAAGAGGGAGAGCAGGGTGACGCCGGTGCCGGTGCCGATCTCCCAGAAGGTGCCCGAGAGCCGGTCGGCGTGGTCGTGGGCGGCCAGCAGGGCCTCGACCACGTCGTCGATGTAGACGAGGTCGCGGCGGACCGAGCCGTCGCCCCAGACGGTGAGCGGCTCGCCGGCCAGGGCGCGGCGGGTCATGGCGGCGACCACGCCGCGGTCGGCGGCGGTGGTGGCGGGGCCGTGGCCGAAGACCGTGGGCAGGCAGAGCGAGACGCCGCGCAGGACGCCCTCGGCGGCGGCGTGCGCGAGCACGTTCTCGGCGAGCAGTTTCTGCCGTACGTACGGGCTCTTCACGTCGCCCGGGTCGACCGCCCCGCCGGGGCCGCCGCCCAGGCGGGTGGTCGTGCTGGGGAAGACCACCACGGGCCGTCGCGCCCCCGGCCGCCGCCCCGCGCCGAGCGCCGCGGCGAGGTCGCGGACCAGGCCGACGTTCAACCGCTCGGCGGCGGTGTCGTCCTCGGTGACCCGCCAGCCCGCCTCGGTGGCCGCGACCAGGTGGAAGACGGCGTCGGCCCCCTCGACGGCCTCGGCGATCGCGCCCGGGGCGGCGAGGTCCGCGGTGCGCACCTCGGTCTCGGCGACCGCCCCGTTCGGGACGGGGGTCTCGCGGCGGGCCACCAGCCTCAGCCGGACGGGCCTGGCGGCCAGGGCGCGGGTGAGCGGCGAGCCGATGAAGCCGGACGCGCCGAGCACCACGACCAGCGGGCGGCTGCCGCCGCCGGGGCTGCCCGTCACGCGTACATCGCCTTCTCGATCCGCCGGCACTGCTCGTACACCGGCAGTGTCCCGGCCTCCGCCGCCTCGGCCAGGGTGGGGGCGACCGAGTCGCGGTCGGAGAGGATCATCCGGTCGCGGTCCGGCAGCGGCAGGCCGAGCGCGGGGTCCAGGACCGTGAGGGCCAGCTCGTGCTCGGGGACATAGCTGCTGGAGACCATGTACGACATGACCGTGTCGTCCTCGAGGGAGACGAAGGCGTGGCCGAGGCCGAGCGGGAAGTACACGGCGCGGTGGTCGGTCTGATCGAGCAGCACCGCGTCCCAGGCGCCGAAGGTGGGCGAGCCGACGCGGACGTCCACCACGATGTCGATGGCGCTGCCGCGCGCGCAGGAGACGTACTTCGCCGCGCCGGGCGGCGTGAGGGTGTAGTGGACGCCGCGCACCACGTCGCGGGCGGAGACGCTGTGGTTGGTCTGGGTGACGGGGAAGAGCGGGTGGCCGACGGCGGCGGTGAACGCCGGCTCCTGGTAGGGCGAGAGGAAGGCGCCCCGGCTGTCCGGGAAGACCTTCGGGGTGAAGGCGTAGGCGCCGGCCACCCGCAGGGGGCGGACGGACATGGAGCCGGTGACGGCGGTGTCGGGCTCGGTGGCGGACGGGACTTCGGACACGGCAGACCTCACGGTTGGACGGACGGGTGCACGCGGTGCGGGTGCACCCGGTACGGGGGCGGGTGCTCAGCGGAAGCGGCGGCCCTCGTCGGCGCGGTAGGCGCGGTAGGCGACGAGCGCGAGGACGACGGTCCACACGGCCTGCGCGATCAGCGAGGCGGGCCGCGGGGTGTAGTCGCTCACCGCTGCCCACACCAGCTCCGCCGCGCCGCGGACCGGGGTGTAGGGGGCGATCGTGGCGATGAAGCCGTCCGTCGCGTACGGGTCGGCGAGCAGACCGCCGAGGACGACGAGGACCAGCGGGGTGATGCTGATCAGCATGGCCACCAGGTAGGGGTTGACGGCGTACCCGATGGCCAGCATGAAGAGCGCGAAGGGCACCACCGCGAGCATCAGGGCCATCAGTCCGAGCAGGAGCCGGCCCGGGGAGACACGGGCCTCGGTGCCGAGGGCGGCGACCAGGATCAGCGGGATCGCGCCGAGCAGGGTCATCAGGAGGCTCAGCGTCACCATGGAGACCATGCGCGGTACCGGTCCGCCGGGCAGCGTGCGGACGTACCCTCCCCAGGGTTTCATCCGTGCGTCGGCGATGCCCATGCCGTACTGCGCCGAGCAGATGATGAGCACCGCGAAGAGGCACATGGAGGCCGTGCCCATGGTCGCGGCCGCGGGGTCGGAGCCCAGCGTGGGGATGACGAACACGAACATGCCGCCGGCGGGCATGAAGAGCAGTCCGAGGAAGACCGCGGGGATGCGGACGGCCTCCAGGATCTCGAACTTCACGTAGGCGAGGGTGGTGTTCATCGTGCGATCGCCTCCGCGACGGCCGTGGTGGGTTCGCCGGCGTCCGGGGCCTCGTCCCGGTTGCGGCCGAGCAGTGCCAGGAAGGCGTCCTCCAGGGACCCGGCGCTGACGGCGAGTTCGTCGAAGGGGACGCCGGAGGCGACCAGGTAGCGCACCATCTGGTCGGAGTCCTGGGAGAGCAGGTGCACCCGGTCGCCCTCCCGCTCGACGGCGACGAGACCGGGCAGGTCGGGCACCTCGGCCATCCGCACGGTGACCCGGCGCAGGCCGCTCACCCGGCGCAGCGAGGCGACGCTGTCGTCGGCGACGCAGCGGCCCTGGTCGATGATGACCACGCGTTCGGCGAGTTCCTCCACCTCGTCGAGGTAGTGGCTGGTCAGCACCACCGTGCCGCCGCCCTCGTGGAAGGCGCGGATGCCGTCCCACAGCGTGCGGCGGGCCTCGACGTCGAGGCCGGTGGTCGGCTCGTCCAGGAACACGAGGTCGGGTTCGCCGACGAAGGCGAGCGCGATGGCCAGGCGGCGCTTCTGGCCGCCGGAAAGGCCGCCGACCTGGCGGTCGGCGAACTCCGTGATGCCGAACCGCTCCTGGAGCTCCCTCTTGTCGGCGGAGCGCGGGAAGTGCGCCGCCACGAAGTCCATCACCTCGGTGGCCTTGAGGGTCTCGGGAAGGCCGGTCTCCTGCGGGGTCATGCCCATCCGGCGGCGGGCCGCCACGTGCCGGGGGTCGCGGCCGAACAGCTCGATCCTGCCCTGCGTGGGCCTGCGCAGGCCGGTGAAGAGGTTGATGAGCGTGCTCTTGCCGGCGCCGTTGGGGCCGAGCAGGCCGATCAGCTGTCCCGGCGGTATGTCGAGGGATATGCCGTTCACGGCCGTCGTCTCGCCGTAGCGCCGGGTGACCCCGATCGCACGGGCCAGCGGTTGGGTGGTCATCGAGGTTCCTCCATGGAGCAGGCGCTTCCACACACTCCCGGCTGGGCCGGCGGGGCTGTCGGTGTGGTGGGGTTCGCGGTGGGGTCCGTCGTGGGGTTCGTGGTGGTCATCGGGGCAGTTGCCCGATCCACCGGTGGACTGCGCGGGCCGTGGTCCCGGCGTGCTCGGCCATCATCGTGAAGTGGTCGCCCGGTACGTCGACGACGTCGGTGGCCGCTTTCCACGCGCTGCGCCAGTCGCGGCCGTCGGCGGGTTCGCGCAGCGGTTGTGAGGCACGCAGCAGAAGAGTCGGGAAACGGGTGTCGGGGCTGGGGTTCGTCCAGAACAGGCCGCCGTACCAGGCCATCGCGGTGAGGCGGCTGTCGTCCATCGCGACGAACTGCTCGACCCGGTCGAAGACCCCCTCGGAAAGCTCGGCGTTCCACTCCACCATCAGTGGGTCGTCCAGAGCGTAGACGTCCGCCAGTACCAACCCGGCGGGCGGGGTGCCCAGTTCGGCCATGCGCACCGCCAGCCGGTGGGCCAGCAGCGCGCCTCCGGAGTGCCCGAAGAGGACGACCGGGGTGTCCTCGGCGTGGGCGAGGACGCCCTGTGCCTGCCAGTCCAGGGCGACTTCGGGGGTCGCGGGCAGCAGCTCTCCTCGGCCGTAGCCGAGGACGGGCACCGCGGCCACGCGGCGTGCGCCGCGCAGGGGTGCGGCCAGCCGCGCGAACTCGTGCGGGCCGCCGCCGGCCGTCAGGCCGCTGACGCAGACCAGCAGTTCGGGCGCGGGGCCGTCGGCGAGGGGGGTGAGCGCCGCCGGTCCGCCCGCCTCGGCCACGTCGTCGGCCATGGGCCGGAACTTCGCTGTTTCGCCGACCAGTTCGAGGAACTCCTGGATCCGCCCGGTGCGCACGGCCTCCCGGTAGAGGGAGTCCAGCAGGCCGACCGGGTCGCGGTCGGTGGGCGAGATGCCGAGCACGGGGGCGGGCGCCGTCCCGGCCGGGGCGGTGTCGCCGTCGGCGGCCGTACCGCCGGTGAGGTGGCGGGCGAGGGCGGCGGGCGTGGGGTGGTCGAAGACGACGGTGCCGGGCAGCACCAGGCCGGTGGCCTGCTCCAGCGTGTCGCGGATCTCCAGCGCGGCGAGCGAGTCGACGCCGAGCTCCAGGAACCGGCGGTCGGGGGTGACGGACGAGGTGTCGGTGTGCCCGAGCACTCCGGCGGCCGTCGTACGGACGAGGTCGAGCGCCGCCCGGTGCCGGTCCGGCCCGCTGAGGCGGGTTCCCGCACCCGGGCCCGCGTCCGGTGTCGGGGTGCGCGGAGCGGCGGGCGGCGGGGCGGTGGTGGTGGTGACCCGGCGGGCCATGGGAGTGGCCCGCAGGGCGATCTGGTCCTCGCCCGACGTACCGGCGGCGAGCAGCGCGGCCAGTCGCGCCGCGGTCCTCGCGTCCGGGCTCGCATCCCGGCTCGCATTCGGGCTCGCGGGCAGGTCCACAAGGCCGCCCCAGCGGTGCGGGGCCTCCAGGCCCAGGGTGCGGCCCCGTTCCCAGACGGCGGCGCCGGCGGGGTCGGCGGGCGGGTCGGCCGGGCCGGTGGCGACGGCGCCCGTGGTCAGGCACCACAGGCGGGCGTCCGACGCGATGTCGTCGAGTGCCTGGGCGAGGATGAGGACGGTGGCGGGTTCCTCGACCAGGCAGAGCACACCGGCGACCTCGGGAGCCTCGTCGTGGGCCCTGCGCAGCGCCTCGGTCCATGCCTGTCTGTCGTTCCCCGCGTCGGGGACCTCGGTCACCCGCATTCCCTGCTCGCGCAGGTGCGCGAGCAGGCCGGCAGCGCTCCCGTCCGCGGCGCCCGCCGCGAGCCAGGTGCCGGGGGGCACGGCCCGGGCCGGCTCGGGCAGCGGGCGCCAGGTCACCTGGTGGCGGCCGGTCCGCTCGCCGCCGTCCCGCGCCGCGACCGGGTGCGGTGCGGGCCAGTAGCGGCGCCGCTGGAAGGCGTACGTCGGCAGGTCCGGGCGGGGTCCGGTGGCGGGCCCGAGGAGCGTGTCCCAGCCGACGGGGACGCCGGCCGTGTGCAGCCGGGCGACGGCGGTGAGCAGCGCGGCCGGCTCCTGCCTGCCGGAGCGCTGGAGCGCCACGGCGAGGGTGGCGGTCGTGTCGTCGAGCGCGCGGGCGCGTTCCAGGGTCCGCTCCAGCGGGACGGTGAGCGCGGCCCCGGGGCCGATCTCGGCGAAGCGGGTCACGCCCTGGCCGAGGAGGGTGCCGACGGCGTCGGAGAAGCGGACGGTGGCGCGTATCTGACGGACCCAGTACTCCGGGGTGGACATCGCGCCGTCGTCGCCCCGCCCGGTGACCGTGGACACCAGCGGGATACGGGCGGGTCGGTACTCCAGCGTCGCGGCCACGGCGGCGAAGTCGTCGAGGACGGGGTCCATGTGCGGGGAGTGGAAGGCGTGCGAGACGTCCAGGGAGCGGATCCTGCGCCCGGTGCGCCTGCCTTCCTCGGCCAGTTCCGCCAGGGCGGCGGCATCGCCGGAGAGGACGACCTCGTCGCGGGTGTTGACGGCGGCGATCGCCACGCGGGACTCGTACCCGGCGAGCGCGGCGAGCGCCTCGGCCTCGGGCATCCGCACCGACATCATCGCGCCGCCCTCGGGCAGCGCCCCCATCAGCCGGGCTCGGGCGGCCACCAGGGTGCAGGCGTCGGCGAGCGACAGGATGCCGGCTACGTGCGCGGCGGCGAGTTCGCCCACGGAGTGCCCGGCCAGCCGGTCGGGGGTCAGCTTCCAGGACTCCAGCAGCCGGAAGAGGGCCACCTCGAAGGCGAAGAGGGCGAGCTGCGTCCAGGCGGTGCGGCCGAGCGCGTCGGCGTCATGGAGGACGACGTCGCGCAGCGGGCGGTCCAGGTCCGGGTCGAGGTGGGCGCAGACCGCGTCGAAGGCGTCGGCGAACACCGGGTAGTGCGCGTACAGTTCGCGGCCCATGCCGGCGCGCTGCGCTCCCTGGCCGGAGAAGACGAAGGCGAGGTCGCCGCTCGCGGCCACGCCGCGGACGATCTCGGCTCCCGCGCCAACACCGGCGGTTCCGGCGAGTCCGGTGTTTCCGGCGAGTCCGGCGAGCCCGCGGCGCAGCCCGTCGGCGTCGGGCGCCAGCACGACGGCCCGGTGTTCCAGGCCGGCCCGGGCGGTGGCCAGTTGGCGGGCGACGGCGTGCGGGTCGAGCGCCGCGCCCGTGCGGTCGAGGTGTGAGCGGAGCCGGTCGGCCTGGGCTCGCAGCGCGTCCTCGGATCGGGCCGAGACGGGCCAGAGCACGAGCGGAGCGGCGGTGCCCGGCTCGTCGGCCGGTGGCTGCGGGGTCACCTGCGGCGCCTGCTCACGCGGGGCCTGCTCGATGAGGACGTGGGCGTTCGTGCCGCTGATCCCGAACGAGGAGACGCCCGCCCTGCGCGCGCGTCCCGTCTCCGGCCAGGGCCGGTCCTCGGTGAGGAGCGACACCGCGCCGGCCGACCAGTCGACGTGCGGCGTCGGCTCGTTCACGTGCAAGGTGGCGGGCAGTACGCCGTGGCGCATCGCCTCCACCATCTTGATCACACCCGCGACGCCCGAAGCCGCCTGCGTATGACCGATGTTGGACTTCACCGACCCCAGGTACAGGGGTTCGTCGCGGTCCTGTCCGTACGTCGCCAGCAGCGCCTGCGCCTCGATCGGGTCGCCGAGCCGCGTGCCCGTTCCGTGCGCCTCCACCGCGTCGACCTCGGAGGCCGTGAGTCGCGCGGCATCCAGCGCGGCCCGGATCACCCGCTGCTGCGCGGGGCCGTTCGGCGCCGTCAACCCGTTCGACGCACCGTCCTGATTCACCGCCGAACCCCGCACCACCCCGAGCACCTCGTGCCCGTTGCGGCGTGCGTCCGAGAGCCGCTCCAGCAGCAGCAGGCCCACACCCTCGCCCCAGCCGGTGCCGTCCGCGGCAGCCGCGAACGCCTTGCACCGGCCGTCCGAGGCCAGACCGCCCTGGCGGCCGAACTCGGCGAACACCGCGGGCGAGGGCATCACGGTGACGCCGCCCGCGAGCGCCATGGAGCACTCGCCGGTACGCAGCGACTGCGCCGCCAGGTGCAGCGCCACCAACGACGACGAACACGCCGTGTCCACGGTCACCGCAGGTCCCTCGAGCCCGAAGGTGTAGGAGATGCGGCCGGACAGCACGCTGTTGGAGGTGCCGGTCAGGGCGTGGCTCTCGGAGCCCTCCGGCAGGACGCCGGCCATGGCGTAGCCCGCGGCGGAGGCGCCGACGAAGACGCCGACGCGCGTGCCCCGTACGGAGGTCGGCGCGATGCCCCCGCGCTCCAGCAGCTCCCAGGAGGCTTCGAGGAGCACCCGCTGGTGGGGGTCCATGGCGACGGCCTCGCGGGGCGAGATCCCGAACAGGTCCGCGTCGAACTCCGTGGCGTCGTGCACGAAGCCGCCTTCGGCGGTGAACCCGCCGGCTCCCGACAGGTCCCAGCCCCGGTCCACGGGGAACGGCGACATGGCGTCGGTCCCGGCCGCGACCAGCTCCCAGAAGTGCTCCGGGGAGTCGGCGCCGCCGGGGTAGCGGCAGCTCATCGAGACGATGACGACCGGGTCGTCCGTCTCGGCGAGGGCGGTGGGCCGTACCTGCGCGGGTGCGGTGCCCGGCTCCGCGACGCCGAGCCGCGCGAGCAGTTCGGCGGCGGCCAGGCGGGCGGTGGGGTGGTCGAAGACCAGGGTGGCCGGAAGCCGGAGCCCGGTCGCCCCTGCCAGGCCTTCGCAGACGCGGAGCGCGGTGAGGGAGTCGATGCCGAGTCCCGTGAAGACCTCGTCGGGGTCGACGGCTTCGGAGCCGCTGTGGCCGAGCACACCGGCGACGACGGTACGCACCAGGTCGAGCAGGATGCGGGTGCGGTCGGCGGGGACGGCGGCCATGAGCCGCGCGCGCAGCTCGTGGCCGGCCCCGTCGGCGGCGGCCCCGTCGTCGGCCGTCGCGGGGGTTGCGCCGTCCGCCTGCGCGGCGACCGCCTCCGGCAGGTCGGTCAGCAGCGGGCTCGGGCGGCGCAGGGTGAACGAGGGGGCGAAGCGGCCCCAGTCGACGTCCGCGACCACGCCGGTGACACGGCCGGAGTCCACGGCGGCGGACAGCGCGGCCAGGCACAGGCTCGGCGGCATGGCCGTGATGCCGCGGTCCCGCAGGTAGTCCCCGGCGTCCCGGTCGGCCGCCATGCCGCTGCCGCCCCAGGCGCCCCACGCCACGGACGTGGCGGCCAGGCCGCGGGCCCCGCGTCGTTCGGCGAGTGCGTCGAGGGCCGCGTTGGCGGCGGAGTACGCGGCCTGTCCGCCGCTGCCCCAGACGCCGGCGATCGAGGAGAACAGCACGAACAGCTCGGCCCTCTCCCCCAACAGGGCGTCCAGGTGGAGCGCGCCGAGCACCTTGGCGCGGGCCGCCTCGGCGATCTCGGCCGGGGAGGTGACGGCCAACGGCACGGTGGCCGCGACACCGGCGGTGTGGACGACGCCGGTGACCGGGTGCTCGGCGAGCAGCGCGGCCAGCGCCTCGCGGTCGGCGACGTCGCAGGCGACGACGGTGGCCGTCGCCCCGAGCGCGGCCAGCTCGGCGACCAGTTCGGCGGCGCCGGGCGCCTGCGGACCGGAGCGGCTCACGAGCAGGAGCTCGGTGACCCCGTGCCCGGCGAGCCAGCGGGCGACCTCGCGGCCGAGCGCACCGGTCCCTCCGGTGACGAGCACCGGACCGCTGGGGGTCCACGGCTCCGTGACCGCATGCGAGTCCGGGTGGGTACGCCGTACGCGGCGGGCGAAGACTCCGGACGCCCGTACCGCCAGTTGGTCCTCGCTCTCGGCGGCCCCGGCCAGGAGCGCGCCCAGCCGGGTCGCGGACCGGGTGTCGGTGGCGGACAGGTCGATCATGCCGCCCCACCGCTCGGGGTGCTCCAGGGCGGCGCTGCGCCCCAGGCCCCACAGCATCGCCTGAGCGCGGCTCACCTCTCCGTCGGCACGGCCCACGGCGACCGCGCCGCGCGTGACGCACCACAGGGGCGCGCCGGATCCCGCGTCGCCGAGCGCCTGCAGCAGCGTGACGGTGTCACCGGCCCCGGTGGGCAGGGCCGCGCCCTCGGGATGCGGGCGCTCGTCCAGCGCGAGCAGGGAGACGACGCCCGCGAGGCCGTCCGGCTCCGGCAGCGCGGCGGCCAGTTCGGCACGCCCGGCCCCGGCGGGGACGGTGACCTCGGTGAGGTCTGCCCGGGCGAGCGCGGTACGCACGGCCGCGCGTTCCGCGTCCGCCCCGGACGCCGGGAGGATCAGCAGCCAGCGTCCCGTCGGCGCGGTGGACGGCAGTCCGACCAGCGGGCTCCACGCCACGTCGTAGCGCCAGGACGCGACGGCGGTCTCCTGGCGGCGGCCCTGCCGCCAGGCGGCGAGGGCGGGCAGCACCTGGGCGAGGTCCGGCGCGTCGATGCCGAGTGCCTTGGCGACGGACTCGGTGTCGCCGCTTTCGACGCCGGTCCAGAACGCCTGCTCCGCCGGATCGGTGCCCGCGGGGGCTTCCGGTCCGGCAGCAGGGCGGCCGACGGGGGCGGGGGCAGGCCAGTAGCGCTCACGCGAGAAGGGATAGGTGGGGAGGTCGACGGGCCGGGCGTCGGGGAGGACGGTGGTCCAGTCGATCGGGGCACCGGCCACATGCGCTTCGGCGAGGGCGGTCAGCCAACGCGTCGCGTCGCCGTGATCTCGATGGAGCGTGGACAGCGTGACCCCTGGGCGCTCGGCCGCCTCCAACGACTGCTCGATGCCCGGGGTCAGGACGGGATGCGGGCTGCATTCCAGGAACACCGACCGGCCGTCCGCCAACAAGGCGCCCGTCGCCTCATCGAACCGCACCAACGACCGCAAACTCTCATACCAATAGCCCGCGTCCATCACCGCCGTGTCGATACGACCGCCCGTCACCGACGAATACAGCGGTACTGCGGAAGACATGGGCGCTACGGGAGCGAGATCGGCGAGGATGTGCTCGCGCAGTTCTTCCACCTGCACCGAATGCGACGCGTAATCCACCGGCACCCGACGCACCCGCACCCCACGCTCCACACACAAAGCCATCAGAGCGTCGAGTGCCTCCGGCTCACCCGACACCACCGTCGAACCCGGACCGTTCACCGCCGCGACCGACACCCGGCCCTCGAAACCGGACACCAGCCCCCGGGCCACCTCAAGCCCCGCCGCCAGCGACACCATCCCGCCCCGGCCCGCCAACACCCGCAACGCACGCGAACGCAACGCCACCACCCGCGCCCCGTCCACCACCGACAACCCACCAGCCACCACCGCGGCCGCGATCTCCCCCTGCGAATGACCCACCACCGCAGACGGCACCACACCACACGACCGCCACAACCGCGCCAACGACACCATCAACGCCCACAACACCGGCTGGACCACATCCACCCGACCCCACAACACCTCATCCCCGCTGTCCAACACCTCCCACAGCGACCAGTCCACGAACGGCTCCAACGCCGCCGCACACTCCTCCAACCCCTCCCGAAACACCGGCGACCACGCCGCCAGCTCCCGCCCCATCCCCAACCACTGCGACCCCTGCCCCGGAAACACCAACACCGGAGCGCCCTGACCCGAACCACGCACGCTCGTAACGACGCCCGGCACCTCACGGCCCTCCGCCAGCGCCTCAAGGCCCCGCCGGAACTCCGCCAGATCCGAACCCAGCACCACCGCACGATGGCCCAAAGCCGCACGCGTACCCGCCAGGGAGTAACCCACCTGACCGACCGTCGGCCCGCCGTCCGCGTCCGCGTCCCACTCCCGGACGTGGGCCAGCAGACGTGCCGCCTGCCCCCGCAGCGCCTCCTCCGTACGCCCCGACACCACCCACGGCACCACCCCACCGGCCTCCGCCGCCGGGGCAGCGGGCGGCGCGTCGGCGTCGGGCTCGGCGGGGCGGTACTCCTCGAGGATCACGTGCGCGTTCGTGCCGCTCACACCGAACGACGACACACCGGCCCGACGCGGCTCCTCGCCCTTGTCCCACGGACGCGGCTCCGTCAGCAGCTCGACGGCCCCCGCCGACCAGTCGACGTGCGGCGTCGGTTCCCCCACGTGCAAGGTGGCCGGCAGAACGCCGTGGCGCATCGCCTCCACCATCTTGATCACACCACCGACGCCCGCAGCCGCCTGCGTGTGCCCGATGTTCGACTTCAACGACCCCAGGTACGCCGGCCGACCGGCCGGCCGCCCCTGCCCGTACGTCGCCAGCAGCGCCTGCGCCTCGATCGGGTCGCCCAGCGTGGTGCCGGTGCCGTGCGCCTCCACCACGTCCACGTCGGCCGCCGTGAGGCGCGCGGCGTCCAGCGCGGCACGGATGACCCGCTGCTGCGACGGGCCGTTGGGTGCCGTCAGACCGCTGGAGGCGCCGTCCTGGTTGACGGCCGAACCGCGTACGACCGCCAGCACACGGTGTCCGTTGCGCACCGCGTCCGAGAGCCGCTCGACCAGCAGTACACCGACGCCCTCGCCCCAGCCCGTGCCGTCGGAGTCCGCCGAGAAGGCCCTGCACCGGCCGTCGGAGGAGAGCGCGCCGGACATGCCGAAGTCGATGAAGGTGTTGGGGGTGATCATCACGGTGACGCCGCCCGCGAGCGCCATCGAGCACTCCCCGCTGCGCAGCGACCGCACCGCAAGGTGCAGCGCCACCAGCGACGACGAACACGCCGTGTCCACCGTCAGCGCGGGGCCCTCAAGACCGAGGGTGTAGGAGACGCGGCCGGAGACGACGCTGCCGCTGCTCCCGGTGCCCAGGTGTCCGGCGACCTCCTCGGGGACGTTCAGGGCACGGGAGGCGTACTCGTTGTACATGACACCGGTGAAGACACCCGTACGGCTGCCGCGCAGGGAGAGCGGGTCGATGCCGGCGCGTTCCACGGCCTCCCAGGAGGTCTCCAGCACCAGGCGCTGCTGCGGGTCCATGGCGAGGGCCTCGCGCGGCGAGATGTTGAAGAGCGAGGGGTCGAAATCGGCGACCGCGTCGAGGAATCCGCCCTCGCGGGTGAACTCGACACCGGCGGCGGCAGCGGCGTCGAAGGGTGCCATGTCCCAGCCCCGGTCCACGGGGAAGCCGGAGACGGCGTCGACGCCGTCCCGCACCACGTGCCACAGCGCCTCGGGCGAGTCGACACCACCGGGATAGCGACAGGCCATGCCGATGATGGCGATCGGCTCGCGATCGGCCGATTCGGCGGCGCGGAGCCGCTGGCGCACCGCGGCGAGGTCCGCGGTGGCCCGCTTCAGGTAGTCCCGCAGCTTGTCCTCGGTGGATACGGCACGTGCGCCGGTCGTCTTGTCCTGCACCGCCTCAGGCTCCTGTTTCGTTGTCGATGAAAGCGAAGAGTTCCTCGTCCCCTGCCGCGTCGAAGTCCGCGGCGGCGCCGGCCGCACCCGCGTCGTCCCCGGCGTCGTACCGGGCGAGCAGTGCGTGCAGGCGGGAGACCACGCGCACGCGTGTCTCGTCCCCGGGGCCGGTGCCGGAGAGGGCGGTGTCGAGCCGGTCGAGGTCGGCCAGCAGCGCGGCGGAGCCGGTCCCGGTGTCGTCGACGGCCAGGAGCTCCAGCAGGTGGCCCGCGAGGCGCGCGACGTTCGGGTGGTCGAAGACCAGCGTGGTGGGCAGCCGCAGCCCGGTGGCCGTGTTGAGCCGGTTGCGGATCTCGACCGCGGTGAGGGAGCTGAACCCCAGGTCGGTGAAGCCCTGTTCGGGGTCCACGGCCCCGGCCGAGGCGTGCCCGAGCACCGTGGCGGCATGGCCGCGTACGAGGTCGAGCACGGCCTGCCGCCGCCCTGACGGGTCGAGGGCGGCCAGACGGGCGGTGAACGACGCGGCGTCCTCTCCGGCCTCGGCCGCCCGCCGCGCGGGCTGCGGGACGAGCGCGTACAACAGCGGCGGCACCGGGACGCTGCCCGCACGTGCCCTGAGCGTCGCCAGATCCAGGCGGGCCGCCACGAGGTGAGGCCGGCCGGAGGTGAGGGCCGCGTCGAACAGGGCGAGGCCGTCCGCGTCGGACAGGGCCGTGCCGTCGCCGGTCGCGCGCCCGCGCACGTCGTCCGAGAGGTGACCGGTCATGCCGGTGGCCGTGGCCCACATGCCCCAGCCGATGGAGAGCGCGGTGCGGCCCTGTGCGCGGAGGCAGGCGGCGAGGGCGTCCAGCACCGCGTTGGCGGCGGCGTAGTTGGCCTGGCCGGCGGCGCCGAAGGTGCCGGAGGCGGAGGAGAAGAACACGAACGTCTCGGCCTCGACCAGTTCGGCCAGGTGGAGGGCCGCGTCCGCCTTGGGGCGCAGCACCGTCGCGAGCCGCTCGGGGGTCATCGAGGTGAGGACACCGTCGTCGAGGACTCCCGCCGCGTGCACGACGGTCCCGATCCGGCGGCCGGCGAGCACCTGCGCGAGCCGGTCCCGGTCGGCGGCGTCGCAGGCCACGACCTCCGCCCGGGCTCCGAGCGCGGCGAGGTCGTCGGTGAGGGCGGCGACCCCGGGCGCCTGCGGGCCTGAGCGGCTGAGCAGGAGCAGGTCGGTGACGCCGTGCGTGGTCGCGAGGTGCCGGGCCACCAGGGCGCCGAGACCGCCGGTTCCGCCGGTGACCAGAACGGTCCCGGACGGCGGTGCGGGCGACGCGGGCGCGTCGGCCGGCTGGACGCGTACGAGCCGCGGCACGTGCGGGGTGCCCTTGCGCAGGGCGGTCTCCGGCTCGCCGGGGAGGAGCGCTTCGGTCAGTCCGCCGAGGCTGCCGTCGGAGTCGAGCGTCGCGAACCGGCCGGGGTGCTCGGAGTGCGCGGTGCGCAGCAGTCCCCGGGCGGCCGCGCCGGGCAGGTCTGTGATGTCCTCGCCCTCGTGGACGGCGACGGCTCCGGAGGTGAGCAGGACGATGCGTGATCCGTCGAAACGCCGGTCCGCGAGGAGGGTCTGCGCGGCGCCGAGCACCTCGGCGACCCGGTGGTGCACGTCCGCGGGCGTCGCGTCGGTCCCGGCCGGCCCGGAGAGCAGGACGATCTCGGGCACGGTCATGCCCGCATCGATGGACTCGGTCAGTGCGGCCGTGTCGGCGTGCCACTCGACGGCGTAGGTCTCCTCCGCCAGCCGGTCCGCGGCGCCGAGGGCGTCGGCGCCGACCACGGCCCACGAGACGGGGGCCGGACCTGCCGCGGCCGGCGTCCACTCGACGGCGAACAGCGCGTCGCGCGGTCCCTGCGCGGAGGCCAGCTGCGCGGCGGAGACCGGACGGAACTCCAGTGTCTCCACCTGGACGACGGGTGCGCCCGAGGCGTCCACGGCCTCCAGGCGCAGGGAATCGCGCGCGGCGGAGCGGCTGATCCGGACCCGCAGTTCGGTGGCGCCCGCGGCGTGCACGGTGACGCCCTGCCACGCGAACGGCACCCGCACCTCGCCGGTGTCGGGGAACAGGCGGCCGGCCCCGGCGGCGTGCAGGGCCGCGTCGAACAGCGCGGGATGCAGACCGAAGCCGGCGCTGCCGGTGCGGGCTTCCTGGGGAAGCGCGATCTCGGCGAAGACCTCGTCCGCCCGCCGCCAGACGGCGCGCAGGCCCTGGAAGGCCGACCCGTATCCGTAGCCGCCTTCGGCCACGGCCGCGTAGAACCCGGCCGGGTCGACCGGCTCGGCGTCCCGGGGCGGCCACGGGACCGGCTCCGGGGTCATCCCGGCCGGGGTGGCGCGCAGGGTGCCGGTGGCGTGCCGGGTCCAGGCACCCCCGTCGCCCTCGGAGCGGGAGTAGACGGTGACGGCACGGCCGCCGTCCACGGAGGTGCCGTCGCCGACGGCGACCTGGAGGACGACCGCCCCCTCCCCGGGGAGGGTGAGCGGTACTTCCAGGGTCAGTTCGTCCAGGTGCGGGAAGCCCGCCGACTCCCCTGCTCTCAGGGCGAGTTCGACGAGGGCGGTGCCGGGCAGCAGGACGGTGCCGAGCAGGACGTGGTCGGCGATCCACGGGTGGGTGTCGGCGGCGATCCGCCCGGTGAGCAGGACGCCGTCGCTGCCGGCCATGGGCACCGACGCGCCGAGCATCGGGTGATCGGCGCGGCCGAGGCCCACGGCGGAGACGTCGGCGGGCAGCGCCCGCTTCTCGGGCCAGAAACGTTCCCGCTGGAAGGCGTAGGTGGGCAGGTCGACCACGCGGCCCGTGCGGTCCTCCAGGACGGTGGTCCAGTCGACCTGGACGCCGGCCACATGCGCTTCGGCGAGGGCGGTCAGCCAACGCGTCGCGTCGCCGTGATCTCGATGGAGCGTGGACAGCGTGGTCCCTGGACGCTCGGCGGCTTCCAGCGTCTCCTCGATGCCCGGGGTCAGGACGGGATGCGGGCTGCATTCCAGGAACACCGACCGGCCGTCCGCCAACAACGCACCCGTCGCCTCATCGAACCGCACCAACGACCGCAAACTCTCATACCAATAGCCCGCGTCCATCACCGCCGTATCGATACGACCGCCCGTCACCGACGAATACAGCGGTACTGCGGAAGACATGGGCGCTACGGGAGCGAGATCGGCGAGGATCTGCTCGCGCAGCTCCTCCACCTGCACCGAATGCGACGCGTAATCCACCGGCACCCGACGCGCCCGCACCCCACGCTCCACACACAGCGCGATCAACTCATCCAGCGCTCCCGGCTCACCCGACACCACCGTCGAACCCGGACCGTTCACCGCCGCGACCGACACCCGGCCCTCGAAACCGGACACCAGCTCCCGGGCCGCCTCGGGCCCCGCCGCCAGCGACACCATCCCACCCCGGCCCGCCAACACCCTTAGCGCACGCGAACGCAACGCCACCACCCGCGCCCCGTCCACCACCGACAACCCACCAGCCACCACCGCAGCCGCGATCTCCCCCTGCGAATGACCCACCACCGCAGACGGCACCACACCACACGACCGCCACAACCGCGCCAACGACACCATCAACGCCCACAACACCGGCTGGACCACATCCACCCGACCCCACAACACCTCATCACCGCTGTCCAACACCTCCCACAGCGACCAGTCCACGAACGGCTCCAACGCCGCCGCACACTCCTCCACCCCCTCCCGAAACACCGGCGACCAACCCGCCAACTCCCGACCCATCCCCAACCACTGCGACCCCTGCCCCGGAAACACCAACACCGGAGCACCACCAGAACGCGCCACACCCCGCACCACACCCGCATGCGACACACCCCGCGCCAACGCACGCAACGCACCGACACGGTCCTCCCCCCACACCACCGCACGATGCTCCAGCACCGCGCGCGACAGCAGGGAGCGACCCACGCCCGCCGGGTCGGCCTCGGCCATGCCGATGAGCCGGCCGGCCTGCGCCGCGAGGGCCTCGGCCGTGTGCCCGGACAGTACCCACGGGACCACCGGGAGCACGGGGAGCGCCGGTCGGTCGACGTCGGCGGTCTTCGCCGGCTCGGCGCCGGTCGCCACGGTTCCGTCGGTCTCGTCGTCGGCCTGTTCGGCCGTCGCGTCGGGGCCCTCCAGGATGATGTGGACGTTGGTACCGCTGATGCTGAAGGAGGAGACGCCCGCCCTGCGCGGGCGCTCCGGGTCCTGGGGCCAGGCCACCGGGGCGGTGAGCAGCCGCACCTGGCCCTGGGACCAGTCGACGTGCGGGGTGGGTTCGCTGACGTGGAGGGTCCGCGGCAGCTCCTCGTTGCCCAGGGCCAGCACCATCTTGATGAGCCCGGCGACGCCGGAAGCGGCCTGCGCGTGCCCGATGTTCGACTTGACGGAGCCCAGCAGCAGGGGCTCGCGGCGGGCTCCCTGTCCGTACGTGGCGAGGAGTGCCTGCGCCTCGATCGGGTCACCCAGCGTCGTGCCGGTGCCGTGCGCCTCCACCGCATCCACGTCGGCGGGGTCGAGCCGGGCGTTCTCCAGGGCCGCCAGGATGACCCGTTCCTGGGAGGGGCCGTTGGGCGCGGTCAGTCCGTTCGACGCACCGTCCTGGTTGACGGCGGAGCCTCGGATCACGGCGAGGATCCGGTCGCCGCGCCGCTGCGCGTCGGCCAGGCGCCGGAGGACGAGCATACCCGAGCCCTCGGCCCATCCGGTGCCGTCGGCGTCCGCGGAGAACGGCTTGCAGCGGCCGTCGGAGGCGAGGCCCCGCTGCCGGCTGAACTCGGTGAAGATGCCCGGGCTGGTCATCACGGTCACGCCGCCCGCGAGGGCCGCGTCGCACTCGCCCGACCGCAGTGCCTGCACGGCGAGGTGGGTCGCCACCAGAGACGACGAGCAGGCGGTGTCCACGGTGACCGCGGGGCCTTCCAGGCCCAGGACGTAGGCGACCCGCCCGGAGACGACGCTGGGCGCGCTGCCGGTCAGCAGGTGCCCTTCCACTCCCTGGGGCAGGGCGCGCAGCCCGGCGCCGTACGCGGACGAGGAGGAGCCGACGAAGACGCCGGTGCGGCTGCCGCGCAGGGACAGCGGGTCGACGCCCGCGCGCTCCAGGGCCTCCCACGAGGTCTCCAGGAACAGCCGCTGCTGCGGGTCCATGGCGAGCGCCTCGCGCGGCGAGATGTTGAACAGGCCGGCGTCGAACTCGCCTGCCTCGTGGACGAATCCGCCCTCGCGCACGTAGGTGGTGCCGGCGGCGTCCGGGGCTTCGTCGTAGAGGGCGGTGGTGTCCCAGCCGCGGTTCACGGGGAAGGCGGAGATGCCGTCGCGGCCCGAGGAGACCAGGTCCCAGAGGTCTTCCGGGGAGCGCACGTCCCCGGGGTAGCGGCAGGCCATGCCGACGACCGCCACGGGCTCGCTCCCGCGCGCCTCGGCGATCCGCAGGCGACGCCGGGTCTGCCGCAGGTCCGCGGTGAGCCGCTTGAGATAGTCGAGATACTTCTGGTCGTCGGCCACTCGATGCCACCTTCTCCGGACCCGCAGCACACTTTCGCGGCGGAATTTCGCTGGATTACCAAATACCGCGCGACAACAGAATTTCGCCTGGAGCTTCTCCGGCACCGAATGGGTAATTTCGGCAGGCGCATTCCGTGCGGAAACTCTCGCTGAGCCTACGAACGGCGCCGAGGCGTGGACAACCCCTAGCCCGACCCCTTAGGGGGCCGGGCCGGGCAAGGGGGTTTGCGGGGGTGTTCGAGCAGGCGGAAAGGGGGTTCAGTCCTCCGGATCCTCCAGGGCGGTCTGGATGAGGGCGTCGATGTCCATCAGGTCGATGTCGCTCTCCGACGGCCCTTCCTCGGGGCCGTCCTCGGGGATATCCCCGGCGGCGGAGACGGCGGTGGAGGCGGGGGCAGAGGCCGGGTCCGCGGTGGGAGCGGCCGCTGCCTCGATCTCGTCCGACAGATGGGCGGCGAGTGCGGCGGGCGTCGGGTAGTCGAAGATCATCGAGGTGGAGAGCCCCAGTCCGGTGGCCGCGGCGATCCTCCCCCGGATCTCGACGGCCGTCAGCGAGTCGAATCCGAGGTCGGCGAAGCCGCTCCTCGCCGCGATGCCGTCGATCCCCTGGTGGCCGAGTACGTCGGCGACCTGACGGCGCACCAGGTCGAGGAGGGCGCGTTCGCGCCGGGCCGGGGAGAAGCCGGCCAGTCCGACGGCGTACGCGGTGAGTCCTTCCTCCGCCGCCTGCTCCTCCCCGGCGCCGCCGCCGGTGAGCGGAGCGAACAGCGGGGCGGGCCGGCCGGCCGTGAAGGCGGGCAGGAAGCGGCTCCAGTCCACCTCGGCGACGGTGACGCAGGTGTCCTGCGCGCCGAGTGCGTCGGCCAGGGCCCGCAGCGCCGTCTCGGGTGCCATCGCGGTCAGGCCGCGCCGGGCGAGGTAGGCGGCGGCGTCGCCGTCGGCTCCGCCGAGTCCGGCCGCGGCCATGCCCGTGCCGGCCCAGGGGCCCCAGGCGAGGGAGAGGGCCGGGCGGCCCTGGGCGCGGCGGCGTTCGGCGAGCGCGTCGAGGTAGGCGTTGCCGGCCGCGTACGCCGCCTGCTCCCCACTGCCCCACACCCCGGCGATGGACGAGAAGAGGACGAACTGCTCGGCCTCGGGGAGGAGTTCGTCGAGGTTGCGGGCGCCGTCCACCTTGGCCCGGACGACCTCGCGGAAGGTGTCCGCGTCGAGGTCCTGGAGGGGGCGGGCGGTGTCGGTGCCCGCGGTGTGGACGACGGCCCGGACCGGGTGGGCGGCCAGCAGCGCGGCGAGGGCGTCGCGGTCGGCGACGTCGCACGCCGCCACGACGGCCGTGCAGCCGAGCTCCGCGAGTTCCGCCACCAGGGCCGCGGCACCCGGTGCCCGGGGTCCCGACCTGCTGGTGAGGACCAGCTTGTCGGCCCCCTGCCGGGCAAGCAGGCGGGCGACGTGTCCGCCGAGGGCGCCGGTGCCGCCGGTGATGAGGGTGGTGCCCGTCGGGGTCCACACCCCGCCGGGCGCGAGCGGTGCGCGGTCCAGGCGGCGGGCCAGGACGCGGCCGCCGCGGAGCGCCACCTGGTCCTCCGTACCGCCGAGGACGGCCGGGATCAGGGCGAGGGTGTCCGCACCGGGCTGCTCGGGCAGGTCGATGAGCCCGCCCCAACGGCGCGGGAGTTCGAGGGCCGCGACCCGGCCCAGGCCCCACACCTGTGCGGCGCGGGGGTCGGCCACGGTGTCACCGGCGCCGACCGCCGACGTCGTCACGCACCACAGGGGTGAGCCGAGTCCGGTGCGCACCACGGACAGGACGGTCTCCGGGTCGCCGGAGAGCAGCAGCACCCCGTCGACGGGGTCCGCCGCGGGCAGCTCGTCCGGCGTGCAGACGGTCGCCCCGGCGCCGCTGTCGCGCAGCGCGGCGGCCACGGCCGCGGCACGGTCGGTGTCCTCGCGGGCGGCGGCGACCAGCCAGTGCCCGCCGGTGGGCCGGGCCGCCGGGACGTCCGTCCACGCGACGCGGTACCGCCGGTCGGCGGCGGCCTCGCGCAGCACGCGGGCGCGGCGCCAGGAGGCGAGCGCGGGCAGGGCCTCGGCCAGCGCGGCGGCCGTGGCGGGGTCCATCCCGGTCAGGGCGCCGAGGTCGCCGGAGTCGACGGCGTCCCAGAACTCGGTGTCGGCCGGGCCGGGTTCCGCCGTGCGGGGCTCCGGCCAGTAGCGGGTCCGGTCGAACGCGTAGGTGGGCAGTGCGGCCCGGGGGCCGGTGCCGAGTACGGCCTGCCAGTCCACGCGGGTGCCGCGGGTGTGGGCGGTCGCCACGGCGGTCAGCAGCGTGACCGGCTCGGCGCGCCCGGGCCGCAGCGCGGGTACGGCGGCGACGTCCGGCCCGGCGGTGGCGCCGGCCAGCGCGGTGAGGACGCCGTCCGGGCCGAGCTCGACGCAGGCGCCGACGTCCCGGCGCCACAGTTCGGCGACGGCGTCGGCGAACCGGACCGGCTCGCGGACCTGGCGCACCCAGTACTCGGGGGTCGCCGGGTCGCCCGGTGCCGTGCAGATCAGCGGGATGGCCGGTGCGCGGTACGTCAGTTGCCCGGCGATCTCGCGGAAGGCGTCGAGCATCGGCTGCATGCGGTGCGAGTGGAAGGCGTGCGAGACGACGAGCCGCCGCACCTTGCGGCCCTCCGCCCGCCAGCGCTCCTCGCAGTCGGCGATGGCCTCCTCGTCGCCCGAGACGGTCAGCGCCCTCGGGCCGTTGACCGCCGCGAGGTCCACGCCGTCGGGCAGCGCGATCTCGTCCTCGGCCGCCTCGACCGCGAGCATGGCGCCCCCTGCTGGCAGCGCCTGCATCAGCCGGGACCGGGCCGCCACCAGGGTGCACGCGTCGTCCAGGGACAGCACGCCGGCGACGTGCGCGGCGGCCAGCTCGCCGATCGAGTGGCCGACCAGCACGTCCGGTCGTACGCCCCACGACTCCACCAGCCGGAACAGCGCCACTTCGAGGGCGAACAGCGCGGGCTGGGTGTACTCGGTCCGGGCCAGGACGTCGTCGTCGGTGCCGAACACCACGTCCCGCAGCGGCCGGCCGAGGTTCAGGCGGGCGCAGACGGCGTCGAAGGCCCCGGCGAACACCGGGTACGTTTCGTACAGTTCACGGCCCATGCCGGCGCGCTGCGCGCCCTGGCCCGCGAAGAGGAACGCGGTGCGCGACGCGTCCGCCCTGCCGGTGGGGGCGCCCGGGGCGCCCTCGGTGAAGGCGCGCAGGGCGGCGAGCAGCGCCGCGCGGTCGGCGCCGAGCAGCGCCGCGCGGTGGGTGAGTTGCGCGCGCGAGCCGGTGAGGGCGCGGGCGATGTCCACGGCGGAGGTGTCCGGGTGGGCGTCGGCGAAGGCGAGCAGCCGCGCGGCCTGGGCGCGCAGGGCGGCGGCCGAGCCGGCGGAGAGCAGCCAGGGCAGCACGGCGGTCGCCGTGTCCGGCTCCTGCGGTGCGGCCTGCTCCGCCCGCCGCTCGTGCGGGGCCTCCTCGATGAGGACGTGGGCGTTGGTGCCGCTGATCCCGAACGAGGAGACGCCGGCCCGGCGCGGGCGGCCGGTCCGCGGCCAGGGCCGGGCCTCGGTGAGCAGTTCCACCGCGCCCGCCGACCAGTCGACT
This sequence comes from Streptomyces sp. NPDC093546, assembly GCF_044765045.1. Taxonomy (NCBI): domain Bacteria; kingdom Bacillati; phylum Actinomycetota; class Actinomycetes; order Kitasatosporales; family Streptomycetaceae; genus Streptomyces; species Streptomyces sp. NPDC093546. The sequence continues at coordinate 48,811 of NZ_JBIWJG010000015.1, read as the reverse complement.
TCCGGGGTCGGCTCGTCCACGTGCAGGGTCTTCGGCAGCGTGCCGCGCCGTATCGACTCGACCGTCTTGATGACACCGGCGACGCCGGCGGCGGCCTGGGTGTGGCCGAGGTTCGACTTGACCGACCCCAGGTGCAGCGGCTCGTCGCGGTCCTGGCCGTAGACCTCCAGCAGGGCCTGCGCCTCGATCGGGTCGCCGAGCCGGGTGCCCGTGCCGTGCGCCTCCACCGCGTCGACCTCGGACGGCTCCAGGCCGGCCGCGGTCAGGGCGGCGCGCATGACGCGCTGCTGGGAGGGGCCGTTGGGCGCGGTGAGGCCGTTGGACGCGCCGTCCTGGTTGACGGCGGAGCCGCGGACCACCGCGAGCACCGGGTGGCCGTTGCGGCGGGCGTCGGAGAGCCGCTCCAGCAGGAGCAGGCCCACGCCCTCGCCCCAGCCGGTGCCGTCGGCCGAGGCGGCGAACGCCTTGCAACGGCCGTCGGCGGCCAGGCCGTTCTGCCGGCTGAAGCCGATCAGCACGTCCGGCGTCGCGACGACGGTGACGCCGCCGGCGAGCGCCATGGTGCACTCGCCGGCCCGCAGCGACTGCGCCGCCAGGTGCAGCGCGACCAGCGACGCCGAGCAGGCGGTGTCCACGGTCACGGCCGGGCCCTCCAGGCCGAAGGTGTAGGAGACCCGGCCGGAGGTGACGCTGCCCGCGCTGCCGGTGACCAGGTGGCCCTCGGCGTCCTCGGGCATCCGCAGCCCCACCCCGTAACCGGATCCCATCGCGCCGGCGAAGACGCCGGTCCGGCTGCCGCGCAGCGTCGCGGGGTCGATACCGGCGCGCTCGAAGGTCTCCCAGGCGGTCTCCAGCAGGAGCCGCTGCTGCGGGTCCATGGTGAGGGCCTCGCGCGGCGAGATGCCGAAGAGCGCCGCGTCGAAGTCGCCGGCGGTGTCGACGAACGCGCCGCCGCGAGCGCGGATGGCGTCGGCGCGGCCCTGGGAACCGAGGTTCCAGCCACGGTCGGCCGGGAACGGGCCGACCACGTCCCGTTCCTCGGCCAACAGCCGCCACAGGTCCTCGGGCGAGTCCACCCCGCCCGGGTACCGGCAGGCCATCGCGACGATGGCGATCGGTTCGCCGGCCGGTGGCTGCGCCGACGGGGACGGGGCGGTCCGGGGCGCGGTGGTCCGCGCGGCGGGGACCGTTCCGGCGGGCCGCTCGTGCGGGGGGTCCGCCGGGGCGGGGGCGGTCTCGGGCGCGGTGGTCCGCGCGGCCGTGCCCGCGAGCCGCTCGTGCAGGTGGTCCGCGAGGGCCCTGGGGGCCGGGTGGTCGAAGACCACGGTCGCGGGCAGCTTGAGCCCGGTGGCGGCCGAGAGCCGGTTGCGCAGTTCCACCGAGGTGAGCGAGTCGAAGCCCATCTCGCGGAAGGCCCGGTCCGGGGCGACCCGTTCACCCGGCGCGTGGATCAGCACGGCGGCGACCTCGTCGCGGACCAGGTCGAGCAGCAGCCCGGCCGGGTCGGCGGCCACCGCCAGCCGCTGCGCCAGGCCGCTTCCCCGGTCCGCGCCGGACGCGCCGGCCTTGCGGAGCCGGGCCGGGACGCGCACCAGCGCGCGCAGCAGCGGCGGCACTTCGTGGGCCGCGCCGACCGGGGCGGGGGCGAAGCGGGTCGGCACCAGGTGGGCCCGCCCGGAGGCCAGCGACGCGTCGAAGAGGGCGAGGCCCTCCTCGGCGCCGAGGGCGTCACCGAGGCGGGTGAGCCGGGCGACGGCCGTGCCGTCGAGGTGCTCGGACATCGCGCCCGGCTGCGCCCACAGCCCCCATCCCAGCGAGACGGCGGGCAGGCCCCGGTGCCTGCGGTGTGCGGCGAGGGCGTCCAGCACGGCGTTGGCCGCCGCGTAGTTGGCCTGTCCGGCGGCGCCGATGGTCGCGGCGAGCGAGGAGTACATGACGAACATGGCCAGGTCCTGACCGGCGGTCAGCTCGTGCAGGTGGACGGCGGCCTCGGCCTTCGGCGCGAACACCGCGGCCAGCCGCTCGGGGGTCTGCGCCTCCAGGACTCCGTCGTCGAGGACACCTGCGGTGTGGACGATCCCCGTCAGGGGGTGTGCGGCCGGGATCTGCGCGAGCAGCGCGGCCAGCGCCTCGCGGTCGGCTGCGTCGCAGGCGACGACGCGGACGTCGGCGCCCTGCTCGGCCAGGTCCCGGACCAGTTCCGGCGCGCCGGGGGCGTCGGGTCCACGGCGGCCGGTCAGCAACAGGTGCCTGACGCCGTGGTGCGCCACCAGGTGGCGGGCCAGCATCGCGCCCAGCGCACCGGTGCCGCCGGTGACGAGCACGGTCCCGTCGGGGTCGAGCCGTACGGCGCTGTCCGTGCCGTCGGGCCGGAAGCGTCTCAGCCTGGGCACCAGCACCCGGCCGTCGCGCACCGCCGCCTGCGGTTCGTCCGCCCTGAACAGCATGCCGAGGATGGCGGCCGCCTCTTCGCCGGTGCCGAGCTCGCCGGTGCCGAGTTCATCGGTGGCGAGTTCATCGGTGGCGAGTCCGCCGGTGTCCGCGTCGAGCAGGATGAAGCGTCCGGGGTGCTCGGTCTGCGCCGTGCGCACCAGGCCCCACACGGCGGCGGCGAGCGGATCGGCGACGTCGTCACCGGGGACGGCGGCGACCGCGCCGCGGGTACGGACCACCAGGCGCGCGTCGGCCGTACGTGGGTCGGCGAGCCAGGCCCGCACCCCTGCGAGCGCCGCCGCCGGTTCGGCCGGCGCCCGCCACAGGGCCACCGGCGGCACCTCGGCGAGGCCGTCGGGATCGTCCACGGTCACGCACGCCGCGCCGGCGACGGTCCCGTCCGACCCGTCCAGCTCGGTCCACACCACCTCGAACAGGGAATCGGACGACGGCTCGGGGGCCGTCCGCCCGGCCGCCTCCCGCAGCGTCAGCGACGCGACCGACAGCACGGGCAGGCCCGCGTCGTCGAAGGCGTCCAGCGTCACGGCGTCCGGACCGGCGGGCGTGATGCGTACCCGCAGCGTCCGCGCGCCGACCGCGTGCAGCGCGACACCCGACCACGAGAACGGCAGCCGCGGTGCCGGCGGTCCGTCGTCCCCGGGGCCCGCCAGGGCCAGCGCGTGCAGCGCGGCGTCCAGCAGCGCGGGGTGCGCGGCGTAGTCGTCGCCGCGCTGCGGGTCCGGCAGGGCGACCTCGGCGTGGAGCACGTCGCCGGACCGCCAGGCGGCCCGCAGTCCCCGGAAGGCCGGCCCGTACTCCAGGCCCGCGGCGTCCAGCAGCGCGTAGTGCCCCGCCAGGTCCACAGGTTCCGCGCCGGCCGGGGGCCACACCGGGTGCGGCGCCGGCTCCGGGGGCAGGTCCGGTGCGAGGACGCCCGCGGCGTGCCGGACCCAGGGCCCGTCGGTGCCGGACTCGGGCCGGGCGTAGACCGCCACCTCGCGTCCGCCCCCGGACGCGCCGTCCTCGGCTCCGACCACGACCTGGAACCGCACGGCCGTCCGCTCCGGCAGGACCAGCGGCGCGTGCAGGGTCAGTTCCTCGACGAGCCTGCCCCCGGTCATGCGGGCGGCCTGCAGCGCGAGTTCGAGCAGCGCGGTGCCCGGGACCAGGACCGTGCCGCGGAGCCGGTGGTCCGCGAGCCACGGGTGCGCCGAGGTGGACAGGCGCCCGGTGAGCACCAGGCCGTCGTCGGTCACCGACGCCACCGCCGCGCCCAGCAGCGGGTGGTCCACACCGGCCAGCCCGGCGCCCTCCACGTCGGCGGGTCCGGACGCGGGCAGCGCCCAGTACCGGCGGTGCTCGAAGGCGTAGGTGGGCAGATCGGCGCCCTCGACCGCGTCCAGCGGCCAGTCCACTTTCGCGCCCGACACGTGCAGCCCGGCCAGCGTCTGCAGCAGGGCGTCGGGCTCGGGGACGCCGGACCGCAGCGTCGGCACGGCGACCGCGTCGTCCACCAGCTGCTGGGCCATGGCCGACAGCCCGCCCTTCGGTCCGATCTCGACGAACCGCCGCACGCCGCGCAGTCCGCGCACGGCGTCGGCGAAGCGCACGGTCCGCCGCATCTGCTCGACCCAGTACTCCGGTGTGTCGAGCCGCCCGGGACCGGTGGGCGCCATGGGGACGGCGGGCTCGTGGTGGGTGAGGCCGGCCGCGACGGCGGCGAGTTCACCGAGGGCCGGGTCCACGTGGTGGGAGTGGGCGGCGAGGGAGACGGAGATGTCCTTCACGCGCCGGCCCTCGGCCCGCCAGCCGTCCCTGAGGGCGTCGATCACATCCGCGTCGCCGGAGACGACCAGCGACTCGGGCCCGTTGACCGCGGCGAGGTCGACGCCGTCGGGCAGGGGCAGCACGTCTTCCTCGCGCGCCTCGACGGCGAGCATCTTCCCGTCCTCGCGCAGGCCGAGCAGCAGGCGGGCGCGCGCCTCCACCAGGGTGCAGGCGTCGTCGAGCGAGAGGATGCCCGCGATGTGCGCGGCGGCCAGCTCGCCGGTGGAGTGGCCGAGGACCACGTCGGGGGTGACGCCCCGGGACTCCAGCAGCCGGGCTAGGGACACCTGGAGGGCGAACGTGCCGGCGTGGGCGTAGCCGGCCCGCTCCAGCAGGTCCCCGTCCCCGAAGAGCAGCTCGGTGAGCGGCGTCCCGAGGTCGATCCGGGCCGCCACCGCGTCGAACGCCTCCGCGAACGCCGGGTGGCCGGCATGGAGTTCGCGCCCCATACCGGCGTACTGGGAGCCCTGGCCCGTGAACACGAAGGCGGTGCGTCCCTGCACCGCGGTGCCGCGGACCACGGAGGCCGCCGAGGTCTCCGACGCGAGCGCGTCGAGCCCGGCGAGGAGGCCGTCCAGGTCGTCGTGGCGCCCGACCACCACGGCCCGGTGATCCAGCGCGGCCCGGCCGGTGACCAGGGTGCGGGCGATCTGCGCCGCGTCCGGACCGGGGTGTTCGGCCGCGTACGCGCGCAGGCGGGCGGCTTGGGCGCGCAGGCCCTCGGCGGTGCGGGCGGAGACCGGCCAGGCGACGGGACGCGCCGGCGCGTCGGTATCCGGTGCCGCCTGCGGCTGCCGCGCGGGCGGCAGCGCGCGGGGGGCCGGCGCCTCTTCGAGGATGACGTGCGCGTTGGTCCCGCCGATCCCGAAGGAGGAGACCGCGGACCGGCGCGGCCGGTCCCCGCGGTGCCACGGCCGCGCCTCGGTGAGCAGCGCGACGGAGCCGGCGGACCAGTCCACCTGCCCGGTCGGCTCGGAGACGTTGACGGTCCGGGGCAGGACGCCGTGCCGCATCGCCTCCACCATCTTGATGACGCCGCCGACGCCCGCCGCGCACTGGGTGTGGCCGATGTTCGACTTCAGCGAGCCGAGCCAGAGCGGCTCGTCGCCCTCGCGCTCCTGGCCGTACGTCGCCAGCAGCGCCTGCGCCTCGATCGGGTCGCCGAGCCGCGTACCGGTGCCGTGCGCCTCGACCGCGTCCACGCCCGAGGGCGCGAGGCCCGCCGCGTCCAGCGCGGCCCGGATGACCCGCTGCTGGGCGGGGCCGCTGGGCGCGGTGAGGCCGTTGGAGGCGCCGTCCTGGTTGACGGCGGACCCGCGGACCACCGCCAGGATGCGGCGGCCGTTGCGCCGCGCGTCGGAGAGGCGCTCGACGATGATCACGCCGGCGCCCTCGGACCAGCCGGTGCCGTCGGCGTCCGCCGAGAAGGACTTGCAGCGCCCGTCGGGCGCGAGCCCCTTCTGCTTGCTCAGCTCCGTGAAGACGTCCGGCGCCCCGAGGACGGTCGCGCCGCCCGCCAGGGCGAGGTCGCACTCGCCGTTGCGCAGCGACTGCACCGCCAGGTGCAGGGCGACCAGCGAGGCCGAGCAGGCGGTGTCCACGGTGACGGCGGGACCCTCCAGTCCGAAGGTGTAGGCGATCCGGCCGCAGACGACACTGCCGGACATGCCGGTGAGCAGGTGCCCGTCCACCTCTTCGGGGAGGTTGGCGCCGCTGGCGTAGCCGACGTTGGTGGCCCCGACGAAGACACCGGCCTGGGTGCCGCGCAGCCCGGCGGGGTTCATGCCGGCCCGCTCGAACGCCTCCCAGGAGGTCTCCAGGAGCAGCCGCTGCTGCGGGTCCATGGCGAGCGCCTCGCGCGGCGAGATGCCGAACAGGTCGGCGTCGAAGTCGCCCGCGCCGTCGAGGAACCCGCCGAGCCGGACGTCGGAGCTGCCCCGGCGGGTCGGGTCGGGGTCGTACAGCGCGTCGAGGTCCCAGCCCCGGTCCTCGGGGAAGGGCATCGCGATGCTGTCGCCGGCCATGACGAGCCGCCACAGGTCCTCGGGCGAGGCGACGCCGCCGGGGTACCGGCAGGCCATGCCGATGATGGCGATCGGTTCGTCGCCGGGGGTCGTCGTCGCACGGGGCTTCGCGGCAGTCTGCCGGGGCCCGCCCAGTTCGGCCAGCAGGTGCTCCGCGAGGGCGGTGGGGTTGGCGTAGTCGAAGACGAGGGTGGCGGGCAGCCTGAGGCCGGTGACCGTGTTGAGGCGGTTGCGCAGCTCGACCGAGGTGAGCGAGTCGAAGCCCATCTCGCGGAAGGCGCGGTCCGCCGTCACCTCGTCGCCGGACGCGAAACCGAGCACGGCGGCGCTCTCGGCCCGGACCAGGTCGAGGAGTCGGCGCGCCGGGTCGGCGGCGGTGGCCAGGGTTGCCGCGAGGCCCTCCCGGCCCCGCCTGCCGCCGGCCCGCCCGGCCGCGCTCCGGGTGGTGCCCGCCAGCCCGCGCAGGATCGCGGGGACGTCCGTGGCCGCACGCAGCCGGGCCCGGTCCACGACGGCCGCCACCAGGTGCGGGCGGGCGGCGTCGAGCGCCGCGTCGAAGAGGGCGCAGCCCTGCGCGTCGGACAGGGGTGCGCCGAGCCGGCTCGCGCGGGCGAGGGCGGGCGCGTCGAGGTGGCCGCTGATGGCGCTCGAACGGGCCCACAGGCCCCAGGCCACCGACACGGCCGGCAGGCCCAGCGCCGCCCGGCGCTGCGCGACGGCGTCGAGTACGGCGTTGGCCGCGGCGTAGTTGGCCTGCCCCGGGGTGCCCAGGGTGGCGGCCACGGACGAGTAGAGGACGAAGAACGACAGGTCCAGGTCCCGGGTCGCCTCGTCGAGCACGACCGCCGCGTCCGCCTTGGGCGCGAGGACCGCGCGCAGGCGCTCGGGTGTCAGGGCGTCGGCCATTGCGTCGTCGACCACGCCCGCGGCGTGCACGACACCCGTGAGCGGGTGCTCCGCCGGGACGCCGGCCAGCAGCGCCGCGAGGTCGTCCCGGTCCCCGGCGTCGCAGGCCGCGAACCGCACCGAGGCGCCCAACGCCGCCAGCTCGGCGGCCAGTTCGGCGGCGCCCGGGGCTTCGGCGCCGCGTCTGCCGGTCAGCAGCAGGTGCCGGGCGCCGTGCCGCTCCACCAGGTGCCGGGCGAGCAGCGAGCCGAGTGTGCCCGTGCCGCCGGTGATGAGCACGGTGCCGTCGGGGTCGAGGGCCGGGGCGGTCCGCCGCTCGGGCGACTCGCCCGGGGTACGCAGCCGGGTGAGCCGGGGCACCAGCAGGCGGCCCGCGCGCAGCGCCGCCTGCGGCTCGCCCGAGTCGAGCAGCGTCCCGACGGCGTGGGTCAGGCCGTCCTCGGTGTCCGCGTCCAGCAGGATCAGCCGGTCGGGGTGTTCGGACTGGGCCGAGCGGACCAGCCCCCAGGTCGCCGCCCGCTGTGGGTCGGTGATCTCGGCACCGCCGGCGGCCGCGACGGCACCACGGGTGAGGACCACGAGGGGCGTGCCCTCCGGTGCACGGGCCAGCCAGTCCTGGAGACCCGCCAGCACCGCCACCACGTCGGCAGGCGCCCGCCACACCAGCGGCCCGGTCGCGTCGGCCGTGCCCGGCCCCGCCGGGTCGTCCACCACCGCGCAGGCGGGTTCCGCGTCCCCGGCAGGCGTCTCCGCCGCGCCCAGCGGCGTCCACGCCACCTCGTACAGCGGGGCGTTAGCCGGCGCGGTCGGTGCGCCGAGGGTACGCAGGGTCAGCGCGTCGGCCGTCAGCACCGGCATGCCCGACGCGTCGAAGGCCGCCACCGACACCGCGTCCGCGCCCGCCGGGGTCAGGCGGACCCGCAGCACCGTGGCGCCCGGGGCGTGCAGCGAGACGCCGCTGAACGCGAACGGCACCCGGGCCGCCCCGTCCTCGCCGAGGGGCCCGGCGGCGAGCGCCTGGAGCGCGGCGTCGAACAGGGCCGGGTGGAGGCCGTACCCCTCCGCCGCGCCCTTTCCGGGCAGCGCTACCTCGGCGTACAGCGTGTCACCGGACCGCCAGGCGGCCCGCAGGCCCTGGAAGGCGGGGCCGTAGGACAGCCCGGCGTCGGACAGCGCGGAGTAGTGGGCGTCGAGGACGACCGGCTCCGCGTCGGCGGGCGGCTCGGCGCCGTCATCGGCCGGGAGCGGGAGCTCCGCGGCGGTGAGCAGGCCGCTCGCGTGACAGGTCCACGGGCCGTCCTCGTCGGACTCGGGCCGCGCGTGGACGTCGACCGCACCGTCGTCCGAGACCCGCACCTGTACCTGCACTCCGCCGCGCTCGGGCAGGACGAGCGGGGTGTGCAGGGTCAGTTCGTCGAGCCGTACGAGCCCCGCGGACGCGCCCGCGTGCAGGGCCAGCTCGACGTACGCGGTGCCGGGCAGCACGGTGCTGCCGTGTACGACATGGTCGGCGAGCCAGGGCTGGGCGGCGGTGGAGAGGCGGCCGGAGAGCAGCAGTCCGCCGCCGACGGCCGGGGACATCTCGGCCCTCAGCAGGGGGTGCCCGCCGGCGCGCATCCCCGCGGCACCCAGGTCACCGGCACCGGGGCTGGGACGCAGCCAGTAGTCCTCGCCCTGGAAGGCGTACGTGGGCAGGTCGATCCGCCGGGGAGCCCAGGGCGCGTACACGGCGGCCCAGTCGGGCGTGACGCCGGCGGTATGAACGTGAGCGAGCGCGGTGAACACGGACTCGGTGTCGTCCCGGTCCCGGCGCAGGAGGGGGACGGCGGGCGTGCTGTCGTGCAGATACGGGACGAGGGCGGACAGCACCCCCTCGGGCCCGAGTTCGACGAAGACCCGCACATCGGTGAGCGGGGCGACCGCGTCGGCGAACCGGACGGGCTCACGGATCTGGCCCACCCAGTAGTCGGCGGTGGTCATGTCCCCGGGAGCCGTGGTGACGACAGGGATGATCGGAGCGTGGTACGTCAGCGACTTCGCGACCGCCGCGAACTCGTCGAGCATCGGCTCCATCAGCTGCGAGTGGAACGCATGGGAGACCGTGAGCCGCTTGACCCGTACGCCCTGCGCACGCAGACGCTCCTCCAGAACCGCGATCGCGTCCGCATCACCGGAAACGGTCAGGGCAGCAGGGCCGTTGACGGCCGCGAGGTCCACGCCCTCGGGCAACTCAAGCCCGCCCTCGGCCGCTTCGACGGCCAGCATCGCACCACCCGACGGCAACGCGTCCATCAACCGACCACGCGCGGAAACGAGCGCACACGCGTCCTCAAGGGACAGCACCCCGGCCACATGTGCGGCGGCAAGCTCACCGATCGAATGGCCCACCAGCACATCCGGGGCCACACCCCAGGACTCCACCAAGCGGAACAGCGCCACCTCGACCGCGAACAACCCGGCCTGCGCGTACACGGTCCGATCCAGTGCCTCGCCGTCCTCGAACACGACGTCCCGCAGCGGCCGGTCCAGATCCACCCGCGCACACACCGCGTCGAACGCGTCCGCGAACGCCGGGAAGGCGTCGTACAGCTCACGCCCCATCCCCACGCGCTGCGCACCCTGACCCGAGAACAGGAATCCGGTCCGGCCCTCGCGCGCGGTGCCGGTGACGACCGCCGGGTCCGGGCGGCCTTCGGCGAGGGCGGTCAGCGCCTGCGCCGCCTGCTCCGGGTCGTGCGCCAGCACCACAGCGCGGTGGGTGAGCGCGGCCCGGCCGGTCGCCAGGGTGTGGCCGATGTCCGCCGGTCGCGCGGCGGGCGCGCCAAGCAGTCGGCCGGCCTGCGCGGCGAGCGCATCGGCGGTGTGCCCGGACAGCGGCCACGGCACGACGGTCGGCTCCGGCCGCGGGGCCGCGGCGGTCACTGCCTGTTCCGGCTCCTCGGGGGCGGGCGGCTCCGACAGGACGACGTGGGCGTTGGTGCCGCTGATGCCGAACGACGAGACGCCCACCCGGCGCGGGCGTCCGGACCGGGACCACGGCCGGGCGCGGTCGAGCAGTTCCACCGCTCCGGCCGACCAGTCGACGCTCGACGCGGGCCGGTCGGCGTGCAGGGACGCGGGCAGCAGTTCGTGGCGCATCGCCTGGACCATCTTGATGACGCCCGCGACGCCCGAAGCGGCCTGGGTGTGCCCGATGTTGGACTTCACCGACCCCAGGTACAGGGGACGGTCCGCGTCCCGGCCCTGGCCGTACGTGGCCAGCAGGGCCTCCGCCTCGATCGGGTCACCCAACCGCGTGCCCGTACCGTGTGCCTCCACCGCGTCCACGTCGGAGGGGTCCAGCCCCGCCGAGGCCAGCGCGGCGCGGATGACCCGCTGCTGTGATGGGCCGTTCGGGGCGGTGAGACCGTTGGACGCGCCGTCCGAGTTCGTCGCGGAACCGGCGACCACGGCGAGCACCGGGTGGCCGTGGAGGCGTGCGTCGGACAGCCGCTCCACCAGCAGCAGGCCGATTCCCTCGCCCCAGCCGGTGCCGTCGGCCGCGTCGGAGAAGGGCTTGCAGCGGCCGTCGGCGGCCAGCCCCTGCTGGCGGCTGAACTCCACGAAGGCGCCGGGGGTGGCCATCACGGTCACGCCGCCGGCCAGCGCGAGGTCGCATTCGCCGTTGCGCAGCGACTGAGCGGCCAGGTGCAGGGCGACCAGCGACGACGAGCAGGCGGTGTCCACGGTCACCGCCGGGCCTTCGAGACCGAAGGCGTAGGCGACGCGACCGGACAGGATGCTCGCGGAGCCGCCGGTGGCGACGTGGCCCTCCAGTCCGCCGGAGTCGGCGAGGGTGAGCCGGGTGTAGTCCTGGCCGTTGGTGCCGGCGAAGACGCCGGTGCGGCTGCCGCGCAGCGCGTGCGGGTCGATGCCGGCGCGTTCCAGGGTCTCCCAGGAGGTCTCCAGGAGGAGCCGCTGCTGGGGGTCCATGGCGAGCGCCTCGCGCGGCGAGATACCGAACAGGGCGGCGTCGAAGCGGCCCGCGTCGTCGAGGAACGCGCCTTCGTCGACGTACGAGGTGCCGGGGCCGTCCCCGGCGGCGAGCGCTTCCAGGTCCCAGCCCCGGTCCGTCGGGAAGGCTCGGACCGCGTCGCGTCCTTCGGTGACCAGCTGCCACATGGTCTCGGGGTCGGTCACCCCGCCGGGGAAGCGGCAGGCCATGGCCACGATGACCACCGGGTCGTCCGCGGCGGCGGGGACCACGCCGCGTTCCTCGGCCGGGGCCCGGGCCGGGTCGGCGGGCTCGCCGAGCAGCTCGGCGAGGCGCGCGGCGAGGGAGGCGGCCGTGGGGTGGTCGAAGGCGATGCCGGCGGGCAGACGCAGCCCGGTGGCCGTGTTGACGCGGTCGCGGAGTTCGACGGAGGTCAGCGAGTCGAAGCCCAGGTCGGCGAACGCCCGCTGTGCGGCGACGTCCTCGGCGGAACGGTGGCCGAGTGCGGCGGCGGCCTCGGCGCGGACCAGGTCGGTCAGCTGCCGGAGCCGCTCGGCGGGCGGCGCGGCCCGCAGCCGGGCGGCGAACCCGGTCGTGGCACCCGTGGCGGTCTCCTGGTCGGCGGCCGCGACGAACTCCTCCAGCAGCGGGCTCGGGCGCCCGCTGGTGAAGGCGGCGCCGAAGCGGCTCCAGTCGACGTCCGCGACGGTGACGCAGGTGTCGCCCGCGTCGACGGCGTCCCCGAGGGCGGCCAGCGCCCGGTCGGGGTCCAGGGCGTTCAGGCCACGCCGGCGCAGGGCCTCTTCGGATTCGGTGTCCACCAGCATGCCGGATCCGGCCCAGGGGCCCCAGGCCACCGAGGTGGCGGGCAGTCCCCTGCCGTGGCGGTGTTCGGCCAGGGCGTCCAGGTAGGCGTTGGCCGCCGCGTACGCCGGCTGGCCGCCGCTCCCCCACACTCCGGCGATCGACGAGAACAGCACGAACGCGTCCAGGTCGGCGTCTGCGAGGAGTTCGTGCAGGTGGGTCGCGCCCGCCACCTTGGCCCGCAGGACCTCGGCGAACTCCTCGCCGGTGACCGTCTCCAGCGGCTGCGTCCCGGTCACTCCCGCGGTGTGGATCACCGCAGTGACCGGGTGCGCGGCCAGCAGCGCGGCCACGGCGTCGCGGTCGGCCACGTCGCACGCCACGGCCTCGGCCCGTACGCCGCGCTCGGCCAGCGCGGCGACCAGGTCGGCCGCGCCCGGCGCCCCGGGTCCGCGGCGGCTCGTCAGCACCAGGTCGCGGACCCCGCGGTCCGCCAGCCAGTGGGCCACCCGGGCGCCGAGACCGCCGGTACCGCCGGTGACCAGTACGGTCCCCGACGGCCGCCAGGGCTCGGTGGAGCCCGGCGCGGAGCCGTACGCGGTGCCGGATACGGATGCGGATGCGGATGCGGATGCGGATGCGGATGCGGAGCCGCTCAGCGGGGCCCGGCGCAGCCGCCGGGCCAGCACGCCGGATTCCCGGATCGCCACCTGGTCCTCGCCGGACGCGTGGGTGAGGACGGCGAGGAGCCGGGCGGCGGCACGGCGGTCCAGCACGGCGGGCAGGTCGATCAGACCCGCCCAGAGGCGGGGCCGTTCGAGAGCGGCCACGCGACCCAGGCCCCACAGCAGGGCACCCGGGGGGTCGGTGAGCCGGTCGGCACGGCCCACCGCGACGCTGCCGCGCGTCAGCACCCACAGCGGGGCGGGGAGTTCGACGCGGAAGAGGGGCAGAAGGTCGTCCGGCGCCGACGGAAGGCAGACCACTCCCGCGACATCGGTGAAGGACTCGAGAGCGGCGTCGAGCCGGGCGCCGACGAGGCGGCCGGAGAAGGCTTCGGCGAGGTCGTCGGGGACCGAGCCGTCGGCGGTGAGGACCAGCCAGGTGCCGGTGGGCAGGGCGGGCCGCTCGGGCAGCGGCTGCCAGACGGCGCGGTAGCGCCACGAGTCGAGCACGGCCCGCTCGCGCCGTCCGCCGCGCCAGGCGGACAGCGCGGGCAGGACGGCGTCGAGGGTGTCGGCGTCGAGGCCGAGGGTCCGGGCGACCGCGGCGGCGTCCTGCCGCTCGATGGCCTCCCAGAACCGGCTCTCCACCGCATCGGCCCCAGCCCCGGCCGCGGGTTGCGGGGCGGGGTCGATCCAGTAGCGGCGGCGCTGGAACGCGTACGTGGGCAGGCCGTCGGCCCGTACGGCACCGCCGGGTACGAGCGCGGACAGGTCCACGGACACGCCGTGGACGTGCAGCGCCGACACGGCGCGCACCAGCGCCTCGGGCTCGGAGCTCTCGGCGCGCTGTGCGGGCGTGGCCGCGACCGGACGCCCGTCGAGGCAGCGCAGGGTCGCCCCGGTGAGGGTGCCGTCGGGACCGAGCTCCAGGAAGACGTCGGCGCCGGCGTCGTGGGCCTGGCGTACGGCCTCGGCGAAGCGGACGGGCTCACGGATCTGACCCACCCAGTAGGCGGGGGTCGCCATGTCCCCGGGCGCGGTGGTGACGACCGGGATGGTCGGGGCGTGGTAGGTCAACGACTCCGCGACCGCCGCGAACGCGTCGAGCATCGGCTCCATCAGACGCGAATGGAAGGCGTGCGAGACGGCCAGCCGCTTGACCCGTACGCCTTCGGAGCGCAGGCGCTCCTCCAGCATGCCGATCGCGTCCGCGTCACCGGAAACCGTCACCGAGGTGGGTCCGTTGACCGCCGCGAGATCTACGCCCTCGGGCAGCTCAAGCCCGCCCTCGGCCGCCTCCACGGCCAGCATCGCACCGCCCGACGGCAGCGCGTCCATCAACCGACCACGCGCCGAGACGAGGGCACACGCGTCGTCCAGGGACAGCACCCCGGCCACATGCGCGGCAGCAAGCTCACCAATCGAGTGACCCACCAGCACGTCCGGGGTCACACCCCAGGACTCCACCAACCGGAACAGCGCCACCTGGAAGGCGAACAACCCGGCCTGCGCGTACACGGTCCGGTCCAGCCGCCCGGCGTCCGCCCCGAACACGACCTCGCGCAAAGGCCGTTCCAGGTCGACCCGCGCGCACACCGCGTCGAACGCGTCCGCGAACACCGGGAACGCCTCGTACAGCTCACGCCCCATCCCGACCCGCTGCGCACCCTGGCCCGAGAACAGGAGGGCGGCACGGCCGAAGGCGTTCGCGCCTCGGACGACGGCCGGGGTCGTGCGGTCCTCCACGAGGGCGGTGAGGCCCGCGAGGAGGTCGTCCCGGTTGGAGCCGACCACGACGGCACGCTGATCGAGGGCCGCCCGACCGGCGGCCAGGGCGCGGGCGTGGCCGACGAGGTCGGCCTCGGGACGCTCGTCGAGTGCCTGCCGCAGCCGGGCCGCCTGAGCGCGCAGTGCGTCGGCCGTCCGGCCGGACACCGGCCAGGCGAGCACCGGCGGGACGGCGACCGGCGCGTGCACAGGGCCCGGCACCCCGTCCTCCGGCGTCTGTTCGATGACGACGTGTGCGTTGGTGCCGCTGATGCCGAACGACGACACACCCGCCCGGCGGGGCCGGTCCGCCCGCGGCCACGGGCTGTGCTCGGTGAGCAGGGCGACCGTGCCGGCCGACCAGTCCACGTGTGGCGTCGGCTCGTCCACGTGCAGGGTCCGGGGCAGTTCGCCGTGGCGCAGCGCCATGACCATCTTGACGACGCCGGCCAGCCCGGCGGCGGCCTGGGTGTGCCCGATGTTGGACTTCAACGAGCCCAGCCACAGCGGCCGTTCCGGATCCCGGTCCTGCCCGTACGTGGCGAGCAGCGCCTGCGCCTCGATGGGGTCGCCGAGCCGGGTGCCCGTACCGTGCGCCTCCACCGCGTCCACGTCGGAGGGCGCCAGCCCCGCCGACGCCAGCGCGGCCCGGATCACCCGCTGCTGCGCGGGGCCGTTGGGCGCGGTGAGCCCGTTGGAGGCGCCGTCGGAGTTGACGGCCGAGCCGCGCACCAGGGCCAGGACCTCGTGGCCGTGGCGCACGGCGTCGGAGAGCCGCTCCACCAGGAGGACCGCGACGCCCTCGGACCAGCCGGTGCCGTCGGCCGCGGACGCGAAGGACTTGCAGCGCCCGTCTGCCGCGAGGCCGTCCTGCTTGGCGAACTCGCTGAAGCCCGCCTGTGTGGGCATGACGGCGACGCCGCCCACCACGGCCAGGTCGCACTCGCCGGTGCGCAGTGCCCGTGCGGCCAGGTGGAGCGCGACCAGCGACGACGAGCAGGCGGTGTCCACGGTGAGCGCCGGGCCCTCAAGCCCGTACGTGTACGCGAGGCGCCCGGAGAGCACGCTGTTGGAGGTGCCGGTGAGCAGGTGCCCGCCGACCTCCTCGGGCGGGGTGGTTCCGGCGCCGGTGCCGTATCCGCTGTGGGAGGCGCCGACGAAGACGCCGGCGCGGCTGCCGCGCAACGAGGTCGGGTCGATGCCGGCCCGTTCGAACGTCTCCCACGAGGTCTCCAGCAGCAGCCGCTGCTGCGGGTCCATCGCCAGCGCCTCGCGCGGCGAGATGCCGAAGAGCTCGGCGTCGAACTCGGCGGCGTCGTACAGGAACCCGCCCTCGGTCGTGTGGCCGAGGCCGTCCAGCTGCCAGCCGCGGTCGGTCGGGAAACCGGAGATGCCGTCGCCGCCCTGGGCGACCAGCTGCCACAGGTCCTCGGGCGAGCGGACGCCGCCGGGCAGCCGGGTGCCCATGGCGACGATGGCGAGGGGCTCGTCGGTGGTGACGGTGACGGCCCCGGTGGTGCCGTGGGCCGGTGCCGTGTCCGTGCCGCCGAGCAGCTCGCCACGGACGTGGGCGGCGAGCAGCAGCGCGGTGGGGTGGTCGAAGGCCAGGGCTGCGGGCAGCGGCAGGCCGGTGGCCGCGGCGAGCCGGTCGCGCAGTTCGACGGCGGTCAGCGAGTCGAGGCCGAGGTCGCGGAAGGCCGCCGCCGGATCGACCGCGGCGCGGTCACGGTGCCCCAGGACTCCGGCGACGGTCGTGGTCACGAGGTCGAGCAGGACCCGCTCCCGCTCGGCGGCGGGCAGCGCGGTGAGCCGGTCGCGCAGGGCCGCACCGGCCGCGGGCGCGGGAGCGGTGGCGGTGTCCCCCACCTCGGGGAGCTCCGTCAGCAGGGAGCTCGGCCGGGTGGCGGTGAAGGTGGCGGCGAACCGCTCCCACTCCACGTCGGCGACGGTCACGCACGCGTCACCTGAGGCGACGGCCCGGTCCAGGGCGGTGACGGCCAGCTCGGGGTCGAGCGGTCGCAGCCCGCGACGGCGCAGGTGGGCGACCGCCTCGTCGCCGGCGGCCATGCCGGCCTCGGCCCAGGGACCCCAGGCCACCGAGGTGGCGGGCAGCCCGGCGGCGCGGCGGCGCTCGGCCAGCGCGTCGAGGTGGGCATTGGCCGCGGCGTACGCGGCCTGCCCGCCGCTGCCCCAGACGCCGGCGATGGACGCGTAGGTGACGAACGCGGTGAGCGAGCCGAGTCCGCTGGTGAGGTCCTCGAGGACGTCGGCGGCGTCGGCCTTGGCGCGCAGCACGGCGTCGAGGCGCTCTTCGGTCAGCTCCGTGAGGGCCGTGTCGTCGGCGACGCCCGCCGCGTGCACCACCGCGGTGAGCGGGTGAGCGGCGGGTACGTCGGCGAGCACGGCGGCGAGCGCGTCACGGTCGGCGGCGTCGCAGGCCACCACCGAGACGGTGGCGCCCGACCGGGTCAGCTCCTCCACGAGGTCGGCCGCGCCGGGGGCGTCGGGCCCCCGGCGACCGGTCAGGATCAGGTGCGGGGTGCCGCGCGCCGCGAGCGTACGGGCGAGGTGGGAGCCCAGGGCGCCGGTGCCGCCGGTGATGAGGACGGTGCCGTCCGGCCGCCAGGGCGCGGCGGCGGGCTCGGGCGCGGCGTGGCGCAGTCGGCGGGCGAAGACGCCGGTGTCGCGGATCGCGAGCTGGTCCTCGGCGCCGATGCCGGCCAGGACGGCGGCCAACCGGGCGCCCGCCCGGCGGTCCAGCGTCTCGGGAAGGTCGAGGAGTCCGCCCCAGCGGTCGGGGTGTTCCAGCGCGGCGGCCCGGCCCAGTCCCCAGATCCGGGCGGCGGCGGGGTCGGTGAGCGGGTCGAGGCGGCCGGTGGAGACGGCGCCCCGGGTGGCGGCCCAGCAGCGCACCGTGGAGCCGGCCCGGTCGAGGGCATGGAGCAGGGCGAGCAGGCCGCCCGGCTCGGGACGCAGGGCTAGGATTCCGGCCAGGTCGTCCGCGAGGAGCAGCTCGGGACGGACGTCGGAGGGCGCGCACTCGACGACGTCGGCGCCGGCGGCGCGCAGCGCGTCGGCCACGTCGGGGTGGGGCTCACCGACGAGCAGCCAGGTTCCGGTGAGCGCGGCCTCGGGCCCGCTCTCCAGCGGCGTCCAGGCGGTGCGGTACCGCCAGGAGTCCACCACGGAGCGCTTGCGGCTCTCCCGGCGCCAGGCGGTGAGGGCGGGCAGCACGGTGTCGAGGCCCGTGTCGTCGTCGTCCAGATCGAGCGCGGCGGCGACCGCGCCCCGGTCGGCCGCGTCGACCGCGTCCCAGAACCGCTCCTCCGCCTCGCCGGTCGCCTCGCTCGTGGCGCGGGCGGGCGTGGCGTCGAGCCAGTAGCGCTCACGCTGGAAGGCGTACGAGGGCAGCTCGACCAGCCGCCCGCCTTCGGTGAGGCAGGTGAGGTCGACGGGTGCACCGTGGCTGTGCAGTCGGGCGACGGCGCGCAGCAGGCTCGCCGCCTCGTCGTGGCCGGAGCGCAGGGCCGGGACGGTGATCGCGTCCTCGACGACGTGCGGAACGAGGGCGGACAGCACCCCGTCGGGCCCGAGTTCGAGGAAGCGGGTGTGCTCGGTGGTGAGGGAGGCGATCGCGTCGGCGAACCGGACGGGCTCGCGGATCTGGCCGACCCAGTAGGCGGGGGTGGTCAGCTCCCCCGGCGCGGTGGTGACGACGGGGATGGTCGGAGCGTGGTACGTCAACGACTTCGCGACCGCCGCGAACGCGTCGAGCATCGGCTCCATCAGACGCGAATGGAACGCGTGCGAGACCGTGAGCCGCTTCACCCGTACGCCCCGGGCTCGGAGCCGCCCCTCCAGTACCGCTATCGCGTCCGCGTCACCGGAAACGGTCAGGGAGGTGGGCCCGTTGACGGCCGCGAGGTCCACGCCCTCGGGCAGCTCAAGCCCCTCCTCGGCCGCCTCCACGGCCAGCATCGCACCACCCGACGGCAACGCGTCCATCAACCGACCACGCGCCGACACCAGAGCACAGGCGTCATCCAGCGACAGAACACCCGCCACGTGCGCGGCAGCCAGCTCACCGATCGAATGGCCCACCAGGACATCCGGGACCACACCCCAGGACTCCACCAGCCGGAACAGCGCCACCTCGACCGCGAACAGCGCAGGCTGCGCGTACGCCGTACGCGCCAGAAGCTCTACGTCCTCCCCGAACACCACATCTCGCAGCGGCCGTTCCAGGTCCACCCGCGCACACACCGCGTCGAACGCCTCCACGAACACCGGGAACGCCTCGTACAGCCCACGCCCCATCCCGACCCGCTGCGCACCCTGCCCGCTGAACAGGAACCCCGTGCGTCCACCGCGTACGGCGTCCGTCGGCGCCTCGCAGCCCGCAGCCAGCGCTGTCAGCTCTGCGACGAGTTCCGCGCGGTCGGCGGCCACCAGCGTGGCGCGGTGGTCCAGGGCGGGCCGGGACACGGCCAGGGAGCGGGCCAGGTCGACGGGGCGCAGTGTCTCGTCGCGCTCCAGCAGGTCGAGCAGCCGGGCCGCCTGGCCTCTGAGTGCGGGTACGGAGCGCGCGGACACCCTCACCGGCACCGGGTGCGCCGGATCGGGCACGGCGGGCGGTGCCGACGGCTCCGGCCGGTCGGGCGCCTGCTCGATGATGACGTGCGCGTTGGTGCCGCTCACGCCGAAGGAGGAGACGCCTGCGCGCCGGGGCCGCCCGGCCGACGGCCAGGGGTGTGCCTCGGTGAGCAGGGCGACCGTGCCGGGCGACCAGTCCACGTGTGGTGTCGGTTCGTCCACGTGCAGGGTCCGGGGCAGTTCGCCGTGACGCAGCGCCTCGATCGTCTTGATGATGCCGCCGACGCCCGCGGCGGCCTGGGTGTGCCCGATGTTGGACTTCAACGAGCCGATCCACAGGGGCCGTTCCGGGTCCCGGCCCTGCCCGTACGTGGCGAGCAGCGCCTCCGCCTCGATGGGGTCGCCCAGCCGGGTGCCCGTACCGTGCGCCTCCACCGCGTCCACGTCGGAGGGCGCCAGCCCCGCCGAGGTCAGCGCATCGCGGATGACCCGCTGCTGGGAGGGGCCGTTGGGAGCGGTGAGGCCGTTGGACGCGCCGTCCTGGTTGACGGCCGAGCCGCGCACCACGGCCAGTACCTTGTGCCCGTTGCGGACGGCGTCGGAGAGCCGCTCCACGAGCAGCATGCCGACGCCCTCGGACCAGCCGGTGCCGTCCGCGTCCGCCGAGAAGGACTTGCACCGTCCGTCGGCGGACAGACCGCGCTGGCGGGAGAATTCGGTGAAGATCGCCGGTGTCGCCATCAGGCTCACGCCGCCGGCCAGCGCCATGGTGCACTCGCCGCTGCGCAGCGACTGCACGGCCAGGTGCAGGGCGACCAGCGACGACGAGCACGCCGTGTCGACGGTGACGGCCGGGCCCTCAAGACCGTACGTGTACGCGAGGCGCCCGGAGGCGACGCTGGTGGAGCTGCCGGTGAGGAAGTGGCCCTCGACGCCCTCGGGCAGGCGTACGCCCACGCCGTAGCCGGACGAGGCGGCTCCGACGAAGACGCCCGCCTGGCTGCCGCGCAGCACGTGCGGATCGATGCCCGCGTGTTCGAAGGTCTCCCAGGAGGTCTCCAGGAGCAGCCGCTGCTGCGGGTCCATCGCCAGCGCCTCGCGCGGCGAGATGTCGAAGAGGCCCGCGTCGAACTCGGCGGCGTCGGACAGGAATCCGCCGGTGCGGGTGTAGGTGGTGCCGACGCGGTCGGGGTCCGGGTCGTACAGCGTCTCCAGTTCCCAGCCCCGGTCGGTGGGGAACGGCCCGGTGGCGTCGCCGCCTTCGGAGACCAGCCGCCACAGGTCCTCGGGCGAGCGCACACCGCCGGGGAAGCGGCAGGCCATCCCGACGACGGCGATGGGTTCGTCGGCGGGAGCCGCGGTCGCGGTGGCGGCGACGGGGGCGGCTCCACCGCCGGCGAGCAGTTCCCGCAGGTGGGCGGCGAGGGCGGCCGGGGTGGGGAAGTCGAAGACGAGGCCGGCGGGCAGGCGCAGCCCGGTGGCCGCGTTGACACGGTTGCGCAGTTCGACGGAGGTCAGCGAGTCGAAGCCGAGTTCCTTGAACACCCGGTCGGGGGCCACCGAATCGACGCCGGAGTGCCCGAGGACGGCGGCCGCCTCGGCACGCACCAGGCCGGTGAGCAGGCTGTGCTGTTCGGCTGCGGGGAGCGCGGTGAGGCGTTCGGCGAGCCCCGAACCGCCGGTGACCGTACCGGCGATGCGGCGCGCGGGGGCGCGTACCAGGCCACGCAGCAGGGCGGGCACGGGCCGCAGCGTCCGGGCGGTGGACAGGTCGAAGCGCAGGGGGAGCAGGTACGGCAGACCGGTGCCGTGGGCGGCGTCGAAGAGGGCGAGCCCTTCGTCGGTGGAGAGGGCGCCGCCGACGCGGGTCGCGCGGGCGACACCGGTGGCGTCGAGGCCGCCGCTGATGGCGCTCTCCTCGGCCCACAGGCCCCAGCCGAGCGCGGTCGCGGCGAGTCCCCGGGTACGGCGGTGCTGGGCCAGCGCTTCCAGGAAGGCGTTGGCTGCGGCGTAGTTGGCCTGGCCCGGGGAGCCGAAGGCCGAGGATGCCGAGGCGTAGAGGGTGAACAGCGCCAGGTCGTGGCCGGCGGTCAGCTCGTGCAGGTGGAGCGCGGCGCGGGCCTTGGGGCGCAGCACGCCGGTGATCCGCTCGGGCGTCAGTGCCTCGATGACGCCGTCGTCGGCGACGCCGGCGGCGTGCACGACACCGGTCAGCGGATGCTGGGCGGGGAGGGTGTCCAGGAGCGCGGCGAGCGCCTCCCGGTCGGTGACGTCGCATGCCGCGATGCGTACCCGCGCGCCGAGCGCGCCCAGTTGCTCCGCGAGGTCCCGGGCACCCGGCGCGTCGGGGCCGCTGCGGCTCACGAGCACCAGGTGCCGTACGCCCCGGTGCTCGACCAGGTGACGGGCCAGCCGCTGTCCGAGCACACCGGTGCCGCCGGTGACCAGGACCGTGCCGTCCGGGTCGAGGGCGCGCGGCAGCGTCAGGACGTTCTTGCCGACGTGCCGGCCGGCGCCGACGTACCGGAAGACCTCTTGCGCCTGCCGGACGTCCCAGGTCCGCGCGGGCAACAGTGTGAGCGTGCCCGTGCGGAACAGCTCCAGGACCTCTCGCAGCATCTCCTGGAGCCGGTCCGGTCCCGCCTCGCCGAGGTCGAAGGCGCGGTACGTCCGGTCGCCGAACGCATCCGGGTCGCGCAGGTCCGCCTTGCCCATCTCCACGAAACGGCCGCCGGGGGCCAGCAGCCGTGCCGAGGCGTCGACGAACTCGGCGGCCAGCGCGTTGAGGACGACGTCCACCCCCCGCCCTGCGGTGCGCTCGGCGAAGGCCGCCTCGAACCCCAGGTCACGCGACGAGGCGAGATGTGCGGCGTCCAGGCCGGTCGCCGCCCACTTCGCGGGCGAGGCCGTCCCGTACACGTCCGCGCCCAGGTGCCGGGCGATCTGCACGGCCGCCATGCCGACGCCGCCGGCGGCGGCGTGGACCAGCACCGACTCGCCGGATGCCAGTCCTGCCAGGTCCACCAGCGCGTAGTACGCCGTCAGGAAGGCCATCGGCACCGTGGCCGCGTCCGTGAAGGTCCACTCCCGCGGCATCGGCGCCACCATCCGCCGGTCCACCACCGCCAGCGGCCCGAAGCCGCCCGCGAACAGGCCGAAGACGCGGTCGCCCGGCGCGAGGTCCGCGACGTCGGAGCCGACCTCGACCACGACCCCGGCCCCCTCCGACCCCATCAGCGCCGAGGGGTCCGGGTACTGCCCGAGCGCGATCAGTACGTCGCGGAAGTTGACCCCGGCCGCACGGACCGCGATCCTCACCTCGCCCGGCGCCAGTTCCGCGGTCGTCTCGGGAGCGGGGGTGAGGGCCAGGTCGCGCAGGGAACCGGAGGCGCGGTCGGCGGTGAGCCGCCAGGCTTCCGCGTCGGGCACGGCGAGGGCGCCGGATGCCGACGCGCGGGCCAGCCGGGGGGCGTACAGGGTGCCGTTGCGCAGGGCGAGCCAGGGCTCGTCGCCCTTCGCGAGCACGGCGAGCAGGTCGTCGTCGAGGACGTTGTCGGTGTCGGTGTCGGTGTCGATGTCGGTATCGATGTCGAGGAGCACGAACCGGTCGGGATGCTCGGCCTGCGCGGAGCGCACGAGTCCGCCGACGGCCGCGCCGGACAGACCGGTGACGTCGTCACCGGTCGCGGCGGCCACGGCGGAGCGGGTGACCAGCACCAGACGGGACGCGGCGAACCGTTCGTCGGCCAGCCACGCCTGGAGGCCGGCCAGGACCTCGGCGACGGCGGTGTCGGCGTCGGTGTCGGTGTCGGTGTCGGTGTCGCCGTCCGCACCGGCCACGGGCCATGCGACGACGTCGGGTGCGGCGCCGGAGAAGCCGGCCAGGAAGGTGCCGGGTCCGTCGGCGGCCGTGGCGAGCGAGGGCCGCCGGTCCGGCGTGGGTACGACAGGTACGACGGGTACGAGTGTCCAGTCGAGGGTGAAGAGCGCGTCATCGTGGCGCGGGCCGACGGCGGTCGCGGCCCGCAGGGTGAGCGACTCGACGGTGGCGACGGGGCCGCCCTCGGGGTCGGTGACCCGCAGCGTCCAGGCGTCCGACCCGGCGGGTGCCAGGTGGACACGGGCCCTGGTGGCCCCGGTCGCGTGCAGGGTGGCGCCCTCCCACGCGAAGGGCAGCCCGGCCCGCTCCGGGTCGAGGCCGGTCAGGTGCAGCGCCGCGTCGAGCAGGGCGGGGTGCAGTCCGCAGCGGCCCGCCTCGCGGTGGGCGATGTCGGGCAACTCCACCTCGGCGTACAGCTCGTCGCCCGCCCGCCAAGCGGCCTTCAGGCCCTGGAAGACGGGACCGTACGCGAATCCGGCCCCGGCGGCCCGCCCGTAGAAGCCGTCGAGGTCCACCGGCTCGGCCTCCGGCGGCCACACCTGCACAGCGCCGACCGGGTCGGCGGCGGAGGCGGCGATAACACCGACGGCGTTGCGGGTCCACTCCTCCTCGTCGTCGATACGCGAGTGGATCTCCAGGCGGCGGGTGCCGTCCTCGTTCTCCGCCCCGGCACTGACCTGGATCTGCACACCGCCGCGTGCGGGCAGCACGAGCGGTACGGAGAGGGTGAGGTCCTCCACGGTCCCGCAGCCGACGTACTCCCCTGCCTGCCAGGCGAGTTCGACGAACGCGGCGCCCGGCACGAGCACACTGCCGTGGATCGTGTGGTCGGTGAGCCAGCCGTGCGTGGCGGCGGTGAGCCGACCGGTGAGCAGTACCCCTCCGCCTGCGGCCAGTGACACGGCGGCGCCCAGCAGCGGGTGACCGGCCGCGCCGAGCCCGGCGGACGTCAGGTCCCCGGAACCGATCCGGGCGCTCGGCCAGTACGCCTGCCGCTCGAACGGGTACGTGGGCAGTTCCACGCGCCCGGCACCCGCCGCGGCGAGCGGCGCCGCCCAGTTGACTGGGGCGCCCTGCACGTGGGCACGCGCGATGCCGTGCAGCAACGACGCGGCCTCGTCCCGGCCGGAGCGCAGGGTGGAGAGGGCCGTCGCGTCGTCGACGATGCCGGTGACGAGGGCGGAAAGGGTGCCGTCGGGGCCGAGTTCGAGGAAGCGGGTGACACCCGAATCGTGGGCCCGGCGCACGGCGTCGGCGAAGCGGACGGGTTCACGGATCTGGCCGACCCAGTAGGCGGGGGTGGTCATCTCCCCCGGCGCGGTGGTGACGACGGGGATGGTCGGAGCGTGGTACGTCAACGACTCCGCGACCGCCGCGAACACGTCGAGCATCGGCTCCATCAGACGCGAATGGAACGCATGCGAGACCGTGAGCCGCTTCACCCGTACGCCCCGGGCTCGGAGCCGCCCCTCCAGTACCGCTATCGCGTCCGCGTCACCGGAAACGGTCAGGGAGGTCGGCCCGTTGACCGCCGCGAGGTCCACGCCCTCGGGCAGCTCAAGCCCCTCCGCGGCCGCCTCCACGGCCAGCATCGCACCACCCGACGGCAGCCCGTCCATCAACCGACCACGCGCCGACACCAGAGCACACGCGTCGTCCAGCGACAGCACCCCGGCCACATGCGCGGCAGCCAGCTCACCGATCGAATGGCCCACCAGCACGTCCGGGACCACACCCCAGGACTCCACCAGCCGGAACAACGCCACCTCGACCGCGAACAGCGCAGGCTGCGCGTACACGGTCCGGTCCAGAATCCCGGCGTCCTCCCCGAACACGACGTCGCGCAGCGGCCGTTCGAGGTCCACCCGCGCACACACCGCGTCGAACGCCTCCGCGAACACCGGGAACGCCTCGTACAGCCCACGCCCCATCCCGATCCGCTGCGCACCCTGACCGGAGAACAGGAATGCCGTACGGCCAGGGGCCGCCATGCCGGACTCCGCCTCCAGAGGGACCGTGCCCTCGGCGAGCCCGGCGAGGGCGCGCAGGGCGTCGTCACGGCCCGCCGCCAGCACCACGGCCCGCGAGGCGAGCGACGCGCGGGTGGTGGCCAGCGAGTAGCCGAGGTCGGCCAGGCGTGCCTCGGGCTGCTCGGTGAGGTGCGCGCGGAGACCAGCCGCCTGCTCGCGCAGGGCGCGCGGGGTGCGGGCGGAGAGCGGGAGCGGGATCAGGGGCGGTTCGGCGGCCGTGGGCGACGGCGTGGCCGGGGCCTCCTCGGACGCGGGGCCGGGTTCGGGGGCCTGCTCCAGCACCGTGTGCGCGTTGGTGCCGCTGACCCCGAACGAGGAGACGGCGGCGCGCCTGGTCCGGTCGGGGCCGGACCAGGGACGGTTCTCGGCGAGCAGCCGGACGGCACCGGCCGACCAGTCCACCTGCCGGGTGGGCTCGTCGGCGTGCAGGGTGCGGGGCAGTACGCCGTGCCGCAGCGCCATGACGGCCTTGATGACGCCGGCGACACCGGCCGCGGCCTGGGTGTGCCCGATGTTCGACTTCACCGACCCCAGCCACAGCGGGCTGTCGGCGTCCCTGCCCTGGCCGTACGTCGCGAGCAGCGCCTGCGCCTCGATCGGGTCGCCCAGCCGCGTCCCCGTACCGTGCGCCTCGACCAGGTCCACATCGGAGGGCGCCAGCCCCGCCGAGGTCAGCGCATCGCGGATGACCCGCTGCTGGGAGGGGCCGTTGGGAGCGGTCAGGCCGTTGGACGCGCCGTCCTGGTTGACGGCCGAGCCGCGCACCACGGCCAGCACGTCGTGGCCGTTGCGCACGGCGTCCGAGAGCCGTTCCACCAGCAGCACGCCGACGCCCTCGCCCCAGCCGGTGCCGTCCGCGCCGTCGCCGAACGCCTTGCACCGGCCGTCGGCCGCCAGCCCCCGCTGACGGCTGAACTCGACGAAGGCGGCAGGCGTGGCCATCACCGTGACGCCGCCCGCCAGCGCCATGGTGCACTCGCCCCTGCGCAGCGACTGCACCGCGAGGTGCAGCGCCACCAAGGACGCCGAGCACGCGGTGTCCACGGTGAGGGCGGGGCCTTCGAGGCCGAAGGCGTACGAGAGACGGCCGGACAGCACGCTCGCGACGGCGCCGGTGGCGAGGTAGCCCTCGGCTGCCGCCGGGTCGGCGGCGAGCGCGGTGGCGTAGTCCTGGCCGTTGGTGGCGGCGAACACGCCGACCCGGCTGCCGCGCAGCGACTTCGGGTCGATGCCCGCGCGCTCGAAGACCTCCCAGGAGGTCTCCAGGAGCAGCCGCTGCTGCGGGTCCATGGCGACGGCCTCGCGCGGCGAGATCTCGAACAGCCCGGCGTCGAACTCGGCCGCGTCGTGCAGGAATCCGCCCTCGTGGGCGTAGCTGCCGCCGGACCGCTCGGGGTCGGGGTCGAGCAGCGCGTCCAGGTCCCAGCCCCGGTCGGCCGGGAAGGGTCCGATCGCGTCACGGCCCTCGGTGACCAGCTCCCACAGCTGTTCCGGGGTGCGGACGCCGCCGGGGAACCGGCAGGCCATGGCCACGATGGCGATGGGCTCGGAATCCCGCTCCTCCTGTTCGCGCAGTCGCTGGTGCGCCTGCCGGAGTTCACCCGTGACGAACTTCAGGTGATCGAGCAGCTTCTCTTCATTCGCCATCAGTGTGACTCCCAGCAGGCGGGACCGTACGTGTCATCAGGACTTGCCGAATTCTTTGTGGATCAGGTCGAAGAGGTCGGACGCGGTCGCCGACTCCAGATCGATCTCGCCGTCCCCGCCCTTGGGCCCGGAGTGGGCCGGGGGTGCGGCCGTCGCGGTGCGGAGCCGGTCGGTGAGGTCGCGCAGCCGGGCGAGCAGCACGGCCGTCTCCTCGGCGTCGGGTGGGGTCGCGGCGAGCTCGGCCTCGAGCCTCTCCAGGCGGGCGACCGCACTCTCCGTACTCGCGGCGTCGGTGGCCGGGTCCGGGCCGCCGACGAGGAGCCCGCGCAGGTGCGCGGCGAGGGCCGCGGGGGTCGGGTGGTCGAACGCCAGGGTCGCGGGCAGGGACTGTCCGGTGGCGGCGTCGAGCAGGTTGCGCAGCTCGACGGCCATCACCGAGTCGGTGCCCAGGTCGCGGAACTGCCGGTCCGGGTCGATGGCGGCCGGGGTGCGGTGGCCGAGTGCGGTGGCGGTCCGGGAGACGACCAGGTCGAGCAGGATGCGCTCCTGTTCCGCCTGCGGCGCCCGGGCGAGCCGTTCGGCCAGGTCCGGCCCCTGCCCCGGCCCGCGCCGGTTCTCGTTCCCGTCGGGGACGGGCGGCGCGGGCCGGGGTGCGGCGGGCAGCAGATCGAGCAGCCGCCCGCCGCGCCCGGCCTCGATCACGGGACCGAAGCGGCTCCAGTCGATGCCGGCCACGCAGACCGTCGTCCGGTCCTCGGCGAGGGCCTCGTCGAACGCCAGGAGGGCCGCATCCGGGGACAGGGGTGTCACTCCGGTGCGCCGCTGCTGCTCGCCCGCCGCCGCGCCCGCGCCCACGCCCGCTCCCGCCCACGGGCCCCACGCGAGGGCCGTGGTGGGGCGCCCGGCCGCGCGGCGCCGCTGGGCGAAGGCGTCCAGCGCGGCGTTGCCCGCGGCGTAGGCGGCCTGCCCGAGGTTGCCGACGACACCGGCGAAGGAGGTGAACAGCACGAAGTGGTCGAGTGGTTGAGCAACGGTCAGCTCGTCGAGGTGGCGGACGGCGGCCAGGCGCGTGTGCAGCAGCTCGGCGACCCCGTCGGGGCTGAGTGAGCCGATCACGCCGTCGTCCACCGTCCCGGCAGCGTGGACTATGCCGGTGAGCGGCAGTTCCTCCGGTATGCCCGCGAGCAGCTCCGCGAGCGCGGCGCGGTCGGAGACATCGCAGGCGGCGAGGGTGACACGGCTGCCGAGCGCGGTCAGTTCGGCGGCCAGTTCGCCGGCTCCGGGCGCGTCCGGGCCCCGGCGCCCGACGAGCAGCACGTGCGGGGCGCCTTGCCGGGCGAGCCGGCGGGCGGTGTGCGCTCCGAGGGCGCCGGTGCCGCCGGTGACCAGCACCGTGCCCGTCGGCCGCCATCCGTCGGCCGTACGGTCCCCGCGCCCGGGGGCGCCCTCGACGAGGCGCCTGCCGAGGACACCGGTCCGACGGATCGCGACCTGGTCCTCGGACCGGTCGCCGCCGAGCAGCGCGGCCAGCCGTACGCCGGTCCGGTCGTCCCACTCGGTGGGCAGGTCGACCAGCCCGCCCCAGGTGCGGGGCGTCTCCAGGGCCGCGACCCGGCCGAAGCCCCAGACGGCCGCCTGGTCCGGGTCGGGCCCGGGGTCGTCCGTGGAGGCCCGTACCGCGCCCTGGGTGGCGCACCACAGCGGACCCGGCACACCGGCGTCGTCGAGCGCCTGCACGAGTGCCACCACGGAGGGCAGGCCGCCCGCGCCGGGCGGCAGGGCCAGCACACCGGCTGGCATGGTCTCTTCCGTCGCGGCGCGCAGCCGGGCCGCGAGGGCGGCACGGTCGGTGCCGCCGGGGACGGCGACGACACGGGCGCCGGCACGCTGCAGCGCACGACCCACCGGGTCGGTGTCCACGTCTCCGCGGTCGTCGCCGCCCGGCGGCGTGACCAGGAGCCACGTACCGGTCGGCCGGGCGGTTCCTTCGGCCATGGACACCCAGGTCACCTCGTACCGTCCCTCACCCGGTCCCTCGCCCCGTACCTCACCGGAAGCGGTGCGGTGTGCCGCCGGTGCGGCCTGCGGCCAGAAGCGGGTGCGCTGGAAGGGGTAGGGCGGCAGGGTGACGGGCGGTGCCTCGGGGAACGCCGCCGCCAGGTCCACCGCCGTGCCCTCGACCCACAGCCGGGCCAGGGCGGCGAACAGGGACTCCGTCTCGGGGCGGCTGCGGCGCAGCACGGGTACGGCACCGGGGACGAGCGCGCTGAGGGTGCCGTCGGGGCCGAGTTCCACGAAGCGGGTGTGCTCGGTGGTGAGGGAGGCGATCGCGTCGGCGAAGCGGACGGGCTCGCGGATCTGGCCGATCCAGTACTCCGGGGTCGCCAGGTCGCCCGGCGCGGTGGTGACTAGGGGGATGGTCGGAGAGTGGTACGTCAGCGACTTCGCGACCGCCGCGAAGTCGGCCAGCATCGGCTCCATCAAGTGCGAGTGGAAGGCGTGCGAGACCGTGAGCCGCTTGACCCGTACGCCCTCGGAACGCAGCCGCTCCTCCAGTACGCCGATCGCATCGGCGACACCGGAAACGGTCACCGAAGCAGGCCCGTTGACGGCCGCGAGGTCCACGCCCTCGGGCAGCTCCAGCTCGTCCTCGGCCGCCTCGACGGCCAGCATCGCACCGCCCGACGGCAGCCCGTCCATCAACCGACCGCGTGCGGAAACGAGCGCACAGGCGTCATCCAGCGACAGCACCCCGGCCACGTGCGCGGCCGCCAACTCGCCGATCGAATGCCCCACCAGCACGTCCGGGACCACACCCCAGGACTCCACCAGCCGGTACAGCGCCACCTCGACCGCGAACAACCCGGCCTGCGCGTACACGGTCCGGTCCAGAAGCCCGGCGTCCTCGCCGAACGCGACCTCACGCAACGGCCGTTCGAGATCCACCCGTGCGCAGACGTCGTCGAACGCGTCCGCGAAGACGGGGAAGGCGTCGTACAGCTCACGCCCCATCCCGACCCGCTGCGCACCCTGACCCGAGAACAGGAACCCGGTCCGCCCCTCGCGTACCGCCCCCCGGATGGTCCCGGCGGCCGGTTCGTCCGCCGTCAGTGCCGTCAGCCCGGCGGAGTAGCCGGCGATGTCCTCGGCGAGCACGACGGCGCGGTGCGCCTGCCCGAGGCTCGTGGTGGCGAGCGCCCGGCCCGTCGCGGCGGAGGGTACGCCGGGCGTCTCGCACAGCGTCCTGAGCGCCTCCGCCCGAGCGCGCAGTGCCGCGCCGGAGTGGGCCGAGAAGGCCCAGGGCAGCACGGAGCGCTGAGGGGGCGCCGGGGGCACGGCGACATCGGCCTGCTCGGCCTGCTCCAGGACGACGTGGGCGTTCGTGCCGCTGATCCCGAAGGAGGAGACGGCCGCCCGCCGCGGCCGGCCGGCCCGAGGCGTCCACGGGGTCGTCTCGGTGAGCAGCCGCAGGCCGCCCGTGTTCCAGTCGACGGCCGGTGACGGCTCGGCCGCGTGCAGCGTACGGGGCAGCACGCCGTGGTGCATCGCCAGCAGCATCTTGATGACGCCGGCGATGCCCGCCGCCGCCTGGGTGTGCCCGATGTTGGACTTCACCGAGCCCAGGTAGAGGGGTTCGGTACGGTCCTTGCCGTACGTGGCGAGCAGCGCCTCCGCCTCGATCGGGTCGCCGAGCTTGGTGCCCGTACCGTGCGCCTCGACCGCGTCCACCTCCGACGGCCACAGTCTGGCCGAGGCCAGCGCGGCGCGGATCACCCTCTGCTGCGCGGGGCCGTTGGGGGCGGTGAGGCCGTTGGACGCGCCGTCCTGGTTGACCGCGCTGCCCCGCAGGATGCCAAGCACGCGGCGGCCGTTGGCCCGCGCCTCCGAGAGCCGCTCCAGCAGCACGAGGCCGACGCCCTCGCCCCAGCCGGTGCCGTCGGCCTCCGCGCCGAACGCCTTGCAGCGGCCGTCGGCCGCCAGGCCTCGCTGGTGGGCGAATTCGAGGAACGCGAGGGGCCCGGCCATGACCGTGACGCCGCCCGCGAGCGCCATCGAGCACTCCCCCGACCGCAGCGACTGCGCCGCCAGGTGCAGGGCGACCAGCGACGACGAACACGCCGTGTCCACCGTGATCGCCGGTCCCTCGAGACCGTACGTGTAGGAGACCCGGCCGGACAGCACGCTGGCGGCGCTGCCGGTGGCCACGTGGCCCTCCAGGCCGGACCCGACGGCCGGGAACAGACCGGCGTAGTCCTGTCCGTTGGTACCCGCGAAGACGCCGATGCGCCTGCCCTTGAGGGAGGCGGGGTCGAGGCCGGCCCGCTCGAAGGTCTCCCAGGAGGTCTCCAGCATCAACCTCTGCTGCGGGTCCATCGCCAGTGCCTCACGCGGGGAGACGCCGAACAGGTCCGCGTCGAAATCGGCGGCGTCGGGCAGGAAGGCGCCGCGGCGGGCGAAGTCGGGGGCGTCGCGCAAGTCCCAGCCGCGGTCCGCGGGGAAGTCGCCCACCAGGTCGAGGCCGTCGGCCAGCAGGTCCCAGAATTCCTCCGGGGTGGCCGCGCCGGGGAACCGGCAGCCCATCGCGACGATGGCGATGGGGTCGTCGGCCGCGACGGACGCGGAGGGAACGGCGGACACAGCGGACGCGGCGGGGGCGGCGGCCTCGGCCGCGCCGGTCAGTTCGGCGCGCAGCCGCGCGGCGAGGGCGGCCGGTGTCGGGTGGTCGAAGATCAGGCCCGCCGGGAGCGGGAGCCCGGTGGCGGCCCGCAGGGCGTTGCGCAGTTCGACGGCGGTGAGCGAGTCGAAGCCGAGGTCGCGGAAGGCCTTGTCGGGCGCGACGGTGGCCGCCGTACCGTGGCCGAGCACGAAGGCGGCCAGGGTGCGCACCAGGTCCTCGGTGATCCGGCGCCGCTCGCCCTCACCGGCGGCGGCGAGGCGTGCGGCGAGGTCGCCCGCTCCGTTCGGGTCCTCGGTGCCGTCCGGCGGTCCGGCGGGCACGAGTTCGCGGAGCAGCCGGCCCGGTCGCGCCGCGGTGAACCCGGACCCGAACCGCTCCCAGTCGACGTCCGCGACGACGACGGCCGCGCCGGCGGCGCCGGCCGACCCGTCGCCGCCCGCGTCCGTGCCGTCGAGCGTCCGGCCGAGGACGGTGACGGCGAGGTCCGGGGACAGGGGCGTGAGGCCGGAGCGGCGCAGCCGCTGCGTGAGGGCCTCGTCCTCGGCCATGCCGGTCTCGGCCCACGGCCCCCAGCCGATCGACGTGGCGGGCAGTCCCTGGGCACGGCGGCGCTCGGCGAGGGCGTCGAGGTGTGCGTTGGCGGCGGCGTAGTTGGCCTGGCCCGCCGTGCCGACGGCGCCGGTGAAGGACGAGAAGAGGACGAAGGCGTCGAGCGTCAGGCCACGCGAGAGGGCGTCGAGGTTCTCGGCGGCCAGGGTCTTGGACCGGAGCACCTGCTCGAAGCGGTCCGGGGTCAGGCCGTCGAGCACCCCGTCGTCCAGCACACCGGCCGCGTGGACGACGGCGGTGAGCGGATGCTGTTCCGGCATGCCGGCGAGCAGCGCGGCGAGCGCGTCGCGGTCGGCGATGTCGCACGCCACGGCCGTCGCGGCGGTGCCCGCTGCCGCCAGTTCGGCGACCAGCTCGGCGGCGCCGGGCGCCTCGGGTCCCCGCCTGCCGACGAGCAGCAGCCGGGTGTGGCCGCGCGCGGCGAGCAGACGGGCCACCTGGGCGCCGAGCGCGCCGGTGCCGCCGGTGACCAGCACGGTGCCACCGGTGCGCGGCCCGGGGGCCACGGCGAGGGGCGGCGGCACGGCGGTGACGAGCCGGCGCGCGTAGACGCCGTCGGCCCGGACCGCCACCTGGTCCTCCACGTCGCCGCCCCCGTCGCGTGCCCTCCCGGCGGCGAGTACGGCGCACAGCCGGTTCCCGGCACGGGCGTCGAGGGTCTCGGGCAGATCGAGCAGCCCGCCCCAGACGTGGGGCAGTTCCAGTGCGGCGACCCGGCCGAAACCCCAGATCTGCGCCTGGGCCGGGTCGGGCGGGCCGTCGGCACGGCCGGTCGAGACCGCTCCCCGGGTGAGGGCCCACAGTGGGACGTCGGCGTCGGCGCAGGCCTGGGTGAGCAGGAGCGTGGCGGCGAGCCCGCGGCTGAGGGCGGCACCCTCGTGCAGGGCCTCCGTGTCCGTTCCCAGCAACGAGACGACGCCCGCCAGTTCTCCGTACGAGCGCAGCCGCTCGGCGAGAGCGGCCCGGTCGTCGCCGGGGTGCGGCAGGCCGAGGACGGTGGCTCCGCCGCGCCGCAGCGCGTCGGCGATCTCCGCGCCCGTGCCGTGCATGCCGCCCGTGCTGCCCGTGCCGTCCCTGGTGACGTCCGTGGCCTCCGTGGCCTCCGTGCCGACGAGGAGCCATACGCCGTCGAGTACGGCGGGCGCCGGGGCGACGGGCCGCCAGACCGTCCGGTGGTACCAGGAACCGACGGTCGCCTCGGTTCGCCGGCGGTCATGCCAGGACGAGAGATGCGGCATCAGGCCGGCCAGGCCGCGCCGCGCCTCGTCGTCGGGCAGGCCCAGGGTGTCGGCGAGCCGCTCGACGTCCCGCCCGGCGACGGCCGTCCAGAAGCCGGCCTCGGCCTGGTCGCGGGCGGCCGTGACGCCGACGTCGGCCACGGCGTCGGGCCAGTAGCGCTCGTGCTGGAAGGCGTACGTCGGCAGCTCGACAGGACGGCCCCCGAGCGGCGCGAAGTACCTCTCCCAGGCGACGTCGGTGCCGCGTACGTACGTCGCGGCGACGGCTCGCAGCAGTGTGCCGTGCTCGTCGTGACCGGGGCGCAGGGCGGGGACGGCGGTCGCGTCCTCGACGATGTGCGGGACGAGGGCGGACAGGGTGGCGTCCGGGCCGAGTTCTAGGAAGGTCCGGGTGTCGGTGAGGGAGGCGATCGCCTCGGCGAACCGGACGGGTTCACGGATCTGCCCCACCCAGTACTCCGGGGTCGCCAGGTCCCCGGGCGCGGTGGTAACCACCGGGATGGTCGGAGCGTGGTACGTCAACGACTTCGCGACCGCCGCGAACTCGGCCAGCATCGGCTCCATCAGACGCGAGTGGAACGCATGCGAGACCGTGAGCCGCTTGACCCGTACGCCCTCGGAGCGCAGCCGCTCCTCCAGGCCCGCGATCGCATCGGCATCACCGGAAACCGTCACCGAGATGGGTCCGTTGACCGCCGCGAGGTCCACGCCCTCGGGCAGCTCCAGCTCACCCTCAGCCGCTTCGACGGCCAGCATCGCGCCACCCGCCGGCAACGCGTCCATCAACCGCCCACGCGCCGACACCAGAGCACACGCGTCGTCCAGCGACAGAACACCCGCGCAGTGCGCGGCCGCCAGCTCACCGATCGAGTGACCCACCAGGACATCCGGGACCACACCCCAGGACTCCACCAGCCGGAACAGCGCCACCTCGACCGCGAACAGCGCAGGCTGCGTGTACGCGGTACGCGCCAGAAGCTCCGCGTCCTCGCCGAACACGACGTCCCGCAACGGCCGTTCGAGATCCACCCGCGTGCACACCGCGTCGAACGCCCCCGCGAACACCGGGAACGCCTCGTACAGCTCACGCCCCATCCCGACCCGCTGCGCACCCTGACCCGAGAACAGGAATCCCGTACGGCCGGACGCCGCGACGCCGCTCGGCGCGTTTCCGCGCCCCGCCGCGAGCGCGTCGAGTTCCCGCAGGAGTTCTTCGCTTCCCGTCCCCAGGACGACCGCCCGGTGCTCCAGCGCCGCACGCCGGGTCACCAGCGAGAGCCCGACGTCAGCGGGCTTCTCGGCCGCCGCCGCGGCGCGCAGTCGGGCCGCCTGGGCGCGCAGGCCCTCCGGTGAGGCGCCGCTGAGCACCCAGGGCACGAGCGTGTCCGGCACCTGGGGCAGCGGGTGGTCGGCGACGGGCTCGTCCGGTGCCTGCTCGATCATGGTGTGCGCGTTGGTGCCGCTGATCCCGAACGACGAGACCGCCGCGCGCCGGGGCCGCCCGGTCGCCGGCCAGGGCCGCTCCTCGGTGAGCAGTTCCACGGCGCCCGCCGACCAGTCCACGTGCGGCGAGGGCACGCCCGCGTGCAGGGTGCGGGGCAGCACGCCGTGCCGCAGCGCCATCACCGTCTTGATGATGCCGCCTACGCCGGCCGCCGCCTGGGTGTGCCCGATGTTGGACTTCAACGACCCCAGCCACAGTGGAAGTTCAGGGTCGCGGCCGCGACCGTAGGTCGCCAGCAGCGCCTCCGCCTCGACCGGGTCGCCGAGCTTGGTGCCCGTACCGTGCGCCTCCACCATGTCCACGTCGGAGGGGTGCAGGCCCGCATCGGCGAGCGCCGCCTTGATGACGCGCTCCTGGGAGGGGCCGTGGGGCGCGGTGAGGCCGTTGGACGCGCCGTCCTGGTTGACCGCGCTGCCGCGCACGACCGCCAGCACCTTGTGCCCGTTGCGCCGGGCGTCGGAGAGCCGCTCCACCAGCAGCACACCGGCTCCCTCGGACCAGCCCGTGCCGTCCGCTTCCGCCGAGAAGGACTTGCAGCGGCCGTCGGGCGCGAGCCCCCGCTGCTTGCTGAAGTCCACGAAGACGCCGGGTGTGGACATCACGGTGACGCCTCCGACGAGGGCCATCGAGCACTCGCCCGCCCGCAGCGACCGGGCGGCCAGGTGCAGGGCGACCAGGGACGACGAGCACGCCGTGTCCACGGTGACGGCCGGGCCCTCGAGCCCGTACGTGTACGCGATCCGGCCGGACACCACGCTCCCCGCGCCACCGGTGGCCCGGTAGCCCTCGGTTTCGGGCAGAGTCTCGGCGGCAGCGGCGTAGTCGTGGTACATGACGCCGGCGAAGACGCCGGTGTCACTGCCGCGCAGACGGGCCGGGTCGATGCCGGCCCGCTCGAAGGCCTCCCAGGACAGCTCCAGCATCAGCCGCTGCTGCGGGTCCATGGCCAGGGCCTCGCGCGGGGAGACGCCGAAGAGCCCGGCGTCGAAGGCGGCGGCGTCGTGCAGGAAGCCACCGTGCCGCGCATAGGTGGTGCCGGGGCGGGACGGGTCGGGGTCGTGGAGGCGCGCGAGGTCCCAGCCGCGATCGGTGGGGAAGCCGGTGATGCCCTCGCGTCCCTCCCGGACCATGCGCCAGAGTTCCTCGGGGCTGTCCACACCGCCCGGGTAGCGGCAGCTCATCGCGACGACGGCGATCGGCTCGTCCGTCACGGCGGTACGCCGGGGGCGCGGCGCGGCGGTGACGTCGGCGGCTCCGCTCAGCTCCTCGCGGAGGTGGGCCGTGAGCGCGGCGGGGCTGGGGTGGGAGAAGACGAGGGTGGCGGCCAGCCGCAGCCCGGTGGCGGCGGCGAGCCGGTTGCGCAGCTCGACGCCGGTGAGGGAGTCGAATCCGAGGTCCTTGAAGGTCCGGTCGGCATCCACGCGCGTACCGGAGGAGTGGCCCAGCACGGCCGCGACCGTCGTCCGTACCAACTCCTCGACGGCACGCGTCCGCTCGGGCTCCGGCAGCGCGGCGAGGCCGTCGGCGGCCGTAGCCAGGCCGGCCGCGCGGGCTGCGGCCGAGCGGAGCACGGGGCGCGCCAGGTGCCGCAGCAGCGGAGGCGCGGACCCTTCGGGAGTGGGCTCGGCGGCCATGGCCAGGACGTGCGCGGGCCCGGTGGTCGCGGCCGCGTCGAGCAGCCGTACACCCTGGTCCGGGTCGAGGGCGCCGCCCAGCGCGGCGAAGCGTGCGCGGTCCGCCGCTCCGAGTCCGTCGGCCATGCCCCCGGCTCCGCCCCACAGCCCCCAGCCCACGGCGACGGCGGGCAGGCCCTCGGCACGGCGGCGGGCGGCGAGGCCGTCGAGGAAGGCGTTGGCGGCGGCGTAGGACGCCTGGCCGGCGGTGCCGAAGGAGGCGGCCACGGACGAGAACAGCACGAAGGAGGCCAGGCCGGGATCTCTGGTCGCCTCGTCGAGGAGAGCGGCCGCCTCGGCCTTGGGGCGCAGCACCGCTGCCACGCGTTCGGGGGTGAGCGAGGTGAGCAGGCCGTCGTCGAGGACGCCTGCGGTGTGGACGACGGAGGTGACGGGGTGGTCGGCGAACACCCGGTCGAGGTCGCGCCGGTCGGCGGCGTCACCGGCGACGACCGCCACGGTGACGCCCTGGGCGGTCAGTTCGGCGGCCAGCTCCGTGGCGCCCGGCGCCTCGGGGCCGCGCCGGCTGAGCAGGACGAGGCCCGTGACCCCGTGTGCGGCGGCCAGGTGGCGCGCGACGCGGGCGCCGAGCGCCCCGGTGCCGCCGGTGATCAGTACGGTGTCGTGCGGGCCCCACAGCGGGGTGGTGCCGGCCCGCAGCCGGGTCGCGCGCGGGGCCAGCGGGGTGCCGGAGCGGAAGGCGGTCTGGGGGGTGTCACCGGGCAGGCCCGTGGCCAGCGCCGAGGCCGACGCGGCCGTACCGTCCAGGTCCACCAGGCCGAATCGGCCGGGGTGTTCGGTCTGCGCGGACCGCACCAGGCCCCAGACCGCGGCGGCGGCCGGGTCGACCGTCTCGCCGTCTCCGGTGGCGACGGCGTTCCGGGTGACGACGACCAGCCGGCTGTCGGCGGAACGCGCGTCGTCCGCCCAGTCGCGGAGCAGGCCGAGGACGGCGGTGACCGTGTCGTACGTGCGCCGCGCGAGGGCGGCGCCGGCCGCGAGCGGCTCCGGGCCGGTGCCTACGCAGGCGAGGACGGTGCCGGGCACGGCTCCCGCCGCCGCCAGGGCGTCCGGGCCGCGGAGGCCGGTCACCGCGGTGACCGTGTCGAACAGTTCGGTGGTGCCCACGGGTACGGCCGCGAGCGGCACGTCGCGCTCCCCGTCGCCGGCAGGGGTCCAGTCGACTCCGTAGAGGACGCCCGTGGGCGCGGCACCGGCACCCAACCGGTCGGCGGTCACGGGCCGGAAAGCGAGCGACCGCACCGTCAGCACGGGCGCGCCCGCGGGATCGGCGAGGCGCACCGCGTACTCGTCGGGACCGCGCCGGGTCAGCGTGACGCGCAGCGCGGTGGCGCCGTCGGCGTGCCGGGTCACACCGGACCAGGCGAACGGCAGAAGGGCGGTGCCGTCCTCGCGGAGCAGGCCGGCGGCACCGAGCGCGTGCAGCGCGGCGTCGTACAGCGTGGCCTGCGGCCCTTCGGGCAGCTCGACCTCCGCGAGCACGGTGTCGCCGTCGCGCCAGGCTGCGCGCAGGCCCTGGAAGGCGGGACCGTAGGAGAGCCCGGACGCCGCGAGGACGTCGTACTCCGGTGAGGCGGCCGTGCCCGCGGGTGGCCAGGTGTCGCCGGTTCCGGTGGTCGCCTGGGTCGGGCGGACGGGCTCCAGGGTGCCGACGGCGTGGGTGGTCCAGGGTGCCCCGGTGTCGCCGTCGGGGCGGCTGTGGATCTCGACGGTGTGCCCGGCCACCGTCATCTGGAGCTGGGTGCCGCCGTGTTCGGGCAGGACCAGGGGCTCGCTGACGATCAGCTCGGCGAGCCCCGGCAGCCCGGTCCGGCTTCCCGCGTGCAGGGCGAGATCGACGAGGGCGGTGCCGGGTAGCACAACCCGGCCGTGGACGACGTGGTCGGCCAGCCAGGGATGGGTGGCGAGGCCGATGACACCGGTCCAGATCTGCCCGCCGTCGCCGGCGAGCGGCACCACGGCCCCCAGCAACGGGTGACCGGCCACGGCCAGACCGGCGCCGGCCAGTGCGGTGGTGGAGGGCGTCTGAGACGTCCAGTAGCGGGTGCGCTGGAAGGCGTAGGAGGGCAGCTCTACGGGGCGGGGGCCGCCCTGGCCGGCGACCGCTGCCCAGTCCGGGGCCACGCCCCAGGTCCACAGCGCGGCGGCGGCGGTGAGCGCCGACCCGGCATCGCCCTGGTCGCGGCGGAGCAGCGGCACGGCGGTCGCGTTCTCGACGATGTGCGGGACGAGGGCGGACAGGGTGGCGTCCGGGCCGAGTTCGAGGAAGACCC
This sequence comes from Streptomyces sp. NPDC093546, assembly GCF_044765045.1. NCBI lineage: Bacteria > Bacillati > Actinomycetota > Actinomycetes > Kitasatosporales > Streptomycetaceae > Streptomyces > Streptomyces sp. NPDC093546. Next base: position 10,266 of record NZ_JBIWJG010000015.1, on the reverse strand, counting down.
GCACATCAGCGAGCGAGGACACCGCGTCGGCGAACCGGACGGGCTCGCGGATCTGACCCACCCAGTACTCCGGGGTCGCCAGTTCCCCCGGCGCCGTGGTGACCACCGGGATGGTCGGAGCGTGGTACGTCAACGACTTCGCGACCGCCGCAAACTCGGCCAGCATCGGCTCCATCAGACGCGAATGGAACGCATGCGAGACGGCCAGCCGCTTGACCCGGCGCCCCTCCGCACGGAGCTGCTCCTCCAGGCCCGCGATCGCATCGGCATCACCGGAAAGGGTCAGGGAGGTGGGTCCGTTGACCGCCGCGAGGTCCATGCCCTCGGGCAGCTCAAGCCCGCCCTCGGCCGTCTCCACGGCCAGCATCGCGCCACCCGACGGCAGCCCGTCCATCAACCGACCACGCGCCGACACCAGAGCACACGCGTCGTCCAGCGACAGCACCCCGGCCACATGCGCGGCAGCCAGCTCACCGATCGAGTGACCCACCAGCACATCCGGGACCACACCCCAGGACTCCACCAGCCGGAACAACGCCACCTCGACCGCGAACAGCGCAGGCTGCGCGTACACGGTCCGGTCCAGAATCCCGGCGTCCTCCCCGAACACCACCTCCCTCAACGGCCGTTCCAGATCCACCCGCGCACACACCGCGTCGAACGCCTCCGCGAACACCGGGAACACCTCGTACAGCCCACGGCCCATCCCCACCCGCTGCGCACCCTGACCCGAGAACAGGAATCCCGTACGGCCGGACGCCGCAACGCCACGGAGCACGCCCGCCGCGTCGCGGCCCTCCGCCAGCGCGTCGAGGCGGGCCGCCAGTTCCTCACGGTCGGCGGCGAACACGGCCGCGCGGCGATCCAGGGAGAAACGGGTCGTGGCCGACGACCGCGCGATCGCGGCCACCGGTACGGACGGGTCGGCGTCCAGGAAGGCCCGCAGCCGGGCGGCCTGGGCGCGCAGCGCCTCGTCGCCGCGCCCGGAGAGGAGCACGGGGAGCTCCGGGAGCTCCGGGCCGGGTGTCGGCCCCTCCTCCTCCCGGGCGGCCGGTTCGGGTGCCGCCTCGAGGACCGCGTGGGCGTTGGTGCCGCTGATCCCGAACGACGACACGGCGGCCCGGTGCGGCCGGTCCGCGGGGGGCAGGGTGACGTTCTCGGTGAGCAGCCGCACCGCGCCTGACGACCAGTCGACGTGCGGTGACGGCTCGTCGGCGTGCAGGGTGCGGGGCAGTACGCCGTGCCGCAGCGCCATGACGGCCTTGATGACGCCGGCGACACCGGCCGCGGCCTGGGTGTGCCCGATGTTCGACTTCACCGACCCCAGCCACAGCGGGCTGTCGGCGTCCCTGCCCTGGCCGTACGTCGCGAGCAGCGCCTGCGCCTCGATCGGGTCGCCCAGCCGCGTCCCCGTGCCGTGCGCCTCGACCAGGTCCACGTCGGAGGGCGCCAGCCCCGCGGACGTCAGCGCCGCCCGGATGACGCGTTGCTGCGCCAGGCCGTTGGGGGCGGTCAGCCCGTTGGACGCACCGTCGGAGTTGACCGCGGAGCCCCGTACCACGGCCAGGACGGGCTGCCCGTCGGCCAGCGCGTCGGACAGGCGGCGCAGGACCAGCACGCCCGCGCCCTCGGACCAGCCGGTGCCGTCGGCCTCCGCGCCGAACGCCTTGCAGCGGCCGTCGGGCGAGAGGCCGCCCTGCCGTGCGAACTCGGCGAGGACGCCGGGCGTGGCCATCAGGGTGACGCCGCCCGCGAGAGCCGTGGAACACTCCCCCGCGCGCAGCGCCTGCGCGGCCAGGTGCAGCGCCACCAGGGAGGACGAACACGCCGTGTCCACGGTCACCGCCGGGCCGTCGAACCCGAAGGTGTAGGCGATGCGGCCGGAGGCGACGCTCGCGGTCGAGCCGGTCAGCAGGTAGCCCTCGGAGCCCTCGGCGGGCTCGTGCATCCGGGGGCCGTAGTCCTGCGCGGTGGCGCCGATGAAGACGCCGGTGCGGCTGCCGCGCAGCCCGGCCGGGTCGGTGCCGAGCCGCTCCAGGGCCTCCCAGGAGGTCTCCAGGAGCAGCCGCTGCTGCGGGTCCATGGCGACGGCTTCGCGCGGCGAGATGCCGAAGAGTCCGGCGTCGAAGCCCGCGATGTCGTCCAGGAACCCGCCGGCTGCGGGAAGTTCGGTGTCCAGTGCGTCCAGGGACGGCTGCCAGCCCCGGTCCGCGGGGAGGGGGCCGAGCACGTCGCGGCCCTCGCTCAGCACGTCCCACAGCGCCGCGGGCGAGTCGATGCCGCCGGGGAAACGGCAGGCCATGGCGACGATGGCGACGGGTTCGCCGGGGTGCGCGTGCTCCGCGGGGGCCGTGCCGAGCGGCGGACCGTCGGTGTCCTCACCGCGCAGCGCGTCGCACAGGTGACGGGCGACCGCGGCGGGGGTGGGGCGGTCGAAGAGGTACGTGGGCGGCAGGCTGAGGCCGGTGGCGGCGGCGAGCCGGTCCCGCAGTTCGACCAGGGTCAGGGAGGCGAGCCCCAGGGCCTTGAAGGTCAGTTCCGGGTCCACGTCCGCGGCCGCGGTGAACCCGCCGACCACGGCGGCGTGGGCCCGGACGAGTTCCAGCACCGTGCCGCGGGCGGACTGCGGGGAGGCGGCGCGCAGGTGCTGGCGGAGCGGGTCGTCCCGGTCGGCGACGGTCTCCGGGCCGACGGTGTCCGGTGCCGCGGTGTTCGGAGCGGGCTCGCCGGAGCCGCTCCACTGCGCGGCGGCCGTGCCGGGCCGCCAGTGGCGTTCGCGCTGGAAGGAGTACGTGGGCAGGTCCACGACCTCGCCGGGCGGGGCGGGCAGGCGGACGTCGCGGCCGTGGGCGAGCAGTTCGGCGGCCGAGCCGAGCAGCCGGGTCAGGCCCCCCTCGCCGCGCCGCAGGGAGCCGACGACCGCGGTGCCGGGTACGTCCAGTTCGGCCAGGGTGTCACGTACGGCGGGCACCAGGACCGGGTGCGGGGTGACCTCGACGAGGAAGCGGAAGTCGTCCTCGGCCAGGCGCCGGACCGCGGCGGAGAACTCGACGGTGGAGCGCAGGTTCCGGTACCAGTACGCGGCGTCCAGGCCGGCCGTGTCCGTCCACTCGCCGGTGACGGTGGACAGGAACGGAACCTCGGACGTGCGGGGTCGGATGCCGGCCAGTGCCGTCATCAGCTCGTCGTGGATCCGTTCGACGTGCGCCGAGTGCGAGGCGTAGTCCACCGGTATCCGCCTGGTCCCGACGCCATGTGACGCGCAGCGTGCCGCGAAGTCGTCGAGGGCGCCGTCGGGCCCCGACACCACGATCGCGGCCGGCCCGTTGTCGGCGGCGAGCGAGAGGGTGGGCGCCTCGTCCAGCCACGGGCGGACCCGGGCCGCCCCGGCCTGCACGGACAGCATCCCGCCCTGCCCGGTCAGGGCGCGCAGGGCCCGGCTGCGCAGCGCGACCACCGCGGCCGCGTCCTCCAGCGACAACGCGCCCGCCACGCAGGCCGCGGCGATCTCGCCCTGGGAGTGCCCGGCGACGGCGTCGGGCTCGACACCCAGCGACCGCCAGGTCTCGGCCAGGGCCACCATCACGGCGAAGAGCGCGGGCTGCACCACGTCGACCCGCTCCAGCGTGGGGGCGCCCTCGGCGCCGCGCAGGACGTCCGTCAGGGAGAAGTCCGTGTGCGGGGCGAGTGCCTCCTCGCAGGCGTGGATGGTACGGGTGAACACCTCGTCGGCGTCGAGGAGTCCGGCGGCCATGGCGGGCCATTGGGAGCCCTGCCCCGAGAAGAGCATGGCCAGCCGTCCGGTGCGCGCGGTGGCCTCGCTGACGCCCGGCGCCGGCAGTCCCGCGGCCACCGCGCCGAGCTGTGCGAGCAACTGCTCGCGGTCCTCGGCGAGGAGCACGGCGGTCCGTGCGAAGCGGGTGCGGGTGGTGGCCAGCGAGTGTGCCACGTCCGCCACGGCCAGGTCCGCTTCCTGCACCGCGTCCCGCAGCCGGGCGGCCTGAGCCCGCAGCGCCTGCGCGGTGTGGCCGGAGACCACGACCGGCGTGGGCAGCCCGTTCCCGCCGGCGCCCGGAGCCGGGGCGGGCACCGTACTGGCCGCCGTACGGGCCTCCGGGTCGGCCGTACGGGCCGTCGTACGGGCCGTGGGGGCGGGCGCCGGGCCCAGTACCAGGTGGCAGTTGGTGCCGCCCATGCCGAACGAGCTGACTCCGGCGAAGCCCTCGCCTCCCAGGGCGCCGGTCTCGGTCTGCACCCGCAGGTTCAGCCGCTCCAGGGGGATGCCGGCCGGTGCGGACCGGAAGTTGAGGCTCGGCGGCACGATGCCCCGCTCGACCACGAGCACGGCCTTCAGCAGGCCCGCGATGCCGGCGGCGCCCTCCAGGTGACCGATGTTGGTCTTCACCGAGCCGACGGGCAGCGGCGCGGTGCGCGCGGCGCCGAGGGCCGCGCCGAGGGCCGCGGCTTCGACGGGGTCGCCGACCGGGGTGCCGGTGCCGTGCAGTTCGACGTAGCCGAGCGCGTCCGGGGCGATCCCCGCGCGGGCGTGGGCGGTGCGCAGGACGGCTTCCTGGGCCGCGGCGCTGGGCGCGGTGAGGCTGGGGCCGCCGCCATCGTTGTTGACGGCACTGCCGTGGATGACCGCGTGGACGCGGTCGCCGTCGGCGAGGGCCCGGGCCAGCGGCTTGAGGACGACGACGGCGCCGCCCTCGCCGCGTACGAATCCGTTGGCGCGTTCGTCGAAGGTGAAGCAGCGGCCGTCCGGGGAGAGTCCGCCGAAGCGCAGCGCGGCGACGGTGCTGTCGGGGGCCAGGATGAGGCTGACGCCGCCGGCGAGGGCGAGGTCGGACTCGCCGCGCGCCAGGCTTTCGCAGGCGAGGTGGACGGAGACCAGGGAGGAGGACTGGCCGGCGTCCACGGTGAGGCTGGGGCCGTGCACGCCGAGCGTGTACGACACGCGGTTGGCGATGACACCGCGCTGCAGGCCGGGCATGGAGTACCGGTCGATGCCGGCGTCGCCCTCGCGGTGCAGGAGGGTCGCGTAGTCGTCCCAGATCGCGCCGAGGAAGACTCCGGTGCGGCTGCCGCTCAGACCGGCGGGGACGCGCCGGGCGTCCTCCAGGGCCTCCCAGGCGAGTTCGAGGGCGAGGCGCTGCTGCGGGTCGTTGGCGGCGGCCTCGCGGGGGGAGATGCCGAAGAAGGCGGCGTCGAAGTCGGCGACGTGCTCGACGAATCCGCCGCGCGGGACTCCGGGGACGCGCGCGCGGTCGGCGGGGGTCTCGGTGATCGCGTCGGCGCCCGCGGCGAGCAGCTCCCACAGCGGTGCCGGTCCGGGTGCGCCGGGCAGCCTGCACGCGTACCCGATGATCGCCACGGCCTCGGAACCACCGGTGTACGTATCCGACATGAATGCCCCGAATCACTCGACGTCGCGAGTTTCACCGGAACCGAGTCCGGCCGACGGCCGGGGCGGGCGCGGACGCGTCCGCCGTGTGGTCCGGCTGCTTCCTCGACTGAAGCACTCCGGACGCTAGCCAGGGCCCGACGGGCGGCCAACCCCTAGCCTCCGTGCCGCCGCCCCTAAACCACCTGGCCAGGGGGCGGCGGCACGGCCGACTCAGGGGTGCGCGGCACGGGCGGCGCGGCTCACGCGTCGGCGGCCTGGAGCCGGCTCTTCTCGGCGCGGTAGAGCCAGTAGGCGGACCAGAAGCCCGCGAGGCCGATCATGACCATGGCGGCGATCACGGGCCACTGCCACGGGTCGGAGACGTGCAGCGCGAGGAACCAGACCTTGTCCGGGGAGCCGCTGAGTTTGATGCCCATTGCCACCAGTCCTTGCGGGAGCAGGCCGACGATGCCGACGGCCATGGCCGTCCACATGAGGGTCTGGCGTGAGGCGGACATCGTTTCGAACGGGGACTTGCCGGCTTCCTCCTCGCCGGCACTGGCCGACGTGGGGGCGCCCGAGCGCATCAGGTGCAGCAGTTCCGGGCCCTTGTCCCGAAGCTTCTTCGCCGCCACCGAGCCGAGCAGCACATGGCTGAGCACACCCGTGAGGAGGGCGACCGGGAGGCTCGCCCACAGCAGCGCGGGCTGCTCCAGCGCGTGGCCGGCCCAGGCGACCCCGAGCGCGGGGCACATCGCCAGGGCGACCAGGAAGAACATCAGGAACGACTGTCCCGTGACGTCTCCGTGGTCCATCGGCGAGTTCTTGCTCTTGTGCGGGTCGGGGCCGGGCACCAGGACCGCGACGGAGGCCCAGATCAGCAGGCCGGAGCCGCCGCCGAGCGCCGCGAGGTTGCCCGCGAGCGCCCACGGCACCAGGGCGGGGTCGCCGTGCACGAGCGATCCGGCGAGCGTCAGCAGCAGCGTGAGCGGGCCGAAGACGATCAGCCAGGCGAGCTGGCGTGCGCGGACGTCGGCCTTCTCCTTCCCGGGCACCGTCAGGGTCAGCCAGAGCGCGGTGCCGTCCTGCCCGTAGAGGTTGGCGCAGGTCGCCGCGGCCATCAGCGCGCCGGCGGCGCCGACGAACGGGAACGCGGCGGTGAAGTCGAAGATCAGCGGGAACAGCGCGGTGATGACCGCGAAGGCCGGGCCGAGCACGATGCTCTGCGTACGCATCGGGTCGCGCCACCAGGTGCGCAGCTCCTTGAGGCAGATCGCCCCCACGTCGCCGCGGAACAGCGGGCGACGCCGTACGGCCTCGCGTGCGGAGGAGCCGCGGACGACCGGGCGGGCCAGCCGCTGCGGCCCCAGGAGCGCGCTCCACGCGGCGAACAGCGCCGCCACCAGCACGGCCAGCGCGACCAGCGGCCCCACCGCCCACAGCCAGTCGCCGCGGCCCGCCGCCTCGACGGCGAGCAGTCCCCAGCTGGAGGGCAGCGACCGCACCACGGTGGAGAAGGCGGGCGGGAAGCCGTACTCCAGCAGCAGGTAGATCCCGATCATCAGGACCCAGGAGAAGGAGCACAGCGAGACGATCGCGGCGGTGACGGTCGCGGTGATGGCGCCGCCGATACGGGAGCGGGCCAGGGCGCGGAACAGCAGGGTGACCACCCGGGACAGCAGGACCACGAGCAGCAGGAGCAGCACCACGGCGGGGACCGACACCACGACGGCCTGCCAGCTCAGGCGGGCCGCGAAGGCGATCATCGCGCCGAACGCCAGCACGGTGATCGCGGTGGTGACGGCGACCAGCGCGGCGGCGAGCAGGCCCATGGTCAGGGTGCGGCGCGGGATGGGCTGGCGGTGGAAGTGCTCGCCGTTGAGGGCGGGTTCGCCCGCGAAGATGGGGCCGACGATCCAGCCCAGCGCCCACAGCGCGAAGGTGACCGCGAGCACGTCCATCAGCATCCGCGGTTGGGAGAAGTCGAGGAAGGCCAGGATGACGGTGGTGACGGCGAGGCAGATGCCGGTGGCCCACCCGAGGCCGCTGAGGGCCATTTTGGAGTCGGACGTGCTGTGGCGCAGCACGGCCAGTTTCATGCGGATCAGGACGCCAACCACGACAGTCCCTCCCCGCCGCCGATGGTCACGCCGACCAGGTCGACGAAGGTCTCCTCGAGCGAGCGGCCGCCGCGCACGTCGTCCAGCGGCCCCTCCGCGACGACGCGGCCCCGGGCCATCACCCCGACGGTGTCGCACAGCTCTTCGACCAGTGCCATGACGTGGCTGGAGATCAGCACCGAACCGCCGCGGTCGACGAACCGCCGCAGGATCTGCTTGATGGTGGCGGCGGAGACCGGGTCGACCGCCTCGAAGGGCTCGTCGAGCACCAGCATTCGGGGGGCGTGCAGCAGGGCGGTGGCCAGGCCGACCTTCTTGCGCATACCGGTGGAGTAGTCCACCACCAGGGTGCGTTCGGCGGAACCGTCGAGCTCCATGACGGCGAGCAGCTCGTCGGCGCGGCGGTCCACCTCGTCGGCGTCGAGTCCGTGCAATTGGCCGAGATACGTCAGCAGTTCACGGCCGGTGAGCCGCTCGGGCATGGCCAGCCCGTCGGGCAGGACGCCCAGCAGGCGGCGGGCCTTCAGCGGCTCCTCCCAGATGTCGACGCCGTGGACCTTGGCCGTGCCGGCGTCGGGCCTGAGGAGGCCGACGGCCATCGAGAGGGTGGTGGTCTTGCCCGCGCCGTTCGGTCCGACGAGTCCGTAGAAGGAGCCGGGCCGCACGGTGATGTTCACGTGATCCGCCGCTGTGTAGTCCCCGAACACCTTGTGCAGGCCCTCGAGGCGGAACGCGGGTTCGGCTCTCCCGGAGTCCTTGCCGGTCGTGTCCGTCATGGTCGTGTGCTGAGTTACGTCGTCCACCGCATTCCTTCTACGTGAGACACAGGGCGGCCCATCGGGGTGCGGGCCTCTCGGTCCTGCTGGCCATCCTGCCAACGAACCTGTCGGGCGGGCGAGTTCGCTCACTCGACAGGCCGGAATACGGCGGTCTGCGTCCGCGCGCGTACCGAGTGGGGGATGCTGAGGGGCTCAGCTCGGCCGGCTCCTCCGATGGTCCCCGCACCGGTCCGTCGTCAACACCCCCTAATCACGGGAACGCGCCCCTCTAGGGGTGTTGTTGCGTTCGCGGGTGCGATCTCTTCGCAGAACCGTCACGGGCTCTCCAGTTCGTTGTCGATGAGGGCGAAGATGTCCTCCTCGGTGGCGGCCCGCAGGTCGGCGTCCTGGCCCTCGTCGTCGTCCGGGTCCGGGCCGGCGTGATCGTCGGCCCACCGCGCGAGGAGGGCGCTCAGCCGGACCCGCAGCCGGGACCGGTCGCCCGCGGACAGCTCGTGGGGCGACGCCTCCAGCTCGTCGAGGCCCGCCATCAGCGCCTCTGCCGCTCCCGGTGCGGGTGGCACCAGTTCGGTGCCGAGCCGCTCGGCGAGCGCCTCGGGGGTGGGGTAATCGAAGATCAGGGTGGCGGGCAGCCTGACACCGGTGACCGCACCGAGCCGGTTGCGCAGTTCCACCGCGGTGAGCGAGTCGAAGCCGAGGTCCTTGAAGGGGCGGTCCAACTCCACGGCCGTCGCGGCGAACCCGAGCACGGCGGCCGCCTCCGCCCGTACCCGCTCCAGCAGCACCCGGGCGCGTTCGTCCGCCGGCAGGGCCCGCAGCCGGTCGGCGAAGCCGGTCTCCCCGGCCGGGGCGGCCGCGGTGCGCCGCGGCCCCCGCACCAGGCCGCGCAGCAGGTGCGGCACGTCCGGCCGGCCGGTGAACCCGGTGATGTCCACGGCGCCCGGCAGCACGGCGGGGTCGGCCCCGGCCAGCGCCGCGTCGAGCAGGGCCGTCCCGTCCTCGGCGGTGGTCACCGGGAGGCCGGAACGAGCTGCGCGGTCCCGGTCCCCGTCGGCGAGGGTGCCGGTCATGCCGGCGCCCACGTCCCACGGCCCCCAGGCGAGGGAGAGGGCGGGCAGACCGCGGACGTGCCGGTGGCGGGCGAGCGCGTCCAGGTAGGCGTTGGCCGCCGCGTAGTTGCCTTGTCCCGGACTGCCCAGCGCCGCGGAGACGGACGAGTAGAGGACGAACTCCTCGACGTCGGGAAGCAGTTCGTGCAGATGCCGGGCCGCGGTGACCTTGGCCGCGAGCACGGGGGCGACGCGGTCGGGGGTGAGGGCGGTGGCCACGCCGTCGTCCAGGACGCCCGCGACGTGGAACACGGAGGAGATCCGCCGGCCGCGCACCGCGTCGGCCAGAGCCACGGGGTCGGTGATGTCGCAGGCCACGATCTCGGCGTCGGCTCCCGCCGCCCGCAGGTCCGCCACCAGCTCGGCGGCGCCGGGGGCAGCGGGGCCGCGGCGGCTCAGCAGGAGAAGCCGACGCGCACCGTGTTCGAGGACGAGGTGGCGGGCGGTGAGGGCGCCGAGCGCGCCGGTCCCTCCCGTGACCAGCACCGTGCCCGCCCGATCCCACCCCCGCGGCACCGACAACACGACCTTGCCCACATGACGCGCCTGACTCACAAACCGAAACGCATCCACCACCCGCCGCACATCAAACACCCGCACCGGCGGCAACACGAACACACCCTGGGCGAACAACCTCAACACCTCATCCAGGATCTCCCCGATCCGATCCGGCCCCGCCTCCCCCAAATCAAACGCCCGATACACACACCCGTCCATGGACCCGGGATCACGCACATCCGCCTTACCCATCTCCACAAACCGGCCCCCCGGCACCAACAACCGGGCCGACGCATCCACAAACTCACCAGCCAACGCGTTCAACACCACATCCACCCCACGCCCACCGGTCCGCTCCCGAAACACCCCCTCGA
>NZ_JBIWJG010000014.1:0-195106 GCF_044765045.1 Streptomyces sp. NPDC093546 | reverse complement strand
GAGGCGAACACATCGGCAACGAACTCCGCTAACTCACCCCGGAGCCGTTCCACCTCCCCCAACCTCATACCGAAGAAGATGCCCACCACCAGCCGCGATCACCCAAGGTAACGAAGCACTACTAGGCGCGCAGCCGCAGGCCCCGCGGGGTGGCGTGGAAACCGGCCGTTTCCAGGGCGCGGGACAGGGGCGAGGTCAGGGCCGCCGCGCCGTTGATCCGCTCCACGGTGACGGTGCCCAGGGAGCCCGCGCGGGCAGCCTCGGCCAGCGCCTCGGCCGCCGCCCGGAGGACCGGGTCCTCGGGGTCCGTGGGCCAGGACAGCAGGGTCTTGCCGCCGCGCTCCATGTAGAGCGCGAGCTCGCCGTCGACGAGCACCACGAGGGAGCCCGCCTTGCGGCCCGGCTTGTGCCCGGCGCCCGTGGGGGGCTCGGGCCAGGACAGGGCGGCGCCGTACGCGTTGGCCGGGTCGGCCGCGGCGAGGACCACCGCCCGCGGGGCGGCGCCCGGCTCGGCGCGGTCACGCGCGTTCGCCGCCGCGCGCAGGCGGTCGACCGCGCCGTCCATCGCGAACTGGGCGGCGCCCAGGCCCTCGACGACATAACCCCGGCGTGCCTGCCCGCTGTCCTCGAACGCCGACAGGACGCGGTACGTCGCCGAGAAGCCGCCCTCCACGCCCTCGGCGGCCACGGCGCCGCGCGTGACCACGCCGTGCCGGTCCAGCAGGGTGCGGGCCAGGGCGTGGGCGCGGTGCGTGGGGTCCGGTTCGACGGGCGGAAGCAGGGACCAGCGGCCGCTCACGGTCGGCGGGCCGGAACGGGAGGCGGGGCGGCCGGTGGGACGCGCGGCCGCCGTGAGGGTGCCGTACCGGCCGCGGGGGACGGTGCGCTTGGCGCGGTGGGCGGTCGCGCCGGCCGTACGCCCCGACCCCAGCAGGGCGCGCAGCGGCGCGAGGGTGTCGTTGGTGAGCCGGCCGGACCAGGCCAGGTCCCACAGGGCGTCGGCGAGTTGAGGGTCGGTGGCGTCGGGGTGGGTGGTGGCACGGACCTGGTCGGCGATCTGGCGGAAGAACAGGCCGTAGCCGCCCGAGAGCGTCGCGAGGACCGACTCGTGGAGGGCGGTGAGCTCCAGCGGGTGGGGCGGGGGCAGGAGGAGCGGCGCGGCGTCGGCGAGGTAGAGCGAGACCCAGCCGTCCTTGCCGGGCAGCGCCCCGGCCCCGGCCCACAGCACCTCGCCCGTGGTGGTGAGCTCGTCGAGGAGGGTGGGGGAGTAGTGGGCCACCCGGGACGGGAGGATCAGCTTCTCGAGCGCGGAGGCGGGGACGGGCGCGCCCTGCAGCTGCTCGATGGCGCGTGCCAGCCCGTCGATGCCGCGCAGGCCGCCACCGCCGAGGTGCTGCCACTGGGGCAGGAAGGTCGCGAGGGCGGCCGGCGGGACCGGCTCCAGCTCGTGGCGCAGGGCGGCCAGGGAGCGGCGGCGCAGCCGGCGCAGAACGGCGGCGTCGCACCACTCCTGGCCGATGCCGGAGGGGTGGAACTCGCCCTGGACGACGCGACCGCTCGCGGCCAGGCGGTGCAGGGCGCCGTCGGTGACGGCGGTGCCCAGACCGAAGCGGGAGGCGGCCTGCGAGGACGTGAATGGGCCGTGGGTGCGCGCGTACCGCGCGAGCAGGTCGCCGAGCGGGTCCTTCACCGGCTCGGTGAACGCCTCCGGGACGCCGACCGGCAGCGCGGTGCCCAGGGCGTCGCGCAGCCGGCCCGCGTCCTCGACGGCCGCCCAGTGGTCGGCTCCGGCGATCCGGACGCGGATCGCCCGGCGGGTCCTGGCGAGGTCCCGGGCCCATTCCGGGTCGGCGCCGCGCTCGGCCAGCTCGGCGTCGGTGAGGGGGCCGAGGACCCGCAGGGCGTCGGCGGCGCCCTCCACGTCCTTGACGCGGCGGTCCTCGACGAGCCACTGCAGTTCGCGCTCCAGCTCGGTCAGGACGTCCGCGTCGAGCAGCTCCCGCAGCTCCGCCTGGCCCAGCAGCTCGGCCAGCAGACGCGAGTCCAGGGACAGGGCGGCCGCCCGTCGCTCGGCGAGTGGGGAGTCGCCCTCGTACAGGAACTGGGCCACGTACCCGAAGAGCAGCGAGCGGGCGAAGGGGGACGGTTCGGGTGTGGTGACCTCGACCAGGCGGACGCGGCGGGACTCGATGTCGCCCATCAGCTCCTGGAGGCCCGGCACGTCGAAGACGTCCTGGAGGCACTCCCGGACGGCCTCCAGCACGATCGGGAAGGAGCCGAACTCGCTCGCCACCTGCAGCAGCTGGGCCGCGCGCTGGCGCTGCTGCCACAGCGGAGTGCGCTTCCCGGGGGTGCGGCGCGGCAGCAGCAGGGCGCGGGCCGCGCACTCACGGAACCGGGAGGCGAAGAGCGCGGAGCCGCCCACCTGGTCGGTGACGATCTGGCCGACGTCGCCCTTGTCGAAGAGGACGTCGGCGGCGCCGACCGGAGCCTGCTCGCTGTCGTACTCCGGGCCGGGCGCGGCGGCAGGGTCGGGGTCGAGCAGGTCCAGGCCCATCAGGTCGGCGTCGGGCAGCCGCAGGACGATGCCGTCGTCCGCGTGCATCACCTGGGCGTCCATGCCGTACCGCTCGGAGAGGCGGGCGCCGAGCGCCAGGGCCCAGGGGGCGTGCACCTGGGCGCCGAACGGCGAGTGGACCACCACCCGCCAGTCGCCCAGCTCGTCGCGGAACCGCTCCACCAGGATGGTGCGGTCGTCCGGGACATGGCCGCAGGCGCGGCGCTGCTCGTCCAGGTACGCCAGGAGGTTGTCCGCCGCCCACGCGTCCAGGCCGGCCGCCACCAGGCGCAGCCGGGCGTCGTCCGGCTCCAGCGAGCCGACCTCGCGGAGGAACGCCCCCACCGCGCGGCCCAGCTCCAGGGGCCGGCCGAGCTGGTCGCCCTTCCAGAACGGCAGCCGTCCCGGGACGCCCGGTGCGGGGGAGACCAGCACCCGGTCGCGCGTGATGTCCTCGATCCGCCAGGAGGAGGTGCCGAGCGTGAACACGTCACCGACGCGCGACTCGTACACCATCTCCTCGTCGAGCTCGCCTACCCGGCCGCCGCCCTTCTTCGGGTCGGCACCCGCCAGGAAGACCCCGAACAGGCCGCGGTCCGGGATCGTGCCGCCCGAGGTGACCGCGAGGCGCTGGGCCCCCGGCCGGCCCGTGATGGTGCCGGCGATGCGGTCCCACACCACGCGCGGGCGCAGCTCGGCGAACGCGTCGGAGGGATAGCGCCCGGCGAGCATGTCCAGGACGGCGGTGAACGCCGACTCCGGGAGCGACGCGAAGGGCGCCGCCCGCCGCACCACCGCGAGCAGGTCGTCGAACTGCCAGGTGTCCAGGGCGACCATGGCGACCAGCTGCTGGGCCAGCACGTCCAGCGGGTTGGACGGGATGCGCATCGATTCGATGGACCCGCTGCGCATCCGCTCGGTGACCACGGCCGCCTGCACCAGGTCGCCGCGGTACTTCGGGAAGACGACACCGGTGGACACCGCGCCCACCTGGTGCCCGGCCCGGCCGACGCGCTGGAGCCCGGAGGCGACGGACGGCGGCGACTCGACCTGCACGACCAGGTCCACCGCGCCCATGTCGATGCCCAGCTCCAGGCTGGAGGTGGCGACCACGGCGGGCAGCCGGCCCGCCTTGAGGTCCTCCTCGACCAGGGCCCGCTGCTCCTTGGAGACCGACCCGTGGTGCGCCCGGGCCAGCAGCGGCGGGGCGCCCTTCGCCGCGCCCGACTGGGCCATCAGCTCGGCCGGCGACTGGTCCTCGGGGAGGGCCTCGCCGGTGGCGCGCTCGTAGGCGATCTCGTTGAGCCGGTTGCACAGGCGCTCGGCCAGCCGCCGCGAGTTGGCGAAGACGATCGTCGAGCGGTGCGCCTGCACGAGGTCGGCGATCCGCTCCTCGACGTGCGGCCAGATCGACGGCCGCTCGGCCTGGTCGGTGTCCGTGGCGGGGGAGCCCCCGAGCTCGCCGAGGTCCTCGACCGGGACGACGACGGACAGGTCGAACTCCTTGCCGGAAGGCGGCTGGACGATCTCCACCTTCCGCTGCGGGGACAGATAGCGGGCCACCTCGTCCACCGGGCGCACCGTCGCCGACAGGCCGATACGGCGCGCCGGGCGCGGCAGCAGCTCGTCCAGCCGCTCCAGGGACACGGCCAGATGCGCGCCCCGCTTCGTACCGGCGACGGCGTGGACCTCGTCGAGGATCACCGTCTCGACGCCGGACAGGGCGTCCCGCGTGGCGGAGGTGAGCATCAGGAACAGCGACTCGGGCGTGGTGATCAGGATGTCCGGCGGCCGGGTGGCCAGCGCGCGCCGCTCGGCGGCCGGGGTGTCACCGGAGCGGATGCCGACGCGCACCTCCGGCTCGGGCAGCCCCAGGCGCACCGCCTCCTGGCGGATGCCGGTCAGCGGACTGCGCAGATTGCGCTCGACGTCGACGGCGAGCGCCTTCAGCGGCGACACGTACAGCACCCGGCAGCGCTTCTTCGCGTCCGCGGGCGGTGGGGTGGCGGTGAGCCGGTCCAGCGCGGCGAGGAACGCGGCCAGGGTCTTGCCCGATCCGGTCGGCGCCACCACCAGCACGTCCGAGCCCGCGCCGATCGCCCGCCAGGCACCCTCCTGCGCGGCGGTGGGCGCGCTGAAGGCCCCCGTGAACCAGGCGCGGGTCGCGGGGGAGAAGGAGTCGAGCGCAGTCCTGGCCATGTCCACCATCGTGCACCCCACCACTGACAATGCGGCCCGGCGGCGGTGCCGGCCGCCCGTGCGCGCCATGGACGCGCAGGTCGGAGGCGTGCGGCGGGGCGCAGAATGGAGTCATGGCGAGTGAGCGGAACGGGGAGCGGCGCGGCGGAGAGCGGGGCGGCGGCCGGGACGGCGAGTGGGCCAGGCACTGGACCTACCCCGGCGTGCCCGGGCTCGACCTCCTCCGGGCGCGCTACGTACGCCACTCCTTCGCGCGCCACAGCCACGAGGGGTTCGTCCTCGGCGCGGTCCGCCGCGGGATCGAGGACGTGGTCATGCCGGAGGGCACGATCCGCGCCCGCCCCGGCACCGTCGTCATGATCAACCCGGAGGTGCCGCACTCCGCGCACGCCGGCGCCCCCGAAGGCTGGTCGTACGCGACCCTCTACCCGTCGTCGGCCCTGGTGGCCGGGATCGCGGCGGAGGAGACCACACTGCGCGGCACGCCCGGCTTCTCCGAGACCATCGTCGAGGACGAGGACACCGCCCGGCTCGTCCGCGCCGTGCACCGGGCGGCCGAGGAGGGCAACGCGCTGGCCGCCGACAGCCTCCTGCGCGTCGCCGTCGCCCGGCTGCTGCGCCGCCACGGCCAGACGCTGCCCGACCGCGCGCCGCGCGCCGCCGGGGCCCGCACGGCGTCCCTGGCCAGGGAGCTCCTCCAGGAGCGGATGGCCGAGCCGCCCTCCCTGGAGCAGCTCGCACGCGAACTGGGCACCAGCCCGTTCGCCCTGCTGCGGGCCTTCAAGGCCACCTACGGCATGCCGCCGCACACCTGGCTCACCAACGCGCGCGTACGCGCCGCCCGCCGCCTGCTGGAGGCCGGCACCGCGCCCGCGGCGGCGGCCGTCGCGGTCGGCTTCACCGACCAGCCGCACCTGAACCGGCACTTCACCCGCGTCGTCGGCGTACCGCCGGGCGCCTACCAGCGGGAACGCGCAAGAACGTACAAGACCGGGGACGGCGCCCGCCCGTAGCGTCCCCGGCGTGGCAGAACAGACAGCACTCAGCACAGACCTCGGAGAACCCGGACACCCGATAACCGCGCCGTCCGGGCCTTCCGCGCCGCCCGAGCCGCCCGTGGGCAAGCCCGACAGCGCCGTCGTCCGCGACGCGCTCGGCGTGGGGCTGGCCGTCGGCCTCTCCGGCTTCGCCTTCGGCGTGACCTCGGCCGGCGCGGGGCTGAGCCTCCTCCAGACCTGCGCGCTCAGCCTCCTGGTCTTCACCGGCGCCTCGCAGTTCGCGCTCGTGGGAGCGCTCGCGGCCGGCGGGAACCCCTTCACCGCGGCGGCCGGCGCCTTCTTCCTCGGAACCCGCAACGCCTTCTACGGGCTGCGCCTGTCCCAGCTGCTCGCCCTGCCCCGCCTCGTACGCCCGCTCGGGGCCCACTGGGTCATCGACGAGACCGCCGCCGTCTCCCTCGCCCAGCCCACGCGCCGCGCCGCGCGGATCGGTTTCACCGTCACCGGGCTCACCCTGTACGTGCTGTGGAACCTCACCACGTTCCTCGGCGCCCTGGGAGCCGAGGCCATCGGCGACACCAACGCCCTGGGCCTGGACGCCGCCGGACCGGCCGTCTTCCTCGCCCTGCTCGCCCCCATGCTCCGTACGGCCACCGAGCGGGCCGTCGCCGGGCTCGCCGTCGTGCTGGGGCTCGTGTCCCTGCCGCTGCTGCCCGCCGGGGTGCCGGTGCTCGTCGCGGCGCTCGCGGCACCGGCAGTGCTGTGGTTCCGGGGACGCCGGGCCATCGGCGACGGACCGCAGGGGGTGGAGCGTTGAGCGTCTGGATCGCCATCGGCCTGACCGCCGCCGGCTGCTACCTGCTGAAGCTGACCGGCCTCCTCGTCCCGGCCGCGACCCTGGAGAAGCCCCTCGTCCAGCGGCTGTCGGCGCTGCTGCCCGTCGCCCTGCTGGCCGCCCTGACCGCGCAGCAGACCTTCAGCGCGGGCGGCGCCCTGGTCGTCGACGCGCGCGGTGTGGGCCTCGCGGCGGCGGCGCTCGCCCTGGTCCTGCGCGCGCCCTTCCTGGTGGTGGTCGCCGCCGCGGTCGTGGTGACGGCGGTGGTACGGGCCATGGGCGGCTGACGGCGGGCCCCTCCGGTACAGCCGCGCCGGTTCAGCCGATCCGGCGGCCGTACGCCCGCAGCGTGCGCAGCGCCTCGATCGTCACGATCGGACGCGACTCCAGTGCCGTCCCCGGCGCCCACTGGCGCCAGCGGATCGGCCAGCCCCCGTCCTCCCCTTGCTCGGCGGCGAGGTGGTCCAGCGAGCGGGCCATCTCCTCGTCCGTGAACCAGCGCCGGGCCAGGGAGTCCGGCACGCGCGCGTAGTCGTGCGGGAAGTGGTGCTCGCCGGGCGCGTACCCGGGCGGGACCGGGAAGTCCTCGGCGCGCGCCGGGTCGAGCACCGCGAGCCGCTGCTCCCGCACCGCCCGGCCCAGCCGGTCCGCCACGGCCTCCGCCCTGCCCCGGTCCGGGACGCCGTCCAGGAACGCGACCGCGGCCTGGATCTCGTACGGGTGCGACTTCTCCAGGCCCTCGACGGCGGCCCAGCAGAAGTCCGTGGCGCGGAACAGCCACGCGTGCCACACCTGGTTGCGGTGGAGCAGGCCCACCACGGGGCCGGTGGCGAGCAGGTCGCTGGGCGGGTCGTCGACGACCGGCAGGAACGGCGCGATCGGGTAGCCGCGCACCGAGGGGTGCAGCGCGGGCAGCGCGCCGTCCCCCGTGGACACCCCCGTCAGGTAGCGGCACACGCGCTCCACGCGCATCCCGCCGCAGCGGCCGATGGAGTCCAGCACCCGCAGCGCGTGCGCCGTGTGCAGCGGCTGGCTGACGGGGCCGCGCAGATCCGGCTCCAGCGCGTGCCCGTAGCCGCCGTCCTCGTTGAGGTACGCGGTGAGGGCGGCCTCGACCGCGTCGGCGCCGCCGCCGAGGAAGTGGTACGCGAACCGCCGCTGTTCGAGCACGCGGGCCGTCAGCCAGACGAAGTGCTCGGCGCGTGCGAGGGGAGTTCCGGCGAGGGGAGTTCCAGCCATGTACCGACGGTAGGGCGGAAAGGGCTTTCGGCAAGCCGCACGGACAGGGCTGCACTCTCAGGAGCGGGATACTGGGTTCATGCGGTTGACGATTTTCTGGGAGCGTATGGCGGACCACTTCGGTTCCGCGTACGCCGAGTCCTTCGCACGGGACCATGTGATGTCCGAGCTCGGCGGCCGTACGGTGCACGAGGCGCTGCGGGCCGGCTGGGAGGCGAAGGACGTGTGGCGGGCGGTGTGCGAGGCGGTGGGCGTCCCCGCGGACAAGCGCTGACGCGCGGCGGTTCACCGCCCGTGCCGTCCGTGGATGGCCGGAGATGGTCCGGGGCAGGAGCCGATTGTCCGAGCAGTACGCGAGACTTGCCCCGTGGCCCCGACTGACGAGAACGAGACGACGACCACCGTGCCCCCGACCGGGAAGGCGCCCGCCGCGCCCCCGGCCGGCGGCCGTATGCCCCGCTGGCTGCCGCGTGCGATGGTGCTCGCCCTGGCCCTCTACGCCTGCTTCCAGCTCGGCAACTGGGCGTTCCACCAGCTCATCGGCCTGCTGATCAACATCCTGATCGCCTTCTTCCTGGCCTTGGCCGTCGAGCCTGCGGTCGGGCGGATGGCGGCCCGCGGCATGCGCCGCGGTCTCGCCACCTTCCTGGTGTTCTTCGCGGTCCTGGTCGTCGCCGTCGGGTTCGTCGTGCTCCTCGGCTCCATGCTGGCGGGGCAGATCATCGAGATCGTCGAGGACTTCCCCCGGTATCTCGACTCCCTGATCAAGTGGATCAACCACACCTTCCAGACCGAGCTGTCCCGGGTCGAGGTCCAGGACAGCCTGTTGCGCTCGGACTGGCTGCGCAAGTACGTCCAGAACAGCGCCAGCGGTGTGCTGGACGTCTCCGCGACCGTGCTCGGCGGGCTGTTCAAGCTGCTGACGATCTTCCTCTTCTCGTTCTACTTCGCGGCCGACGGGCCCCGGCTGCGCCGGGCCCTGTGCTCCGTGCTCCCGCCGGCCAAGCAGGCCGAGGTGCTGCGCGCCTGGGAGATCGCCGTCGACAAGACCGGCGGCTATCTGTACTCGCGCGGCCTGATGGCCCTGATCTCGGGCCTGGCGCACTACGTCCTGCTGGAGTTCCTGAGCGTGCCGTACGCGCCCGCGCTCGCGGTGTGGGTGGGCCTGGTGTCGCAGTTCCTCCCGACCATCGGCACGTACCTGGCGGGCGCCCTGCCGATGCTGATCGCCTTCACCGAGAACCCCTGGTACGCGCTGTGGGTGCTGGTGTTCGTGGTGGTGTACCAGCAGTTCGAGAACTACGTGCTGCAGCCGAAGCTCACCGCCAAGTCCGTCGACATCCACCCGGCCGTGGCCTTCGGGTCGGTCGTCGCCGGCACGGCGTTGCTGGGCGCGGTCGGGGCCCTCATCGCGATCCCGGCGGTCGCCACCCTCCAGGCGTTCCTCGGGGCTTACGTGAAGCGGTACGACGTGACGGAGGACCCGCGCGTTCACGGTCACCGGCGCCACGGCGAGATGGTCCTGGCCCGGGTGCAGCGGGCGCTGCGCGCCAAGAGGGACCAGGCGGACCAGGCCGGCGACGAGGCCTTGCCCCGCCTCCCCGACCAGGCTCCGCCGCGCGACGGGGCCTGAGCCGGGCCCGGCGCGGCGCGCTTGACACTAAAATCGAACATCCATTCTTATGGGGTTCCGGCCCGGAATTCCGGGGGTACGTGAAGCTGTTCACGGAGTTGTCCACAGAGTTATCCACAGGCCGGAGGGACGGCGGGGCCCATTGTCAGTGGCAGGGGTTAGCGTCTTTGACGTGAAGCGATCGACACAAGCAAACCGGGTGGAACCCATGGCAGGTACCGACCGCGAGAAGGCGCTCGACGCCGCGCTCGCACAGATTGAACGGCAATTCGGCAAGGGCGCAGTGATGCGCATGGGCGAGCGGTCGAGGGAGCCCATCGAGGTCATCCCGACCGGCTCGACCGCGCTCGACGTCGCGCTCGGCGTCGGCGGCCTGCCGCGCGGCCGTGTGGTGGAGATCTACGGCCCCGAGTCCTCCGGTAAGACGACCCTGACCCTGCACGCCGTGGCCAACGCGCAGAAGGCCGGCGGCCAGGTCGCGTTCGTCGACGCGGAGCACGCCCTCGACCCCGAGTACGCCAGGAAGCTCGGCGTCGACATCGACAACCTCATCCTGTCCCAGCCCGACAACGGCGAGCAGGCCCTGGAGATCGTGGACATGCTCGTCCGCTCCGGCGCGCTCGACCTGATCGTCATCGACTCGGTCGCGGCGCTCGTCCCGCGCGCCGAGATCGAGGGCGAGATGGGCGACTCGCACGTCGGTCTCCAGGCCCGTCTGATGAGCCAGGCGCTCCGGAAGATCACCAGCGCGCTCAACCAGTCCAAGACCACGGCGATCTTCATCAACCAGCTCCGCGAGAAGATCGGTGTGATGTTCGGCTCGCCGGAGACCACGACCGGTGGCCGCGCGCTGAAGTTCTACGCCTCCGTGCGCATCGACATCCGCCGCATCGAGACCCTCAAGGACGGCACGGAGGCGGTCGGCAACCGCACCCGCTGCAAGGTCGTGAAGAACAAGGTCGCGCCGCCCTTCAAGCAGGCCGAGTTCGACATCCTCTACGGCCAGGGCATCAGCCGCGAGGGCGGCCTGATCGACATGGGCGTGGAGCACGGCTTCGTCCGCAAGGCGGGCGCCTGGTACACGTACGAGGGCGACCAGCTGGGCCAGGGCAAGGAGAACGCCCGGAACTTCCTGAAGGACAACCCCGACCTCGCCAACGAGATCGAGAAGAAGATCAAGGAGAAGCTGGGCGTCGGCGTCCGCCCGGAGACCCCGGCGGCCGAGCCGGCCGCGGACGCGGCGGGTGACGTGGCCGCCACGGACGACACCGCGAAGTCGGTGCCCGCTCCGGCGGCGAAGGCCACCAAGGCGACCAAGGCCACGGCGGCCAAGGCCTAGCCCATGGCGCGCCGCACCGAATGGCCGGGCGACAGCACCGACTCGTCGAGGGCCGAGCAGGAGCTGTCGCCCCAGGATCCGGCTGAGCGGGCGCGGGCGATCTGCCTGCGCCTGCTCACCGGGACCCCCCGCACGCGCAAGCAGCTCGCGGACGCCCTGCGCAAACGCGAGATCCCGGACGAGGTCGCCGAGGAGGTCCTCTCCCGCTTCGAGGACGTCGGCCTCATCGACGACGCGGCCTTCGCGGACGCGTGGGTGGAGTCCCGGCACCACGGCCGGGGCCTGGCCCGCCGCGCCCTCGCCCGGGAGCTGCGCACCAAGGGCGTGGACGCCGAGCTGATCGACGAGGCCGTCGGGCAGCTCGACGCCGAGCAGGAGGAGGCCACGGCCCGCGAGCTCGTGGCGCGCAAGCTCCGCGCCACCCGCGGCCTCGACCGCGACCGCCGCCTCCGCCGCCTCGCGGGCATGCTCGCCCGCAAGGGCTACCCCGAGGGCCTGGCCCTGCGCGTGGTCCGCCAGGCCCTGGAGGAGGAGGGCGAGGACACGGACGACCTGCCGTTCGACCCCAGCTGACCGGTCACGGCGCGGCCGACACCGACGGCCCCGCCGCCTCCCCCCGCCCCGCGGGCTCGACCGGCAGGCCCTCCGCCCGCCACGCCTGGAAGCCGCCGATCAGGTCCGTCGCGCGGTGGAGGCCCAGCTGTTGCAGGGACGCCGCCGCCAGCGAGGAGGCGTAGCCCTCGTTGCACACGACCACGATCCGCAGGTCGTGGCTCACTGCCTGCGGCGCGCGGTGACTGCCCCGCGGATCCAGGCGCCACTCCAGTTCGTTGCGCTCCACGACCAGCGCCCCGGGAATCAGCCCGTCGCGCTCGCGCAGCGCCGCGTACCGGATGTCCACCAGCAGCACGTCACCCGCCTCGGCCGCCGCGAACGCCGCGCGCGGCGTGACCCGGGGCGCCACCCGTTCCAGCCCGGCCCGCACCCGTTCCAGCAGTTCGTCGATGCCCACCGGCTCCGACCTCGTGCCCGTACTCACTGCCAGTCCTCCGGACGCTCGACCTGCTCCAGCCGCAGCACCGCGCCGGTCCGGCTGAACCGGCGGATCAGCGGCAGCGGCGGATAGTACGCGTGCACCGAGACGGCGTGCTCGGTCGCCGACGCGTTCAGCACCTCGTGCACATGGTGCCGCCCGAAGGCGCGCCCGCGCCCCGCCGGCAGCACCCGCCGGCGGTCGACGTCCTCCGCCAGCTCCAGCGACCGCCAGCCGCCCGCGGGCAGCCGTACGGAGAGCGACTGCTCCCTGAGCTCGCCGCGCGCGGTGGCGAACGCGCCGATCGACTCGGCGTGGTCGTGCCACCCCGTACCGGAGCCCGGCGGCCACCCGATGAGCCACGCCTCACTGCCGCCCGGGCCGTCCAGCCGCACCCAGGTGCGGCCCTCCGGATCGAGCGGAAGGGAAGCGATCAGCGCGGTGTCGGCGGCGGTACGGCGGGCGAAGTCGAGCAGCTCGGCGGCGTTCGGCGCCGCGGGGTCGGCGGCGCGGCCGACAGGGCGTGCGGAGACATGCGGGGAGGGGGCATGCGGGGAGAAGACATGCTGGGACACGGGAAACCGTCCTGGAAGTCGCGAAGACGCGCACGCGCGGGACGGAAACACCGGCGTACGCAGGGAAAAGAGGCGAGTTCAGCAGGACGGACGACACACGCAGCCCGCGTAGCGGAGCAGGTCCATATGGACCCTCCGCCACAGGCGTACCACGGTGCCGTTCATGATCCGGAGTACACCATGGACGCCCGTGACGGTCAATCGACCGTCAACCGCGGCTGAACGCCGCGTCCGCGTCCGCGGCCGCCCGGTCGCGCCGTGCCGCCTCCGGGGCGCCGCCCCGCACCGCGTCGGCCGCCGCGCGCAGCTCCTCCGGCCGTACCCCGGCGAACGCCGCCGCCAGATGCCCGTCGGGCCGCACCAGCAGCACGGTGTGCGCGGCGGCCCCCGGATACGCCTCCGTGACCAGCAGCTCGCCGGTGACCGGCAGCGCCTCCACCGCCGCCGCGAGCCGGGGCATCACCCCCGCGGTCATCCAGTGCCGCCGGTCCCACACGCCCGTCCCGGGCGCGACCAGCACCACCAGCAGGCGGCCCCGCCCCAGCCGGTCGCGCAGCCGCCCGGTCGTGCCGTCCTCCGGCGCCGTCACCCGCACGTCGGCGACCGGCGCGCCCGGCGCTGTGCCCACGGCCATGTGCCCCTCGGCGTACGGAGGCGCGAGGGGGGAGTGGGGGTACGCGGGGGGCGCGCCGAGCGGCCCGTGCCCCACGTGGCCGTCCGTCAGCAGCGCGTCGTGCCCGCCGCCCCGCAGGTACGTGCGCAGCCCGCCGGCGCCCCGCAGCACCGGGAGCGACTGGTCGGCGGCCCGCAGCCGCGCCGCGACCGCCGTGCGCCGCTCGTCCTGGTAGCTGTCGAGCAGCGCCTCCGAGGCGCCGTGGTGCCAGGCCAGCGCCAGCTTCCAGGCCAGGTTGTCGACGTCCCGCAGCCCCTCGTCCAGCGCCTGCGTACCGAGCGCCCCCAGCAGATGGGCCGCGTCCCCGGCGAGGAAGGCCCGCTCCACGCGCCACCGCTTGGCGAGCCGGTGGTGCAGCGTGTAGACGCCCGTGTCGATCAGGTCGTACGCCGGGGTCCGGCCGCACCAGCCGCCCAGCGTCTCGCGGATCCGCGCGACCAGCGCGTCGGGCGTCACCAGGTCGCCGCGCGGCGGCAGCAGCCAGTCCAGCCGCCACGTGCCGCCCGGCAGCGGCCGCGCCGTCACCTCCTCGCCCGCGCCGCGCCACGGCGGCTGACGGTGCAGCAGCCCCTCGCCGGGCCAGGGGAGTTCCGTGCGCAGGGTGGCGACGGCGTGGCGCTCGACCGCCGTACGCCCGGGGAAGCGCACCCCCAGCAGCTTGCGCACGGTGGAGCGGGCCCCGTCGCAGCCGATCAGGTAACTGCCGCGCCACCAGGTCGACTCGGGCCCGCGCGTGTGCACGGTGATGCCGTCGGCGTCCTGCTCGACCGCGTCCACCCGGCTGTGCGCGACCACCCGCACCAGCCCGGGCCGCGGCAGCGCGGTGATGGCCTCCCGCAGCCCGCGCGCCAGGGCGTGCTGCGCGATGTGCAGCGGCGAGACCGGGTCGGCGTCCCCGTCCGGGGCGAACGGTTCCGCGCGCTCCGCGAAGAGCACGTGCCGCGTCTCCTGCTTGCGCCGCATCGAGCGCCAACCGCTCCAGCGGGCCCCCTCGCCCCGTACGGTCGTGCACCCGAGGCGCTCCACGAACCCCGCCGTGTCCGGGCGCAGCACGGCGGTCCTGGCCGCGCGCGGTTCGTCCGTGCCGGGGCCCTCGTCCAGGACGACGGAGGGGACGCCCCGCGCGGCCAGCGCGAGGGACAGCGCGAGCCCGACCGGGCCCGCGCCGGCCACGATCACCGGGTCCACGGCGCGACCCCGTCAACAGCCACCGCGGGAACAGCAGAAACACCAGAATCGGCAGGACGGGCGGCCGGAGCCGGGCGCGAGGTGATCACACAACGTATGCAACCCACTGCCGGTGCTTGCGTCAAGTGACGAGGGCAGCGACGCGAACGCCACTGCCCTCACAAGCCATACGGTCCAGCCAATACGGTCCAGCCCATACGGTTCGAGCCCTACGGCCCAGCCTTACGAACCGCCGGTCCCGGCTCCGCCTCCGCCGGCGCCGTCGGCCCCGCCCCCGGGCGTGCCCATGGTGACCGTCTTGCCCAACGCCTGCCCGGCGTCCCCACTGAGTACCGTCGCGGTCGCGGAGGAGGCGGGCTCGGCGGCCGAGGCCATCCCGATGCCGGTCTTGGCACGGCGCCCGCGCTTCTCGATCCAGGTGGCCAGCGCCGACAGCGCCAGACACATCGCGACGTAGATCGCGCCGACGACCACGATCGTCGAGACGTACGGGTACTGCCCGTTGACCTGCGTGTTCGAGGCGATCAGCCGCGCCGAGTTGAGCAGCTCGGGGTAGAGGATGATGAAGCCGAGCGAGGTGTCCTTGAGCGTGACCACCAGCTGGCTGATGATCGTCGGCAGCATGGAGCGGACGGCCTGCGGCATCAGCACCGTGGTCATGACCTGCGTCTTGCTCATGCCGAGCGCGTACGCGGCCTCACGCTGGCCCTTCGGTACGGCGTTGATGCCGGCGCGCAGCACCTCGGCCTGGACACAGCCGTTGTAGATCGACAGGCCGATCGCCAGCGCCCACATCGAGTAGTCGGTCAGGAAGCCGACCCACACGGCGTAGATCGTGATCAGCAGCGGGATGGAGCGGAACAGCTCGATGAAACCGGTCGCCAGCCACCGGACCGGCTTGTGGTCGGAGAGCCGGCCGACCGCCAGGACCACCCCGAGCAGCAGCGAGCCGACCGCCGCGATGCCGAACGCCTTCAGGGTCGCGACGATGCCGTCGAGGATGTTCTGCCGGATGCCCGTGTAGTTGAAGATGTCCCACATCTCATAGGCGAGATGCCCCTTCTCGCTCAGCCGTACGACGCTGACGGCGATCAGCGCGAGGATGGCGAGCGAGCCGACGACGGCGTAGACGCGGTTGCGGACGACGGCCTTGGGGCCGGGCGCGTCGTAGAGAACGCTGGCGCTCATCGGGCGACTCCCATGCGGCTCTCCAGCAGGCGGAAGATGCCGCTGATGGTGAAGGTGATGACCAGGTATCCCAGGGCGACCCAGAGGAAGATGGGCGCGATGTCGTAACCCTGCTCGCTCATGAGCTTCTGCCAGCCGAAGAGGTCGGCGACGCTGAAGGCGCCGGCGATGGCCGAGTTCTTGGTGAGCGCGATGAAGATGGAGCTCAGCGGCGGCAGCACGGTCCGGGTGGCCTGCGGCAGCACGATCATGCGGAGGGTCTGGCTGAACGTCATGCCGAGCGAGCGGGCGGCCTCGGCCTGCCCGACGGGCACGGTGCTGATGCCCGACCGCACGGCCTCGCAGATGAAGGCGGACGTGTAGAAGCCGAGCGCGAGCGCACCCAGGAGGAAGGGGCTCATGCCCGGGAAGAGGATCTCCGGGACGACGAAGAAGGAGACCAGGAAGAGCAGCGTCAGCGGCGTGTTGCGCAGCAGGGTGACCCAGAGGGTGCCGAAGAAGCGCAGCGGCGGGACGGGCGAGACCCGGAAGCCGGCGATGACGATGCCGAGGACCAGCGCGATGACCGAGCTGACGAGGGTGATCGACACGGTTCCTATGAAGCCGTCACGGAAATCCGGGAAATAGTCCAGCAGTACGTTCATGAGGTCTCCGCGTCGGCGGTCAGCGGCTTACGGGCAGCGGTCTTGGGTGAGCAAGGGCTGTAGCGCCCCGCACGCGCGGCGTACGGGGCGCTACAGCAGGCACAGCCGGAGCTGTGGTGATCAGTAGCGGACGATCGCCGGCGGCTCGGTGTAGGCGGAGCCGGACAGGCCGAGGGTCGCCTCGTAGATCTTCTTGTACGTGCCGTCCTTGACGCGGTTCTCCAGCGACTTGTTGATCGCCTCGCGCAGGACCTTGTCGTCCTTGTTGAGGCCCACGCCGTACGGCTCCTCGGTGAACGGCTTGCCGATGACCTTCAGCTTGGCCGGGTTCTGCGCGGCGTAGCCCTTGAGGATCGCGTCGTCCGTCGTCAGGGCGTCGACCTGCTTGGTGAGCAGCTGCTGGACGCAGTCCGAGTACTTGGCGAGCTCGGTGGCCTGGGCGCCGTACTGCGGCTTCTTGATCTCCTGCAGCGGGGTGGAGCCCTTGATGGAACAGACCTTCTTGCCCTTGACGGTCTCCGGACCGGTGATCGAGGTCTCGTCCTTGCGCACGAGGAGGTCGGCGCCGGCCTTGTAGTACGGCCCCGCGAAGCCGACCAGCGCCTTGCGCTTGTCGTTGATCGTGTACGTACCGACGTAGTAGTCGACCTGGCCCTTGGAGATCGCGGTCTCGCGGGTGCTGGAGTCGACGGTCTTCCACTCGATCTGGTTCTCGGTGAAGCCCAGGTCGGCGGCGATCATCTTGGCGATCTCGATGTCGAAGCCGGAACGCTGCTTGGTCGCCTGATCCTCGAAGCCGAGGTACGGCTGGTCGGCCTTGGAGCCGATGATCAGCTTGCCGCGCTCCTTGGCCGCCTTGAAGGTGGGCGAGTCGAGGTTCACGTCCGTGGCGACGATGTACTTCGGCAGGGCCGGCGCGTTCGACGCGCCCGGCTGCACACCGCTCGGCTTGTCACCGGCGGAGCCCTCCTTGCCGCCGCAGGCGGTCGCGGTCAGCGCGAGCACAGCGACGGCCACGGCCGCCGTCTTGCGGAGCTTCATGGTGAACATCCCTTGAGTCGTGGTTCGTTGGTCGCCAGGCGTCGTACGAAGATCCTGGCCATCAGTGATCGTGGCCATCAGTGATCGTGGCCATCAGTGATCCCGGCCGTCAGTGGCGCCGGCCGTCGGTGGCCCTGGCCATCAGTGGTGGAGGATCTTCGACAGGAAGTCCTTGGCCCGGTCGCTGCGCGGACTGCTGAAGAACTGCTCGGGCGACGCCTCCTCGACGATCCGGCCGTCCGCCATGAAGACGACGCGGTTGGCGGCCGAGCGCGCGAACCCCATCTCGTGGGTGACGACCACCATCGTCATCCCGTCGCGCGCCAGCTGCTGCATCACCTCGAGGACCTCGTTGATCATCTCGGGGTCGAGCGCCGAGGTCGGCTCGTCGAAGAGCATGACCTTCGGGTCCATGGCCAACGCCCGGGCGATCGCCACGCGTTGCTGCTGCCCGCCGGAGAGCTGCGCCGGGTACTTGTCGGCCTGCGAGCCGACGCCCACGCGGTCGAGCAGGGTCCGGGCCTTCTCCTCCGCCACGCGCTTGTCCGCCTTGCGGACCTTGACCTGGCCCAGCATGACGTTCTCCAGCACGGTCTTGTGCGCGAAGAGGTTGAACGACTGGAAGACCATGCCGACGTCGGCGCGCAGCCGGGCGAGCTCCTTGCCCTCCTGGGGCAGCGGCTTGCCGTCGATGGTGATCGTGCCGGAGTCGATCGTCTCCAGGCGGTTGATGGTGCGGCACAGCGTGGACTTCCCGGACCCGGACGGTCCGATGACGACCACGACCTCGCCACGGGCGATGGTCAGGTCGATGTCCTGGAGCACATGCAGCGCGCCGAAGTGCTTGTTGACGTTGCTCAGCACGACCAGGTCGCTCGCCGTCGGTGCGGCATCCTCCGCGCCCTTGGTCACTGACACTCCGCTCATCGGCTTCTTGCTCCGTCCTCCTCGGTTGGGAGGACATTAAGCACGCGGTGCGACCAGCGTCATTACATCTGAGCTGAAATTGAGCATAACGATCCGGCTGCAACCGGACACCATGCGTGAACGGGCAGGCATGCTGCAGTACGGGTGGGTAACGGAAACCGCGGTGCGGCGGGAAGGCTCTTGACGGGCACGGCCGGTATCGGCGTTCATGCCCTGGTAACCCACGCGTACGCACCTTCAGGAGGGGGGCCCATGAGACTGCTGCTTGTCGAGGACGACGACCATGTCGCCGCGGCCCTCGCCGCCATCCTCAGGAAGCACGGCTTCCACGTCACGCACGCCCGCAACGGCGAGGAGGCGCTCCAGGCCGTCCTGCCCGCCGCGGAGAGAACCGGCACCGGCGTCGGCACCACTGCCGCGGGCAACGGCGCCGCGGGGGCCGGCACCGCCCGCGGCCCCTTCGACGTCGTGCTGCTCGACCTCGGCCTGCCCGACCAGGACGGCTACCAGGTCTGCGGGAAGATCCGGAAGCTCACCACGGCCCCGGTCATCATGGTCACCGCGCGCGCCGACGTGCGCTCCCGCATCCACGGCCTGAACCTCGGCGCCGACGACTACGTCGTCAAGCCGTACGACACGGGGGAGTTGCTCGCCCGCATCCACGCCGTCAGCCGCCGTACCGCCACCACGGGCGCCGGCACCGGCGGCGCCACCGGCACCACCGGCACGGACAACGGCACGACCGCTGCGGGCGCGAGCGGCGCCGACGGCCACGGACCGCAGGGCACGGCCGGCGTCCCCGGGGAGGTCCCGCCCCTGCACCTCGGCGCCGTCGTCATCGAGGTGCCCACCCGCCGGGTCAGCGTGGACGGCACGGTGATCCAGCTCACGCGCAAGGAGTTCGACCTCCTCGCCCTCCTCGCGCAGCGCCCCGGCGTCGTCTTCCGCCGCGAGCAGATCATCAGCGAGGTGTGGCGCACCAGCTGGGAGGGGACCGGCCGCACCCTGGAGGTGCACGTGGCGTCCCTGCGCGCCAAGCTGCGGATGCCCGCCCTCATCGAGACCGTGCGCGGCGTCGGCTACCGCCTGGTCGCCCCGGCCGCGTAAGCCCCCTGCCCTGTGCGCACCCGCCTCCTTCCGCTCCTCATCGTCCTCATGGCGGGCGTGCTGCTCGCGCTCGGCTTCCCGCTCGCGGGCAGCCTGGCCGCCGCGCGCCAGCAGACCGTCGTGGTCGACCGCATCGACGACACCGCGCGCTTCGCCGCGCTCGCCCAGTTCGTCACCGAGAGCGGACCGGGCATCGACGAGCGCAAGGCCACCCTCGAGGGCGAACTCGCCCGCTACCACGAGGTGTACGGGATCCACGCGGGCGTCTTCTACCGCGACGGCACCGCCATGGCCCGCTCCCCCCGGAACTGGACCATCCCCGGGGACGGCGAGCCCCGCCGCGCCTTCCGCGAGGCCCTGCTGGGCCGCCGCAGCCACAACCCGCCGCAGGTCCTGCCCTGGCAGCCGAACGCCCGCCTCGCGGTCGCCTCGCCCGTCGTACGGGACGGGGACGTCGTCGCCGTCGTGGTCACCGACTCGCCGACCGGGCCGCTGCGCTCCCGCATCCTGCACGGCTGGCTGCTGATCGCGGCCGGCGAGTCGGCGGCGATGCTGCTGGCGGTCGGCGCCGCGTTCCGGCTCACCGGGTGGGTGCTCAAGCCCGTACGCGTCCTGGACGCGGCCACCCACGACATCGCGACCGGGCGGATGAACTCGCGCGTCGCGGCGGCCGGCGGGCCGCCCGAACTGCGCCGCCTGGCCCGCTCCTTCAACGAGATGGCCGACAACGTCGAGGAGGTGCTGGAGCAGCAGCGCGCCTTCGTCGCCGACGCCTCGCACCAGCTGCGCAACCCGCTCGCCGCCCTGCTGCTGCGCATCGAGCTGCTCGCCCTCGAACTGCCCCCCGACAACGAGGAGATCGCCTCCGTACGCACGGAGGGCAAGCGTCTGGCCCAGGTCCTGGACGACCTGCTGGACCTGGCGCTGGCCGAGCACGCCTCCGCCGACCTGCGGCTCACCGACATCGGCGCGCTGACGGCCGAGCGGCTCGACGCCTGGCGGGCACTCGCCGACGAGAAGGGCGTCCACCTGACGGGGGCCACGCCCGCCGTCACCGCCTGGGCCGACCCGGTCGCGCTGTCCAGCGCCCTCGACGCCGTGATCGACAACGCGCTGAAGTTCACCCCGGCCGGGGAGGAGGTCACCGTCACCGTCGCCGCCGACGGCGAGCGCTCCACGGTCGTGGTCACCGACCGGGGTCCGGGCCTGACCGACGACGAGCTGGCCCGCATCGGCGACCGCTTCTGGCGCAGCAACCGCCACCAGAACGTCAAGGGCTCCGGCCTCGGCCTGTCCATCTCCCGCGCCCTGCTCGCGGCGGGCGGCGGCTCGATCGCGTACGCCCATCACGACCCGCACGGCCTGCGCGTGACGGTCGCCGTCCCGCGCAGCGCCCCCACTGAGCCTGAGCCCCCGGACCTCACCGAACGGCGTCGCCGAAGCGATCAGGGCTTGACGGAGAGGTAGTAGCGCCGGGCGCCCTCGTGCAGTGGCAAGGGGTCGGTGTAGATCGCCGTGCGCAG
Organism: Streptomyces sp. NPDC093546; assembly: GCF_044765045.1. Lineage (NCBI taxonomy): Bacteria > Bacillati > Actinomycetota > Actinomycetes > Kitasatosporales > Streptomycetaceae > Streptomyces > Streptomyces sp. NPDC093546. The sequence goes on along the minus strand of NZ_JBIWJG010000014.1, from coordinate 174,407 downwards.
GTCCACCAGCTGCGCCGGGTGCACCTCACGCCCGATCCGGTCCCGGCTGCGGATGACCGTACGGGTGAACGCCTCCGTCAGCGCCGGATCCGCACGGTCGGTGGTCACCAGCAGGTTCGCCACCGCCACGGTCTCCACCGGGCGGCCCGCCTGCACCCGGGCGTAGGCGTCGGCGGGTATCACCGCGGAGCGGTAGTACCGGCTGGTGCCGCCCTGCGCGTGCACCCGGTCCACCAGCTCCTTCTCCAGCGGTACGAGCCGGATCGGGAAGCGCTCCGACAGGAGCTGTACGGCGCTGGTCGGCAGGCCGCCCGACCAGAAGAAGGCGTCCAGCCGGTCGGTCTCCAGCAGCCCAGGCATGGTGTCGATACCGGCCGACATCGGCACGATGTCCCGCGCCGGGTCCAGCCCCGACGCCTTCAGGATCCGGTTGGCCAGCAGCCGCACGCCCGAGCCCTGCTGCCCCACCCCGACCCGCAGCCCGCGCAGGTCGCGCGTCGAGCGCACGGTGGACGACTTCGGCACCACCAGCTGCACGTAGTCGTCGTACAGCCGCGCACAGCCCCGCAGCCCCTTCGCGCCGGGTCGGCCGTCGCGGAGGTGCGTGGCGACCGCGTCGGCCGTCGCGATGGTGAAATCCGCCTCCCCGGAGGCGACCCGCGTCAGGTTCTGCTGCGAGCCCTCACTGGTCAGCAGACGTATCCGCACATCGGGCACGTTCTGGGCGAGGGCCTCCTCCAGCAGCGCGCCGTAGCGCTGGTAGACCCCGCTCGGTACGCCGGTGCTGAAGGTGACCTTTCCGCGCGGGGCCGCCTCCTCGTCCGGCGCGGACCACCACAGGAGCAGCGCCAGCGCCGTGACCGCCGCGGCCGACCCCTCGAGGGCGCGGCGGCGGCTGATGCGGGACAGGGCCTGGACCATGGGCGCGATCCTGCCAGCCCGCTCCCGTCATGGCCAGGCCCGCCCGTACGGAGGGTGCCTCCGCGCGGGCGGGCCGGGGCCGGGTGCTGCACAGGCCGGGCCGGGCGCCACGGGCTGTGGGGTTTCAGGGCCGTACGGCGGTGGTGATGCCGTACCGCCACGTCTCCTGGTGCCGGTACAGCTCGACCCCGCTCATCGCGTTGACCAGCGCATGGCCGCGCCCCACGCCCCGCGCCACCGCGTACGGCACCCGCCCGAGGAGGGAGAAGGCGCGCAGCATCGGCAGGACGTGGGCGGTGGCGTCCGTGACGGACTCGACCGCGAAGCCCGCCTCCTCCAGGAGCGCCTCGAGGCGGCCGTGGGGCAGCATCATCATCCCCGGCATCGCCGCGAGCTCGCAGACGTCCGTCAGGACCCGCTCGGCCCGCGGGGTGAGCTCCGCGCTCGGGGTCCGCGAGTACTCGGACATGACCAGCCGCCCCCCGGGCCGTACGACCCGGAAGAACTCCGCCAGCGCGCGGCGCGGATCGGCGGAGTGGACGAAGGACTCCATGGTGTAGAGCCCGTCGAAGGAGCCGTCCGCGAACGGCAGCGCGTGGTAGTCGGCCACCAGGAACCGGGTCGCGGGATCCGTGTCCGGGGAAGCCCCGGAAACCCGGGAAGCCCGGGCGGCGGCGGTACGGCGGCGGGCGAGGGCGACGTCGGACTCGATGCCGTCGATGCCCGTCACCCGCAGCCCGCCCTCCGCCGCGACGGTCCGGGCCACGTCACCGACCCCGCACCCCGCGTCCAGGACGTGGGACCCGGCCGGCAGCGCCAGTTTCCGGGCCGTGGTGACCTCCATGCGCCGCATGGAGGCGGCGAAACCCCACGGCGACTGGCCGGGCTCGTACCACCCGAAGTGCCGGGTGCGCCCCAGGAGCATGGCGTATCCCCAGCGGGAGCCGAGCCGCCTGTAGTACGGCAGGACGGAGCGCCGGTAGAACTGGGTGGTGTTCGTGGTTGCCATGGGCACCGTCCTACGCGGTCGGAATGAGCAGCAGGGGATGCGGCCGCCGCCTCCTGCGGGCGGCGGCACCGGTGGATCGAGCGGATCCGGCGGATGGGGTGGATCGGGTGGTGCGGGCACCCGTGCCGGCACCCCGCGTCGCCACGAAGGCGACGACGACCACCGCGGCCACGGCGGTCGTCATGATTCCCACCGGGGTCACGCGCGGACGTGGTTTCGTTCCCATAGCGGTCCTGTCCCTCCGTTCCCCCGCCACGTGTGCGGCGGCCGCCCCGATCGTCCACCGGGCCGGCCGGTGCGGCGGACGCACCGGCCCGACGAGGAAGGACATGCCCCTCGCACGGCCTAGTGAGTCACCGTCGGCGGTCGGCCATGCGGGGGAAACCGGGTGCCTCTGCGCTGACGGGCGCCCTTCATCCCGCATGGTGAGTGCCATGGCCTCGTACTCATCTGCCGGTGCCGTCGTGACGCCCGCCGCCGGGACCCGCCGGCCTCCCCTGCCCGCGCCCCGCGCGAGCGGCGCGCTGACCGGGCGGATGTTCACCGCGCTGCACGACCGCAACCTCGTGTACAACGCGTGCTGGGAGGACCCGGCGCTCGACCGCGAGGCACTGGACCTCGGGCCCGAGGACCACGTCCTGGTCATCACCAGCGCCGGGTGCAACGCCCTGGACTACCTGCTCGCCGGGGCGGGCCGGGTCACGGCGGTCGACGTCAACCCGCGCCAGACCGCGCTGCTGGAACTGAAGACGGCCGCCGTACGGACCCTGAACCACGCGGAGTTCTTCGAGCTCTTCGGCACCGGCCGCTCGCCCCGCGCGCGCGAGATGTACGGCGATGCCCTGCGCGCCGAACTCTCGCCGCCGTCACGCCGGTTCTGGGACGGCTACATCGAGGCCTTCGCCGGCCGCGGCTGGCGCCGCTCCTTCTACTACCGCGGCACCTCCGGCCTGCTGGCGAAGAGCCTCGTGCTCTTCATGCACCGCTTCCAGGGGGTCGGCCGGCACCTCGACGCGCTGCTGGAGGCGCCGACCCTCGACCGGCAGCGGGAGATCTACGAGGCGCGGCTGCGGGGGCCGCTGTGGACGGTGGCGCGGCTGGCCGCGCAGCCGCTCGCGCTGAGCTTCGTCGGCGTACCGCCGCAGCAGCGCCGCGAGATCACCGAGGAGTACCCCGGCGGCACCGCCCGGCTCATCCACGACGGCTTCGAGGCGGTCTTCGGCCGCATGCCCATCGTGGACAACTACTTCTGGCGCGCCTACATCGCCGGCTCCTACACGCCCACGTGCTGTCCCGAGTATCTGCGGGCGCACAACTTCGGGCGGCTGCGCGAGCTCCTGCCCCGTCTGGAGCTGCGTACGACGACGGTCACGTCGTGCCTGCGGAGCATGGCGCCGGCTGACGACGGGCCCGGCGGCGTCTCCAAGTTCGTCCTGCTGGACCACATGGACTGGATGGGCTGGCGCGACCAGGCCGCGCTCGCCGACGAGTGGCAGGCCATCGTCGACGCGGCCCGGCCCGGCGCGCGCGTGATCTACCGCAGCGCCGGCCTGCACACGCGCTACCTGGACCCGGTACGCGTCCGCCGCGAGGGCCGTACGCACCACCTCCCCGACCTGCTGGACCGCCACCCCCGGCTCGCCGCCCGGCTGCACGAGCGGGACCGCGTGCACACGTACGGCAGCTTCCACATCGCCGACCTGCCGTGAAGCCAGACGCCCGGTGAAGCCAGACGCCCGGTGAAGCCCGCCGCCTGAGGCCCGCCGCCCGAGCCCGAAGGGAACGCTTTTTGCGTCTCAGCTCCCATGTGCGGATCGTCCGCCACATGGCCTTCCCCCGCGTGGAGGGCGCGACGCCCGCCGACCGCATGGAGTCCTTCTACGGGCCCACGGCACACCTCTACGACGCCTTCCGCGAGAACCGGCTGCTGCACGGCCGCCGCGACCTGATGGAGATGCTGCCCCTCGAACCCGGCAGCCGACTGGTCGACCTGGGCGGCGGCACCGGGAACAACCTCGAGTACCTCGCCGCCGACCGCCGGGAGCGGTGCGCGCGCATCACGGTCGTGGACGTGTCGTCGTCCATGCTGGAGGTGGCGCGCGAACGGATCCACCGCAACCGCTGGCGCAACGTGGAGACGGTCCACGCGAACGCCACCGACTACCGGCCCCCGGACGGGCCCGTGGACGTCGTCGTGTTCAGTTACGCGCTGACGATGATGCCCGACTGGTTCGCGGCCGTGGACCACGCCCGCGCCCTCCTCAGACCGGGCGGCACGATCGCGGTCTGCGACTTCTACGTCTCCCGCAAGCACCCGGCCGGCGGCGCCGTACGGCACGCGGCGTGGCGGCGGCACGTGTGGCCCGCCTGGTTCAGCCACAACAACGTCTTCCTCTCCGCCGACCACCTTCCGTACCTGCGGGAGCGGTTCGCCACCGTCCGGCTGGACGAACGGCTGGGCCGGGTCCCTTACCTCGGGGCGCGTGTGCCGTTCTACCTCTTCCTCGGAACCAAACCCGACGCGAAGTCCTGACCGGAAAACCGACCAGAAGACCTGACTCCCGAAGAGCCGACCCGAAGAGCCGACCCAGAAGACCCGACCCGAAGGGCGCCGCCCATGCGCATGCTCCTGATCCGCCACGGCCGTACCGACGCCAACCGGACCCACGTCCTCGACACCGCGGCCCCGGGCGCCGCCCTGGACGACGTGGGCCGGCGGCAGGCCGCCGCCCTGCCCGCCGCGCTGGCCGGCGAGGAGATCGACGTGCTGTACGCGTCCACCCTCACGCGCGCCCGGCAGACCGCCGCCCCGCTCGCCGCCGCGCGGGGGCTGGAGGTCCGCGTCCGGGACGGCATCCGCGAGATCGAGGCCGGTGTCCTGGAGGGGTGCTGCGACGCCGAGGGGATCACCCGCTACCGCACGATCGCCGTGGCCTGGGCCGCCGGGCGGACGGAGCCGCGGATGCCGGGCGCGGAGGACGGAGCCGAGTTCCTCGCCCGCTTCGACGCCGTCGTCGCCGAGGCCGCCGCCTCGGGCGCCGCCACCGCCGCGCTGGTGGGCCACGGCTCGGCGATCCGCGTGTGGGCGGCCGCCCGGGCGCACAACGTGTCCGTCCCCTTCGCCGCCGCGCACGAGCTGCCCAACACGGGCATGGTCGTCCTGGAGGGCACCCCGGAGGACGGCTGGCACGCGCTGTCCTGGACGGGCGGGGACCTGGCCACCCCCACCCTCACCTGCACCTCGACTACACCGGCTCAGGAGCCGGTTCCGGCTCCGACTCCGCCTCCGGCTCGGGCCTCGCGTCCGTCGGTGTCCTTCTGACCGGCAGCCACCAGTTGGCGCGGCCGAGCAGCGCCATCAGCGCGGGCGCCAGCAGCAGCCGGATGAGGGTGGCGTCGACGAACACCGCCACGGCCAGGCTGACGCCCACCACCTTCAACAGCAGCAGCCCGGAGGCCGCCAGCGCCGCCATGACGACGATGACGACCACGGCCGAGGCGGTGAACAGCCCGGCCGTGCGCTGCACGGCCCGCGCGACGGCCACCCGCGTGGAGGCGCCCGCCGCGTGCTCCTCCACCGCACGCGACAGCAGCAGCACCTCGTAGTCCATCGACAGCCCGAAGGCCACGCACAGCACCAGGATCGGTACGAGCGTGTCCGTCACGCCCGTCACCGCGAAGCCGCCCAGCAGGCCGCGCAGGAAGCCCTGCTGGAAGACGAGCACCATCACCCCGAAGGCCGCGCTCAGACTGAGGACGTTGAGCAGGAACGCCTTCAGCGGCAGCACGACGCTCCGCGTGCACCAGGCCAGCAGCGCCAGCGTGACCACGGTGATCAGCACCAGCGCCGGCACCAGGCCCGCGCGGATGCTGTCCTGCAGATCGGCCAGCCACGCCTGCGTACCGCCCACCATGAACGGCCCCGGAGCCGGGGTCTTCCGCACAGCCCGTACCACCGCCGCGCCTTCCTCGGCGTGCGGCCCGATGTCCGTGACGACCGCCGCCCAGGTACCGGCGGGGGAGGCGTATCCCACCTGGGGATGCGTGGGGCCGAGCAGCCGGCCGTGGTGGTAGATGCCGGTGACGGTCTCCACCCGGGTCACGTGCTCCAGCCGGGACAGGCGGCGGGCGTACGCGTCCAGCGCCGCGGCCTCCCACGCGCGGTGCGCGTCGAGGCCGGGCAGGACCACCTGCACGGAGTTGACGGCGTGGTGGTCGAAGTCCCGCCGCAGCGTCTCCGTCGCCTGCCGCGTCGGCGAACCCTCCGGCAGCGCCCGGTCGTCGAACGTGCCGAACCGGGCGTCCGCGAACGGCAGGACCAGCGCCGCCAGCAGCGTGCCCAGGACGAGGACCACCGGCACGGGCCGCCGCATCACCCCGTCGGCCAGCCGGTACCAGCGGCCCTTCTCCGGCGCGGCGGCCGGCCGCGCGGTACCGTCGCGGCGCCGGCGCAGCGACAGCCGGTCGATGCGCGGGCCCAGCAGGAGCAGCGCCGCGGGCAGCGCGGTGAGCGCCAGCAGCCCGCTGAGCGCCACCACGGCCATCCCCCCGTACGCGATGGAACGGAGCATGTCGAGCGGGAAGACGAGCAGCGCCGCCATGCTGGCCATCACCGTCAGGGCCGAGCACACCACCGTCCGGCCGGTGGTGCGCACGGTCTCCAGCAGCGCGTCGTGGAGGCTCGCCGTCCGCTCCCGCTCCTCCCGGTAGCGGGCCAGCATGAAGAGGCTGAAGTCGACCGCCAGGGCGAAACCGAGCGCGGTCGTCAGGTTGAGGGCGATCACGGAGACGGTGGTGAAGCCGGCGAGCCCGCTGAGCACCGCCGCGCTGCCCACCACCGCCGCCAGCCCGACCACCAGGGCCAGCCCGGCGGCCACGACACCCCCGAAGACCACCACGAGCACGGCGGCGGTCAGCGGCGCGGCCAGCAGCTCCATGCGCTGGAGATCCAGCCGGCTCTGCCGCTCGATGGCCAGCCCCACCGGGGTCGGCCCCGTCGCCGCCACCTCCAGCGGCCCGTGGCGGCCGGTGAGCTCGCGCAGCAGCGGCTCGACGTCCCGGTGGGCGGTGCCCTCGCTGGTCGCGATCCGCAGCAGCACCAGCGCCGAGCGCCCGTCGCGGCCGCGCAGCGAGATCGGCCGCTCCGTCCAGTAGGAGCGCACCGCCACCACCTTCGGCAGCGCGCGCGCCCGCGCGACGAGCCGCGTTCCGGCGCGTACGGCCGCGGGGTCGTCCACCGACCCGGTGGCCGCCGTGGCCACCAGCGTCACCGTCGGCACACCGCTGCGGAAGGCCGTGGACAGCGCGTGCTCGGCCCGCGCCGCTTCCGCGCCCGGCGGGGTCGTACCGCCGTGGTACAGCCGGTCGCCCACACCCACGCCCGCCACTCCGGCCGCCACCAGGGCGCACAGCGTCAGCACGAGCGTACGGACGGGGAAGCGCAGTACGAGCCGGGCCAGGGCGCCCAGCGGATCGGCGCGCAGAGCCCTACCTCCCGAGGGAGGGCGCCAGGGCGGGGGCCTCCGGCGCCAGCCGGTCCAGCGCCTCGTGCCAGTACCCCGCCAGCTCCCGCGCCGCCGGTACGGCGGCGTCGGCGGTGAACGCGCAGACGGCCTGGGAGCGCCAGATGGTCAGCACGGGCTGGTACGGGAAGTGGGCGGGCAGGCAGTTCAGGCCGGTGAGGCCCAGGGCGCGGCAGCCGCCGAGCCCGAAGTCGGCCGTCTGCGTGAGGACCGTGGTCTGCACCCCGCAGCGCGCGAAGACCCGCTCCGACAGGCTCCTCGTGCGCCGCGCGTCGAGCCGTACGAGCGCGTCGCCCTTCGCCCACCTGAGAGCGGGATCCTTGTAGCGGGCGGTACGCCGGGACAGCAGCCGCGCGCGGCGCCGCAGGTCCGCCTCCTCCCACGGCACGTCCACCACGGCGACGGAGAAGCGGTTGCCCGCATAGGCGGGGCAGGCCGCGGTGGAGGAGCCCACCGGGCCCAGCGCGATGGGCAGTCCGATGCCCCGCGCGCGCGGCCCCTCCCGGGTCCAGCCGGTGGTGTCCGTCCGCTGCGCCGCGTACGACAGGGCGCTGAGGTGGATGTCGAGCACCGAGCAGCCGAGGCCGGCGGCCGCCGTCCGCAACCGGCTCACCGGCACGCTCACGGCGGACAGCACCCGCCGCCCTTCCCGGGGCCCGTCCAGCAGCGGCCGGCGCGAGGCCGGCAGGAAGAGCCGTACGGACTCGAGCGCGTTGCGCGCATGGCCGCCGATCCGCGCGGAGAGGTCCGGCGCGTACGAACCGCCCGCCGGGGGCACGGCCTCGGCCGGCGGCCTCGTCCGGAAGAGCCGCTGCATCACCCAGGCCAGGCTCACGCCGTCGTGCAGCGCGTGGTGTCCGCGGTAGCACAGCAGGAACCGGTTCTCCTCGTAGCCGTGCACCAGCCACACGCCCCAGGGCCGCCGCGGACACGGAGCGGCGGCGTTGAGCAGCGCGTCGTACGCCGCCTCCCGCCGCTCCACACGCAGTTCGCGGACGTGCCGGCCGAGGTCCGGCCCCTCGTCCCCGGCGTCCCCCGTGACGGACAGGGAGAGCAGCGGCAGGTACGGCAGCCGCCCGCGTACGTGCTCCCGTACGGCGGCGAGCTCCGGCACGGGCCCTTCCAGCTCCAGTACGGCTCCGATGTGCAGGTAGTGGCCCTGGTCGGGGCCCTCCATGGCGCGAATGACCTCGTCCACCGCCGGGTAGGCGGCGGCCCCGCCGGTCCCGCTCATCAGCCCGCGACGGGCTGGGCGTGGCGCTGCAGGAAGTCGGCGATGTCGCCGACCGTCCTCAGGCCGGTCAGCCGGCTCTCGTCGACGCTGATCCCGAGCTCGTCCTGGGCGATGAGCACCAGCTCCGTCACGGCGAGCGAGTCGAGGCCGACCTCCTCCACCGTGGCGTCCGGCCGGATCAGGTCGACCGGCAGGTGCAGCGTGCCGGCCATGGTCTCCCGCAGCCATTCGTACATGGTTCTCCTCTGCGCTCACCGTGTGGGACCACTTCTGGAATGCGCCAACTTTCCACACGGCCGAGGGCGGTGCCCGGCACCCGGCCCGGCATGTTCGCAATCGCCCGGGATCCTGTACTCGGACGGCGGAAGGCGCCCCGGCCCGCCCCTCGGCGGCCCTCCGACCGGCTCGGGACGGGGCTCGCCCGGCGCCCCCTTACCCTGGAGGAATGACCAGCATCGACCGGAGCCTTGCCGTGGGCGCGTCCAAGACCTATGAGATCCGCACCTACGGGTGCCAGATGAACGTCCACGACTCCGAGCGCCTCTCCGGGCTGCTGGAGGAGGCGGGCTACGTCCGCGCGCCCGAGGGCTCCGACGGTGACGCCGACGTTGTCGTCTTCAACACCTGCGCGGTGCGGGAGAACGCCGACAACAAGCTGTACGGCAACCTCGGGCGGCTCGCCCCGCGCAAGTCGGAGCGGCCCGGCATGCAGATCGCCGTCGGCGGCTGTCTGGCCCAGAAGGACCGCGACACCATCGTGAAGAAGGCGCCGTGGGTCGACGTCGTCTTCGGTACGCACAACATCGGCAAGCTGCCGGTGCTCCTGGAGCGCGCCCGGATCCAGGAGGAGGCGCAGATCGAGATCGCCGAGTCGCTGGAGGCGTTCCCGTCGACGCTGCCGACCCGGCGCGAGTCCGCGTACGCCGCCTGGGTGTCCATCTCCGTCGGCTGCAACAACACCTGCACCTTCTGTATCGTCCCCGCGCTGCGCGGCAAGGAGAAGGACCGCCGCCCCGGCGACATCCTCGCCGAGATCGAGGCGCTGGTCGCCGAGGGCGTCTCCGAGATCACCCTGCTCGGCCAGAACGTGAACGCGTACGGCTCCGACATCGGTGACCGCGAGGCCTTCTCCAAGCTGCTGCGGGCCTGCGGCACGATCGAGGGCCTGGAGCGCGTGCGCTTCACCTCCCCGCACCCCCGCGACTTCACGGACGACGTGATCGCGGCGATGGCCGAGACCCCCAACGTGATGCCGCAGCTGCACATGCCGCTGCAGTCCGGCTCGGACACCGTCCTGAAGGCGATGCGCCGCTCCTACCGCCAGGACCGCTTCCTGGGGATCATCAGCAAGGTGCGGGAGGCCATCCCGCACGCCGCGATCTCCACCGACATCATCGTGGGCTTCCCCGGCGAGACCGAGGAGGACTTCGAGCAGACCCTGCACGTGGTGCGCGAGGCCCGCTTCGCGCAGGCCTTCACCTTCCAGTACTCCCAGCGCCCCGGTACGCCGGCGGCGACCATGGACGGGCAGATCCCCAAGGAGGTCGTGCAGGAGCGGTACATGCGCCTGGTCGCCCTCCAGGAGGAGATCTCCTGGGAGGAGAACAAGAAGCAGGTCGGCCGGACCCTGGAGGTGATGGTCGCCGAGGGCGAGGGCCGCAAGGACGACACCACCCACCGCCTGTCGGGCCGCGCCCCCGACAACCGCCTGGTGCACTTCACCAAGCCGGAGCAGGAGGTGCGCCCGGGCGACGTGGTGACCGTCGACATCACCTACGCGGCCCCGCACCACCTGCTGGCCGAGGGCCCCACCACCCGGGTACGCCGCACCCGCGCGGGCGACGCGTGGGAGAAGCGCAACGCCGCCGAGGCGGCCAAGCCGGCCGGTGTGATGCTGGGCCTGCCCCAGATCGGCGTCCCGGCCCCGCTGCCGCCGGTCACCGGAGGCTGCGCGGTCGGCTGATCCACGCCGGTCTGCCGACGCACACTGGTGTCCGCCTGACCTGCGCCGCTGTCACCGGGGTGCAGCGGCTACGCTGCGGATCATGCTTGTCGCCGCGGCCGTCTGCCCCTGCCCCCCGCTCCTGGTCCCCGACGTCGCCGCCGGGGCCGCGCCCGAACTCGACGCCGCGCGCACGGCCTGCTCCGACGCGCTGTCGGTGCTCGCCGCCGCGCGCCCGGACCGGCTGTTCGTGGTGGGCCCGGCCGAGGGCGACGCGATGGAGCGGTACACGGCCGGCGCGGTGGGCGACTTCCGGGGCTTCGGCGTCGACCTCGGCGTGCGGCTGGGGCACGGTGCCGCCGCGCGCGCGGAGGACCGGCGGCTGCCCGCTTCCCTCGCCGTCGGGGCCTGGCTGCTGGCACGGGTCGACTGGGCCGACGCACCCGTCGAGGGCCTGGCCGTGGGGGAGCGCCTTTCGCCGGCGCGCTGCGCCGACGCGGGCCGCGACCTCGCCGCCCGCGCCGATCGGGTCGCCCTGCTCGTGATGGGCGACGGCAGCGCGTGCCGCTCCCTCAAGGCGCCGGGCTACCTCGACGACCGCGCCGCCGGCTTCGACGAGGCGGCCGCCCGCGCCCTGGGCGCGGCGGACACCGCCGCCCTCGCGGCGCTGGACGAGCACCTCGCGTACGAGCTGAAGGCGGCGGGGCGCGCTCCCTGGCAGGTCCTGGCGGGCGCGGCGGAGGGCGCCCGTCTGGAAGGCCGCCTGCTCCACGAGGACGCGCCGTACGGCGTCGGCTACTTCGTCGCCGCCTGGTCCTAGGGGCGCCGCAGCACGACGGCGGACGGCCGCGGAGTCGTGCTCCGCGGCCGTCCGCCGTCGCCGTGCTGCCGTTGCCGTACGTCTACGCGTACGAGGGTTCGGGGTCGCGGGGTCAGGAGGTGGAACCCGGCGGTGGCGGTGGCGCGGCGCCACCCTCGTCCTTGTGGGCGAACCGGCCCAAGGCGTCCTTGGCCTTGCCCGTACCGGAATGGATCTTGTCGCTGTACTTGCCCTTGGTGCTCTGGTCGACCATCCGCGCGACCTTGTCGAACCCCTGGTCGATCCGCCCCTCGTGCTGGTGCGCGAGGTCCTGGACCTTCTCCTTGGCAGGGGCGAGCTTGGCCTTCATCTGATCCAGGAAGCCCATGGGTCACCGTCCCTCGTCAGTCGCCGCCCGGCCGCGATGCCGCCGCCGTGGTGCGGCTTCCCGCTCCGGCTCTACTTGCGCGCGCCTTCACCAGCCCCGTTGTCCGCCGCCTCCTCGGCCGACTGCTGCTTGGGGATCTCCACCCCTTCGCCGCCCGCGGCCTCGGGCGCCGGTGCCGCCCCGGTCGTCTCCGCCGCTTCGGTGACCTCGGCCGCCGCCTCGGACTCCGCCGCCGTCTGCGCGGCGGTGTCGGTGTCGGCGGTCACCGGAGCGGTCGCCGTCCCGTCGGCCGATGCCGCGGCAGGCTCCTCACCCTTCCGGCGAAACCATGCAAAAACGCCCATGTCTACTCCATAGCGTACTCGTGTGGGCGAAATTCCGCGCCGTCCGGAGCGTCCCATTGCGTCGCCCGGTGGAGCCGGTCCTGAAAACCGGCGGTCGGAACCTCGCAACAGGCAACGACGCCGACCCCGGACCGTCACGTCGCTCGTTCGGGGACAGTGGGTGAGGTTTGCGAGACTGGGTCGGTGAGAAGCGCAGCTCCCGCCCCGCGGGTCATCGCCGTCGTCGGCCCCACCGCGGCCGGAAAGTCCGATCTGGGCGTCTTCCTCGCCCAGCAGCTGGGCGGCGAAGTCGTCAACGCCGATTCCATGCAGCTCTACCGGGGGATGGACATCGGAACCGCCAAACTGACGCCCGAGGAGCGCGGCGGCATCCCGCACCACCTCCTCGACATCTGGGATGTCACCGAGACCGCCAGCGTCGCCGAGTACCAGCGGCTCGCCCGCGCCGAGATCGACCGGCTGCTCGCCGAGGGGCGCGTCCCCGTCCTCGTCGGTGGCTCCGGGCTGTACGTACGCGGCGCCGTCGACGCCCTCGAGTTCCCCGGCACCGACCCGGCCGTCCGCGCCCGCCTCGAAGCCGAGCTCGACGAGCGCGGCTCCGGCGTCCTGCACGCCCGCCTCGCCGCCGCCGACCCGGACGCCGCCCGGGCCATCCTGCCCAGCAACGGCCGCCGGATCGTCAGGGCGCTCGAAGTCATCGAGATCACGGGCAAGCCCTTCACCGCCAACCTCCCCGGTCACGAGTCGGTGTACGAGACCGTCCAGATCGGCGTCGACGTCGAGCGCCCCGAGCTCGACGAGCGGATCGCCGCGCGCGTGGACCGCATGTGGGAAGCCGGACTCGTCGACGAGGTGCGGGAACTGGAGGCGCGCGGGCTGCGCGAGGGCCGCACCGCCTCCCGCGCCCTCGGTTACCAGCAGGTACTCGCCGCGCTCGCGGGCGAGTGCACCGAGGACGAGGCGCGCGCCGAGACCGTCCGCGCCACCAAGCGCTTCGCGCGGCGCCAGGACTCCTGGTTTCGCCGCGACCCGCGCGTGCACTGGCTCAGTGGGGCGGCCGCGGACCGCGCGGAACTCCCGCGGCAAGCGCTGACGTTGGTCGAACGAGCGGTTACAGCCTGATCACGTGATGGCATCGGGACGCCCTGCCCGTCATTCCGGTGCCCGGGGCCGTGCCATCATCGAGCATCGATCGACCAGTGGAGTCCGAGTTGGGAGGGCGCGTGGCGATGGAGGCCGGCCCTCGCGACAGAGAACAGTACGAAGCACCGGACGACATGGCACCGGGAGAAGACCAGGCAGCACAGGGCCTGGGCTCCGCCGCGCCGGGCCTGAGCCCGGACGGGCCGGAGCTCGACGAGGACGGGGCCCAGGAGATCACCCCGGACGAGGTCGAGGTCGAACTGCGCCCGCAGCGGCGGCTGCGCATCTGGCAGCTCGCCCCCATCGTGGGACTCGCCGCGATCGGCTCGCTGATGTTCGCCTTCCCCCTCGCCTTCGGCTCGGGTGACGGCGGCGCGGTCCTGCCCATGCTGGGCCTGCTGCTGTGCGGGTGCGCCGCCGGCTGGGGCATGATGGCCGCCCGCCGGGTCGGCTACACCTGGCCCGGCCTGCCCGCCCGCGGCTCCGGCGAGCGCCCCGACTGGCGCGTGATCGCGCTGTACGCCGCCGGCGTCGCCGTCCTCGTGGCGCTGGCCGTGTGGCGGGTCGCTCGCCTCCGCTGAGCCGAGCGGGGCCGGTGTCGGACCCCCCTCGTACGATGGAGCGCATGACGACCACACCCCTCGCCTTCCTCAAGGGCCACGGCACCGAGAACGACTTCGTGATCGTGCCGGACCCGGACAACGCCATCGAGCTGAGCGCCTCCGCGGTCGCCCGGCTCTGCGACCGGCGGGCGGGCATCGGGGGCGACGGGGTGCTGCACGTCGTCCGCTCCGCCGCGCACCCCGAGGCCCGGGACATGGCCGGGGAGGCCGAGTGGTTCATGGACTACCGCAACGCCGACGGTTCGATCGCCGAGATGTGCGGCAACGGCGTCCGCGTCTTCGCCCGCTACCTCGAGCACGCGGGCCACATCACCGCCGGTGAGATCGCCATCGCCACCCGCGGCGGCGTCAAGCGCGCCCACCTGGAGAAGACCGGTGACGTCACCATCTCCATGGGTCGCGCCCGGCTGCCCGAGGACGGCGTCACCGTCACCGTCGGCGACCGCAGCTGGCCCGCCCGGAACGTGAACATGGGCAACCCGCACGCCGTGGCCTTCGTCGAGGACCTCGCCCACGCCGGTGAGCTGCGGTCCGAGCCGCCGTACGAGCCCGCGGCCGTCTACCCCGACGGGGTCAACATCGAGTTCGTCGCCGACCGGGGCCCCCGCCACGTCGCGATGCGCGTCCACGAGCGCGGCTCCGGCGAGACCCGCTCCTGCGGCACCGGCGCGTGCGCGGTGGCCGTCGCCGCGGCCCGTCGGGACGGCGCCGACCCGGCCGCGACCGGGACGCCGGTCACGTACACCGTGGACCTCCTCGGCGGCACGCTCACGATCACCGAACACCCCGACGGCGAGATCGAGATGACCGGCCCCGCGGTCATCGTCGCCGAGGGCCGCATAGACCCCGCCTGGCTCTCGGGGAACGCCACCGCCTGAGGCTTCGCTCGAATGGGTGATCCCGTTCACGCTGGGGGAGAGCCGGTCGGCTCGACGTGGTGGGCTCGGTAGCATCAAGCACCGGCCCGGCGGGCATGCCGCCCGCCCACCGCCGGTAGACCCCGCCGGAGGTGCCCCATGAGCGCAGAGGCCACCAACCCCGCGCCCAGCCGCCGGCGCGGCCGCCCGAGGATCGACCTCCGGAGGCTCGGCCGCGCCGCCCTGCTCGGTCCCGCCACCCGGGACCGGCTGCCCGACGCGATCAGCCATGTCGCCGAGGCCCACCGCGCACACCACTCCGACGCGGACCTCGCCGTGCTGCACCGGGCGTACGTCCTCGCCGAATCCTCGCACCGCGGACAGTTCCGCAAGAGCGGCGAGCCGTACATCACCCACCCGCTCGCCGTCACGCTGATCCTCGCCGAACTGGGCGCCGAGACCACGACCTTGACCGCTTCCCTCCTCCACGACACCGTCGAGGACACGGACCTGACCCTCGACCAGGTGCGCGAGCAGTTCGGGGACGAGGTCTGCTACCTCGTCGACGGCGTGACCAAACTGGAGAAGGTCGACTACGGCGCCGCCGCCGAGCCCGAGACCTTCCGCAAGATGCTCGTCGCCACCGGCAACGACGTCCGCGTCATGTCCATCAAACTCGCCGACCGGCTGCACAACATGCGCACCCTCGGTGTCATGCGCCCCGAGAAGCAGGCGCGGATCGCCCGGGTCACCCGCGACGTCCTCATCCCGCTCGCCGAACGGCTCGGCGTACAGGCGCTCAAGACCGAGCTGGAGGACCTGGTCTTCGCCATCCTCCACCCCGCCGAGTACGAGCAGACCCGCGCCCTCATCGCCGAGAACGCCACCGCCGGGGACGCCCTCGCCGCCATCGCCGACGACGTCAGGACCGCCCTGCGCGAAGCGCGCATCCCCGCCGAAGTCCTCGTCCGGCCACGCCACTTCGTCTCCGTGCACCGGGTCAGGCTCAAACGCGGCGAGCTGCGCGGCACGGACTTCGGGCGCCTCCTGGTCCTGGTGGGGGAGGACGCCGACTGCTACGGCGTGCTCGGCGAACTGCACACCTGCTTCACGCCCGTGATCTCCGAGTTCAAGGACTTCATCGCGGCGCCCAAGTTCAACCTGTACCAGTCGCTGCACACCGCGGTCGCCGCGCCCGACGGCTCGGTCGCCGAAGTGCTGATCCGTACGCACCAGATGCACAAGGTCGCCGAGGCAGGCGTCGTCGCCCTCGGCAACCCCTACGCCGCGGGCGCCGAGCACGGCGAGGACGGGGAGGACGGCGAGCGCGCCGACCCGACCCGGCCCGGGTGGCTCTCCCGCCTGCTGGAGTGGCAGCAGGCCACCCCGGACCCCGACACCTTCTGGACCTCGCTGCGCGCCGACCTCGCCCAGGACGGCGAGATCACCGTCTTCCGCCCCGACGGCGGAACGCTGGCGCTGCCCGGCGGCGCGACCTGCGTGGACGCCGCGTACGCCCAGTACGGCGAGGCGGCCCACGCCTGCGTCGGCGCCCGCGTCAACGGCCGCCTCGCCTCGCTCGCCACGGTGCTCGGCGACGGGGACACCGTGCAGCTGCTGCTCGCCCAGGACCCGCCGCAGGACGCCGTCTCCGGGCCCTCGCCCGACTGGCTCGAACACGCCAGCACCCCGGCCGCGCGGATCGCCATCACCCGCTGGCTCGCGGCACACCCGGAGGCGGTGAAGCCGGAGCCGGCGGCGGAGCAGCCGTCGGAGCACCCCGCGGAGCACCCGCCCTTCGCCGCCGCGCCCACGGAGCGGGGCCCGGCGGGCCCCGGCCCCGTCCCCATGCCCGGTGCGGGCGCCCGCGCCGTCGTCGCCGGCCTCCCGGACGCGCCCGTCCGCCTCGCCCGCTGCTGCACCCCCGTACCGCCCGACGCGGTCACCGGCTTCGCGGTACGCGGCGGAAACGTCACGGTCCACCGCGCCGAGTGCCCCGCCGTCCGCCGCATGGAGGCGCTCGGGCGCGTGCCCACCGCCGTGAGCTGGGGCGACACCGCCGACTGCCGGGTCACGCTCGTCGCCGAGTCCTTCGGGCGGCCGCGCCTGCTCGCCGACCTCACCGACGTCATCGCCACGGCGGGCGCCGCGATCATCTCCGCCACCGTGGAACCGCCCACCGAACAGCGCGTCCGGCACACCTACACGCTGCAGCTCCCCGACGCGGCGCAGCTGCCCGGCCTGATGCGCGCCATGCGCGACGTGGCGGGCGTGTACGACGTCAGCCGCGCCTAGGCCCCTATGGGGAGCGGCGTACGACGCCGTTCGGGTGCGCGCGAGGTACGCGGGGCGCGCGCCGTCACGGCGGGTGCGCGGTGCGCTGGTAGCGGTTGCCCCATGCCTCTCATCACACCGCGATCCACGCCGCGCTCGCTCGTACGATCGTCCCGACGCCTCCGCGTGGCCCTGCTGGCCGCGGCGTCGGCCGGCTGCCTGGTCGCCGCCGCCGCGCCCGCGCCCCAGCCGCTCGGCATCGGCGACCCGCTCTTCCCGCACCTCGGCAACCCCGGCTACGACGTCCTCGCGTACGACATCGCCCTCACCTACCAGGGCGACAACACCAAGCCGATGGACGCCCTCACCAAGATCGACGCGCGGACCACGGCCCGGCTGGAGCGCCTCAACCTCGACTTCACCCACGGCACCGTGCGCGCCGTCCACGTCAACGGCCTGCCCGCCGCGTACGAGAGCAGCGGCGAGGACCTGGTCGTCGAGCCGGTCCAGCCCGTCGAAGCCGGTGCGCCGCTGACCGTCACCGTCGCCCACACCAGCGATCCGCGCGCCTCCCGGGAAGCGGGCGGCTGGGTCCGCACCTCCGACGGGCTGGCGATGGCCAACCAGGCCGACGCCGCCCACCGGGTCTTCCCGGGCAACGACCACCCCGCCGACAAGGCGTACTTCACCTTCCGCGTCACCGCTCCCCGGGACCTCACCGTCGTCGCCAACGGACGCCGCGTCGCGCAGGTGGAGGCGGGCGACGCGCGGACCTGGCTCTACCGCACCGCCCAGCCCATGGCGACCGAGCTCGCACAGGTCTCCATCGGCCGTTCCGCCGTCGTCGAGCGCACCGGCCCGCGCGGGCTCCCCGTGCGCGACGTCGTCCCGGAGGCCGACCGGGAGGCCCTGGAACCGTGGCTGAAGAGGACACCGCAGCACCTGGAGTGGATGGAGCGCCGGGTCGGGGCCTACCCCTTCGAGACGTATGGCGTGCTCGTCGCCGACGCCGACACCGGCTTCGCGCTGGAGACCCAGACGCTGTCCCTCTTCGAGCGGGCGCTGTTCCGGGACGGTGACTACCCGAAGTGGTACGTCGACGCGATCATGGTCCACGAGCTGGCCCACCAGTGGTTCGGCAACAGCGTCTCCCCCCGCACGTGGTCCGACCTGTGGCTCAACGAGGGCCACGCCACCTGGTACGAGGCCCTGTACGCCGAGGAGACCGCCCAGCAGTCGCTGGAGGAGCGGATGCGCAACGCGTACATCGCCTCCGACGGCTGGCGCGCGGCGGGTGGCCCCCCGGCCGCGCCCAAGCCTCCCGCCCCCGGCCAGAAGATCAGCCTGTTCCGGCCGGTGGTGTACGACGGCTCCGCCCTGATCCTGTACGCGCTGCGCCAGGAGATCGGCAAGGAGGCCTTCGAGCTGCTGGAGCGGCGCTGGGTGACGGAGCACGCCCACGGGACGGCGAGCACCGCGGACTTCGTACGCCTCGCCTCCGACATCGCGGGCCGTGACCTGAGCGCCTTCATGCAGGGCTGGCTGTACGGCGAGAAGACGCCGGCGATGCCCGGCCACCCGGACTGGCGCAGCAAGGCCCCGGCCGAGGCCCAGCCGTCGCAGAAGCGCTGAAACTCGCGTGACGGGCCCGCGGTACCGTGCGACCATCGTCGGGTCGGCGGCGCTGCCGGGCCCCCGGGTTGCCGGGGACCCGTCCCGGGAATGATCCGGGGGAGTCACGCGTTGAGCTTGACGAATCGAGTATTTCTTCGACGTAAGGATCCAATGACCTCCTCTTCTTCCCCTTCCCAGGACGCACAGAGCTTCGCGGACACCACCCGCACCGAGAGCCTTCGGGCCGATGCCCTGATGGAAGAGGACGTCGCCTGGAGCTACGAGATCGACGGAGAGCGCGACGGCGACCAGTTCGACCGCCACGAGCGCGCCGCCCTGCGGCGTGTCGCGGGCCTCTCCACCGAGCTCGAGGACGTCACCGAGGTCGAGTACCGGCAGCTGCGCCTGGAGCGTGTGGTGCTGGTCGGCGTGTGGACCTCGGGGACCGTGCAGGACGCGGAGAACTCCCTCGCGGAGCTGGCCGCGCTCGCCGAGACGGCGGGTGCGCTGGTCCTCGACGGTGTGATCCAGCGCCGCGACAAGCCGGACCCGGCCACGTACATCGGCTCGGGCAAGGCGAACGAACTGCGTGACATCGTGCTGGAGACCGGGGCCGACACCGTCGTCTGCGACGGTGAGCTCAGCCCCGGCCAGCTGATCCACCTCGAGGACGTCGTCAAGGTCAAGGTGGTCGACCGCACCGCCCTGATCCTCGACATCTTCGCCCAGCACGCCAAGTCCCGAGAGGGCAAGGCGCAGGTCTCGCTCGCGCAGATGCAGTACATGCTGCCGCGGCTGCGCGGCTGGGGTCAGTCGCTGTCCCGGCAGATGGGTGGCGGTGGCTCCGGCTCCTCGGGCGGCGGTATGGCCACCCGTGGTCCCGGTGAGACCAAGATCGAGACGGACCGTCGGCGGATCCGCGAGAAGATGGCGAAGATGCGCCGGGAGATCGCGGAGATGAAGACCGGCCGCGAGATCAAGCGGCAGGAGCGGCGGCGCAACAAGGTGCCGTCGGTCGCGATCGCCGGATACACCAACGCCGGCAAGTCCTCCCTGCTCAACCGTCTGACGGGCGCGGGCGTCCTCGTGGAGAACGCGCTGTTCGCGACCCTCGACCCGACCGTGCGCCGGGCCGAGACGCCGAGCGGCCGCCTGTACACGCTGGCGGACACCGTCGGCTTCGTACGGCACCTGCCGCACCACCTCGTCGAGGCGTTCCGCTCCACCATGGAGGAGGTCGGCGACGCCGATCTGATCCTGCACGTGGTGGACGGCTCGCACCCGGCGCCGGAGGAGCAGCTGGCCGCCGTGCGCGAGGTGATCCGGGACGTCGGCGCGACGGACATCCCCGAGATCGTCGTGATCAACAAGGCGGACGCCGCCGATCCGGTCGAGCTGCAGCGGCTGCTGCGCATCGAGCGGCACTCCATCGCCGTGTCCGCGCGGACCGGCGAGGGCATCGACGAGCTGCTCGCCCTGATCGACGCGGAGCTCCCGCGGCCGCAGGTCGAGATCGAGGTCCTCCTGCCGTACACGCAGGGCGGGCTGGTCTCGCGGGTGCACGCCGAGGGCGAGGTGATCTCCGAGGAGCACACCGCGGAGGGCACGCTGCTCAAGGCGCGGGTGCACGAGGAGCTGGCCGGCTCGCTGGCCCGGTTCACCCCGGCGACGCACTGACGCACCGGCGCACCGCCGTACCGAACGAGCCGAAGGCCCGCCCCCTCCAGGTGAGGGTGCGGGCCTTCGGCCTGTCCGCCGGGGTTACCGCCCCGCGAACTTGTCGCTCATCATCGTGTAGATGCCCCGCGCGCCCTCGTCCAGGCGCGGGCCCGCCAGCCAGCCCGCCGTCACCGGGCCGATGGAGGTGTTGGACACGAGGACCAGCCGGTCCTCGCCCGGGACCTCGCGGAACCAGCCGCCGCCGGAGGAACCGCCGGTCATGGTGCAGCCGATCCGCCACATCGTCGGCGTACCGGGGCTGAGGGTGAGGCGGCCCGGGCGGTCGACGCACTTGTGCATCAGCGCACCGTCGTACGGGGCGGCGGCCGGGTATCCCCAGGCGCCCATCGCCGGGATGCCGACGGCCTGCGGGGCCTGGAAGTCGACGTCGAGGGCGACACCGACCGTCTCCTCCAGCGACTTGCCGCCGTTCTCCGGCTTCACGTGCATCACGGCGTAGTCGTACGGAGCGCCCTCGCCGCCCGTCGGGCCGCCCTGGGAGATCCACTCACCGGAAGTCGCCACCCAGTCCGCCCAGTACACGCCGTACGGGGCGATCTCCTGCGGCCGCGCGTTCTCCAGCTGTGCCGGGCTCTTGCCCAGGTCGTTGTAGGCGGGGACGAAGGCGATGTTGCGGTACCAGCCGCCGCTCTTGCCGGCGTGGACGCAGTGGCCGGCGGTCCACACGAGGTTGGACTTGCCGGGGTTCTTCGGGTCCTTCACCACGGTGGCCGAGCAGACCATCGAGCCCTCGGGGGAGTCGAAGAAGACCTTGCCGACCGGGGCGGCGTTCTTGTGGTACGGCTTCTCCTCCGGCACGGCCTGGATCGGCCTCGGCTCCGGGTCGGTGACGCCCTGGTCGCCGGAGAGGTCACCGGCGGCCATGGTCTTCTGCGGCGACTTGGCGGTCTGCATCCGCTCGGGCTTCCACAGCCCCTCGATCACCGGGTTGACGAAGTCCTTGGCCTCACGCAGCCATGTGTCCTTGTCCCAGTTCTTCCACTCGCCGTTCTTCCACTTCTCCGGGTCGACACCGTGCTCCTTGAGCTTGTCGGCCAGGTCCTTCGGAAGCTCGGTCCCGCCCTGACCGTCCTGCCCGCCCGCGGGGCTGGAGGCCGCCGGCTTGCCGGCCGCCCCGTCCTCGGTCGGGCCGCAGGCCGTGGCCGTCAGCGCGAGGGCCGCGGCCAGGCCGGTGGCGCCCAGCAGTGGACGTATGGATCGCATGAAACGACTCCCCCATGAAAGCGCGGGGTCCGGGTGTCGGCCCGCCCCGCGCGTATTGCCATGAACGTGTCACGCCATAGGGCGGTCTTCCGGGACCGCCGCGTGAGGATGTGCCCCCACTCTATGCAGGTGGCGCCGGGGCGCCTTGCCACCCGGCGCCACCTGCACGGACTCTCCACGAGAGCACGCACCGGCCGGTCGGCCGAAGCCGATCGGTGCCGGGCGCTAGCGCCCCGCGAACTTCTTGCTGACCTCGTCGAACACGCCCTTCGCCTCGACACCCAGGCGCGGACCGGCCAGCCAGCCCGCCGTCACCGGGCCGATCGAGGTGTTGGACACCAGAGCCGGCTTGCCGTCCGCGCCCTCCGCGACCCAACCGCCGCCGGACGAACCGCCGGTCATGGTGCAGCCGATGCGGTGCATCGTCGGCTGGTCAGCCCGGAGGGACAGCCGGCCGGGCTTGTCCGCGCACTGGAACATCTTCTGGCCGTCGAACGGCGGCGCCGCCGGGTAACCGGTCGCCGTGATGCTCGCGATCTTCTGCGTGGCCGGAGCGTCGAAGTCCACCGGCAGCGCCGAACCGACCGTCTCCTCCAGTGACTTGCCGTTGCCGCCCTTCTCCGGCGTCACATGGATGACCGCGAAGTCGTACGGCGCGCCCTGGCCACCGGTCGCCGCGCCCTCGTTGATCCACTGCTCCGAGGTCTGCGCCCAGTCACCCCACCACACGCCGAAGGGGGCGACCTCTTCGCGCGAGGCCTTCTCCAGCTCGGCGGTCGACTTGTCGCCGTCGTTGTACGACGGGACGAAGGCGATGTTCCGGTACCAGCCGCCCTCCTTGCCGGCGTGCACGCAGTGGCCCGCCGTCCACACGAGGTTGGACCTGCCGGGGTTCGCCGGGTCCTTCACCACGGTCGCCGAGCAGACCATCGGGCCCTGCGGGCCGTCGAAGAGCAGCTTGCCCGCCTCCGGGACACCGGAGTGGTACGGCGCCTTCACCGGCTGGGCCTCGACCGGCCGGGGCGTCGGGTCGGTGACACCCTCGTCACCGGAGATGTCCTCCTCCTCGACCGGGCGCTCCGGCTCCTCCGCCTCCCGCATCCGGTCCGGGTCCCACAGGTCCTCGATGATCGGGTTGACGTAGTCCTTGGCCTCACGCAGCCATGTGTCCTTGTCCCAGTTCTTCCACTCGCCGTTCTTCCACTTGTCCAGATCGATCCCGTGCTCCTTGAGCCGGTCCTTCAGCTCGTCAGGAATCGTGATCTTCCCGTCCGCGGTCTGAGCGGCGGAAGCGCTGGGCTCCCCGCCCGCGGTGTCCTCCCCCGGCCCGCAGGCGGTGGCCGTCAGCGCCAGCGCGGCGGCGACGGAGGCTGCGGCGAGCAGCGGACGAATGGGTCGCATGTCGTGAATCCCCCTGGGACTTCGTAACCAAGTACGTCTAGAACTCTTGCACTACGGCACCGGAGTGCGGCCCCCCACTATGCCGGTGACGATGGGGACGGTGTCCGGCAGGTCCGCGGTTCCCCGCGTGCGACGGGCTCCGACCGCCCGCGTCCGCGCGGATCCGGAGACGACCGTGATCCCGGCGAGGCACCGTCGTTGGTACGGACGGGGGACAGACAACCGCTCCAGCCGGGAGGACCCGAAGACGTGGCCGCGACCGAACCAACCACGGTGGCGCCGCCCGCCGCGCACGAAGGCATCCTGCGCCGTCAGTCGCTCCGCGAATCGGCGGCCCGCACCTACGCGCGCTCGCTGCCCATCGTGCCCGTACGGGCCAGGGGCCTGACGATCGAAGGGGCGGACGGGCGGCGCTATCTGGACTGCCTCTCCGGCGCCGGGACGCTGGCGCTCGGACACAACCACCCGGTGGTGCTGGAGGCCATCAGGAAGGTCATCGACTCGGGCGCCCCGCTGCACGTCCTCGACCTCGCCACCCCGGTCAAGGACGCCTTCACCACCGAGCTGTTCGCCACGCTGCCACGAGAACTCGCCGAGGACGCGCGGATCCAGTTCTGCGGCCCGGCCGGCACCGACGCGGTCGAGGCCGCGCTGAAGCTGGTCCGCACGGCCACCGGGCGGACCGGCCTCCTCGCCTTCACCGGCGCCTACCACGGCATGACGGCCGGCGCGCTGGACGCCTCCGGCGGCGCCACGGACGTACGCGTGACCCGCCTGCCCTACCCGCACGACTACCGCTGCCCGTTCGGCATCGGCGGCGAGCGCGGCGCCGAACTCTCCGCCCGCTGGACCGAGAACGTCCTGGACGACCCCAAGAGCGGCGTACCCGACCCGGCCGGCATGATCCTCGAACCCGTCCAGGGCGAGGGCGGTGTCATCCCCGCCCCCGACACCTGGCTGCGCCGGATGCGGCAGATCACCGCCGACCGCTCCATCCCGCTCATCGCGGACGAGGTGCAGACCGGTGTCGGCCGCACCGGAGCGTTCTGGGCCGTCGAACACAGCGGCGTCGTCCCCGATGTGATGGTCATGTCCAAGGCCATCGGCGGCTCCCTCCCCCTGGCGGTCATCGTCTACAGGTCCGCGCTCGACCTGTGGCGGCCCGGCGCCCACGCGGGAACGTTCCGCGGCAACCAGCTCGCCATGGCCGCGGGCGCCGCCACCCTCACCTTCGTACGCGAGAACCGGCTCGCCGAGCGGGCCGCGACCCTCGGCGCCCGCATGCTCGGCCGGCTCCAGGGGCTGGCCGCCACGCACCCCTGCGTCGGCGACGTACGCGGCCGGGGGCTGATGCTCGGCGTCGAGCTCGTCGCCCCGGACGCCGACGGCCCCCACGACGGGGCTCCGCCGCCCGCCCCGGCGCTGGCGGCCGCGGTCCAGCGCGCCTGCCTCGACCGCGGCCTCATCGTCGAACTCGGCGGCCGCCACGGCGCCGTCGTCCGCCTGCTGCCACCCCTCACCCTCACCGACGAGCAGGCATCGGCGGTCCTCGACCGCTTCGCCGACGCCCTGACCGCGGCCCAACGCACCCGGCACCAGCCCCTCACGAGCGACACAGGACCGTCCCGCTGACCGCGAACACCCTCACCAGAAAGCGCCCTCCGTGAACAGCACCCCCGCACCCGAAGCAGCCGACGCCGACGGCCGCCCCACCGCCCCGCACCCGGGTCCCGGCCCCCTGACCCGAGACCCCCGCGCGGCCGAGTCGACGACGGTGCCGCGCCAGCAGCCGGGTGCGTACGCCGAGCGGCGCACCTCCACCGCCGCGCTGCCCGTCGACCACCTCGACGACCCCGACGCGCACCGCGCGGCGGACGCGGCGACCACCGAGAACCTGCTGCGCTGCTGGGTACGGGAGAAGAACCTGGCCGCACCCGCCGAGGCCCCCCTGCGGATCCCCCTCGACGCCAGCGGCACCGCCCTCCTGGTGCCCGTCCACTACTGGTCGGCCACCGGCTGGCACCGCTTCGGACCGCCCGCCCTCGAAGGCGCCCCCCGCACCGCCCCACCCGCCGACGCCGCGACGGTCGCCGCCCTGCTGAGCCGTGAAACCCACCGCGCCCCGGGCGCCGCCTCGGACCGCGAGCCCGCCCGCTCCGAAGGCGCCGACCTGGTGGCCCGGGTCGCCGACTCGGCCCGCCGCACCGCCGAGTTCATCGCCCACCGGCGCCGCCGGCCCACTCCCGTGTCGGAGGCCGACGCGTTCCTCGCCGCCGAGCAGTCGCTGGTGCTCGGCCACCCGCTCCACCCCACACCCAAGAGCCGCGAGGGACTCTCCGACGCCGAGGCACGCCTCTACTCACCGGAGTTGTACGGCTCCTTCCCCCTGCACTGGATGGCCGTCGACCGCTCCGTCCTGGCCGCCGACTCCGCCTGGACCGAACAGGGCCGCCCCCTGCCCGCCGACCGGATCACCGCCCGCCTCGCCGCCGGCCTGCGACTGCCCGACGGCACCGTCGCGTTGCCCGTGCACCCCTGGCAGGCCCGCGAACTGCGCCACCGCCCCCAGGCCGCCGAGCTCCTCGCCGCCGGACTCCTCCACGACCTGGGCCCCCACGGCACCCCCTGGTACCCCACCTCCTCCATCCGCACCGTCCATCAGCCGGGCGCCCCGGCCATGCTCAAGCTGTCGCTCGGCCTGCGCATCACCAACTCCCGCCGCGAGAACCTCCGCAAGGAGCTCCACCGGGGCGTCGAGGTCCACCGGCTGCTGCGCACCGGACTGGCCAAGCAGTGGCGGGCCGCCCACCCCGGATTCGACATCGTCCGGGACCCGGCCTGGCTCGCCGTCGACACCCCCTCCGGCGAGCCCGTCCCCGGGCTCGACGTGATGATCCGCCACAACCCCTTCGGCCCCGGCGACGACGCCGTCTGCATCGCGAGCCTCACCGCGCCGCGCCCCTGGCCCGGCAGCCCCCGCATGCGGTCGCGCCTCGCCGTCACCGTCTCCCGCCTCGCCGCCCGCACCGGCCGGCCCGCCGGAGCCGTCGCCGCCGAGTGGTTCCTGCGCTACCTGGACCACGTCGTACGCCCGGTGCTCTGGCTGGACGGCACGGCCGGCGTCGCCCTGGAGGCCCACCAGCAGAACACCCTGGTCGTCCTCGACCCCGACGGCTGGCCCATCGGCGGCCGCTACCGCGACAATCAGGGCTACTACTTCCGCGAGTCCCACCGCACGCCCCTGGAGCGCCGGTTGCCCGGTATCGGCGCCGAGAGCGACACCTTCGTCCCGGACGCCGTCACCGACGAGCGCTTCGCTTACTACCTCGGTATCAACAACGTCCTCGGCCTCATCGGGGCCTTCGGCGCCCAGCGCCTCGCCGACGAACGCCTCCTCCTCGCCGCCTTCCGCCAGTTCCTCACCACCGCCACCGCCCTCGGGTCACCGCTGCCGCGCCTCCTCCTCGACAGCCCCACCCTGCGCTGCAAGGCCAACCTCCTCACCCGGCTCCACGGCCTGGACGAACTCGTCGGCCCGGTCGACACCCAGTCCGTCTACGTCTCCGTCACCAACCCCCTCCACCCCTGAGACCACCGGCACCACCCCCTCCGCAGAGAGGAGCGCCCCATGCCTCCCACCGATGCGACCACCGGCACCGGAATCAGCCCCCGCCCCCCGTCGGACCCCGTCGGCACGGGCACGGAGGACACCCTGGACATGCGGCTGCCGGACGACCTCATCGCCCTGTTGACGGCGGACGAGCCGATCCCCGCAGACCAGCCGCGGAACACCCTCGCCGACGGCGACCTCCTCGACGCGGTCGCCGGCTGGGGCGCGGCCACCACCCCCGCGGGCGTCTTCCGGCTCGTGCCCGTACGCATCCAGCGCGACCTGCCGCTGATCACCCGCTGGATGAACGACCCCGCGGTCGCCGCCTTCTGGGACCTCGCCGGCCCCGAAGCCGTCACCGCCGCCCACCTGCGCGCCCAACTCGACGGCGACGGCCGCAGCGTGCCCTGTCTCGGCGTCCTGGGCGACGCGCCCATGAGCTACTTCGAGATCTACCGCGCCGACCTCGACCCGCTGGCCCGCCACTACCCCGCGCGTCCGCACGACACCGGCGTCCACCTCCTCATCGGCGGCGTCGCCGACCGCGGCCGCGGCCTCGGCACCACCCTCCTGAGGGCCGTCGCCGACCTCGTCCTCGACCACCGCCCCAGCTGCACCCGGGTCATCGCCGAGCCGGATCTGCGCAACACCCCCTCCCTCTCCGCCTTCATGACCGCCGGATTCCGCTTCTGCGCGGAACTCGACATCCCGGACAAGAGAGCCGCCCTCATGATCCGCGACCGCGCCCTGAGACACCTCCTGTGAACGGCCTCCCCCTCCACACCTCCGCCTTACGTACCCCACCCGACCCGCATCGGTCCCACCCCGAGGAGTCCACGTGCCGAAGTCCCCTGCCGTCCCCGACTCCGCGGATGCGTCCGCCCCGGCGCAGGACACACCGCCGTCGGCCACCCCGCCCGAGCTGACCGCGGAGGCGTGGGACCGCGCCTCGCGCCGCCTCCTCGCCAAGATGATCGGCGAGTTCGCCTACGAGGAGATCGTCGAGCCCGCGCCCGCCGGCCCGCCGGCCGCCGCGGGGGCACCGGCGGACGACCCGTACGACCCGTACACGCTCCGGCTCGACGACGGCTCCCTGCTCGCCTTCACCGCACGCCGCACCGCGTACGGCAGCTGGCGGGTGGCTCCCGACTCGATCACCTGCGACGGGAAGCCCTTCACGGACCCGCTCGGCTTCCTCGTCCGGGCCCGGGGCCTGCTTGCCATCGACGGCGCCACCCTCGGCCACCTCCTGCGCGAGCTGACCACCACGCTCGCCGCCGACACCCGGCTCGACCACACCGCGCTCGGCGCCGACCAGCTGGCCGAGCTCGACTACGCGGACCTCGAAGGCCACCAGACCGGCCACCCGTGGATCGTCCTCAACAAGGGCCGCATCGGCTTCTCCGCCGACGACGCGGCCCGCTGGGCACCCGAAGCCCGCAGACCGGCCCGGCTGCCGTGGATCGCCGCCTCCACCGAGCTCGCCGCCTATCGCGGGGTCACCGGACTTGATATCCCCGAGCAGCTCTACGCCCGCGAGCTCGACCCGGACGTCCACGACTCCTTCACCGCCGCGCTCCGCGCCCGGGGCCTCGACCCCGCCGCGTACCTCCTCCTCCCCGTCCACCCCTGGCAGTGGGACGAGGTGCTGCTGCCGCT
The DNA here is from genome assembly GCF_044765045.1 of Streptomyces sp. NPDC093546. Classification (NCBI taxonomy): domain Bacteria; kingdom Bacillati; phylum Actinomycetota; class Actinomycetes; order Kitasatosporales; family Streptomycetaceae; genus Streptomyces; species Streptomyces sp. NPDC093546. The sequence goes on along the minus strand of NZ_JBIWJG010000014.1, from coordinate 146,124 downwards.
CTACGCCCCCGCCATCGCCCGCGATCTCATCGTGCCACTGGGCACCGACAACGACGTCCGGCTGCCGCAGCAGTCCATCCGCACCTTCCTCAACACCAGCCGTCCCGAGCGGCACACCGTCAAGCTGCCGCTCTCCGTCCTCAACACCCTCGTCTGGCGCGGGCTGCCGACCGCCCGCACGCTCGCCGCCCCGGCCGTCACCGCCTGGGTCCACACCCTGCGCGACGGCGACCCCTTCCTGCGCGACGAGTGCGGCGTGATCCTCCAGGGCGAGGTCGCCTCCGTCACCGTCGAGCACCCCCTCTACGACCACCTGCCCGAGGTCCCGTACCAGTACAAGGAGCTCCTCGGGGCGATCTGGCGCGAACCCCTGCGCCTGCCGCCCGGCGAACGCGCCCGGACCCTCGCGGCGCTGCTGTACACCGACCCCCGCGGCCGCGCCTTCACCGCCGAGCTGGTGGCCCGCTCGGGACTCGCCCCCAAGGCGTGGCTGCAGCGCCTCTTCGCCGCCCTGCTGCCGCCCCTGCTGCACTTCCTCCACCGCTACGGGACCGTCTTCTCCCCGCACGGCGAGAACGCCATCGTCGTCTTCGACGACCACGACGTGCCCGTACGGCTCGCGATCAAGGACTTCGTCGACGACATCAACGTCAGCGCCCGGCCCCTGCCAGAGCACGACACCATGCCCGACGACGTACGGGCCACCCTCCTCACCGAGGAGCCCGCGTTCCTGACCCAGTTCATCCACTCCGGTCTCTTCGTCGGGGTGTTCCGCTTCCTGGCACCGCTGTGCGAGGAGCAACTCGGCGTCCCCGAGAGCGATTTCTGGTCACTCGTACGGGCGGAAATCCTGCGCTACCAGGCCCGCTTCCCGGAGCTGAAGGACCGCTTCGAGCTCTTCGACCTCTTCACGCCGCGCATCGAGCGGCTCTGCCTCAACCGCAACCGGCTGCATCTGGACGGTTACCGCGACCGCCCGCAGCGCCCGCACGCGGCGGTCCACGGCACCGTGCCCAATCCGCTGGCATGATCGCCGTGATCGGATTGTCAGTGCCGCACCGTAGGGTGGACGGGCTATGACGAAGCCATCCCTCCCCGACCTCCTCCACGCCGCCGTCACCGCCGTCGGCGGCGTGGAACGGCCAGGCCAGGTCACCATGGCCGAGGCCGTCGCCCAGGCCATCGACGACGGTTCCCACCTGCTCGTCCAGGCCGGCACCGGCACCGGAAAGTCCCTCGGCTACCTGGTGCCCGCCCTGGCGCACGGGGACCGTGTGGTGGTCGCCACCGCCACCCTGGCCCTCCAGCGGCAGCTGGTCGAGCGCGACCTGCCCCGGACGGTCGACGCGCTGCACCCGCAGCTGCGCCGCCGCCCGGACTTCGCGATGCTCAAGGGCCGGTCGAACTACCTGTGCCTGCACCGCCTGCACGAGGGCGTCCCGCAGGACGACGAAGAGGGACTGTTCGACGCCTTCGAGGCCGCGGCGCCCACCAGCAAGCTCGGCAAGGACCTGCTCCGGCTGCGCGACTGGTCCGACGAGACGGAGACCGGCGACCGGGACGACCTGACGCCCGGCGTCTCGGACCGCGCCTGGGCCCAGGTGTCGGTGTCGTCCCGGGAGTGCCTGTCCGCGTCGAAGTGCGCGTACGGCGCCGAGTGCTTCGCCGAGGCCGCGCGCGAGCGCGCCAAGCTCGCCGATGTCGTGGTCACCAACCACGCCCTCCTCGCCATCGACGCGATCGAGGGCGCCCCCGTGCTCCCCGAGCACGACGTGCTGATCGTCGACGAGGCCCACGAGCTGGTCTCCCGGGTCACCGGCGTCGCCACCGGCGAGCTCACCCCCGGCCAGGTCAACCGCGCGGTGCGGCGCGCCGCCAAGCTGGTCAACGAGAAGGTCGCCGATCAGCTCCAGACGGCCGCGGAGGGCTTCGAGCGGTTGATGGAGCTGGCCCTGCCGGGGCGCCTGGAGGAGATCCCGGAGGACCTCGGGTACGCGCTGATGGCGCTGCGCGACGCCGCCAGGGCCGTCATCTCGGCGCTGGGCTCCACGCGCGACAAGTCGGTGCAGGACGAGGACGCGGTGCGCAGGCAGGCGCTCGCCTCCGTCGAGACCGTGCACGACGTGGCCGAGCGGATCACCCAGGGCTCCGAGTACGACGTCGTCTGGTACGAGCGCCATGACCGCTTCGGCGCCTCCCTGCGCGTCGCGCCGCTCTCCGTGTCCGGGCTGCTGCGCGAGAAGCTGTTCGCCGACCGGTCGGTGGTCCTCACTTCCGCCACGCTGAAGCTGGGCGGGGACTTCAACGGGGTGGGGGCCTCGCTGGGCCTGGCCCCGGAGGGCACCGAGGGCGACGACGTACCGGTCTGGAAGGGCATCGACGTCGGCTCGCCGTTCGACTATCCGAAGCAGGGCATCCTGTACGTCGCACGGCATCTGGCCACTCCGGGCCGCGAGGGCAGCCGTACGGACATGCTGGACGAGCTCGCGGAGCTGGTGGAGGCCGCCGGCGGCCGTACGCTCGGCCTGTTCTCGTCCATGCGGGCCGCCCAGGCCGCGGCCGAGGAGCTGCGCGGGAGGCTCGACAAGCCGATCCTGCTCCAGGGCGAGGACACCTTGGGCGAACTGATCAAGAACTTCGCGGGGGACGCCGAGACCTGCCTGTTCGGCACGCTGTCGCTGTGGCAGGGCGTCGATGTGCCGGGCCCGAACTGCCAGCTGGTGGTGATGGACCGGATTCCGTTCCCGCGCCCCGACGACCCGCTGATGAGCGCGCGGCAGAAGGCGGTGGAGGAGGCCGGGGGCAATGGCTTCATGGCCGTCGCGGCGACGCACGCCGCCCTGCTGATGGCGCAGGGAGCGGGGCGCCTGGTGCGCGCCACGGGGGACCGGGGTGTCGTGGCCGTCCTGGACCCGCGCCTGGCCACCGCCCGGTACGGCAGCTACCTGCGGGCCTCCCTGCCCGACTTCTGGTACACGACCGACCGCAATCAGGTGCGGCGCTCGCTCGCCGCGATCGACGCGGCGGCGAAGGCGGCGGCGCAGGCCCCGGGGGCGTAACCCCCGATGGGCGTGTGACATGGGAGGACCCCGGGACCGGCGCAGTGGGTCCCGGGGCCGATCAGGGGTCGGCGGGGGAGGGGTCAGACCCGCCGCAGCACCGCTACGACCTTGCCGAGGATCGTAGCCTCGTCGCCGGGGATCGGCTGGTACGCCGCATTGTGCGGGAGCAGCCAGACGTGGCCGTCCTCGCGCTTGAACCGCTTCACGGTTGCCTCGCCGTCCAGCATGGCGGCGACGATGTCGCCGTTCTCCGCGACGGGCTGGCGGCGCACGGTCACCCAGTCGCCGTCGCAGATGGCGGCCTCGATCATGGAGTCGCCGACGACCTTCAGGACGAAGAGCTCTCCGTCGCCGACGAGCTGGCGGGGCAGGGGGAAGACGTCCTCGACCGACTCCTCCGCCAGGATGGGGCCGCCGGCCGCGATCCGGCCGACCAGCGGGACGTACGACGCGGCGGGCTTGCCGGTGGTGTCCGTCGGCTGGGTGCTGGGCTGGTCGGAGCCGCGGACCTCGTACGCCCTCGGCCGGTGGGGGTCGCGGCGGAGGAATCCCTTGCGCTCCAGTGCCATCAGCTGGTGGGCGACGGAGGAGGTGCTGGACAGCCCCACGGCCTGGCCGATCTCGCGCATGGACGGCGGGTAGCCTCGCCGCTGCACGGAGTCCCGGATCACCTCGATGACGCGGCGCTGCCGGTCCGTGAGTCCGGAGCTGTCCGCCCGGATGCCGGGAGGTCGCCCGGGGAGGGAGCGCGTGGGCGGCTTGGCGCCCTCCGCGTTCGTCGTCGCATCATTCATGGCATGTACCGGCTCAAGTCGGCTCTGGGAGCGGTCCTGGGCAGTGATGGTGGCACTGTCTGCGGTGGTAGTCACGTCGGCCCCTCTCGAATGTTCTCCCTAGCCGGACAACGGTAGTGGCTTTCGAAAGGTTGCGCCAAACACACGTTCGAGTGAAAAATCGCGGAATGGCTTACGTGTGCGTGTGACTAGGTGTATGTGCGACGCTTCCCGGAATTCTCGCTGCTCGCTGCGGTGGCAATTTCGGTTCATGACGCTAGCCTCCGCCACCGTCGCCCGGTGGGGCGGGGGTGGCCCGGGGTGCCAGTCTGCCATCCGCCGCCCCCCGGGCCGGAGGCGCCGCGCCCGTCCCGTAGGCTCGTGCCCGCCGCCGTGCCCCCCGCCCGCCCTCGCGTGCCGCGGGGGTGTGCCGTCGTCGGTGGCCGTCGTCGGTAAGGTGCCGGCATCCGCGTTCGTCCGTCCCCCGGAACAGGGGCTCGGAGTCATGCCCGCGGCGCCCTGAAGGGGCTTCCCGGCGGGGCGGTGCCGGGCTGGTGCCGCGTCGGCGCCGCGCTGGCCTCGGGGTACTGCGGACCGTGTCCGAGTCGCGACACGCGGCTGGTGGTGATTGGCCGCCCAGACCCTAGATCTAGTGGTTGTATGTCCTCGGCCGCCCAAGTGTTGTGGTCCCCCGGTCTTCCGGGGGTGTGGCGATCGCCTATGCTTATGGCTGCTTCGAGGGGCCTGACGGCCCCGGCGAGGCTATTCAGTCGTGCTGTGAAGGAGGGTTGGGAGCCATGCACTGCCCCTTCTGCAGGCACCCCGACAGCCGCGTCGTCGACAGTCGCACCACCGACGACGGGACCTCCATCCGGCGCCGCCGCCAGTGCCCCGACTGCTCCCGCCGTTTCACCACGGTGGAGACGTGCTCGCTGATGGTGATCAAGCGCAGTGGGGTCACCGAGCCCTTCAGCCGCACCAAGGTCATCAACGGCGTACGGAAGGCATGCCAGGGGCGGCCCGTCACCGAGGACGCCCTCGCCCAGCTCGGCCAGCGGGTCGAGGAGGCGGTGCGTGCCACCGGCAGCGCGGAACTGACCACACACGACGTCGGACTGGCCATACTCGGCCCGCTGCAGGAGCTCGACCTCGTCGCGTACCTGCGCTTCGCGTCCGTGTACCGGGCGTTCGACTCGCTCGAAGACTTCGAGGCGGCCATCGCGGAGCTCCGCGACGGACGGCCACCCGCGGAAGGGCGCGGGCCCGGTGCGACCCCAGAGGTCCCGGTGCCCGCGACCGCCGCCGACTGATCGAGCCGTCCGGCGATCGACAGTGATCGTCGGCGACCGGCAGTGATCGGCAAAAGACCTGTCACGGGCGCTGTGCGCGGCGTTCGCGACACCAGACACAAACTGTGCCTTGGGAAGATCTGGGCACTTCAGGGCGTTTTTGCCCACATATGGGAGGCGGCATGACAGAGACGACGAGCGGCCCGGCACGAGGCGCCCGCGCCAAGGGAGCCAAGGTGAACAAGGGCCTGCGTATCGAGCGCATCCACACGACCCCCGGCGTGCACCCGTACGACGAGGTGGTCTGGGAGCGTCGTGACGTCGTCATGACCAACTGGCGCGACGGCTCGGTCAATTTCGAGCAGCGTGGCGTCGAGTTCCCCGACTTCTGGTCGGTGAACGCGGTCAACATCGTCACCAGCAAGTACTTCCGCGGAGCCGTCGGCACCCCGCAGCGGGAGACCAGCCTCAAGCAGCTGATCGACCGCATCGTGAAGACGTACCGCAAGGCCGGTGAGGACTACAACTACTTCTCCTCGCCCGCCGACGCCGAGATCTTCGAGCACGAGCTCGCCTACGCCCTCCTGCACCAGATCTTCAGCTTCAACTCCCCGGTGTGGTTCAACGTCGGCACGCCGCAGCCCCAGCAGGTCTCCGCCTGCTTCATCCTGTCCGTCGACGACTCCATGGAGTCGATCCTCGACTGGTACAAGGAAGAGGGCATGATCTTCAAGGGCGGCTCCGGCGCCGGCCTGAACCTCTCCCGCATCCGCTCCTCCAAGGAGCTCCTCTCCTCCGGCGGCAACGCCTCCGGCCCCGTCTCCTTCATGCGCGGCGCCGACGCCTCCGCCGGAACGATCAAGTCCGGTGGCGCCACCCGCCGCGCCGCCAAGATGGTCATCCTCGACGTCGACCACCCCGACATCGAGGACTTCATCGAGACCAAGGTGAAGGAAGAGGAGAAGATCCGCGCCCTGCGTGACGCGGGCTTCGACATGGACCTGGGCGGCGACGACATCACGTCCGTCCAGTACCAGAACGCCAACAACTCCGTCCGCGTGAACGACGAGTTCATGAAGGCCGTGGAGTCCGGCGGCACGTTCGGCCTGCGCGCCCGCATGACCGGCGAGGTCATCGAGGAGGTCGACGCCAAGTCCCTCTTCCGCAAGATGGCCGAGGCCGCCTGGGCCTGCGCCGACCCCGGCATCCAGTACGACGACACGATCAACCGCTGGCACACCTGCCCGGAGTCCGGCCGCATCAACGGCTCGAACCCCTGCAGCGAGTACATGCACCTGGACAACACCTCGTGCAACCTCGCCTCGCTGAACCTGATGAAGTTCCTCAAGGACGACGGCAAGGGCAACCAGTCCTTCCAGTCCGAGCGCTTCGCCAAGGTCGTCGAGCTCGTCATCACCGCGATGGACATCTCCATCTGCTTCGCCGACTTCCCGACCGAGAAGATCGGCGAGAACACCCGCGCCTTCCGCCAGCTGGGCATCGGCTACGCCAACCTCGGCGCCCTGCTGATGGCGACGGGCCACGCGTACGACTCCGACGGCGGCCGCGCGCTCGCCGGTGCCATCACCTCCCTGATGACGGCCACCTCCTACCGCCGCTCCGCCGAGCTGGCCGCGGTCGTGGGCCCGTACGACGGCTACGCCCTCAACGCCGAGCCGCACAAGCGCGTCATGAAGCAGCACTCCGACGCCAACGCCACGGCCGTCCGCATGGACGACCTGGACACGCCGATCTGGGCCGCGGCGACCGAGGCCTGGCAGGACGTCCTCCGCCTCGGCGAGAAGAACGGCTTCCGTAACTCCCAGGCGTCCGTCATCGCCCCGACCGGCACCATCGGTCTGGCGATGTCCTGCGACACCACCGGCCTCGAGCCCGACCTCGCCCTGGTCAAGTTCAAGAAGCTGGTCGGCGGCGGCTCGATGCAGATCGTCAACGGCACCGTCCCGCAGGCCCTGCGCCGCCTGGGCTACCAGGAGGAGCAGATCGAGGCGATCGTCGCCCACATCGCCGAGCACGGCAATGTGATCGACGCCCCCGGCCTCAAGCAGGAGCACTACGAGGTCTTCGACTGCGCCATGGGCGAGCGCTCCATCTCCGCGATGGGCCACGTCCGCATGATGGCCGCGATCCAGCCCTGGATCTCCGGCGCCCTGTCCAAGACGGTCAACCTGCCGGAGACGGCGACCGTCGAGGACGTCGAAGAGGTCTACTTCGAGGCGTGGAAGATGGGCGTCAAGGCGCTCGCGATCTACCGCGACAACTGCAAGGTCGGCCAGCCCCTCTCCGCCAAGAAGAAGGAGCAGGAGAAGGCCGAGGTCACCGAGAAGGCCGAGGAGACGATCCGCGCCGCGGTCGAGAAGGTGGTCGAGTACCGTCCCGTCCGCAAGCGCCTCCCCAAGGGCCGCCCGGGCATCACCACCTCCTTCACGGTGGGCGGCGCCGAGGGCTACATGACCGCCAACTCCTACCCGGACGACGGTCTCGGTGAGGTCTTCCTGAAGATGTCCAAGCAGGGTTCGACGCTCGCGGGCATGATGGACGCCTTCTCCATCGCCGTCTCGGTGGGTCTGCAGTACGGCGTGCCCCTGGAGACGTACGTCTCGAAGTTCACCAACATGCGCTTCGAGCCGGCCGGCATGACGGACGACCCGGACGTGCGGATGGCGCAGTCGATCGTCGACTACATCTTCCGCCGCCTGGCGCTGGACTTCCTGCCCTTCGAGACCCGCTCGGCGCTCGGCATCCACTCGGCCGAGGAGCGCCAGCGCCACCTGGAAACCGGTTCGTACGAGCAGTCCGTCGACGATGTCGAGGTGGACGTCGAGGGCCTCGCCCAGTCCGCCCCGCGCCAGCAGGAGGCGCCGAAGACGGTGGCCGCGACCGGCACGAAGGCGGAGGTTCCGGCTCCGAAGCAGGCGCACACCTCGGCGGAGCTCGTCGAGATGCAGCTCGGCATCAGCGCGGACGCGCCGCTCTGCTTCTCCTGCGGTACGAAGATGCAGCGGGCCGGGTCCTGCTACATCTGCGAGGGCTGTGGCTCCACCAGCGGCTGCAGCTGATCCTTGAGGAAGGGAGGGGTGCCGGCCACGGGCCGGTGCCCCTCCCTTCCGCTATCCCCGGGCGTCCTTCACGACGTCCGGGCGCCCATCAGCCCGGTGAAGGACTCCGGATCGGTGTCGAAGCCGCGCAGCGTACGGCGGTACTCCCAGGCGCCCGACTCCTCGCGCACGAACTCGGCGACGATCGCGGCGGTCGCCTCCCGGACGTCCTGGAAATCGTGGCCGTCCAGTTCCCGGTAGCCCTGCCGCACCGCCACCCGGGTGCCCGTCACATCGCCGAACGCGCACCGTCCGCCACCCTGCTGTATGGCCACACCGACCACCACGCGCCCGTACGCCGCGGCGAGGCGGTACAGCTCCAGCGTCATCACCTCGTCGGCCCCGAAGCCCTGGCCGTTGCTGCTCTCCCGCTGGAGCGTGATGGTGCCGTCCGGGGAGCGGCTCCCGAAGTGCACCAGATAGGCCGGCTCGCCATAGGGAGCGTCCACCCCGTAGACCGCGGCGATGATGTCGAGATCGTTGTCGGGAGCGCCGGCGGGGCTCGGGTCCCACTTGAGCGTGATCTCGGCCTTGTCGATCCCCTTGTTGACGCTGTTCACCGGGTTCCCCTCTCTCGTACGGTCGGACCAACTCCTGGTGGCCCTCGGGTCCTTCGGCATGCTGACATGGTGTCACGGGGCTCGCCCCGGCGGACGCCGGACAACGGCCACCCTGTGTGGGGCGGCCGGGTATGCGGAGCGTGACCCACGCCACGTCGCCCCGCCGTACGATGGCGCGGTGCTGGTCAAGTGGATTCGCTGCACCGTGGTGGACCGTCGTGGGTTCGAGCGGGGACAGCGGAAATGGGCGGGGCTGCTGGGTGAGCCGGGATTCCGGGGGCAGGGCGGCGGATGGAGCCGGGCACGACCCGGTGTGGCGCACGTCTTCGCCTTCTGGGAGAGCCGTGCGTTCTACGACTCCTTCATGGCGCGCTCGTACGACCGGCTGGCGGCCGCGCAGTCGGGCACGTACAAGGACATGCAGGTGAAGCTGTTCGACTACCGCTTCGACGTGAAGACGGGGTTCGAGCCGCGGTTCACGGACGCCGACGTCGTCCGGGTCGCGCACAGCAGGGTCCGCGCGGAGCGGGTCGAGCACTTCGCGCTGATGCAGGAGAAGGTGTGGAACCCGGCGATGGCGGGTTCGCCCGGGATGCTGCGCGGGCTGTTCGGGGAGGCGCCCGGCAACGAGTTCCTGGTGCTGTCGATGTGGCGGTCGGCGGCCGAGTACGGCAAGTACCGCACGGAGCGGGTGGAGCGGCTCGCGCTGCGCGCGCAGATCGAGGCGGACGTGGCGGCGCTGACGGGGGACGTCGTGGACCTGGAAGCCGCCTGGACGGTGTGACGCGAGGGGCTGGACGGGCGGGTGGGCGCTCGCGTGGCCCCGGGGCGTGACGGCGTACCGGATAGAGTGGCAGTGCGATGACCGCTGACTCCTCTCTCGACCGGCGCTTCGAACGCGCCCTGGCCAGCCTGCGCGGACTGGCCGTGGGAGACGCCCTGGGCTCCCAGTTCTTCGTCCCCGCCCACTACCCCCTGCTGAAGCGGCGCGAGCTGCCGCCGGAGCCCTGGCAGTGGACCGACGACACCGAGATGGCCTGCTCCGTGCTCGCCGTGCTCGCGCAGCACGGCCGTATCGACCAGGACGCCCTCGCCCGCTCCTTCGCCGAGCACCACGACTTCGACCGCGGCTACGGCCCCGCCGTCAACCGGATGCTCCGGCTGATCCGCGAGGGCGGCGACTGGCGGGAACTGGCCGCCGCGCTCTTCAAGGGCCAGGGCTCGTGGGGCAACGGCGCCGCCATGCGCATCGCCCCGCTCGGGGCCTGGTACGCCGACGACCCGGAGCAGGCCACGCACCAGGCCGAGATCTCCTCGTACACCACCCACCAGCACCGCGAGGCCGTGGTGGGCTGCATGGCCGTCGCGGCCGCCGCCGCGCTCGCCGCCGCTCCGGACGGGCCGCCCAAGCCCGAGGAGCTCCTCGACGGCGTCGTCGCGCTGGTGCCGCGCAGCGCCGTGGGCGCCGGGCTGCGCCGCGCCCGGGACATGCTGGACTACGGTGACGCCGGGACCGTCGCGGCGGTGCTCGGATGCGGACGGCGTACGAGCGCGCACGACACGGTGCCGTTCGCGCTGTGGTCGGCGGCCCGCGCCCTCGGCGACTTCGAGCGCGCCTTCTGGACGACCGCGCAGGTGGGCGGCGACGTCGACACCACCTGCGCCATCACCGGGGGAGTGGTGGCCGCCGCCGAGGGCGGGGCGCCGCCCGCGCGGTGGCTGGAGCGCACGGAGGAGCTGCCCGGCTGGCTGCCCACGGGACCGGCCCGCTGAGCCGCGCCCCCTCTCCTCCGTCCGTAGGTCCGTACGTATGTCACGGTCCTGCCACAGCACGCGTTCGGCTCGTGGCGGGCGCCGCTCCCAGGGCTACTCTTTCGGCCACGCCGTCGCGTTGATCATGACAAGCGCGCGCTGGGGGAGGGGCCCGTGACAGACACGCCATCGCCATCCGCATCGCCATCTCCACCGCCGTCGACGCCGCCACCGCCGTCCCGGTCGAGGGCGGAGGCCGGCGGCCCGGAGTTCGCGCCCGGGGCGCTGCGCGACCCCTGGCGGCGGCCCCCGGCGGGCCGGCCGGAGACCTGGTTCACGCGCATCAGCCCCAAGGCGCCGGGCCCCGTGCCGACGGCCACGCTCTGGGGCGTCCTCGCCACGGCGCTGCTCAGCGCGCTGCTGTTCGGTGAGGGACTGGGTCTGAACCTGATCCTGGTGGCGATACCGGCGACCCTCGCCGCGTACGCCGCCGCACGGGCGGCCGGGCGCCGGGCCCGCCCCTGGACGCTGGTCTGGGGCGTCGGCGGCCTGGCCCTGCTCACGATCCCCGCCCTGCGCGACGCGGGCTGGCCCACCTTCCTCGCCCTCCTCGGCGCCGTGGGCCTCGCCTCCCTCGCGCTGCACGGCGGCCGCACCTGGCGGGCCGTCGTCTTCGGGCCCATCGGGCTGTTCGAGTCCGTCGGCTCGGGCATCGGCTGGGGCCTGCGCGGGGTGCGCGGGCTGCTGGACGGTTCGCGGGGCCGCGCGGGGGTCGTGCTGCGGACGACCGCGGTGGCGGTGGGGCTCCTGGTCGTGTTCGGGGCGCTGTTCGCCGGGGCCGACGCGGCCTTCGCCGATCTGCTCGGCGCGCTGATGCCGGACGTCGACTCGGTCGCCGACGGGCCCGCGCGCGTCGCCTTCTTCTCGCTCGGTCTCCTGGGCGCACTCGCCGCCGCCCGGACGGCGGCCGCCCCGCTGCGCTGGGACCGCCTCGAACCCCGCCCCGGCCGGCCGCGCGGCCGCATGGAATGGGCGCTTCCACTGATCGTGCTCAATCTGCTGTTCGCCGCCTTCAACGCCGTCCAGCTCGCCGTCCTCTTCGGCGGGTACGAGAAGGTGCTCAGCGAGACGGGCCTGACCTACGCGGAGTACGCGCGCCAGGGCTTCTGGCAGCTGCTGTGGGCCACGCTCCTCACGCTCGCCGTGATCGGGCTCGCGCTGCGCTGGGCACCGCGCGGCGGCGCCCGCGACCGGAACCTGGTCCGTGCCGTGCTGGGCACCCTGTGCCTGCTCACCCTCGTCGTGGTCGCGTCCGCCCTGCGCCGGATGGACCTCTACGTCGACGCGTACGGACTGACGCGGCTGAGGATCTCGGTGGCCGCCATGGAGCTGTGGCTGGGCCTCGTGATCGTCCTGATCATGGCCGCCGGCGTCCTCGGCGCGCGCCTGCTGCCGCTGCCCCGCGCCGTCGCCGCCAGTGCCGCCGCGGGGGTGCTCGCCTTCGGCCTGATGTCGCCGGACGCGCGGGTGGCGGAGCAGAACGTCCAGCGCTACGAGCGCACGCAGAAGATCGACATCGGGTACCTGGACGGGCTGTCCGCCGACGCCGTACCCGCCCTCGACCGGTTGCCCGAACCGCTGCGCTCCTGCGCTCTCAGGAACATCGCGGCCGATCTGGCCGAGTGGGAGATGCCCTGGTACGCGACGAGTTGGGGCGAGCACCGGGCCCGGGAGATCCTCGCCGAGCGGGGCATCTCGACGGACGGGTACGTCTGCACGCCCGGCGACGGCCGGTACGGCGGGGCCGATCCGTACGATTCGCGCGACCCGTTCGACTCGTCGGAACCGTACGTTCCGCAGGGCGGATGAGCGGGAGCATCCTCGGGGCCGTTGCTTCACGAATGCGACAACGCGAGCGCGGAAGGTGTTCGTGCACCGCGGAGTCGAGGAATTCCGGCCACGGTGTCGTACCGGTCGGACGTATGCGCCAGTGAAGGGGCGGACGCCGCTTGCGAGCAGGCGGCCGACCGTTCCACGGCGCGTGTCATGAGGCCGCCGCCCAGGCCTCCGGACGTCTGATCGCAATCCGGGTGTTGCGGGCGGGGGTGGGCGGCGTAACCTATCTGGCGCCATGCCGTACGAACCACCCACCCACACCGTCGAGCGCTCGCTCCGAGCGACCACCGGCGCCAAGATCATTGCCGGAGTCGACGAGGTCGGACGCGGGGCGTGGGCCGGGCCCGTCACCGTCTGCGCGGCCGTCACCGGCCTGCGACGGCCCCCCGTCGGCCTCACCGACTCCAAACTCATCACCCCCAGGCGCCGCGGTGAACTCGCCCTGGAGCTGGAGCAGTGGGTCACCTCGTACGCGCTCGGTCACGCCTCCCCGGAGGAGATCGACGAGCTCGGGATGACCGCGGCGCTGCGGCTCGCCGCCGTACGCGCTTTGGACGGGCTGCCCGTGCGGCCCGACGCGGTGATCCTGGACGGCAAGCACGACTACCTCGGGCAGCCCTGGCGGGTCCGTACGGTGATCAAGGGGGACCAGTCCTGTGTCGCGGTCGCGGCGGCCTCGGTGATCGCCAAGGTGCGGCGGGACGCGATGATGGCCGAACTGGAGGCCGAGTCCGGGCGGTACGCGGCGTTCGAGTTCGGCGCCAACGCCGGCTATCCGTCGCCGGTCCACAAGGCGGCCCTGCGGGAGTGGGGGCCCACGCCCCACCACCGCATGACCTGGGCGTACCTGGACGGGCTGCCCCAGTGGCGGCACCTCAAGAAGGTCCGTGTCCCGGCGCAGACCGCCGCCCTGGAAAGCGGGGGCCAGCTGGGCTTCGACTTCTGACCCTCCCGCAGCGCCCCGCCGAGCAGCCGGGACGCGTGTATACGCCACCCGCCGGTGCCCCTCGCACCGGCGTTTGATAGACATCCACTTATGCCTCTCATCCCCGAGGAGCCTCAGATTCACGAGAGTGCCCAGGGTCCCCGCGCCACTCCGGCCGCCGGCCGCCCCGCGCCGACCCCCCGTCCCGTACCCGGTCCGCGTACCGCGGCCTCACCGCGACCCGGTCGTCCGGGTCCCGCTCCGGCCCGGCCCACGCCCCCGGTGCCACGCCCGCACACCGGGCAGGAGAATCGTTCCGCGTCGCCGACGCGGCCGCAGATCCAGCTGATCCCCGCCCCGGCGGCCGGCGCGCTCGACGCCGCCGAGGAGGCCGTGGACCTGCTGCTGGAGACCGGCCGGGCGCCAGGCGACATCCTGGTGCTCACGACCGGCGAGCCGCACCTGTGGGCGACGCACGAGCTGTCCTTCGGCGACGCCGCCTACTGGGCCCAGCACGACGCCCGCGACGACGTGTTCTTCGCGGACGCCGCCGCCGTGGAGCGCGCCGCGCAGCGGCCCGTGGTCGTCGTCGCGGTCAACGGCGGCGACGACGAGGCGGCCGCCCGGGTCCTGCCCGCCGCGTTGCAGCGGGCCGGCGCGCTGCTGATCGTCTGCGGCGACCCGCAGCGCATCAACTCCGTGCTGGGCGCGGCGGCCTGACACCCCGACGTACGCAAGAGGGCCTGTCTCTGGAGGCAGGCCCTAACGTGCCGCCGTACGGCGCAGGGGTTCCGCCGCGCCGCCGGCCGTGCGCGGCATCGGGCGCTCCTCGTCGGCCGAGCTGTCGGCGATGTCGCCGGGGGCCGACAGGGAGTGCGGGCGCCGGCCCCCGCGGCCCTCGCCGAGCACGTGCCAGCCGCCCCTGGTGAGCGTGATGTACGCGCCGCAGCGCAGGCCGTGCAGCGTGCACGCGTCCCGCAGGCCCCACATCCAGGCGCCGTCCTCCTCCGTCCAGCGCTCGTCGCCCTCGCGGCAGTAGAGCAGGACGGCCGTCCGCACGGGGGTGCGGCGCCGCAGGTCGTGCGGGAGGACCCGGCGCAGGTGGGCGAGGAGCGCGTTGCGGAACTCCCAGCCGTCCGCGGCGACCGGGCGGCGGGTGAACGAGGCGCTGGCGGTGAGCCGTTCCTCGTGGTCGAGGACGGCGACCACGGCGGTCGCCGGCGTCGGCCGGTGGCGGGCGTGCAGGCCGCTGACGACCTCGCGCGGATTGCGCAGCAGCGGGATCCCCGCCGCCGCCCACTCGGCCGGTTCGAGCATCCGGGCGAGGCGGCTGGGGGAGTCGGCGGGGGCGGTGAGCGAGGTGGCTGCGGACGGAGCGAATCCGAAGGTCACGGTCCTCCCTTCGCATACGCGCCCACAGTGCGGGCAGGGTGAGTGAGGGCGCACCGTGGCGCAGCCCTGCAGACCCCTCCGAACCGCGGCGAGCCGTTCGGGGGGCGGATTCCAATTCTTGCGGGCGCAACGGGCAAGCGGCAACGAGCAATTGAGGACGCCGCCTGGTATGGGCGGGTATGATACTCATATCCTGCCCAGTTGATCCCCCGATGACGCGTCAGTTACGCCCGCACCAGCCAGGACCAGCGGAAACGCCTCATCCGCCTCCCGTCCGGCGCCCGACCGTCACACACCCGTCACGCTGAGTGAAGTGGCCGAGGGGTGTCCGTATCGGGTTGCATGGAGGCATGGACACCCTGGAGCTCCGCGCCGAAGCCGATGCCATCCTCGCCGAGCTGGTCGGCGCCCCGGAGGGGTCGGCGAAGCTCCGGGAGGACCAGTGGCAGGCCGTGGCGGCCCTGGTGCGGGAGCGCCGGCGTGCGCTGGTGGTGCAGCGCACCGGCTGGGGCAAGTCGGCGGTGTACTTCGTGGCCACCGCGCTGCTGCGCCGACGCGGCTCCGGCCCGACGGTGATCGTCTCGCCGCTGCTGGCGCTGATGCGCAACCAGGTCGAGTCGGCGGCGCGGGCCGGTATCCGGGCCCGCACGATCAACTCGGCCAACCCGGAGGAGTGGGGTGCCATCTACGAGGAGGTCGAACGCGGCGAGACCGACGTCCTCCTCGTCAGCCCCGAGCGCCTCAACTCCGTGGACTTCCGCGAGCAGGTGCTGCCCAAGCTCGCGGCCTCCACCGGTCTGCTCGTCGTCGACGAGGCGCACTGCATCTCCGACTGGGGCCACGACTTCCGGCCCGACTACCGCAGGCTGCGGGCCATGCTCGCCGACCTCGCCCCCGGGGTGCCGGTGCTCGCCACCACCGCGACCGCGAACGCCCGCGTGACGGCCGACGTGGCCGAGCAGCTGGGCACCGGCGCGGGAGAGGCCCTCGTGCTGCGCGGCTCCCTGGAGCGGGAAAGCCTGCGGCTGGGGGTCGTCCAGCTGCCCGACGCCGCGCACCGCCTGGCCTGGCTCGCCGAGCACCTGGACGAGCTGCCGGGCTCCGGGATCATCTACACCCTGACCGTCGCGGCGGCCGAGGAGGCCACCGCCTTCCTGCGCCAGCGCGGCTTCCCGGTGGCCCCCTACACGGGACGCACGGAGAACGCCGACCGGCTGCAGGCCGAGTCGGACCTCCTGGCGAACCGGGTCAAGGCGCTCGTGGCGACGTCCGCGCTCGGCATGGGCTTCGACAAGCCGGACCTCGGCTTCGTCGTCCACCTCGGGGCGCCGTCCTCGCCGATCGCGTACTACCAGCAGGTCGGCCGGGCCGGGCGAGGCGTGGAACACGCCGATGTGCTGATGCTGCCGGGCAAGGAGGACCAGGCCATCTGGCGCTACTTCGCCGATACGGCCTTCCCGCCCGAGGCGCAGGTCCGCCAGACCCTCGCCGCCCTCGCCGAGGCGGGACGGCCGCTGTCCGTGCCGGCCCTGGAGGCGGTGGTGGACCTGCGGCGCACCCGGCTGGAGACGATGCTCAAGGTCCTCGACGTGGACGGGGCCGTCAAGCGGGTCAAGGGGGGCTGGGAGTCCACCGGACGGCCCTGGACGTACGACACGGAGCGGTACGCGTGGGTGGCGCGGCAGCGGGCGGCCGAGCAGCAGGCCATGCGCGACTACGTGAGCACCTCCGCGTGCCGGATGGAGTTCCTGCGCCGGCAGCTGGACGACGAGGACGCGGCTTCGTGCGGCCGCTGCGACAACTGCGCGGGCCCCTGGCTCGACTCCGCCGTCTCGGCGGAGGCGCTGACCGGGGCGGCGAAGGAGCTGGACCGCCCGGGCGTGGAGGTCGAGCCGCGCCGGATGTGGCCGACGGGGATGCCCGCCCTGGGCATCGACCTCAAGGGGCGTATCCCGGCCGGCGAGCAGTGCTCCACCGGGCGCGCCCTGGGGCGGCTGTCGGACATCGGCTGGGGCAACCGGCTGCGCCCGCTGCTCGCCGAGAACGCGCCCGACGGGCCGGTCCCCGACGACGTCCTGCGGGCCGCCGTGGCCGTCCTCGCCGACTGGGCGCGCTCGCCGGGCGGCTGGGCGCCGAACGTCCCGGACGCCACCTCCCGGCCGGTGGGGATCGTGTCCGTACCGTCCCTCACCCGGCCGCGGCTGGTCGGCTCGCTCGCCGAGGGGATCGCGGCCATCGGCCGCCTCCCGTACCTCGGTTCCCTGACGTACACCGGGCCGGACGGCGCGCACGCGGCGCGCCGCAGCAACTCCGCCCAACGCCTGCGGGCGCTGTCCGGCGCCTTCACGGTCTCGGAGGAGCTGGCCGACGCCCTGCGGCGCGCTCCGGGGCCCGTCGTGCTCGTCGACGACTACACCGACTCCGGCTGGACCCTCGCCGTCGCCGCCCGCCTCCTGCGCCGGGCGGGCTGTGAGCGGGTCCTCCCGCTGGTCCTCGCCGCGGCGGGCTGAGCGGGGCCCGCGGACACCACCTGGACAGACCTGGAGCAGGCCTAGAGCAGCCAGCCCGCCTCGCGGGCGATGCGGATGGCGTCGACGCGGTTGCGGGCTTTCAGCTTCATCACGACGGTCGTCAGGTAGTTCCGTACGGTCCCGGTGGACAGGTGGAGCTGCCCGGCGATCTCGGCGGCCTCCGAGCCCTGGGCGGCGATGCGCAGCACCTCGGTCTCGCGGTCGGTCAGGGGGTTGTCGAGGCCGTTCCACGCGGCGACGGCCAGTTTGGGGTCGATGACCCGCTGGCCGGCCACCACGCGGCGGATGGCGCTGGCCAGTTCCTTCGGGGAGTCGTCCTTGAGGAGGTAGCCCGAGACCTGGGCGGCCAGGGCGCGGCGCAGGGTGCCGGGGCGGCCGAGGCTGGTGAGCATCAGCGTCCGGCACTCCGGGAGGTGCTCGTGGATCTGTGTGGCGGCGCTGAGCCCGTCCAGCCCGGGGAGGTCTATGTCGATGACCGCGATGTCCGGCCGGACGTCGAGGGCGGCGGCCAGGATCTCGTCGCCGCGCCGCAGTTCGCTGACGACCTCCAGGTCGTCCTCCAGGTCGAGCAGGGCGACGAGCGCCCCGCGCACCATGTTCATGTCTTCGGCCAACAGGATCCTGATCACCGTGGTGCCCCCCGTCCACGCGGGTCGATCTCGTGCCCGCGAATATACCAACCCGGTCCGAACCGGGCTCGAAAAACCTGACGGACCGTCAGCTCATACGGCGAGCCAGGCGCGTTCACCCTCCGCCGCCTCGTCGAGATCCGGGTCGACCTCCCCGTCGGCGGGAACCAGCGCCACCAGCCGGAACACCTGGCCGGGCTCCCGCTCGACCCTCAGCTCGCCACCCACCGCCCGGAGGCGCAGGCCCAGGTTCCCCAGGCCGCTGCCGCTGTGCGGCGAGCTGTCGCGGTAGCCCTCGGTGACGCCGTCGTTGGCGACCGACAGGGTGACCAGGCCGTCCTCCTCGACGGCGGTGATCTCGCAGCGCGCGGCCCGGCTGTGGCGCAGCACGTTGGTGACGGCCTCCCGCAACACCGTGGCCAGCACCGTGGCCACGGGAGGACTGACCTGTGCCATGCGGATGTCGGTCACCGCCTCGATCTTGGCGGCGCTCAAAACCGACCGAGCCGAAACGATCTCCTCGTCGAGCGACATGTGCCAGTACCCGCTGGCCACCCGCCGTACGTCGGCCAGCGACTGCCGGGAGATGGTCAGCACGTCGTGGATCTCCTTCTTGGCCTTGTCGGGATGGTCCGGGAGGAGACGGCAGATGAGCTCGCCCTTCAGCGCGATCGCGGACAGGCTGTACCCCAGGAGGTCGTGCAGGTCGCGGGCGAAACGCAGGCGCTCGCGGGTGACGG
The DNA here is from genome assembly GCF_044765045.1 of Streptomyces sp. NPDC093546. NCBI lineage: Bacteria > Bacillati > Actinomycetota > Actinomycetes > Kitasatosporales > Streptomycetaceae > Streptomyces > Streptomyces sp. NPDC093546. The sequence goes on along the minus strand of NZ_JBIWJG010000014.1, from coordinate 127,456 downwards.
CGGCACGGGTGAGCTCGTCCCGGCTCTCGTGCAGGACGCGGACCAGCTCCGACAGCCGGGTCAGCCCGAAGGTGACGAGCCCGGTCAGCAGGGTGGTCTGGGCAAGGTAGACGCTGTCGACCACCGGCCGCCCCTCCAGGAGCGGGGGCACCAGCATGCTGACGCCCACGCACCCGTACAGGGTCCAGCCGAGGCGCGCGGGCAGGAGCAGCAGCAGGGAACCCGCGAGGAATCCCGCCATCGCGCCCCACTGCGACTTCAGGGCGACGAGCGGCAGGTAGGTGAAGGCCGCCTGGATGCCGAGGGTCAGCGTCCTGCGGGCGGCGGGGGCGCGTCTGGAGCCCGGGCGGCAGTGCAGGAGCTGGAGCGTGAAGACCGCGCCCAGGCAGGTCAGGGCGGCTGCCAGGGCGGGGCCTTCGACTCCGGCGCTGAGGATGTTCAGGGTGGTGATACCGACGTAGCAGAGGATCGCGACGATCACGATGACCCGGGCCATCCGGGGCGCCGGTAAGTCCCGGCTCCGTCGCAGGATCCCCTCGACCCGGACCGCCTCCGACGCTGCGGTCGAGGGCTCGAGGCGGCCCGCCATGTCAATCCCCCCTTGAAGTCACGGTGTTGCGACCGCCTTCGAGCATAGGCGAGGAACCTGGGGGGCGCTCAGATTCGATCGTTCATACGAACAGGGGGATGGGATTGAGCTGCTCGTAGGGCGTGGGCTCGGGCAGTCGGCCCAGCTCCACGGGCACGTCGAACAGCCGGCCCGGCGCGAACCTCGGCCAGAAGTGACGCAGCCCCGGTACGACGACCTTCACCACCGGAAGCCCCAGATCCGGCCGGGTCTGATCGAGGACCAGAAGGTCCATCCCCTTCCGCCGGACCAGCTCCGTGATCAGATGGACGTCGTCGAGCAGGTCCTCGTTGCGGACCGACGGCCAGTGGTCCGGCCGCCGGGCCGCCACCGCCGGATCGGCCGCCAGATACGGCTGGTTGGCGAGGGTCGCCTGCCGCCACCAGGACAGCGGCTCCGCGTCGGTGATCCGGTACCCCGTGCCGTCCGGCCGTACGTCGCAGACCGCGGGCAGCAGCTGCCCCATCTCCGACAGCGCCCGGCGCAGCGCCACCCGGGGGTCGAAGTGCGCGCCGAAACCGAAGATCACGTCCTGGCCGGGCTTGTCGGTACGCCGGGACAGCGCCGCGATCACCGGGATCCCCAGGTCGGAGGTGAGGTCGAGCGCCCACACCTCCCGGTGCACCCGGCGCAGCCCGTGCCGGAACCGGTCGGTCCACTCGTCGTCGAAGGCCGCCAGGTCCACCCCGGGCTGACGGGTGCGGTTGTACCACCACAGGGCGACCGCGTCCCGCTCCACCAGCTCCAGGAAGCCCTGCACCAGCGCGTCCTCGGGACTGCTGCCCGCCGCGCTGCCGTTGGAGTCGGCCCACAGGTCGTCCGGGACCGGACCCGCGGGCAGGCCCGGGGCCGCCGGCCGGACCTCGCCCCGGGCGAAGTACAGCAGGGAGGTGGGAAGGAACCGCCGGCCGTTCCCGGTGAGCGACCACACCGGGGTCCAGTCGACGGGACGCGTCTCGTCGAACGGCGCGGAGACGTAGTGGAACCGGGAGTGCCGCGCGTTCCAGCGCTCCCGCTCCGCGTACTGGCGGTTGCTGTAGAGCCGGCAGGCGTGGGGGTGCACGGCCTGCTCGCCCAGGCCGCGCAGGGAGTCCCGCACGGTCGGCTCGTCGCCGTGCCGCGTACCGCTGTACCGCTCGACCGCCTCGCACAGCGCGCTGGTGCGCGCTTCCTCGTCGGTGCTCCCCTTGCCGCCGCTGAGCGCCCGCAGTCCGGAGCTGAGGCCGGCGAAGGACGCCGACTCCATCGCCAGGTTGTGCCCCGACGTGTAGGCGTCGACGAAGTCGGGGGCGCCGGAGGCCTTCCGGATCTCCTTGACCACCCCGGTCACCGGGCTCACGAGGTGCCCGTACGTCCGCAGCACCTGCGCCGGGGTCAGGGCGCGGTCCCCGCCCCCGGTCGCCGCGGTCTTGGGCCGCGGCACGGGGACGAAGGGGGCCCGGCCCCGGCGGGCCACCAGACCGGGGTCCCCGCAGGTAGCGCACTGTGGGAGGCGGCTCACCGGGTGGCTGGTGAGGCGCAGGCGCAGCGTGTCGAAGGTGTGGACGTGCCCCTGCGCGGGTTCGCGCAGCCCGGCCAGCCACTTCGCGGTCTCCAGGACCGCGAGGTTGACCGCGAGCGCCGTCCCGGCCGCCAGCCCGGCGGGCGGCCGCGGCACCGGACCGTCCAGGCCGAGCGCGCGCCGGACCGGCACCTCGGAGTGGCGGTGGCCGCGCAGCCGTACGGCCAGGCAGTGCCAGCACGGGCCGGAGCCCGGCTGGAAGAACGGGCCCACCCAGGGGTCCGTCCCGCACAGCCTGACCGGCAGCCACGGCCGACCGGCGGCGCGGTGGCCGGCGTCCACGGAGGCCAGGCCCGGCGCGAGGTAGTCGTCGCACAGGACGAGGACCAGGCCGGCGCCGAGGGGGTCCTCGGTGACCGTGACGCCGGACGCCCGGCAGGCTTCGGCCACCGGCGCCGGGTCCAGGCCGGGAAGGGCCTCGATCGCGACGGACCCCCGGGCCAGCTCGGCGGCGGCCAGGCCACCGTCCAGCCCGGCCAGGTCCCAGTACGCCTCGGCCTCGGCGCCGCGGGGCGCCGGCTCCGCCTCGGCCACTCCCGTGGCCGCCGGGGCGGTGAAGCGGAGCAACCCGGCGTCGGCCAGGGCGCCGAGGGCCGCCTCGGTGTCCCGGACGCCCAGGATCCGCGCCGCCTCCCGCCGGACCGCCCCGACGGTGCGGGTGCCGTCGAGCAGCGGTACGAGGATCTCGGCCTCGCGTCCGTTCAGGGCGGTCACCCCGCGCCGGGACACCAGGTAGGCGGCGTCGCCGGGGACGACCGTGGGGCGCAGGTGGGCGCGGAAGCCCACCAGGAGGTCACCGGCCGCGCCCGGCGCCGGCGGCCGCTCACGTTCGGCAGTGCTCACGCCTCCAGCCGTTCGACGGGCGGGGTCGCCGAGGCCGTGACCCGCGTCGCGCTGCAGACCGTGAACAGGACGTACGAGGTGTCGGGCAGGGCATCGAGGTGTTCGATCACCAGCCCCGGCTTCGCGGAGCGGGCAGGGGCGGGAGTGGATCCGGTGGAACCGATACGCGCACTGGCGGACATGCTGTTCATGGCGGTGAGCGTTCCCTCTGTCGTCGTGGGTCGGACTCGGTCCATTCCGGTCGGACTCGGTCCGTTCCGTTCACCGACGATTCTGCGAGGATCCGCGGGCCGCTGACAGTGCCACGGTCACCAGCCGGAGGTGAAGATTTCACATGCGCCGGCGGGCGCCGGGAAGCCAGCGGACGGGCAGGCGCCGAGGGCCCCGGATGAGGAGGCCCGCGCGCCAGGGCAGGGACGCGGGCTCGGCGTTCAGGGACAGCGTGGGACAGCGCTCCAGCAGCGCGCCGACGGCCGTGCGGGCCTGGAGCCGGGCCAGCGGGGCTCCCAGGCAGTAGTGGATGCCGTGACCGAAGGCGAGGTGGCCGCCCGCCGCGCGACGGATGTCGAAGCGGTCCGGGTCGGGGAAGCGCGCGGGGTCCCGGTCGGCGTCGGCGAGCGCGACGAGGACCAGTTCACCGCCTGCGGGTATCAACACGCCGCCGATCTCGAGGGGTTCGGTGGTGAAGCGGTAGGTGGTGGTCTCGACCGGTCCCTCGTAACGCAGCGTCTCCTCTATGGCGTTGTCCATGAGCGAGGGGTCCGCGCGCAGCGCGGCGAGCTGATCGGGGTGGCGCAGCAGCGAGAGGACGCCCATGGAGACGAGGTTGACGGTGGTCTCGAAGCCGGTGACGAGCAGCAGCCAGGCCATGCCGATGAGTTCGTCGGGCGAGAGGCGGCCGCCGTCCTCGTCGGTGGTGCGGATCAAGGCGCTCATCAGGTCGTCGCCGGGGCGGCCGCGCATCTCGTCCACCATGCCGACCAGGTAGCGCGTCATCGCGGCCGTGGCGGCCGTCCTGGTGGCGCGGTTCGGGCTGCTCAGCGCCTGTTCGGCCCAGACGCGGAAGGCGGCGCGGTCCAGGGAGGGCACGCCCAGCAGTTCGCAGATGACGCCCATGGCGAGGGGGAAGGAGAGGGCCTCGACGAGGTCGGCCTCCCCGGTCGGCCGCGCGAGCATGGCGTCGAGGAGCTCGCCGGTCAGGGCCCGTACTCTCGGGGCGAGCGTCTCGACGCGGCGGGGCGTGAACTCCTTCGCCACGAGCCGCCGCAGCCGGGTGTGGTCCGGCGGGTTCGCACTCAGCAGGTTCTCGCCCGCGGAGAGCCTGGCCAGCGGCAGCTCGGGTGAGGCGTCCTTCCAGGACTTGGACAGGGTGGGGTCGGTGAGCGCGGACCGGCACGCCTCGTAGCCGACGACGAGCCAGGCCTCCGCGCCCTCGGGCACGCGGACGCGGTGCACCGGGCCCCGGGCGCGGAGTCCGGCGTACACCGGATGGGGATTCCTGAGGAACTCCTCGCCGAGCGCCCCGAAGTCCGCCGTGATGGCCGCCGTGATGTCCGTTTCCGTTCCCATGGTGACTGGTTTCCCTTCGGTGATGACTGGTTGGCTCACGGACGGACGGCGGGGCGCGCGCTCGTCCTTACAGCGCCGACGTGTTGCGCTTCTCGAACACCTCCCTGGCGACCGTGATGGCGTTCAGCGCCCGCGGGAATCCGGAGTACGGCACCACGTGGATCAGCGCCTCCACGACCTGCGCGGGACTCAGGCCGACGTTCAGCGCGGCGCCGATGTGCACGCGCAGCTGGGGAGCGGTGTCACCGAAGGCCGTCAGGGCGGCGACGGTGACCAGTTGCCGCCGCCTCGCCGACAGCCACGGCCGGTAGTAGACGTCGCCGAACGTGAACTCGACGATGAACCGGCCCAGGTCCGGAGCGATGTCCTTGAGGGACTCGACGACCTCCAGGCCGTGGCGGCCGTCGATCTCCACGAGCTTGTCGGCTCCGCGCCGGTAGCGGTTGCGCGGGTCGTTCATGACCGGCGGTTCGAAGGTGACGCCCCGGTCGGCGAAGACCGTCCTGGCGACGCCGATCGCGTTGAGCGCGCGGGGGAACCCCATGAAGGGGACGATGTGGATCAGGGCCTCGATGATCTCGGCGGGACGCACGCCGACGTGCAGCGCCGCGTCGATGTGGAAGTTCAGCTGGGGGGCGGTGTCCCCCTGGGCGGCCAGCGCTCCGACCGTCACCAGCTCCCGCTCGCGCAGGTCGAGTCCCGGCCGGGCGTAGATGTCGCCGTAGGCGAACTCGACGACGAAGCGGCCGAGGTCCGGGGCGATGTCCTTCAGCGACTCGACGACGGCCGCGCCGCGCTCACCCGACGTCTCCCGCAGGACGGCCAGGCCGCGCTCGTAGCGGGAGTTCGCGGCGGCCGCGGCGGCGGACGAGCCCGCGGTGGCGGCGGACGCGGTGGACGAGGCCCCGCCGGACGCGGCCGCCGCCGGTGTCGAGGTGAGCAAGCCCTCGGCGAGACCGATCCCGACGAGGGCGCCGCCGGTGAGCGTGGCGCGGCGCGACATTCCGGCCTGCCCGCGTGATGCGTTCATCGTTTTCTCCATTCATCGCTTCTGATACGTGCGGTTACGTGCGGTACTAGTGGTCCTGATAAGGCCGTGCGCAGGCTGCTCAGGCTGTTCCGACCGCGACGGCATTGCCCTCGCTGATGTATCCGTCCGGAGTGCGCAGCGGGCCGGCCGGATCGTCGGGGTCGAGGAAGGGGGCCCAGTTCCCCGGCATGCCCTCACGCATCGCCTGCCGGGCGAAGCGCGCGCACGCGTTCCCGTAGAACCGGAGGGCGGCGGGGGCCAGGGGGGCGTGGTGCTCCATGAGGATCGTGCGCTGCCGTACCGACGTCAGACCGGCCGCGCGCAACCAGCGGTACAGGTCACGGCCGCGGAGCAGTTGGCGGGCGTACCCCGGGAACCGGGCGGACGTACGGAAGAAGTCCGTGATCAGGAAGGGGTCGGCCGGGCGGACGGTGCTCAGGGAACCGTCCACGTCCTTGACGGCGACGAGCCCTCCGGGCTTGGTCACCCGGCGCAGCTCCGCCAAGGCGCGCGCCAGTTCCCCGTCGTCGAGGTACTGCGTCGTGTTCGCGCACCAGACGGCGTCGAACGTGTCGTCCGCGTACGGCAGGTCGAGGACGCTGCCCTGCCGCACCTCCAGCCGCGCGTGCGCGGGGTGGTCCCGCATGCGCGCGGCGGCGCGTTCCGCGCTCTCCCGGGCGAGGTCGAGGGCCGAGACCCTGCCCTCCGCCCCGACGAGATCCGCGATCAGGGGCAGGAACGCACCGCTGCCGCAACCCGCGTCCAGCACATGCCAGCCGGGCCGGAGACCGACGCCGTCCAGGGCGTCCCGGTAGTACGCGGCACAGGCGTCGAAGTGCGGGTCCACGATCTCCTCGTGGGTGAACGCCAGGCCGGTGGACGTCGTGTACCCCCATGCCGCGTGGTCCGCCGTCAGCATGCCCCGGCCCCCGCCGTCTCCGCCCGGGCGAGCAGGCCCGTCAGGATCTCCAGGGTGGCTTCCGGCGCCTCCAGGGGAGCGAGGTGGCCGACCCCGGGGAGGGTGACGAGCCGGCCGTGCGGCAGCGCCGCGGCCGTCCGGCGCGCCTCGTCGACGGAGACGAGTTCGTCCTCGGCGCCGATGACGATCGCGGCGGGCACGTCGGCCGCGTCCAGGGCGGCCGTGGCATCCGTACGGGCCGCGATGGCCCGCTGCGCCCAGGCGACGGCCTGCGGCCGGGCCGCCGCCGCCAGATCGGTCACCCGCGCCAGCAGCCCGGGCCGCGCGGCACGCGTGGTGGCGCCCAGCAGGGACGGTGTGGTCCCGGCCAGGAGCGGGCCGCGTGCGGCGTCGTCGAGGATCAGGTCGGCGAAGCGGCGGCGCTGCGCGGCCGTCTCCGCGGTGTCGGCCGTGGCCCGGGCGGCCAGCAGCGCAAGCGCGCGGACGCGGTGCGGATGGCGGCGCAGGAAGGCCATCGCCACGTAACCGCCCATGGAGCAGCCGACGAAGGCGGCGGCGCCGATGTCCCGCCGGTCCAGTTCCCGGGCCAGGTCGTCGGCGACGAGGTCGAGCGACGGCGGCTGGTCCGTCAGGGGCGAGGCGCCGAAACCGCGCTGGTCGGGGGCGAGCACGCGGTGGCCGCGGGCGCGCAGCTCCCGGGCCGTCCTGCCCCACATGGACGAGTCGAGGGGCAGGGCGTGGAGCAGGACGACCGGGAGCGCCGCGCCGGGTCGCGTGGCGCCGCTCACCGCTCCACCGCCTGGTGCGCGCCCTGGGTCGCCGCCTGGTTCGCTGCCAGGTGCGCCGTCTGTCCTGCCGTTTGATCCGTCGGCTGTCCCGCCGCCCGCTCCGCGTCGGCGACGAACCGCCGTACGTGTTCGGGTGGTCCGTCGCCGCCCCGCAGCCACGCGAACGCCACGGGTGAAGGCGGCAGGTCGTGCACCGGGACGACCGCGATGTCCGGCGGGACGACCGCTTCCAGGGACTGGAACGACACATGGACCGCGGAGGTGCTCCGGAGCAGGTCCGCCAGCGCGGTGAGCGTCGTCATGGAGTGAACGCGGCGGATGGTGCGGCCCTGAGGTGTCCGCGGCGGCACCACCAGGTCCCAGACGTGGGGCGGGAAGTCACCGGGGCACGCGAAACCCTCGTACGCCGCGACCTCCTCGATCGACACGGTGTCCCGGCCGGCCAGGGGGTGATGGGCTCCCACGAGGACGGCACGCCCGTCGAAACCGACGGGTGCGCTGAGGGTGATGTCGGGCTCCAGCGGGTCGTACTTGACGATCATGATGTCCATGCGTCCGGCCCGCAGCGGGTCGAAGGGCGCGGCCACCTCGTACGGGACGTACTCCACCGGCGTGTGCGCGTGGCCGGCGGCGGCCACGATGCGGGACGCCGGACGGGCGGAGCCGTGCACGCCGAGGCGAAGGGGCGGAGGGAGCAGAGAGGGCATGTCAGTTCTCCGTGGTCAGTCCGGCGTATGCCTGGAGCTCGTCCGGGCGGTGGACATCGGTGTCGACGCGCAACATGGCGAGCTGCGCGCCCACGCCGGCGAGGCGCGGCACGAACCGCAGCGTCAGGCGGTCGTCGGGCCCGATCAGCCCGTCCAGGACGGCCTCGGCGAGAAGGTGGTTGACGTGCACGAGCGCGTCGGTGACGGTCACCTTGGCGGTGGCGACGTACAGATCGCGGTGGACCGGGGGACGGGACGTCGGACGGCCGGGCACGCTCACGGTGACCGGCGGCCGGGCGGTCAGCTCGTGCGCCGACTCGAAGGCCTTGAGCAGGCGGCGCAGCGTGGCCGTCGCGGCGCCGGGCGCCGGTCCCGCCCAGGCCACCGAGTCGTCCCCGGCGATGTGGTCGAAGGCGAACCTCTCGCGGAGGTTGGACGGGTTGCCGGCCAGGTAGACGGTACGGGTGAAGGAGCGCCGCCACGCCTCCCGCGCCTCGGGCGCCAGGGCGAGGGCGAAGGCGCAGGTCTCCCGCACCCACCGGGGCAGGTCGAGCCGGCCGACGACGACCACGGCCAGCGTCTCGTCGCTCCCGGCGGCGCCGCGTGCGTGGAATCCGTCCCGGACGGCCCGCAAGGCCTGGGTACTGGACAGGTCGAGACGGTCCGCCAGCTCCGGGCGGGCGGACCGTACGCGGTCCACGGCCGACTTGAGCAGGGTCACGGAGGTCATGGGGTGGAGGGAGCCGGTCACAGGAACACCGCCGAGAGGAGTGCGGGATCGGGTGCCGGCCGGCCCTTGCCCAGGAGCGAGCAGGCCAGCCGGTAGGGGTCGACGTAGGTGTGGCCGCGTCGATGCCGGTCCAGCGCGTCGAACAGATCGCCCGTCCCGGTCGCGCCCGCGCTGCTCGCGTCCGTTCCGGTCGCGCGCGTCGCTCCGGAGCGGTTCAGGAGCCGGGCGGCCACGGTGAGGCAGTGCCGCAGCAGGTCGTGGCGGAAGGACTGGGACTGCCCCGGGCCGAGGGTCGCGATGAAGTACAGGCGCATACCGAGGCGGAGCGCGCCGAGGTCATCTCCCGGGTCGACGCCGGCGTCGGCCGAGGCCCGCAGCAGCGCGCCCGCCGTGTGGCCGTGCCAGCCGCCGTGCCGCGCCGAGGTGATCCTGCCGTCGATCGGGACCCGGCCGATCGGCACCCGGCGCACCGTCGGGCCGAGCCTGCTCAGCACGCGGTTCAACAGCTGGTAGTCGGCGTCGAGTTCGCGGTCGTACAGCAGGACCACCTCGTCGTACCAGGGGACGAGCGGCAGCAGTTCGCGCAGCGCGCAGGCGAGGTAGTTGGGGCGGCCGTCGGCCGTGACGATCCGGCGCAGAGGCATCCCGTACCGGGTGAGGTCGAGGTAGACGGGGCCTCCGCAGACCCGCTGGTCGAGGACCAGGCCCACGGCGTCGAGCCGCTCGATCATCTCCTCCAGCCCGAGGCCGGGCGGCTGGTGCTCCCGGAGGCCGGGGTCGTGCATCCCGAGCCGCTCGTAGTGCCCGGCCCAGAGCCGCAGCATCCGTTCGCTCGCGGGGTGGACCCAGCCGCTGTGCTCGACGGCGTCCCGGTAGGGCCGCAGGACGTCGGCGCTCTGGTGGGGCGCCTCGGAGCGGTAGCGGACGTAGAGGTCGCCGATGTCCTCCTCGGAGAGCTGGGTGTAGTCGGCCTCGCCGTGGGTGCGGTCGAGGTACTCCCAGAACCCGACCGTCTGCTCGGTGACGTGGTAGGTGGTGTGGCTGTAGCGGTAGGTCACCTCCGCGAGCGGCGCCGTGGCCCGGAACATCACGTCGGTCCACAGCAGCCCCTTGAGGTGGCTGGGGGTCAGCGGCTTGGTGGGGGTGACCGTGACCGGCGCCAGCAGGACGTTCTTGCGAGGCGGCACCGTCATGCTCCTTCCCGGGCGGCGATGGCGTGCCGGAGTTCGGCGTGGGTCGGCGGCGGGGGACCGTACGGCGCGGGTGGCGGGGAGGAGGTGCCGGCCGCGGCCCGCACGCGGGCCAGGAACCGCTCGTCGGAGAAGACCTCCGCGGGGGTGCGCAGGCTCGTCTGGATGCGGGTCATGCCCCGCCACACGGTGCCGTCGCCGGCCGCCGCCGCCACCGCGGCCGCCCAGAGGTGCCCGGGTACGGGCGTGGCGGGCCGGCCGGGTGCGGGGTCCGCGGGCGCTCCCGTCTCGGCCCGCCACCGCTGGACGCGCGACCAGGAGTCGTGCACGCCCTGGTCGTACCAGGGGCGCAGCAGCCTGTCGGCGAGGTCCGCGGCGGCCAGGCTCAACCGGTCGTCGGCCGCGGGGTGTTCGTCCAGCAGGTCCGCGAGCAGGAAGGCGTGGGCGAGAGCCAGGGACATGCCGCGGCCGAACATCGGGTCGGTGACGCAGGCGGCGTCCCCCGCCTGGAGGAGCCCGGCCACCGGGCTGCGCCGCTCGGTCGCCGTGCCGCGCAGGATGTTCGGCGGCATGCCGATGGCCCGTACCGGCCCCAGCGGCCGCGCCACGTCCTCGTCGACCCAGGCGGCGAGGAACGGCGAGAGGCGGCAGGCCGCGGTGAAGGCCCCGGGCGTGCGCAGCGCCGTCAGCGCGCGGTCGCCGGGCAGCGTGCCGAGGGTGATGGCGAAGACGTCGTTGTCCGCCGGGTGCAGGACGGCGGAGTAGTGGCCCCAGATGCCGCCGGCCGCGTTGCCCCGGTTGAGCGGGCCGGGCGGCGGGCCGCCGGGGTCCCGCAGCCGGTAGAAGCGGCCGAAGGCGTGCAGCCGGCTGGGCCCGGTCAGGTCGTCCGGTATCGGGACGCCGGCGGCGCCGAGCCACGACCGGGAGGCGGACCTGCGGCCGGACGCGTCCACCACCACGTCGGCCGGTACCGTCCGGCCGCCGTCGGTCACGACGCCCGTCACCCGGTTCCCCGTCGGCCCCGACGGATCCAGCAACAGCCCGTCCGCCGTGGTGCGGTGACTGAGCGTCACGCCGGGCAGGGCCTGAACGGCCCGGTGCAGCACCAGGTCGAGGACGGGACGGCGGACGACCAGCGTGACCAGCTCGTCGTCCCCCGGCTCCGGGCCGGCGGTGCCCGCGGGGGGTGCCGCGGTGGTGAGGTCGAGGAGCCGGGCCCCCGCCGCCAGCGCCGCGTCGAGGACGTCCGGCGCGTAGCGGCGCAGCATCCGTACGCCGAGTGCGTTCAGGATGTGGTCGTGGGCGGCCTGGGGTACCGCGGGCCGCCGCCACAGCTCGGCGCTCTCGACGACGGGCCCGTCCGGCGGCGGGTCGCTCTTCTCCAGGACCCGCACCCGGTGGCCGCGCCCGCCGAGCGCGAGGGCCATGGCGAGGCCGGCGATGCCGCCGCCCGCGATCACGATGGACGCCATGGTCAGCGACGCCTGCCGTGCACGAAGAACACCCGCCGTACCTCCGTCACCCCGCGCGGCGGCACCGGGTCGGGCCACCGCCCGTAGTCGGCTTCGGGCTCGCCCGGCTGGACGGCGCGGACGTCGAACCCGTACCGCTGGAACAGGGCCTCCGGCTCGTCGGTGCCGAACACCCAGGGGCAGCCCCAGCCCGCGAAGACGTCCAGCAGCCCCCGCATGTGCGGCAGGCGCAGGGCGGCCGCGTTGACGATGTCCGCGGCGATCCGGCTGCCGGGCGCGGAGATCGCGGCGACCCGCTCCAGCATCCGGTGGGCGTCGGCCTCGGGGATGTAGTAGAGCAGCCCCTCCAGCAGCCACGTCGAGGGGACGGCGGGGTCGTAGCCGGACGCGACGAGCCGGTCCTCCCAGTCGGGGGAGGTGAGGTCGACGGCGACCGTACGGTGGTCGACCCGGGGCTCGACGCCCCGGAGCCGCTCGGCCTTGAAGTCGAGCACCGCCTGCCGGTCGACCTCGAAATAGCGTATGTGCGCGGGCCACGGGAGCCGGTACGCACGCGAGTCCATGCCCGCCGGGGCCAGCACGATCTGGGTGGTCTCCGGTTCCCGGGCCGCCCGCTGCAGTAAGTCGTCGAAGAACCGCGTACGGATGGCGTTGTAGTCCGGAGTGCTGGGCAGGGTCCGCGGCCGGTCCGGCGGGAAGGTGGCGGCCCGGATCTCGGCGAGCAGCTCCGGGCCCGCGTCTCCGACGAGTCCGGCGGCGTAGGGGTCCTCGTACAGCCGGTCCTCGCGGCGGGTCTCGGCGGCCCGCAGCGCTGCGGTGAGCAGGGCGGTCCGCTCGACGGGGTCGAGCGCGGGATCGAGCACGGGGTGGGGCGCGGGATCGAGCACGGGGTTGAGGACGGGGTGGGGCGCGGGCATGACGGGCTCCTCGGAGTGGGGGTGCGGAATGCCGGGCGGATGCCGGGCGGACGGCGCCAGGTACCGGTTATGCGCGGGTCAGGCGGTCCCAATGGCCGTCGTCCTGCCGGAAGAGGCGGTCCTTGACCTGGGTCGGGCGGACACCGGTGGCGACCGTCCCGTGCCAGTCGCGGACGAACGCCTCGGCGTCGAGCAGCCGCACCGCGGGCGCCCTCAGCCGGCCGGCCGCCCGCGCCTTCGCGTACCCGTCGGACTCCGCCGCCAGGGACACGTCCAGAGCGGCGGTGAAGCGGTCGGCCTCGGTCGCGTGCCAGGGGGTGTGGGGAGCGAGCGCGAACACGTAGTGCGGGGTGCCGTCCGCCGCCGGTTCGACCCGGCACGCCACGTTGCGCAGCGCCAGGCCGCCGGAGCCGAGAGCCGTGTGCAGGGCCCTGACCACCTGGGCGTCGCGCAGCCGCTCGCCCACGGCGTCGGACCGGCCGCCCCGGCCCGCGTACTCGACCCGTGGTACGCCGCCGACCCTGTCGACGACCCGGACCACGTCACCGACCGCGTACCGGTACAGCCCGCCGACGTGGCTGAAGATCACGTGGTAGTCGTGACCGGCCTCGAGCTCGTGCGGCAGCAGGGTGGCGGAGTCGGGGGCGAGGTCCTGGTCGGCGGGCACGAACTCGTACACCGAGGCCGAGGCGACGAGGCTGCCCGCGGAGGCGTGCCGGTCCAGCGCCACGCCGACCGGCCCCTCCGAGGCGGCCACCGGCGCGGGCAGCACGGTGACCGCGGTCCCGAACTCCTCGCGCAGCGCGGGCAGGTACAGGGACGCCACGCCGGTCGTCCAGCAGAACAGCGCCCGCAGGCGGGGCCACACGTGCGCGGGGCGCACGGTCCCGAAGTACTCCGCCAGCCGTTCGAGTTCGGCGGCGCGGCCGGGGTCCGGCACACCGTGGGGCAGGCCGCCGAGCGTGCCGTCCCGCACCTCCTTCACGATCCGCGGCCACCACAGGTTCAGCTGGTACGGGACGGCGGCGACCATCGCCGGATTGATGCCGATCAGGCAGCGCACATCGCTCTGCACCGCCAGCCTGAGCCGCAGGTACGCCCGCTCCGGGTGGTCACCGGGCTCGGTGGGCACGGACAGCGCCGCCCACGGGGCACCCGTGCCCGGTTCGGCGGCGAGGGGTTCGCCGAACCGGGCACCGAAGTCCACCTGGCTGGCGCCCACATGGGGCCGGCCGTCGGCGGTGGTGGGCGGGGCGCTCAGCGGGTCGTGCTTGAGGTTGAGGACGGCGTCGGGCCGTTCCAGCACCTCGGGGAAGTGCTGGATCAGGGGCGCCCACGCCGCGAAGTAGAACGGCATGAACGTCGTCTTCATGAAGCGCGGGGTGACGGGGACCTTCTTGCGCGCTCCGGTGCTGCCGCTGCTCGTGAAGTAGACCTCCGGGGCGTCCGCCGACAGCAGGTTCCGCTCTCCGGCGGCCGTCCGTTCGATCAGGGGGGCGTGATCGGCGTAGTCGCGCACTGCGACGGCCGCACGGAAGTCGTCCATCGTACGGACGGCGCCGAAGCGGTGCCGCCTGCCGAACTCGGTGGAGGCGTTGAAGGCGAGCAGATCCTCCAGGGCGCGCTGCTGCGCACCGCGCAGATCGGCGTGCTCACCGGCCAGCCGCTCGCGTGCGGCGAACACACGCTCGCGGTAGCGGCCGGTGTGGCCCGGGGTGTGCCAGACGGAAGGGGCGTTCACGCGGACGGCACCTCCAGCACGGCGCGCACGGCTTCGGCCGCGCGGTCGGCGTCGGGCTGCTCCCGCAGCATCGTCACCGGCACGTCCCGCACCTCCTCCAGCAGCAGCTTCCGCAGGTTCGTCTGATAGCGCTCGAAGTCGGCCCAGTCGCCGTCCTCCCCGTCGAACTCCAGGGCGTTGAGCCGCGTCCCGTCGCCTCTGCGGTGCCAGGCAGCCCGGGGCGAGACGTCGAGGAAGACCACCCCGCTCGGCTGCGGGAAGGAACGCCACCAGGAGTACATCCGGCTGTCGCGGACGCCCGCCAGGCGGCACTTCGCGAGGATCTTGTAGTAGTACGAGTCCATGAGCACCGGCACCCGCGGGTCCCGGTCGCGCACCTGGTCCCTGAGATGGACCACGGCCGTCTGCAGCACGCTCGCGAGGAAGTCCACGGAGTACGCGGTGCCGAGACCGGGCAGCAGCTGGTCGTGCAGGTCCCGCCGCAGCCGCGGGATCAGGGCGTGCTCGGGCGCGACGAACGCGCTGTCGGTCGACACCAGCCGCCACCCGGGCAGCGTCTTCGCGAGGCGCCGCATGACCGACGACTTGCCGGCGCCGTCGGGCCCCAGCAGTACGTGGAACCGGGGCTCGCTCATCGGATACGCGTCATTTCGGAGCGCTGCGCCAGGCGGTCGAGCAGCTCGGCGTCGTCCCCGACGACCACCGGATGCCCCACGAGCTCCAGCATCGGCAGGTCGGACACATGGTCCCCGTACGCGTAGCAGTCACGCGGGTCGACGTCGGGGCGGGCGGCCAGGTGGTCCAGCACCGCGGCGCGCTTGCCCTCGCCGATCACGGGGGTGTCGACCTCGCCGGTGTACCTGCCGCCCGCGACCAGCGGACGCGTACACAGGATCGCGTCGGCACCCACCTCACGCGCCAGGGGTTCCAGGAGGGGCGGGAACGAGCCGGACACCAGGACGAGGGACGCGCCGGCGGCCCGGTGGTCACGGAGGGCGCGGCGCGTGGACTCGATGTAGAAGCCCCGCGTGGACACCGCGCGTTCGGTGAACCAGTCGTCCGCGAGACGCGTGATCGTCGCGACGGACTCGTCCGCGTACTGGCGGTAGTAGAAGCGGTTGATGTCGGCGCGCGGCACTCCCTCGGCGGCCCGCCGGCGGACCACCTCCATGATCCGCTCGTACTCCTGCTCGCCGTCCAGACCGTGCCGGCGCACCAGCTGGTAGTGGAGGAAGTCGAACATGCTCTTGACCGTGATCAGCGTCTCGTCGACATCGCTGAAGACGATGGAGGGCGGGGAGGGTAAGGAGGACGAGGAGGACGAGGAAGGTGAGGAGGACGAGGAGGACGAGGAGGGTATAAGGGGCGGGGTCATGACGCGCCGACCTCCGTCCGCGCCGGGTTCTCCGCGGCGGCCGCCGCCGTCGCGAGTGCCACGCCGTCCTGAAGGGAGCGCTGCGCCGCTCGCGTCTCCTTGGCGTGGGAGACCTGCGTGTCGAAGGCGGTGAACCGGACCTCCAGGCAGGCGGTTTCCGACCCGCCCTGGCTGACGGAGAGTTCGCAGTGGAACGTCGTACGGGTGTGGTGCGGCGTGCGGTGGGCGAGGACGTGGCACCGCACCACCGCGGGCAGCGGGAAGAGGAAGCTGCGGTACCGGGTGGCGAAGGAGTCGATGACGAAGTACCTGCTGCCGACCGCTTCGGCCGGCAGGTAGAACTGCTCGGCCACCGCGATGAACATCTGCCGCCCGGCCTCCGTGGCCAGCATCCCCTGCATGTGCTGCCCGGTGAGGTGGTCGGACATCACTTCGTTCGCGGCGTCCACCAGCAGGTCCGCCTCGTACCAGTCGGCGCCGACCGGACGCGGCTCGGAGATCAGCACGTTCTCCGGACGGTGCTTGTGCGCGATCTCCCGTCCGGCGCGGGTGTGCAGCGCCCGGTCGTCGATGACGACCCGGTCCGCGAGCCCGCGCCGGGCGAGCGTGTCGCGTACGAACTGCACGTCGAAGAGGGAGACGCCCTGGCCCAGGGTCACGCGGACCTCGCCGGGACCTTCCGGGAACGTCCCGCTCCGGATCAGCCGTGCCAACTGGGAGACGGTGAACACGCCTTCGTGGTGGGCGAACTCCGCGAACACGTCGCCGACGAGGAACAGCGCCCCCGGCGTGGCATCGGTGTCCCGGGGTGTTTCATGGGGCATGACTCTCGACCTTTCGCGTACTCCTGCGTGGATGGCTCGACGCGCTCAGCGCGTCACTCGGTCGTCCGCCGGCTCAGCTCCGGGAACTTCGGATCGCTGCCCAGGGCTCCGCCCTCGGCCCAGCGGTTGCGGGGAACCTCCTGGATGTAGACGGTGATCTTGTCCAGGGGTGCTCCCGTGACGCGCCTTACGGTCCGGGTCAGCTCCTCCATGAGCTCCTGGCACTGTGCGTCGTCCTGGCCGTCCCACGTGGTGACGGAGATGATGGGCATGGGACCTCTTCCGGTCTCTCTCGTACTAAGGGCTGGTTCAGGACTCGTTCAGGACCGGGGGGATCCGACGGTCCGGAGGTCCTGGAAGGACGGGCCGCGCAGCTTGAGATGGGCGTGGATGTCGCCTCCCAGCCCGAACTCGCCGATGGCGCCGCCGTAGCTGCGCTGGTAACTCATCCACAGCACGACCACGTTGATGACCCGGTTGGCCCCCGGGAGGTCCGGGTCCGGGAACGGGTCCGGCAGCGTGGCGGAGTAGCGTCCCGAGCCGTCCGCGTCCGTGACGAACACGTTCGGCACGCCGAGCGGGCCCGGGCGGGTCGGCCCCGCGGGATCCAGGTCACGGGCCCGCAGCGACATCACCGTGTAGACGCTGTCCGGCACGAGCGAGGAGAACCGGAAGTCGAAGGTCCCGGAGCGGCCGTCCGGCGTGACGGCCACCTCCAGGGTCCCGCTCGCCCGCATCCACCGGCCGAACGTCACCGGCTCGACGACCTTCGGCCCGTCCTCCGCACGCAGGTCCGGGATGGGCACCTGGTGGAAGGCGTGGCTCGGCCGCTCGACCCGGCCGGCGTCGGGCCGCTGTTCCGGCGCGAACACCATGGGGTAGTTGTTGCACGGCAGGGGCAGCGGCAGCGTGTGGAGGACGACGTCCCGGTCCCGCCCGTCGGGGTCGGTGTCCATTTCGCGCAGCACCGTGTAGGGGGCGAGGCTGCCGAACGCGGGGACGGGACTGTCCGGCGAGACCACGGCCGCGCCCCATTCCGGCACGGTTCCTCCGCCCGGGGCGGACCGGTTGATCATGCCCACCACCACGAAGTTGCCGTCGCCGTCCATGACCTCGCTCGGCGGGTACAGCGGGCCCTGGGTCGTGAGGGCGAGTTCGTGGGTCTCCCTGCGGTTCGGGGTGGCGAGCCCGTACGGGCCGGCCACCGTACGGACCTCAGGCATCGACGCGCTGGTAGACGCGCGTGTACAGGCCGCTCTCGCCGCCCACGATGTAGCGGTCGCCCGCCTCCTGGACGATCCGCTGGTACTCCGGCGACGTGAAGACCGCCTGGTACTCCGCCGGCTCGCACGCGAAGCCGGACACGAACATCACGCCGGGCTCGGTGCTGAACAGCGAGTGGTACGCCAGGAAGGCCTCCACCTGCTCCGCGCGCCGGACGACGTCGAAGATGGTGTTCTCCCGCCACTCGCGGTACGCCGCGAACTCCCGGGGCTTCACCTCGATGTGACGCAGCTGCACATACGGGGTCGCCGGCAGCGGGTCGGCGGTGTCCTTCGGCGCCTCGACGAACTCCAGGAGCTGGCGCCGGAAGTCGGAGACCAGGTCGTCCGACACCCCTTCCCACAGCTTCTGCCAGACCGCGCCGAGGGCGCCCAGCTCCGACAGGTTCTCGATGGGCGTGATCTCCAGGATGTTGCCGTCGTCCACGCTGCGGTACAGCGCGCGGCCGGTCACCGGCTCCTTCTGGTTCAGCTCGCTCCACGCGGCCAGGACCTGGTCCGCCTTGCCGGGGGCTACGGCGACTTCGTTGAGGACGAGCAGGGGCGAAGACATGGTGTTCCTCTCGATGAAACGGTGGGGTGGAAAGAAGGGGTGAAGCGGGGGTGGGGGGTGGGGGGAATTCGCCGTGCGGACGCCGTGCGGACGACGTGCGGAATGCGTCAGGCTACGGCGACGCCCTTGGACGAGATGACCGCCGCCGCTTCCGCGACGGTCTGCTCCGGGACGAGCTCGCCCATCTCGATCTCGATACCGAAGGACATCTGCAGTCGCAGTGCCAGTTCTTCCAGCAGGAGCGAGTCGATCTCCATGGCCTCGAACGTGGTGTCCGGCGTGACATTCGCCGTGGACACCTCCAGCTCGCCCAGTATCGTGATGATCCGGCTGGCGATTGAATTGTCCATCACATTCCTCCGTGAATCAATGGGGCCGCCGACTCGCGAGGGGATTTCCGCACCCCGGGAGACGGTGGACTGCCGTTGCGGGAAAGAATGGAACGGTTAATTCGGAGGATTGAACTCCTCCGCGTCCCACGGATTCATCATGGGATCCGGGAACGGGCGGAGGAAGTGTCTCCTGATCGTGGTGGTGAGAACACCAGCGGTGCCGGTGGCATACCTCAGCCGGAGCCGGCGCCGGAGCCGGCGCCGGAGCCGGAGCCGGAGCCGGAGCCGGAGCCGGAGCCGGAGCCGGCACCGGCCCCGGCCCCGACCAGTTCGCCCGGCGACCGCTCGGCGGAATCCGTCCGGGGCTGGGCGATGTACAGGGTCAGCAGCGACTCCGGGTGGTCCGGCACGCGCATCACCACACGGTCGAAGACCCGCACGCCGGCCTGCGGAAGCGCGATCCTGCGCAGCCCCTGGTGCGGGCCGACGACCTCATGGGAGTCCCACAGGGCGGCGAACCGCGAGCTGGCCTCGCAGAGCCGCTCAGCCATCCGGCCGAATTCCCGGTCCTCCGGGAAACAGGCCGACTGGGCCCGGAACTGGGCGACCAGTCCACGACCCACCTCGTCCGCGTCCGGGTACTTCTCGCGCGTGGCCGTTTCGGTGAAGAACTTCACCACGCAGTTGTGGTCACGCTCGTCGATGTGGAACAGGGAGCGAGCGGTACGGCTGGCCAGTTCGATACGCCCGTACCTGTCGGTGATGTACGCCGGATTGCGCGACCACCCTTCGACGAGCGCGTGCATCCGCGCGTACGCGCTGTCCCACCCGTAGCCCTCCGTGCGCTGGGGTGGATTGTGGCCGGCCAGCCGGTGGAAGTACTGGCGCTCGCAGTCGTCGAGCCGAAGGGCGTTGCTGACCGCGTTCACGATTCCTTCGGAGACGTTGATGTCCCGGCCCTGTTCGAGCCACGTGTACCAGGACACGCCGACCCCGGCCAGGGTCGCCACCTCCTCGCGCCGCAATCCGGGGGTACGCCTGCGCTCCACGTTCACCAGGCCGACTTCTTCCGGCGTGATCTGCTCCCGGCGGGCGCGCAGGAAATGCCGCAGCCTCGCTCGCCGTAAAAGGCCGGATACCGGGGGAGATGCGGTTGTCTGCATGGATCGACTTCTTTCCTTCCGAAGAAGATTTCGGTGCGAGGGGGAGAGGCTCACCGGTGGTAGTGCCACCACCCGGTTCGACAGACACTCCCTCGCATCGGAACTCGGCGTCACACTGGCGGGCATGTTCCACACAGCGGCGAACATTCCGGCGGACACGGCGACGGGTACGGCGACGGCAGCGACGACGGGCCCGGCGACGGCAGCGGCGACAGGAGCGGACACAGGAGCTGCGACAGGCGTCCCGGCGAGGACCCGGGTCGCCCGGCTGCGCCTGTTCTGCTTCCACCACGCGGGCGGCAGCCCGTGGTCCTTCTCCGGCTGGGGGCAACGCCTCGGTCGCGGGGTGGAGGTGGTCCCGGTGTCCATGCCCCCGAGAGCGGTGCGCGCGGCCGGCGTCCCCGGTGCCGTCAGCACGATGGACGCCCTCGTACGAGAGGTGACACGGCAGCTGACTCCTTTCCTCGACGAGCCCTACGCCTTCTACGGCCACAGCATGGGTTCGCTGGTCGCCTACGGTGTGGCTCAGCGGCACATCGCCGCGGGGCGACGCCCGCCCGCCTGTTTCGTGGCCGCGGCGCACCGTGCGCCGCACCTCAGGGCTGCACCCGACCTCACCGTAGGACTGTCGGATAGTGCGTCCCTCGAGCTGCTGTTGGGTCTCGGTGGAGCCGGCCGCCTGCTGCGGGAGAACCCCGCGCGCATGCAAGCCGTCGCGGACCGGCTCCGGGAGGACCTCCAGGTGTGCGGCACCTACCGGCACCCGGCCGCGGGGCACCGGCCGCTGCCCTGCCCTGTCCACGTCCTGGTGGGAAGCCGTGATCCGCTGGTCCCGGCCGAGGACGCCGCGGCGTGGCGCGTGCACACGAGCGCCCGCTTCTCGTTCCGCACGCTCCCCGGAGGGCACTTCTTCAACCGGGAGCACAAGGAACTGTTCTTCACCGAGTTGGAGCCCCTGCTCGGCGAAGCCGCGTACGGAGTCACGGGCGTGGTGTGATCCTCACCGCTGACAGTGCGTGTGGGCGTGACCTACCTTCGGTCGGTATGGACGCCATGCCCACGGGGCCCGAGAGTAAGAAGAAGCGGCGCACCCAGTTAGCGCACTTCCTGCGGAGCCGTCGTGCGGGGCTCTCCCCCGAGGACGTGGGGCTGGCGACGACCGGCAGGCGCGCCCGGGTCGGGCTCCGCCGGGAGGAGGTCGCGGTCCTGGCCGGGGTGAGCGCGTCCTGGTACGCCTGGCTGGAGCAGGGCCGCCCCATCAGGGTCTCGGACGGGATCCTGGACGCGATCAGCTCCGCCCTGCGGCTCAGCGAACTCGAACGGGTACACCTGTACCGGCTCGCGGACGCGAACCCCCCGGTGCCGCTCACGCCGCCCGGCCCCTCGGATCCCGACGTGTTCCAACGGATGGTCGAGACACAGCAGTTGGGCCCCTCCTGCGTGATCGACCGGTACTGGGACGTCCTCGCGGCCAACCAGCCGGCCGTCGATCGGCTGGACCTGACCCGCGACGGCAACGACAACTTCCTGACCAGCCTGTTCACCGGATCCCACGGCAGGCACTACCTGAACCGGCCGCAGGTGGCCCGCCGGATGACCGCCCGGTTCCGCTTCCAGGCCTCGTACGCCGCCGACGACCCGCGCTACGAGCAGATCGCGGACCGCCTGACGCGGAGCGACCCCGAGTTCGACGAGCTGTGGGACCGTCACGAAGTCGAGGACTTCGTACCGACGACCGTCGAACTCGACGGCGCCCAGGACGGGCCCCGTTCCTTCGTGCTGTTCACCATGGACCTGGACGACGCCGCCAGCAACCGCCTCCTGGTGTACGTGCCGCCGGGCGCCGCGGCCCCTCCGTCGGCCCGGCAGTAGAACCGCTCCCGTTTCTCCTCCCTGATACGAACCCGAGCCAAGCCAAGCCGAGCAGTCGCAGCCGCCGTACGCAAGGGCGGCAGAGTGGTGGTTCCACCACCACCGACGGCACCCACAGCGTCAGCGCGCTCTGGATGGGACACGTCCGCCGCCGGAGAATCGTCGTACGTCTTCAAGACGGCTTCGAGACGGCGCGGACCTCCGCGCCCTCCGTACCGGGTCGCGTCCGGTGGCCGCGTACCGCGGCGCCCGCCGGCGACGCCGTTCCGCGTCCGTCGCCTTTCCCTTCGAGCGGAGTGCGGCCCGTTCCACCATGCCCGGTAGCGGCGTCCCGCACCGGCGATCAGGGAGGCCCCCTTGACTTACGCGTTGTCCCACGGACATCTCCCCCTCGGGCAGGGTGCCGGGCGAGCAGCCGTCCTCACCGGGCTCGGCTCGTTCGTCCCGCCCCGCGTCGTGACCAACGAGGAGCTCTCGCGGACCCTCGACACCACGGACGAGTGGATCCGCACCAGGACGGGCATCACCCGCCGCCACTGGGCCGACCCCGGGACCGCGACCGGCGACCTCGCCGTGGCCGCGGGCGAACGGGCGCTGAAGTCGGCCGGATCCGCCGACGTCGACCTGGTGGTCCTCGCCACGACCACCCCGGACCACCCGTGCCCGGCGACGGCACCCGACGTCGCCTCCCGGCTGGGGCTGGGGAACGTGGCGGCCTACGACATCGCCGCCGTGTGCAGCGGGTTCGTCTACGCGCTCGCGTCCGCCGCGGGCGCCATCGCCACGGGCACCGCCGAACGCGTGCTGGTCATCGGCGCGGAGACGTACTCGACCATCCTCGATCCGGACGACCGCACCACCTCGGTCATCTTCGGCGACGGCGCCGGAGCCGTGGTGTTGCGGGCCGGCGACCCCACCGAGCAGGGTGCGCTGCTGGGGTACGACCTCGGCAGCGACGGCTCGTTGAAGGACCTCATCATCGTCCCGGGCGGCGGTTCGCGGCAGCGGACCACCCAGGCCGACGAGCCCGGAGCACGCCCCGCGGACACGTACTTCACCATGCAGGGCAAGCAGGTGTTCCGGCACGCCGTCACCCGCATGGCAGCCTCCTCCCGCGCGATGCTCGACCGTTCCGGGTGGGCACCGGAGACGGTGGACTGGTTCGTCGGCCACCAGGCGAACGTACGGATTCTGCACGCCGTGGCCGACCAGCTCGGGATGGCCAGGGACCGGACCGTCGTCAACCTCGACCGCGTGGGCAACACCTCTGCCGCCTCCATCCCGCTGGCCCTCGCCGACGCCGTCTCCGGCGGCCTGATCACCCCGGGCGACCGTGTGCTGATGAGCGCCTTCGGCGGTGGTGTGACCTGGGGCTCGACCGCTCTGGTCTGGCCCGACATCGCCGTGCAGTGAGTCTGCGCCCCTCCCTCTCGTCGGCCGTCGGCCGTCGGTCAGAGATGACCGGCGGCCGACGGCCATGTCCACAACCAGCCAAAGATATTGAGGAGTTCACATGACCGCGAACGCGACGCCCCTGACCATCGGCATCCTCGGGGCGGGCAACATCGGCCGCCCCCTCGGCCGTCACTGGGTGGCGGCCGGGCACAGCGTGACGTTCGGCTCCCGGGACCCGGGCCGGCTCGCCTCCTTCGTCGAGCCGCTGGGGGACCGGGCCCGGGCGGCTACGTACGCCGAGGCGGTCGAGGCGAGCGACGTCGTACTGCTGTCCGTCCCGCACCCGGCCCTGGACGAGCTGCTGGACCGGCTGAAGGACCGGCTGACCGGAAAGACCGTGATCGACGCCACCAGCCCGATCGGCGTCTCGGAGGAGGGCCTCTTCGTCTCGCAGCTCCGCCCGGGCCTCACGCAGGGCAGCTGGACCGCCGAGCGGCTGCCGGACAGTTCGGTCGCCCGTGCGTTCACCCACTTCCCCGACGAGCTGCTGTGGTCGCGCGGTACGGGGCAGCGGCACTTCTGGGGCATGGGCATCGCGTCCGGCGACTCCGACGCCCGCCGGATGACGGAGGCTCTCGTGCACGACGCCGGGTTCGTCCCGGTCCACCTCGGCGGCCTCGAGGAGTCGGCCGCCGTGGACCCCGGCGGCGCGCTCTTCGGGTACGTGTCCACCGCGGCGGGCCTGCGCGCCGCGGCCGGGCTCGCCGGCTGAGCCGCCCCGTACCGGAACCACACGAAAGGGGGCCGCCTGCCCCACCGGCTCCGGCCGGGTGGGGCAGGCGGCCCCCTTCATGCTTCACCTGTACCGCTTCACGCGTACGGTCAATCGACCGCGCCCGGAGCGGCGAGAGGCAGCGGCGCGGCTGCCGCGGGGCGCTCGGCCACCGGCTTCTTCTTCGGGTTCGACCAGCGCCGGGTGATCGGCCGCTCGATCAGGGCGTACAGCGCCCATGACGCCAGGATCCCCACGCCCATGCACAGCACCATCAGGCCGACGGCGCCCGGGACCGAGTACGACGCCCCGCCGAGCAGCTTCCACACACCGACCATCACGGTGTAGTGCACCAGGTAGAAGGCGAACGAGATGTCGCCGAGCCAGACCATCACGCGGTTCCGGAAGAGCGTGAACCTGCCCTCGTTGTCCGCGATGGCGCCGGCGGCGATGAGCAGGGCGGCGGGGACGACACAGACCGCACGCGTCGAGTAGATGGGCGGCGTGAAGTAGCCCACCGCATAGCTGGCGACGAGCAGGACACCGGACCACACCATGCCGATGTTGCGCCAGCGCCCCGCCATCACCGAGCGGGCCACCAGGATGCCGAGGGCGAAGTCCAGCACCCGGGGCAGCGGCAGGATGTAGGAGAAGAAGTACTGGTTGACCGAGGTGTCGGGTTCCGTGTCCATCATCGCCGTGCCGGCCGGGACCAGCAGCTCCGAGAGCAGCGGCGTCGCGATGATCCCGGCGGCCACGGCCGCGACCCAGAGGTTCAGCCGGTGCGCCGGAATCTTCTTGATCCAGTGGAGCAGCACCGGGAAGAGGAGGTAGAAGACCGCCTCGACGCCCAGGGACCAACCAGCCGGGTTCACACCGAAGTTGATGGCGAAGTCCGGGTACCAGACCTGGACCATGAAGAGGTTGAGCAGCCCGATCGTCATGTCGGTGAAGGGGGCGGCGAACACCACCATGGCGAGCGCCCACACCAGGACGTAGTTGGGGACGATCTTGAGGAACCGGCGCCGCCAGAAGCGCGGTGCGGTGTCGGTGTCCCGGGCCGACCACGTCAGCACGAAGCCGCTGAGCACGAAGAAGAAGGTGACGCCTAGGGCGCCGGCGTGGGCGACGGCGTCGTAGTAGGTGGTCACGGCCGAGCTGTTGCTCAGCCACGGGACGCCCAGGAAGGCCAGGAGCGACGCGTGGTACAGGAAGACCACGAAGGCGGCGGGGAAGCGCAGTCCGGTCAGCGTGTCGAGACGGTTCACCCGGTTACGCCCGGGCGCTCGCACGGCTCCCGCCGCTCCTTGAGCTTTCGCCGCTCCCTGTGCCCCCGCCGCTCCCTGCGCCCCCGGCGCTTCCGTCCCCGCCGTGCCGGCGGGCCGCGGCACCACGTCCACCGCTTCGTGCTCCGTCACACGCATGCTGTCCGTCGACACGTTTCTGCTCCTTCGGGAGAGGGGTGATCTACGAGGTGAGTACGCCGGAAGCCGGAGGCGAGGGGCCAATTTCGCTGCGGGCCCGGAGAATCGTCTGCCGTGCATGGCGAGTGACCGCCCGGCAGGAATGCGTTGACTGAAAGCTACCCGGCACAGAGCGCTCTTGCCTGGGCCAACTCATCCTGTTGGTGCGGCCACCACCATGGGCGCAACCAGCAAGCCCCGCTTGGAAACTGGTGCTCCCACCACCAGGTGCAGAAGGCACTTCCTCGGCCGGCCACAGGCCCGCGACAATGCGTCGGCGGACCTATTCACGCCACGCTGATCCAGCTGATCCAGCTGATCCATGCGTTATCCGGCTCCGAGCCGCACGCTTTCCGCGCGGGCGGCCCCGTGAAAAACACCCCCCGCACCGCCGGACAATCAACCCGGGAGCATCGATGTCCCACAGCGCGACCCTTTCCGAAGCCGGCTCCGAGGCCACCTCCGAGGCCGTACCGGACGGCTCCTCCCTCTCGGCCCCACCGACCTCGTCCTTACGCGGCTGGCTGGCCGTGGTCGGACTGGCCCTCGGGGTCTTCTCCTTCGTCACCACGGAGACCCTGCCCATCGGCCTGCTCCCGTCCATCGCCGACGGTACGTCGGTGTCCTTGGGCACCGCCGGCTTCCTGGTCACCGGTTTCGCGGCGCTGGCGGCGGTGACCGCAGCGCCCCTGACCGCGCTGACCGGGCGCCTGGACCGCAAATGGCTGCTCGTCGCCCTGATGGCGTTCTACATCGTCGGCAACCTCATGGCGGCCGTCGTCTCCAGTTACGCCCTGCTCCTCACCGCGCGTCTCATCGTGGCCCTGGCGCACGGGGTGTTCTGGTCCATCGCCGTCGCGGTCGCCGTACGGCTGGTGCCCGAACGGCACGCCGTCCGCGCGACCTCCGTCGTCCTCGGCGGGATCTCCCTCGCCTCCGTCGCGGGCACCCCGCTGGGCACCGCCGTCGGCCAGTCCGCCGGCTGGCAGGTGGCGTTCGTGTGCGTCGGGCTCCTCGGCTTCCTGGTCCTGGCGGCGAGCCTGCTGTTCATGCCCGCGCTGCCCGCCCGGGGCAGCGGCAGCCTGACCGCGCTCCTGCACGTGCTCCGGCACCGCGCGCTGCGCGTCGCGGTCGGCGTCACCGCCCTGGTCATGAGCGGCCACTTCCTCGCCTTCACCTACGTGGCCCCGTACCTGCAGGAGGTGACCGGTGTCCGGCCGTCCCTCATCGGCGTGCTGCTGCTGGTCTTCGGCGCGGCCGGACTGGCCGGGAACTTCGCGGCGGGCGCCGTGGTCGGCCGGGCCCTGCGCACGAGCCTGATCGGCAGCACCGGGCTTCTGGCCGCCGTCATGGTGGTGATGTACGCGGGCGGGACCAGCGGTCCGCTGGTCATCGCGATGCTGGTGTGCTGGGGCGTGCTCTACGCGGCGCTCCCGGTCGCGCTGCAGACCTGGGTCATGCGCCTCGTCCCCGAGGAGAGCGAGGCCGCCTCGTCGCTGTACGTGGCCGCCTTCAACGGCGCGATCGGCGTGGGCTCGTTCATCGGTGGCCTGGTCATCGACGCCTCCGGGCCCCGCCCGGCGATGCTCGTGGCCGGTGCCTTCGTGCTCGTCGCCTCG
This sequence comes from Streptomyces sp. NPDC093546, assembly GCF_044765045.1. Taxonomy (NCBI): domain Bacteria; kingdom Bacillati; phylum Actinomycetota; class Actinomycetes; order Kitasatosporales; family Streptomycetaceae; genus Streptomyces; species Streptomyces sp. NPDC093546. The sequence goes on along the minus strand of NZ_JBIWJG010000014.1, from coordinate 100,710 downwards.
GTCATGACGGCCGTCCTCGGCACCAGCCGGGCAGACACCCCCTAGCGCGCCGTACGCGACAGAACCCGCCGCCCGGCAGGAGAGGTGCACCATGCGGCGTACGACCCAGGAGGCCCGGACCTTCCATCTCTGGTCGCTCTCCGAGGAGGTGACCATCGAGCAGGGTGCCGACGGCGGCGCCCTGCTCCTCACCAGCCGCTGGGGGCAGGACCGGCTCGACCGGCCGAGTCCCGCGGTGCGCGAGGTGCTGCGGAGGATGGAGCTCGGCCCGGTCCTGCTGGACAACGCCCTGGAGGGGTACGAGGACCAGTGCCTCCTCGCGCTGTCGACGCTCGGCGAGCTGTCGCACCTCGTGGTGCGCACCCTCGGCATGGACGACCTGAAGGGGCCGCTGCTCTCGGTGGTCCCCGTGTCGTCGGCGGTGGCGCCGTTCGTTCTGATGCGCCCGCCCGGCGAGCGCCGCGTACGGCTGCCCCGTCACGTGTCCTTCAGCGTCCCGGAGCCGGGCGCCGGCTGCGTACTGCAGTCCGCCTGCTCGTCCTACCAGGTGGTCCTGCACCGGCCGGAGGCCGCGTGGGTCGCGACGGCACTCGCCTGGCCGACCACCCTCACCGCGGTCGCGGCGGCGCTCCCCCTGCCCCCGCGGGTGACCGGGGACGTCATCGGCTACCTGGGCGCCGCCGGCCTGGTCGCTGTGGCGTGAACCGGCCAGAACCCGGCGCGAACCCGGCGTGACCCGGCTCGAGGACGAGTGGTTCCGGCCGGCCTCGAGGAGCCCTCCAGGCAGTTTCCGGCCACTACCTCGATAGTGCCGAAAAGCAGCGGGAGAGGCCCGCGACTGGTCGACGGAGTGGACGCCATGCTGGACACGGATAGCTTCCGCAAGGTTTTCGGTACGTTCCCCACCCCCGTCGCCATCGTCACCACCCTCAACGACGACGGCGATCCGAGCGGTTTCACCTGCAACGCCTTCTCCGCGGTGTCCGCGGCCCCACCTCTGCTCCTCGTGTGCGTGGGCAAGGGGTCCAGGACCCTGCCCGCCATGCTCTCCTCCGGGGTGTTCGGGGTGAACTTCCTGGCCCACCGCGGCCAGGACACGGCTCGCGTCTTCGCCGGAAAGGCGGCGCGCAAGTTCGACGACGTGGTCTGGCGCGCCGGGCTGGCGGGGGTGCCCGTGCTCCCGGAGGCCGCGGTCGCCTACGCCGGCTGCACGCTCGTTCAGACCGTGGAGGCGGGCGATCACGTCCTGCTGATCGGACGGATCGAGGAGAGCGAGATATTCCCCGGCACGGCGGCCCTCTACCAGCAGGGTGAGTTCGGCATGTGGGAGCCGGGCTCCCGGCCCGTCCTCCAGCACCACTGAGCCGGTCCGCAGGGCGGCAGGAGACGGTACGACGGCGGCACCGCACCGGGAACCCCGGTGCGGTGCCGGACGTCGGGCCTCCCGGGCCCCACTCGCACTCGAGGAAGGGTCGAGTCCGTTGGTCCACCCTGACCGTGTCATTCAGCCCATCCGGCACGGAGGCCCGACCATGAGCGCGGTTGTCAGCAGCGAACTCTACGTCCAGGTACAGCACTTCTACGCCCGTCAGATGCAGGCGCTCGACAACGGGCGGCTCGAAGAGCACGCGCACACGTTCGCCGAGGACGGCAGCTTCGCGCTCACCCCGGGCGCGGAGCCCGCGGTCGGCCCCCAGGCCATCCTCGAGCAGCTGCGCGCGTTCATGAAGCAGTTCGACGGCAACCCCACGCAGCTGCGGCACCACTTCAACCAGGTCCTGCTGACCCCGCAGGACGACGGCAGCGTCGCCTCCACCGTCTACGGCCTGCTCGTACGGACGCGGCCGGCCGAGCAGCCGGAGATCGGCGCCAGCATCGTCCTCCATGACGTCATCGACGTGACGGACGGCCGGATCCGGCTGCGGTCCCGCTCCGTCGGCTACGACCAGCTGGCCTGATCGACCGGGCGACGGACGAAGCTCCTGGCGCACTCGGGACTCGACAGCGAGCCCGTGCACCAGGAGCTTCGTCTTTCCGTGCCTTTCCGTGTCCTTCCGTACGCCCGCCGTGTCGCGCCGTCGTGCCGTGGCGGCGACTACGCGGAGAGCGCATGCAGGGCGGAGGGGGAGGAAGGGGCGTTCAGGCCGGTGTCGTTGGCCAGGATGGCCTGGTGCAGCCGCTGCAGCCGCGGCGACGGTTCGACCCCCAGCTCGCTGATGAGCGCGTGGCGCAGGGCCTGGAAGGCGTCGAGCGCGCGCCAGGGCTGCCCGGCCCGGTACAGGGCGGTCATCAGCTGGGCGGACAGGGTCTCGTGAATGGGCTGCCGGCTCACGAGCATGCGCAGCTCGCCGATGATCTCCGCGTGCCGGCCGAGCCGGAGGTCGGCGTCGAGACGCATCTCCAGCGCCCAGGCACGCTCCTCCTGCATGCCGATGACCTCCGTGCCGAGGATCTCCCCGGCGGGTACGTCGGTGAGGGCCGGACCGCGCCAGAGGCCCAGGGCGCGGCCCAGGTGATCGGACGCCTTTCCGGGGTCGTTCTCGGCCAGGGAGCGGTTGCCCTGACGGACCAGCTGCTGGAATTCCTGAAGGTCGAGGGAGAACTTCTCCGGAGCGAGCCGGTAACCGCCGTAACAGGTTTCCAGCACGTCCTTGGCGCTGCGGCCGGCTTGCTCCACACCGGCTTCGGTCAGTTTCCGCCGCAACTGCAGGATGTAGGTCTGGAGCGTGGTGGCGGCGCTCCGTGGAATCGCATTGCCCCACAACTCGGCCATGAGCGTTTCCACTTGTACGACACGGCCCGCCCGAATGGCGAGCAGCGCGAGGATCTGTCGGGGTTTTCCAGCGGTCGGCACAATCGACATGTTGTGCATGCGTGCTTCGAGCGGTCCGAGAACTCCGAATTCCATGAGTCAAGCTTCTCAGCCGCCTCGCGGGGCCAACCAGTGATGTCGGCACGAGCGGGCGTGAATATTTCACATGCCGCTTCCCGCGCCGTACGAACACCGGAGCCGCGCGGTACCCCGTGTCCTCTGGGTACCGCGCGGTCGGAGCGGTGGCTCAGCCGTTGACGAAGGTGAGACCGGTCGCGTCGTAGCGGGTGCCCGCGATCTGCTCGGGCGGGGCGGCGGCCTCGATGGCGGCGAGGTCCTCGGGGGACAGCTCGACGGCCAGGGCCGCGAGGTTCTCCTCCAGGTACCGCTGCCGCCGGGTGCCGGGGATCGGCACCACGTCGTCGCCCCGGTGCTGCACCCAGGCCAGGGCGAGCTGCCCCGCGGTGATGCCCTTCGCCGCCGCCAGTTCACGCAGCTTCGCGACGATCGCCAGGTTGCGTTCGCGGTTGCCGTCGGCGAAGCGCGGGTGGCCCCGCCGTACGTCGGTCTCCGCCAGTCCCTCGACCGAGCTGTACTGGCCGGTCAGGAAACCCCGCCCGAGCGGGGCGTACGGGACGAGCCCGATGCCCAGTTCGCGGCAGACCGGGGCGATCTCCGTCTCCAGGTCGCGGCTCCACAGCGACCACTCGCTCTGCAGCGCGGTGATGGGGTGCACCGCGTGCGCGCGCCGGATGGTCCCCGCGCCGGCCTCGGACAGCCCGAGGTGGCGCACCTTGCCGGCCCGTACCAGCTCGGCCATGGCGCCGACAGTCTCCTCGATCGGCACCTGCGGGTCGACCCGGTGCTGGTAGTAGAGGTCGATGTGGTCGACCCCGAGCCGGCGCAGCGACGCCTCGCACGCCTGGCGGACGTAGGCGGCGTCGCCGCGGACCCGGGTCGGCTCACCCAGGCGGTTGGCGAAGCCGAACTTCGTGGCCAGCACCACCTCGTCGCGGCGCCCCGCGACGGCCCGTCCGATCAGCTCCTCGTTGTGCCCGGCTCCGTAGAAGTCGGCGGTGTCCAGGAGGGTCACCCCGAGGTCGAGAGCCCGGTGCAGCGTGGCGATCGACTGCGTGTCGTCCGTGGCGCCGTAGCCGTGGCTCATGCCCATGCATCCCAGGCCCTGCGCGGAGACCGTCAGTTCGCCTAGGTGCCGGGTGGGGATGTCGGTCATGCTGCTGCCTCCTGGAACTGGTGACTGGCTGCCCGCGACGCTAGGGGCTGGAGTGCGCTCCAAGTCAAACGGAACTGCACGCTTGCACGGGCTGGTGTGGGGGGTTGGGGGAGCGGGGGGTCAGCGGGCGAACGCGTGGGACGCGTAGAGCGTCGCGGCCGGGTCGAAGGCGAGGGCTATGTGGGTGGCGATGGAGTTGACGTCCCGCCAGATGCGCTGGAGGGAGCCGTCGGTGCTGTGCCCGGAGGTCCCGGCAGTGGCGAACATCCGGTTGACGGCGTTCACCAGGAGCTCGGTCGACATCGCGTAGTCGCGCACGTTGCGGGCCGTTTCCTCGGCCGTGACCCGCGCGCCCCCGTCCGCGACGCGCGCGGCCCGCTCCAGCAGCCACGCGGCGACGTCGATGTCGGCGGCGCTGCGGGTCAGGACCGCTTCGTAGGTGGACCGGGCGGGGCCGGGCACCCCCGGGCGGCCGGCGCCGCGCCCCAGCCGCTCCGCCGTGTCCCCGGTCCACAGCGCGAGTGCGTCGCGGGCGGCGCCCAGCGCGATCGGCGCGCACGACAGCCCGTTGACGGCCTGGATCGGCACGGTGTGGCAGTCGGCCGACGAGGCCGCCGGCCGCCCGTCGAAGAGGCGCTGCCGGTCGATGCTGCGTGACTCGGGTACGAACACGTCGTCGGCGACCAGTGTGTTGCTGCCGGTGCCGCGCATGCCGGAGCCGGTCCAGGTGTCCTTGATCACGTACTCGGTACGCGGGAGGGCGAACAGCCGCGCCGGCGGCGGCCCGCCCTGCGGTTCCCCGTTCCGCGGGACGACGGCGCACACCACGGCCCAGTCGGAGTAGTCGACGCCGCTGATGTACGCCCACGACCCCGACACCCGCCAGCCGCCCGCCACGGGCGTGGCCCTGCCGATGGGGGACAGGGAGCCGACCACGAAGGTGTCGGGCCCGGCGCCCCAGATGTCCGCGTGCGCCTCCTCGGGCAGACAAGCGGCCATCCGCGCCAGGCTCGACGCGACCGAGGCGCACCACGCGGTGGCCGCGCAGCCCTCGGCCACGGTCACGATCGCTTCGGTGAACTCCTCGAACGTCCCCTCGGCGCCGCCCTGCGCGGCCGGCACGAAGTGCCGTGCGAATCCCGTCCGGAGCATCCGCTCGACCACGTCGGGAGTCAGGCGGCGCTGGTTCTCAGCGTCCTGGGCACGGTGACGGGCCAGTTCGGCCAGTTCCGCCGACCGAGAGACGAGCCCGGTCCTCTGGGGAGCCTGTGTCTGCATGCTGCCTCCTTCTCGACGCCGATGATCGGAGCGGACCATGGCACAGCCCGGTGGACCACCGCTCGGATCGGCCTCGAGCCGTCCGCGGCACCATCCGACCTTCGTACCAGCGCGGCACCGGCGGAGCGAGCGGACCGGCCGGGCTGTGGACAACGGCGACCGGCGGTTATCCACAGGGGTCGACGGCTGACGGTGATCGCGGGACCGTCGTGACCATGAACAAGCACCACGACACGACCGGCCCCTCCGACGACCGCCAGCAGATCACCCTGCGTGGCCCCGCCGAACTCGCCGACGCCCTGCCCTACATGCTGGGCTACCACCCGACCGACTCGGTGGTCCTCGTCGCCCTCCACGGCGACCGGGGCCGCTTCGGCGGCCGCGTGAGGACGGGCATTCCCCACTCGCCCCGGGAGTGGCCGCCGACCGCCGAGCAGCTCGCCGAGAGCCTGATCGAAGGGTGCGAGCGGCACGGCTCACGCCCCGACGGCATCGTCGTCTTCCTCTGCCAGGACCCGGAGGAGGGCGAGACGGGCCTGCGCGTCATGGAGCGCCTGCGCCCGCTCGCCCAGCGGCTGCGCACCGCCTGCGGCGCGCTCGACGTGCCGGTGTACGAAGCGCTGTGCATCTCCGACGGCCGCTTCTGGTCGTACTGCTGCCCCGACTCCCGCTGCTGCCCGCCCGAGGGGGACGTCCTCGCCCTGCCCGGTACGACCGTGATGGCGGCCGCCGCGGCGTACGCGGGGATCCAGGTGCGCGGATCGCTGCGGGACCTGGAGGCGCGGCTGCTGCCCGGGCGCCCCGGCCTGCCGGGGGACGCGGGCGAGCAGGGGCGGGCGCTGGACATCGCGAGCGGGGCGCTCGTGCCCAGGATCCTGGACGAGGCGCAGTGCGAGGAGGTGCGCACCGAGACGCTCGGGCTGGCCCACCGGCTCATGCGGCGGCTCGAGGAGAGGCCACCGGCGCCGGAACCGGCGGCGGCCGACGCCCACGACGACGCGCTGATCGCGCACGACGAGGCCGCCGCGCTGATCATCGGCCTCCAGGACCGGATCACCCGGGACCGGGCCGCGGAGTGGATGGAGGGCGCGGAGGCGCATCCGGCGCTGCGGCTCTGGCGCGCACTCGCCCGCCGCTGCGTCGGGGCCTACGCCGAGCACGCCGCCGCACCGCTGACCCTCGCGGGCTGGGTCGCCTGGTCCACCGGCGACGAACCGAGCGCACGCGTCGCCCTGGGGCTCGCGCTCCACGCCGACCCCGAGTACGTCTTCGCCCGGCTGCTCCACCAGGCCTGCAACGAAGGGCTCGACCCGGAGTCCCTGCGCAGCTGCCTGCGCCAGGAGCGTGACGCACGCGCGGCCGCCGCCTCGCGAACGGCTTCCGCGCCCGTCGAGGCCGCGGACGGGCGCCCCGCGCGCCGGCGGACCCGGACCCGGACCCGGACCGGGACCGGGACGGGATCTCGGACCCGGGGCCGGGCCCGTGGGGCACGGCCGCCGGGCCTCGCGAAGCCCGCGCCCGCGCGCGGATCGCGGCGCGCTGGGCAGCGCGACGGCGACAGGAGCGAGCCATGACGGCCGTGACCGGTGACCGGGGGCGGGCGTTCACCACTTCGGCGGAGTCGTATGACCCGTGCCGCCGTACCTCCAGCGGCTGTCCGGAGCGCACAGAAGGCTCAGCAGACCACCCATGGACCGTCCCGTCCCACACCGACCTCCCGTCCCGCACCGACCTCTCATCCCCCAGCCCGGGCAGACGTCCGCCGCCCACCCCCGCCCGGCGGGCCCCGGCCCGGGGAACCCCGGCGAACTGCCGCCCGTGCACCACACACTCCTCTGCGTCGCCCTGCCCCACTTCACGGTGTCGGCCCCCCACGGCCAGCTCACCGGCGAGGGACTGGAGGGCGTCTACCAGTCGGGCCGCCGGCTCCTGTCCCACTGCCGGCTCCGCGTGGGCGGCCGGGAACCGGTCGCCGTCCACGGCGCACTCGCCGGCGCGGACGAGGCCCGGTTCATCGCCGTCGTCCGCACGTCGGCGGACCCCGGCCCCGACCCCGGGCTCCGCGTGGAGCGCTCCCGCCACGCCGGGGGCACCGAACGCATCACCTTCCGCAGCTCCCTCGGCCGGCCCGTCCGCGTGCCCGTCGACATCGCCCTCGGTACCGATCTGACCCACCTCGGCGCCGTGGCGGCCGGCCGTCCCGGGCCGGCGCTGCGGGCCGCCGTTCACGACGCGGGCATACGCTGGTCCGCCCCGGACGGCACGTACGCGACCGTCACCGCCGACCCGCCACCCGACGACGCCCTGGCCTCCGCCGGGCTGCTCCGCTGGGAGTTCGCCCTCCAGCCGGGCGAGGCCCGCACGATCGAGCTGCGGGTCCGTTCCGGGCGGCCCGTCCGTCCGGTCGGCCGGACCAGCGGCGGCCCTTTCCTGCCCGAGGCCCGCGCCGAAGGCGACGACCCACGGGTGGAGAGGCTGCTGCGCACCGCGCTCGACGATCTACGGGCGCTGCTGCTGCGCGACCCCGCCCACCCCGGGGACCTCCACCCGGCGGCGGGCGTGCCCTGGCGCTGCGGCCTCGCCCCGGCCGAGGCCCTGTGGACCGTCAGGATGGCGCTCCCCCTGGGCACCCGGCTCGCCGCCGCCACCCTGCGCACCGTCGCCCGCACCCAGCTCACCGGTGGCGAGCCCGGAGCGGGCCGCATCCCCGGCCCGCTCCGGGACGCCGGTCCTCATCTCCCGCCCGCCTGCACCGGCGTCGAGGCGACCCTGGCCTTCCCGGCCGTCCTCGCCGAGGCGCGGCGCTGGGGGCTGCCCGACCGGGAGCTCGCCGCGTTGCTGCCGGCCGCCGAGCGCTGCCTGGACTGGCTGCGCACCACCGCCGGTGACGGCGGACTGCTCGCGGAGCCGGGCACCGCCGGGCTGCGGCGTGCCGAGACCCAGGCGCACGCGCACCGGGCCGCGCTGCTCGGCGCCGACCTCCTGGACGCCTGCGGTCGCCCCGGCGCGGACGCCTGGCGCGACTGGGCTGCGGCCCTGCGCGGGCGCTTCCGCGAGGAGTTCTGGCTCGACGACCACGGCGGCGGCCGCCCCGCGGCCGCCGTCACCCCGGACGGCAGAGCGCTGCGCCACCTCGGCGCGGGCGCGGCGCACCTCCTGGACACCGGACTGCTGGGCGGCGGGCAGCTCGCCGAGGGCCTGCTGGACAAGGGCCAGACCGAGCAGCTCGCCAGGCTGCTCGGCGGACCCGCCCTCGACTGCGGCTGGGGCCTGCGCGGCCTCGGCTCCAAGGAGCCGGGTCACAACCCCTTCGGCCACCGCTCCGGGGCGGTACGGGTGCACGAGACCGCCGTCGCCGTCGCGGGCCTCGCCGCCGCCGGGCACGACAAGGAGGCCGCGTCCCTGCTGCGCGGACTGCTCGACGCCGCCGAGGCGTTCGCGTACCGGCTGCCCGAGATGTACGCGGGCCTGCAGCGCACGGCGGACAGCACCCCCGTCGCGCACCCGGCCGCCTGCCGCCCCGCCGCCGTGGCCTCGGCCGCCGCCGTGCTGGTGCTCACCACGCTGGCGGGGATCCGGCCCGACGTCCCGGGCGGCACGGTGGCCCTGCACCCCGTGCGCGGCGTGCCGCTGGGAGCGGTCCGCCTCTCCGCGCTGTGCGTCGCGGGCGAGCCGTTCGCGGTACGGATCAGCAGAATGGGGCTCGGCATGGTCGAGGAAGCCGCCCCCGGGCTTCACTTGGGGGTGTGAGCAGCGTGCGAGAAGTGGCCACGGCGCAGCTCCGGGGGCGTGCTTATCGTCAGGAAGACGACTATGATCGCGCCATGTCGCCCTACGACCCGTCGGCCTTTCCCCCCTTCGCCGTGACCGTCGACCTGGTCGTGCTCACCGTGCGCCGCCACGCCCTGTGCGCGCTGGTCGTCCGCCGCGGAGAGCCACCGTTCCAGGGTCGCTGGGCCCTGCCCGGAGGGTTCGTGAGGTCCGAGGAGGATCTCGGCGCGGCGGCGGCGCGCGAGCTCGCCGAGGAGACGGGACTCTGCGCGCACGAACCCGGTACGCCACTCCCGGCCGAGGGGAACGGCGCCCACCTGGAACAGCTCGCCACGTACGGAGACCCCAAGCGCGACCCCCGCATGAGGGTCGTCAGCGTCGCCCACCTCGTGCTCGCGCCCGACCTGCCCGCGCCGCGCGCGGGCGGTGACGCCCACAGTGCCCGCTGGGCCCCGGTCGAGGAGCTCCTCCAGGCGACGGGCCCGGGGCGCGACGACGAGCAGCCCGCCCCGCTCGCCTTCGACCACGCCCGGATCCTCGCCGACGGTGTGGAGCGCGCCCGTTCCAAGATCGAGTACTCGTCGCTGGCCACCGCCTTCTGCCCGCCCGAGTTCACGGTCGGCGAGCTGAGGCGGGTCTACGAAGCGGTCTGGGGCGTCGCCCTCGATCCCCGCAACTTCCATCGCAAGGTCACCGGTACGCCGGGCTTCCTGGTTCCGTCCGGCGGCACCACCACCCGGCAGGGCGGCCGGCCCGCCCAGCTCTTCCGGGCCGGTGGCGCCACCCTGCTCAACCCGCCGATGCTGCGCCCCGAGGTCTGACACACCCGGGGCCGCGCGCCCTCAACCCTGCACAAAAAGTCCGAAATGTCGCGTTATCTTGTCGCGGTACCCGACCTGCCGCCGAGCGGTCTCATCTACCGCGGGAGAAGCGATGCTCCAGGCAATCGGACTGACCAGCACACCCCGCCGGGGCCATGAGCCCGCCGTGCGCGACCTCACCTTCGAGGCCCGGCCCGGCGCGGTCACCGCGCTCCTCGGCGCCCCCGGCTCCGGCAAGACCACCGCCCTGCGGCTCATGCTCGAACTCGAACCGGGCCGTGGCATCACGCACTTCCGCGGCCGCCCCCTCCATCGCATCGCCCACCCCGCCCGCGAGGTCGGCGTCCTCCTCGCCGACGTACCGGGCCATCCGGCCCGTACCGTACGCGGTCAGCTCCGGATGCTCTGCGCGGCCGCGGGAGTTCCCGTGACGCGCGCCGACGAGGTGCTCGAGGCCGTCGGCCTCGCCGAGCTCCACGACCAGCGCCTGGGCACCCTCTCCACCGGCATGGAGCGCCGACTCGGCCTCGCCGCCGCCCTGTTGGGCGACCCGCACGCCCTCCTGCTCGACCAGCCCGCCACCGGACTGTCACCGCGCGAGGCCGCCTGGGTGCACGCCCTCCTCCGGACCCACGCCGACCGGGGCGGAACCGTCCTGTGCACCACCGACGACGCCAAGGAAGCCGCCCGCGTCGCCGACCACGTCGTCGCCATCGACGAAGGCCGGCTGATCGCCGACCAGGACGCCGCCGCCTTCGCCCGCACCCGGCTGCGCCCCCGCGTCGCCGTCCGCACGCCGCACGCCGCCCGCCTGGCCGCCGTCGTCACCCGCGAGGCCCGCGCCGCCCAGCGCTCGGTCGAGGTCGTCACCGAGAACGGCAACCGCCTGAGCGTCTACGGCAGCAGCTGCCCCGAGATCGGCGAGACCGCCTTCCGGCACGGCGTCCTCCTCCACCAACTCGCCGACGAGACCGGCGACACGGGCCCGCGCCCGGATCCGCACCCGGCTCCGACCACCGAGCCCGACGCCGAAGCCACGGCCCCGGTTCCGGCCGGACTCCAGCCGACGGGGGAGAGGGACGCACAGGCGGAAGCCCTGTCGCCGCCGCTGCGCCCCAAGCCTGTACGCAGCCCGCTCCACCCGCTCCGCTACGAGTTGCGCCGGCTGCTCGGCGTGCCCGCCACCCCGCTGATCACGGCCGCCGTCCTCGTCGCCTCCGCCGCCATCGCCGTCCTCCTCGCCCGCACCGGCCGCACGCCCCTGCCCGCCGTCATCGCCGCCTGGCCCGGCCTCCTGCCGCTGCCGCCGGCCGCCCTGGGCGCCGGGCTGCTCGGCGCCCTCTCGTTCGGCGACGAGTTCCGCTACCCCGTGCTCTCCTCGGGCCGGGGCCCCGTCCCGCGCCGCCTCGGCCTCCTGGCCGCCAAAATGGCCGTGACCGCCGCCACCGCCCTGCTCCTCGCCCTCCTCGTCGCCGTCGCGGACCTCGAGGCGCTGCGCGTCGTGTACGGCGGACACTTGATCCCCGTACCGGAGAACTGGCCCTCACTGTGCGCGAGTTGGGCCGGCCTCGCGGTCGGGTGCGCCTGGGCCGGCCTGCTCGGCGCCGGGGTGTTCCGGGCGACCGGCGCCGGCATGGCGGCCGTGCTCGCGGTGCCCGTCCTCATGGTTCCGCTGGTGCGGAAAGCGCTGGTGGGCCCGTCCGTGCGTTCGATCGCGGGCCTGCCCGGCAGGTTGCGTGAACTGAGCTGGACGCACTGGCCCTACGAGGCCGACCGCTGGCTCATGGGGGCGGTGCACGTCGTAGCCCAACCCGTCGGCGCCGCACTGGTGTTGTCGCTGACCGCTCTGATCTGTGCCTATCTGCTCACCGGGCTGCGCCGCCGCGCCCGTTGGTGACCAAGTGGTGACCGAAGCGCTTCGAACGGTCATAACTCCCTTGGAAATTGCCCGCTTCCTTCCGATAAGGCGTCAATTGGGCAGCGAGCGCCGATCACCCTTTCGTGTGCTTTTCACCAAAGACCTCAAGGGCCGTGGAAGCGACGCCGACAAAGGATGCGTGAGTACCCTTGCGCACACCATGATGACCGCCACCCGCCCCGTCGAGACCGGCCTCGCGGCCCCGGGTGGACTGGACCGCTATCCCTACGCGGAGACGCCCGGCGTCGCCGATCGTGTCGGGCCTTCCGCATGGGAGAGCGCCGACACGGAGTTGGGCCGGGTCGGCCGGCGGGCGGCGGGCAGCCGCGGCCGCGGCCTGCACGGCCAACTCGTCCAGCAGCTCGGCCAGATGATCGTCTCCGGCGACCTGGGCGCCGACCGCCCGCTCGTCCCCGAGGAGATCGGCCAGCGCTTCGAGGTCTCCCGTACCGTCGTCCGGGAGTCCCTGCGCGTCCTCGAGGCCAAGGGCCTGGTCAGCGCGCGCCCCAACGTCGGCACCCGGGTCCGGCCGGTCAGCGACTGGAACCTCCTGGACCCGGACATCATCGAGTGGCGGGCGTTCGGGCCGCAGCGCGAGGACCAGCGCCGCGAGCTCGGTGAGCTGCGGTGGACCATCGAGCCGCTGGCCGCGCGTCTCGCCGCCGGGCACGGCCGCGAGGACATTCAGCAGCGCCTCGGGGACATGGTCGAGATCATGGGCCATGCGTTTGCGCAGGGTGACGTGATCACGTTCTCCCGCGCCGACGCGGAGTTCCACTCCCTGCTGATCCAGGTCGCCGGCAACCGGATGCTGGAGCACCTCTCCGGCATCGTCTCCGCCGCCCTCCAGGTCTCCGGATCGCCGACGATCAGCTGCGACCGCCCCAGCGAGACCTGCGTCGCCCACCACGCGCGCATCGTCGATGCCCTGGCCACGGGCGACGGGCAGGCCGCCGAGGCGGCGATGCGGCAGCTGCTGACGATCCACCCCGAAGTGGAGCGAGTCGTTCCCGCTCCGCGCGAGCACTGAGCCGCCGCTGTCGCACCGTCGGCGGTTGCGTACGTACGGGCACGGCGGGGGCCGCGGGTGCGGCCTGTCGCCGAGCCCGAGCCCGAGCCGAGTCCAGCCCGCGCCCAGCCCGAGCCCTGCCCGAGCCCAGCCCCAGCTCCGCGCGGGCCCTGGGCGGGCCGGCCGCCGGGCGACGCGGCCCCGGGCGCCCCGCCCGCCCCGGTGCCCGGCGCCCCCGGCTCCGAGGCCCGGCTCCGACGCCCACAGCGCCCGGCCTCGCGCCTCGGGCGCCCCGGCCGTCCGGGAGGCGTCCCCAGCCCTGCGGCAGCGCACCGGGCCGTTCGGGCCACTGGTCGACGTCAACCTCCCGTGCGCCGAGCCCGCCCCCCGGCCTGACACGGCGTCCTCACGCCTCTGCCGCACGCGATTGCGAGGGGAATCTACCCATCCACACCCTTTAGGCACATCTGGGGTGTGACTCGGGCCACGTGAAACGGGCGTAACGCTCCTCGAAGCCCTGCGATGACCTAAGAGGTGACAGCCGAGGAGGGAATACAGCCGCCGCTCATGGCGCTGTGCAGCTCCGAGGTTTCCCCACCCGCGTCGTCGGCACATTCCCAGCCGGCGGTCGTCGGCTCCGGCCCGATCATGGGCGGGGCCGGAAGCCGTTTCCATCGTTCCGAGAGGTTGTTCGTGTCGGCCAGCACATCCCGTACGCTCCCGCCGGAGATCGCCGAGTCCGAGTCTGTGATGGCGCTCATCGAGCGGGGAAAGGCTGATGGGCAGATCGCCGGCGATGACGTGCGTCGGGCCTTCGAGGCTGACCAGATTCCGCCAACCCAGTGGAAGAATGTTCTGCGCAGCCTCAATCAGATCCTCGAGGAAGAGGGTGTGACGCTGATGGTCAGTGCAGCGGAGTCGCCGAAGCGCGCCCGCAAGAGCGTCGCAGCGAAGAGCCCGGCGAAGCGCACCGCCACCAAGACCGTCACCGCCAAGACGACCGTGACGAAGCCCGTCACGGCCGCCGCGGCCCCGGCGGCCCAGAGCACGGAAGCCGCGGCCGACGAGGCCGGCGGCACCGCCAAGAAGGCGGCCGCGAAGAAGACCGCCGCCAAGAAGACGGCGGTGAAGAAGACCGCCGCCGCCAAGAAGACCACGGCCAAGAAGACCGCGGCCAAGAAGGACCCCGACGAGATCCTCGAGGGCGAAGAGCTGCTCGACGACGTCGCCCCCGGCAAGGGCGAGGAGGACGAGACCGACGGCGAGGCCAAGGGCTTCGTCCTCTCCGACGAGGACGAGGACGACGCGCCGGCGCAGCAGGTGGCCGTCGCCGGTGCCACCGCCGACCCGGTCAAGGACTACCTCAAGCAGATCGGCAAGGTGCCGCTGCTCAACGCCGAGCAGGAGGTCGAGCTCGCCAAGCGCATCGAGGCGGGCCTGTTCGCCGAGGACAAGCTGGCGAACTCCGACAAGCTGGCGCCGAAGCTCAAGCGCGAGCTGGAGATCATCGCCGAGGACGGGCGCCGCGCCAAGAACCACCTGCTGGAGGCCAACCTCCGCCTCGTGGTCTCGCTGGCCAAGCGCTACACCGGCCGCGGCATGCTCTTCCTCGACCTGATCCAGGAGGGCAACCTGGGTCTGATCCGCGCGGTCGAGAAGTTCGACTACACCAAGGGCTACAAGTTCTCCACGTACGCCACCTGGTGGATCCGTCAGGCGATCACCCGCGCCATGGCCGACCAGGCCCGCACCATCCGTATCCCGGTGCACATGGTCGAGGTCATCAACAAGCTCGCGCGCGTCCAGCGCCAGATGCTCCAGGACCTGGGCCGCGAGCCCACCCCGGAGGAGCTGGCCAAGGAGCTCGACATGACCCCCGAGAAGGTCATCGAGGTCCAGAAGTACGGCCGCGAGCCCATCTCGCTGCACACCCCGCTCGGCGAGGACGGCGACAGCGAGTTCGGTGACCTGATCGAGGACTCCGAGGCGGTCGTCCCGGCCGACGCGGTCAGCTTCACGCTCCTGCAGGAGCAGCTGCACTCCGTGCTCGACACGCTCTCCGAGCGTGAGGCGGGCGTGGTGTCCATGCGCTTCGGCCTCACCGACGGGCAGCCGAAGACGCTGGACGAGATCGGCAAGGTCTACGGCGTGACCCGTGAGCGGATCCGCCAGATCGAGTCCAAGACCATGTCGAAGCTGCGTCACCCGTCGCGCTCGCAGGTGCTCCGGGACTACCTGGACTGATGGTCTGAGCTGGTACGACACACGACGCGAGGGCCCGGTCTCCCGAAGGGGAGCCGGGCCCTCCAGCGTGTGAGCGGGTGCGGCCCGGGCCAGGGTGGCGGACGCTGGGTGAACATGGTTCACCGGAGAGTCAGGAGACCGAATGCGTCCTGTGCGTCCTCTGCGCCGTCCCATCAGCCGGAAACGGCCGCGTCGTGCCGTAGCCCGTCGTGCCCTGGCGGTGGCCTTGAGCGCGTTGGCGGCGGCCGGGCTGCCCCTCGCCGCCCCGGCGCCCGCGGCGGCCGACAGCGTGGTGGTCGGCGGACAGCCGGTACGCGCCTCGGACAGCCCCTGGGCCGTGGCCCTGGCCAGCCGTGCGCGGTTCGGCAGTGCGCGCGCGGGCCAGTTCTGCGGTGGGGTGGTCGTGGCGCCCACCAAGGTCGTCACCGCCGCCCACTGCCTGGGGCCGGCGGTGCTGGGCCCGGACCCCGGCGGGCTGACCGATCTCGCCGTCATCGCGGGGCGGACCGAGCTGCACGGGCCGGGCGGCCGGGAGGTCCCCGTGACGCGGGCGTGGATCAGCCCGGCGTACGACCCCGAGACGCAGTCGGGGGACTTGGCCGTGCTGACACTGGCGAGCGCGCTGCCGCGTTCGTACGTGATCAAGGTCGCGGGGCAGGGCGATCCGGCGTACCAGCCGGGGACGAGCGCCGACGTGTACGGCTGGGGCGATACGACGGGGGGTGGCGCCTACGCGTACGGACTGCGCTCGGCACGCGTCAGCGTCCTGCCGGACGAGGTCTGCGGGCGCGCCTACGCGGCGGGCGCGGGAGGTGCGTACATCCCCGCGACGATGCTGTGCGCGGGCGACCCGCAGGGCGGGCGTGACGCCTGCCAAGGGGACAGCGGGGGTCCGCTGGTCGCCCAGGGGCGGCTGATCGGCCTGGTCTCCTGGGGCAGCGGTTGCGGTCAGCCGGGCAGCCCGGGTGTGTACACCCGGGTCTCGGCGGTGATGCCGCAGCTGTGACGCGGCTACGGTGAGGCTCCGGTCACGCGCAGGGTGCGATGCCGGTGCGGTACGAGAACGGGCGGCCCACCCCTGGGTGTGGGGAAGGCCGCCCGTCGGCCGGTCCTGGACCAGCCCCTGGCTCGTCGGGATGTGAGCGTCAGCGATCCTCTTCGGTGCTGGCCGGCACAGCGGTGAGCCGGTCCGTCTCATCCTGTATTTCCGCGGCGATCTTCTTGAGTTCCGGCTCGAACTTGCGCCCGTGGTGGGCGCAGAAGAGCAGTTCGCCACCGCTGGTCAGCACGACGCGCAGATATGCCTGGGCGCCGCAGCGGTCGCAGCGGTCGGCGGCCGTCAGCGGGCTCGCGGGGGTCAGAACAGTAGTCACGTCGCCTCTTCTCTAGCTCGACGAGCTGTCGTACCAGGGTCAACATCCAACCAGGCCGAAAACGTTCCCGCTCGTGGCTTTTCCTCGAAACTTTTTCCAAGGTGGCTGTCTGCTGCCGGTTGGCGGCGAATGAGCCGTATTGCTGTGCTCTACGGGTTTCGCGTGGTTTGCGGTGTTATGCCTAGTTCGGTCCTCCCGGCTGGATTGCCGGTTGTGCATGAGGACGTGCCCGGAGCCTAAATGGTTCATGCCTGGAAGGGAACGTGATGTCCACGTCACTCCATCGAGGGATCGAACACCCATGCGACGCTGGACTAGCATGAGGGATCACGAGGGTGGCGTGACAACGGCTCTACCAGGCCTCGGTACCCTCTGACCCGGCGACAGACGCCGGGCCTCTACCCCCATGGGCCAGATCTTAAATTCAGCGAGGAGCGAACCGCGTGACCGCCGAGACGTCCGTGCCGTCCAGTGCGCTGCTGACCGCAGACCGTGACGGTTCCAACTACACCGCGCGGCATCTGCTCGTACTGGAGGGGCTCGAGGCGGTTCGCAAGCGACCCGGTATGTACATCGGGTCCACCGACAGTCGCGGTCTGATGCACTGCCTGTGGGAGATCATCGACAACTCCGTCGACGAGGCCCTGGGCGGGTACTGCGATCACATCGAGGTCATCCTCCACGAGGACGCCTCCGTCGAGGTCCGGGACAACGGCCGCGGCATCCCCGTCGACGTCGAGCCGAAGACCGGCCTGTCCGGCGTCGAGGTCGTCATGACCAAGCTGCACGCCGGCGGAAAGTTCGGCGGCGGCTCGTACGCCGCCTCCGGCGGTCTGCACGGCGTCGGCGCCTCCGTGGTGAACGCCCTCTCCGCCCGCCTCGACGTCGAGGTCGACCGGAACGGCTCCACCCACTCCATCAGCTTCCGCCGCGGCGTCCCGGGCATCTTCACCGAGTCCGGCGCCGACGCCCCGTTCGACCCCGCGAACGGCCTGCGGAAGGTCAAGCGCGTCCCGAAGACCCGCACCGGCACCCGCGTGCGCTACTGGGCCGACCGCCAGATCTTCCTCAAGGACGCCAAGCTCTCCCTGGAGAACCTGCACCAGCGCGCCCGCCAGACCGCGTTCCTGGTGCCCGGCCTGACGATCGTCGTGCGCGACGAGCGCGACCTGGAGGGCGAGGGCAAGAGCGAGGAGACGTTCCGCTTCGACGGCGGCATCAGCGAGTTCTGCGAGTACCTCGCGCAGGACAAGGCCGTGTGCGACGTCCTCCGCCTCACCGGGCAGGGCACCTTCAAGGAGACCGTGCCGGTCCTCGACGAGCGCGGCCACATGACGCCGACCGAGGTCACCCGCGAGCTCGGCGTGGACGTGGCGCTGCGCTGGGGCACCGGGTACGACTCCACGGTCAAGTCCTTCGTCAACATCATCGCCACCCCCAAGGGCGGCACCCACGTGTCCGGCTTCGAGCGCGCCGTCACCAAGACGGTCAACGAGGTGCTGCGCGCCAGCAAGCTGCTGCGCGTCGCCGAGGACGACATCGTCAAGGACGACGCCTTGGAGGGCCTCACCGCCGTCGTGACCGTCCGGCTCGCGGAGCCGCAGTTCGAGGGCCAGACCAAGGAGGTCCTCGGCACGTCCGCGGCGAACCGCATCGTCGCCAACGTCGTCGCCAAGGAGCTCAAGGCCTTCCTGACCTCCACCAAGCGCGACGCCAAGGCCCAGGCCCGCGCCGTCCTGGAGAAGGCCGTCGCCGCGGCCCGGACGCGTATCGCCGCCCGCCAGCACAAGGAGGCGCAGCGCCGCAAGACCGCGCTGGAGTCCTCGTCCCTGCCCGCCAAGCTCGCCGACTGCCGCAGCGACGACGTGGAGCGCAGCGAGCTCTTCATCGTCGAGGGCGACTCCGCGCTCGGCACGGCCAAGCTCGCCCGGAACAGCGAGTTCCAGGCGCTGCTGCCGATCCGCGGCAAGATCCTCAACGTCCAGAAGTCGTCGGTCTCGGACATGCTCAAGAACGCCGAGTGCGGGGCGATCATCCAGGTCATAGGGGCGGGCTCCGGCCGGACCTTCGACATCGACGCCGCGCGCTACGGCAAGATCGTGCTCCTCGTCGACGCCGACGTCGACGGCGCGCACATCCGCTGCCTGCTGCTGACCCTCTTCCAGCGCTACATGCGGCCGATGGTGGAGGCCGGCCGGGTCTTCGCCGCCGTACCGCCGCTGCACCGCATCGAGCTGGTCCAGCCCAAGAAGGGCCAGGACAAGTACGTCTACACGTACTCGGACAACGAACTGCGGCAGACGCTGCTGGAGTTCCAGCGCAAGGGCGTCCGGTACAAGGACTCCATCCAGCGCTACAAGGGCCTCGGCGAGATGGACGCCGACCAGCTCGCGGAGACGACGATGGACCCGAGGCACCGCACCCTGCGCCGGATCAACATCGGCGATCTGGAGGCGGCGGAGCAGGTCTTCGACCTGCTGATGGGCAACGAGGTCGCGCCGCGCAAGGAGTTCATCACCAGTTCCGCGGCGACCCTGGACCGCTCGCGCATCGACGCCTGACCCCCGCGGGCCGGACTCCGGGCTACGGAGTCCGGCTGAACGAGCGGCGATAGGAGCGGGGCGGGACGCCGCGGCGGCGGACGAACTGGTCGCGCAGGACGGACGCGCTGCCGTAGCCGACGCGGCGCGCGACCTCCTCCACCGGGAGGTCCGTGGTCTCCAGGAGCTCCTCCGCGCGGCTCAGGCGCAGGCCGCGCAGCCAGGCGTGCGGCGTGGTGCCCGTGGCGGCGGTGAAGCGACGGGCGAAAGAGCGCCGGCTCATCAGGGCGCGCCGCGCGAGTTCGGCGACGGGGAGCGGTTGGTCCAGGTGCTCCCGGGCCCACGCCAGCACCTCGCCGAGGCGTTCGTCCTGGCAGTCCTCGGGCACGGGCGCGGTCACGTACTGGGCCTGCCCGCCGTCACGGTGGGGCGGCAGCACCAGGTCGCGGGCGATCGCGTTGGCGGTCGCCGCGCCGTACTCCCGCCGCAGCAGATGCAGGCACAGGTCGAACCCGGCGGCGGCTCCCGCGCCGGTCAGCACCCGCCCTTCGTCGACGTACAGGGCGTCGGCCTCGACGGTGACGTCCGGGTAGCGGCCGGCCAGCAGCCCGGCGAACCGCCAGTGGGTCGTGGCCCGCCGGCCGGCGAGCAGCCCGGCGGCGGCGAGCGCGAACGCGCCGACGCAGTGGGCGCCGACCAGTGCCCCGCGCGCGTGGGCGGCCGCGAGGGCCCGGAGCACCGGCGGCGGGGGCGGGGTGCGGAAGTCGGCCCAGGGAAGGGCCAGTACGAGATCGGCGTCGGCCAGCCGGTCCAGACCGTGCTCGACGGCGAGCGGCACACCGAGGTCCGTGACAACCCGTCCCGGCCGCTCGGTGCAGAGCGCGAAGTCGAACGCGGGCAGCCCCGGACGAGCGTCGAACACCTCGGACGCCACGCCCACGGCCAGCATCCCGACACCGGGCGGGGCGTAGGCGGCGACGGTCACGAAGGGCGGCATCCGCGCAGTCTGGCACGGGCGGTGGGACCCCGTGGCACGTTTCCTGCGATCAGTGGCAGCACGGCCACTCGTGGCAGGCCGCCCCGCACGGAAGGCTGATCCCCATGAACGACATGAGCGAGACCCACGACGCGCCCGTCGGCCGCAGCGCCGCGTACACGATCCTGCACACCGGCTACACGCTCTCCACCGGCCCCGGCGTGGCCGCCACCGTCTCCTACGTCTCCGACGCCGGACGCCATGTGATCGTCGATCCGGGCATGGTGCCAGGCCGCGACCGCATCCTCCGTCCGCTCGCCGAGCTGGGCCTCGGCCCCGACGACATCACCGACGTCGTCCTCAGCCACCACCACCCGGACAACATCCTCAACGTGGGCCTGTTCGCCCGGGCGCGCGTCCATGACCACAAGGCGATCTACGAGGCCGACCAGTGGACCGACCGTGACGCCGAGGGGTATGAACTCAGCCCCTCCCTGCGGCTGATCAGGACCCCCGGCCACAGCCCGGAGGACATCACCCTGCTCGCCGGCACCACCGCCTCCGGCGTGGTCGCCTTCGCCGGAGACCTGTGGTGGCGCCCGGACGGTCCGGCGGAGGACCCCGTCGCCCCCGATCGCGACACGCTGAGGGAGTCCCGGCTGCGCGTGCTGGCGGCGGCCGACCTGATCGTCCCCGGCCACGGCGGCCCCTTCGCCGCCGACGACCGCGCGCCGCGCTAGGGGGTGTCTTGTCGATCAGGGCGGATCAGCGTGCGTGCCAGGCGACGCGACACAGCCGTCAGGCGGCCGCCGCCCAGACGTAGCGGTGCTCCGGCCGGCCCGTCTCGCCGTACCGGAGGGACAACCGCACCCGGCCCGCCCGCTCCAGCAGCTTCAGGTACCGCTGGGCGGTCTGCCGGCTGACGCCCGCCCGCTCGGCGATCTCCTGCGCCGACAGCGGTCCGTCGGCGGCCAGCAGCACCTGCCGTACGAGCTCCGCCGTGGTGGGGGAGTGGCCCTTGGGCAGGTCCGGGGCGCCGGAGGCCACCGACAGGGCGCCGAAGATCCGGTCCACCTCGGCTTGTTCGGCCTCGCCGCCGCCCTCCAGGGTGCGGCGCAGCGCCGCGTACGCCTCCAGCTTGGGGCGCAGGCCCGCGAAGTTGAACGGCTTCACCAGGTACTGCAGCGCCCCGTGGCGCTGCGCGGCCCGGACGGTCGCGACGTCCCGGGCGGCCGTCACCATGATCACATCGGTGGGGTGGCCGCGCCGCCGCAGCTCCCGTACGACCGCGAGCCCGTTCTGGTCCGGCAGGTAGTGGTCGAGCAGGATCAGGTCCAGATCGGGCCGTTCCTCGACCCGGGCGAGCGCCTCGGCCGCCGTGTGGGCCGACGCGGCGACCTCGAAGCCGGGCACCTTCGCCACGTACGCCGCGTTGATCGCGGCGACCCGGACGTCGTCGTCGACGACGAGCACGCGGATCATCGGACGCCCTCCGCAGTGGGAGCGCCCTCCACGGCGGGAGCGGTCTCCGCGGCAGGAGCCGGCTCCGCAGCGGGAGCGGTCTCCGTCAGCGCCTCCGGGAGTACGACGGTGAACTCGGCGCCGCCGCCGGGGGACTCCCCGACCCGTACGCCGCCGCCCTGCCGTTCCGCCAGCCTGCGCACCATGGCGAGCCCCAGACCCCGTTCCCCGCCGTGTGCCGGGCGCTCCTTGGTGGACCAGCCCTCCGTGAAGATCAGCTCGCGCCGCTCGGCCGGCACCCCGGGGCCGCTGTCCGCGACGCGCAGCACCGCCGTACGGCCCTCGGCGCGCAGCTCCACCTCCACCAGCGGCTCCTCGGAACCGGCCGCCGCGTCCAGCGCGTTGTCGACCAGGTTCCCAACGACCGTGACCAGCTCGCGCGGCTCGACCAGCCGGTCCGGCAGCAGCGTGCCGGGCGCGACGCGCAGCGAGACGCCGCGCTCCGCCGCCACCGTGGCCTTGCCCACCAGCAGCGCCGCCAGCAGCGGATCGTGCACCTTCTCGGTGACCTGCTCGGCGGTCGTCCGGTGCACGCCCACCACCTCGGTGACGAACTCCACCGCCTCCTCGTGCATCTCCAGCTCCAGCAGCCCCAGCAGGGTGTGCAGGCGGTTGGCGTGTTCGTGGTCCTGGGCGCGTAGCGCGTCGATGAGCCCGCGCGTCGAGTCCAGCTCCCGCCCCAGCCGCTCCAGCTCGGTCCGGTCGCGCAGGGTGGCGACCGCGCCGCCGTCGTCCGTCGGCATGCGGTTGGCGATCAGCACCCGCTGTCCGCGTACCGTCACCAGGTCCTCGCCGGTGACCCGCCCGGCGAGCACGTCGGTCGTACGGCCCTCGCCGAGCACCTCCTCCAGCGGCCGCCCGATGGCCTCCGGACCCATACCCAGCAGCCGCTGCGCCTCGTCGTTCAGCAGCCGCACGCGCCCCGACCCGTCGAGGGCGACGACTCCCTCCCGGATGCCGTGGAGCATCGCCTCCCGCTCCGCGAGGAGGGCCGAGATGTCGGAGAAGGCCAGGTCGTGCGTACGGCGCTGGAGACGGCGCGAGATCAGGTACGCCGCCAGCGCCCCGACGGCGAGGGCGCCGCCCGCGTACGCGAGCAGCCCGGGGATCGCGGCGAGCAGGCGGGCGCGCACGCTGTCGTACTCGATGCCCACCGACACCGCGCCGACGATGTCGCCGTCCGCCTCGCGCAGCGGGACCTTGCCCCGCGCGGAGCGGCCGAGGGTGCCGCTGTCGATCTCCATGACGTCCTTGCCCGCGAGGGCGTCGCTCGGATCGGTGGAGACCACCCGCCCGATCTTGCGGGGGTCGGTGTGCGACCAGCGCACCCCGCGCCGGTCCATGACCACCACGTACTCGGCGCCGGTGGCCCGCCTGATCCGCTCCGCCTCGGCCTGTACGGGCCCGGTGGCGGTCGGCGGCGAGTGCAGCAGCCGGCCCGCGACCTCGGGGGACGCGGTGGTCTCGGCGATGGCGAGCGCACGCCGCATCGCCTGGTCGTCGAGCTGGTCGCTCAGCGGCGCCAGGAACAGGCCGGTGGCGAGCACGGTGACGCCGGTGGCGATGGCCAGCTGCATCAGCAGGACCTGAGAGAAGACCCGCTGCGGCCAGCCGAAGCGCCTGCGCCGCGCGGGGGCGCGTGCGGCGAGGGCGACGGGCGTCGAGGTCGGTGCGGGGCTCACTCCAGGAACCGTAAAGGGACACACCGCCCCGAGGGAACGCCCGGCGCCATGACCGACGTCACGCCGGCCGTGGCGCCCGTGGACCCCGCCTATCCTGAGGGCCGCAAGCCGCCGGACGCGGAGCCGACCGAGAAGGGTGCCCCTTGAGCAGCAGCGTGCCGCAGCAGATTCCCGCCATCCCCGTCGTCGTCCTCTCGGGCTTCCTCGGGTCGGGCAAGACCACCCTGCTCAACCATCTGCTGCGCAGCGCCAGAGGCACCCGTATCGGCGTCATGGTCAACGACTTCGGCTCCATCGAGATCGACGCCATGACGGTGGCCGGCCAGGTCGGCTCCACCGTCTCCCTCGGCAACGGCTGCCTGTGCTGCGCCGTCGACACGAGCGAGCTCGACACCTACCTGGAGACCCTCACCCGACCCTCCGCCCGCCTCGACGTCATCGTCATCGAGGCGAGCGGCCTCGCCGAGCCCCAGGAGCTGGTGCGGATGATCCTCGCCAGCGACAACGACCGGGTGGTGTACGGCGGGCTGGTCCAGGTCGTCGACGCCGCCGAGTTCGACGCCACCCGCGCCCGCCATCCCGAGACCGACCGGCACCTCGCCCTCGCCGACCTCGTCGTCGTCAACAAGGCCGACCGCGTGGAAGCCGACGAGCTGCGCCGCGTCCACGGCGCCGTCGCGGCCCTCGCCGAACGGGCCGCCGTCGTCGACGCCGCGTACGGCCGGGTCGACCCCGAGCTCCTCTTCGACCGGGCCGCGCGGCGCGAGGGCGGGGACGACTGGATCGAGGGCCAGCTCTCCTTCGACGACCTGCGCGAGGACGAGCACCACGACCACCCGCACGCGGCGTACGACACGGTCTCCTTCACCGCCGACGTACCGATGCACCCGCGCCGGCTGCTGGACTTCCTCGACTCGCGCCCCGAGGGCCTGTACCGCATCAAGGGCTTCGTCGACTTCGGCGACGCCGACCCCGCCAACCACTACACCGTGCACGCCGTCGGCCGGTTCCTCCGCTTCTACCCGGAGCCCTGGCCCGCGGACGGCGGGCAGCGCCTCACCCAGCTCGTACTCATCGGCTCCGGCGTCGACGCCGACGGCCTGGGCAAGGCCCTCGACGCGTGCCGGGTGACCGACTCGCCGGAGGACGCCCCCGGCGAGCACAGCATGTGGGGCGTCCTGCGGTACGTGCCGGAGCCTGCGGAGCCGTCCCCCGAGGACGGTTCATAAGATCGTCCCCGTGACCACGGGGACGACACACTGGATACCGCCGACCCTGACCGAGCGCCTGCTGTACGAGGCGAAGACGGCCGGGGACCGCGAGGCGCGGCTCGCCCTGCTCTCCCGCGCCACGCTCTTCCTGCCGGTCGCCCGGCTGCACGCGGACACGCCCGGGGCCGGCCTCCCGCTCGTACCCGCCAAGGACCCGCAGACCGGCAAGTGGAGCATCGCCGCCTTCACGGCGGGCATGCTCCCGCCCTGGCACCCGGAATGGGTGTGCCAGGCCACGACGCTCGCCGAACTGGCCCGCCACTGGCCGGACGGCAGGAAGAAGGCGTCCCTCGCGGTCAACCCCGGCACACCGTGCGAAATCGGCGTCGAGGCCGGACCGCGCCACCGCGCGGCCTGGGCCAAGGCCGCCGCCGAGAGCGGAGGCCCGCCCCGCGGACTGCTGCTCACGCACGCCCACGGCCCCGCACAGGGCGCCCTCGCCCACGGACTGGCCTGCGGCGCCCATCTGTCGGTCCACAACAGCGTCCCGTGGAACCAGCTCGGCTCGACCCTCTTCGGCTACGCGTCGGACGTTGGCACCCTGCGCGGCACCTGGCGGGTCACCAACCGCGGCCAGTACCGGGACAAGTTGGAGACCCTCTTCCGGGCCCGGCTCTGCGGCCTCGAGGAGTCGGCCGCCCTGCGCGCCCGCACCGTGCTCGCCGCCCGCCTGGGCCGGACGCCCACCACGGGGGAGTGGCTGGACACCGTCCTCGCCTCCCTCACCGAGCGCGGCGCGGACGAGGCGACCCTCAAGGAGCTGACCGACACCGTGACGCGGATCGGCCGCTACGAAGCCCGCTTCCGCGCCGACGGCGTGCTGGGCCCGGACGAACGCGTCGACTCGCTCGCCGCGTTCGACTACGGGCGCGTCGTCTCCTTCGTACGGATGGGGCTCGGCGCCCGCCTGTGCGAGCCGCACGAGGCGGAGGAGGCGATCCTCACGGCCGGCCGGCTGAGCCGGGAGGCGTACCCCTCGTGGGAGGCGTTCTCGGCGGCGTACGCGCTGGCCCGGGTCATCGCCTTCGACGAGGACGGCTTCGGCCGCGTCTACCAGGAGTCCGTCGGCCAGCACCGGATCCTCACCCAGGACCCGGCGAGCCCGTACCGGAGCGTGCCGTGGAAGTGAACTGGGTGCCGCCCTCGCCCGTCGAGCGGCAGCTGTACGAGGCGGGGCAGCGCGGCGACGTCCACGCGCAGCTGCGGGTGCTGGCGGCCGAGCCGCTGTACATCGGGCAGGCCCGCCACGAGGTCGACGCCGAGCCGGGTCTGGTGCGCTGGCGCGCGGTGACGGCCCCGAACGGCGGCCTGTGCAAGGTCCTGCTGACCCGGGGCATGCTGCCGCCCTGGCACCCCGACTGGGTGTTCCACGAGGTCGACCTCGACTGGGTGGCGGAGCTCAGCTGGTCCGACCCCCGGCAGTGGCTGGCGGTCAATCCCGGCACACCCGCCGCCGTGCACCTGCCGGCGGCCCCTCAGGACCGGGCCCTGTGGCGGCGGTTCCACGCCGAGAACGACCGGTCGACGGACGACCGGCTGACCGCCCTGCACACCGGACCGCTCTTCGGGCCGCTCGCCTTCGGGCTGGCCTGCGGGGCGCACCTCGCCGTCTCCAACGGCGTGCCCTGGAACGAGGCCGGGACGGTCTACGTCGACTACGTCTCCCAGCGGAAGATGCTGCGCGACTCCTGGGACATCACCGACCACCAGGGCTGGCGGCACGAGATGGACGCCCTGCTCGAGTACAGCAACAGCCCGGCCGCGCCCGAGTACGCGCTCCGCGTGCGCGAACAGCTCCGCAAGAACACCGGCGAGCTCCCGCCCGCCGACCTGTGGCGGGAAACCGCCGCGGGCAGCCTCCACGACCAGGGCGCCCCGCCCTCGCTGGTCACGGAGATGGAGGAGCTGGTGCGCCGCATCCTGCGCTACGAGGCGAGGTTCCGGGCCGACGGGCTGCTGCCCGGTGACGGCTGGGTCGCCACGGCGGCGGCGTACGACTACGGGCGGGCCGTCAACCTCGCCCGCTGGGGCCTGTCCGCCCGCTACTGCGACCCTCAGCAGGCGGAGCAGGCCATCGTGCACGCGGGCGCGCTCGGCAAGGCCGCGTACCCCTCCTGGGAGGCCTACTCGGCGGGCTACACGCTGGGCAGGGTGCTGCGCTTCGACGACGAGCGGTACGGCCCGTACTACGAGGACTCCCTCACCGCCCACCGGCTGCTCACGGACGACGAGGGCAGCCCCTGGCGGAACATCCCCTGGCGCTGACGGCGGGGGCGCGCCCGCGGCGGACGCGCCCCCGGCAAGGTCTTACGACGCCGGGCCCGCCAGCACCGCGACCGGCTTGGCCGGCGGTGTGCCCGAGCCGTCCCGGCGCGGGTCGATCTCGGGCAGCTCGACCGGGGTGCCGTTCTTCTGGGCCGCCCGGGCCGGGGCCGCCCCCGCCCAGGCGAGGACCAGGACGTCCTCGCCCTTCAGGAAGCGCTGACAGCGCACGCCGCCCGTCGCGCGGCCCTTGCGCGGGTACTGGTCGAACGGCGTCAGCTTCGCCGACATCCCGGCCGTCGGGTCCAGCGCCCCGGACGAGCCCGCGACCGTGAAGACCACCGCGTCCGCCGCCGGGTCGACCGCCGTGAACGAGATCACCTCGGCGCCGGCCGCCAGCTTGACGCCGGCCATACCGCCCGCCGGGCGGCCCTGCGGCCGCACCTGCGAGGCCGGGTAGCGCAGCAGCTGCGCGTCGGAGGTGATGAAGACCAGGTCCTCCTCGCCCGTACGCAGCTCCGCCGCGCCGACGATCCGGTCACCCTCCCTGAGGGTGATGACCTCCAGCTCGTCCTTGTTCGCCGGATAGTCCGGCACCACGCGCTTGACGACACCCTGGAGCGTGCCGATCGCCAGGCCCGGCGACGACTCGTCCAGCGTGGTCAGGCAGACGAGCGTCTCGTCCTTCTCCAGCGTCAGGAACTCCGAGAGCTGCGCCCCGCCCGACAGGTTCGGCGCGCCCGCCGTGTCCGGCAGCTGCGGCAGGTCGATCACCGGCAGCCGCAGCAGCCGCCCGGTGGAGGTCACCACGCCCACGTCGCCGCGCTGCGTCGCGGGCACCGCCGAGACGATCACGTCGTGCTTGGTGCGCTTGCCGTCGCTGTCCGGGAGCGGCTCGCCGCTCGCCGTACGGGCCAGCAGACCGGTGGAGGACAACAGCACCCGGCACGGGTCGTCCGCGACCTCCAGGGACACCGCGGCGACCGGCGCGCCCGCCGACTCCAGCAGGACCGTGCGCCGCTCGGTGCCGAACTTCTTGGCCACCGCGGCCAGCTCGGAGGAGACCAGCTTGCGCAGCTCGGCGTCGGAGTCCAGGATCCGCGTCAGCTCCTCGATCTCGCTGTTGAGCCGGTCGCGCTCGCCCTCCAGCTCCAGCCGGTCGAACTTGGTGAGCCGCCGCAGCGGGGTGTCCAGGATGTACTGCGTCTGGATCTCGCTCAGCGAGAAGCGCTCGATCAGCCGCTCCTTGGCCTGCGCCGAGTTGTCGCTGGACCGGATCAGCCGGATGACCTCGTCGATGTCGAGGAGCGCGACGAGCAGGCCCTCGACCAGGTGCAGCCGGTCGCGCTTCTTGCCGCGCCGGAACTCGCTGCGGCGCCGTACGACCTCGAAGCGGTGGTCGAGATAGACCTCCAGCAGCTCCTTGAGGCCCAGCGTGAGCGGCTGCCCGTCGACCAGCGCCACATTGTTGATGCCGAAGGACTCCTCCATCGGCGTCAGCTTGTAGAGCTGCTCCAGGACGGCCTCCGGGATGAAGCCGTTCTTCACCTCGATGACGAGCCGCAGCCCGTGCGCGCGGTCGGTGAGGTCCTTGACGTCGGCGATGCCCTGGAGCTTCTTCGACGCCACCAGGTCCTTGATCTTGGCGATCACCTTCTCCGGGCCCACCGTGAACGGCAGCTCCGTCACGACCAGGCCCTTGCGGCGCGCCGTCACGTTCTCCACGGTCGCGGTCGCGCGGATCTTGAAGGTGCCGCGGCCCGTCTCGTACGCGTCCCTGATCCCGGACAGGCCCACGATCCGGCCGCCGGTCGGCAGGTCGGGACCCGGCACGTACCGCATCAGGGTCTCCAGGTCGGCGCCCGGGTGCTTGATCAGGTGGCGGGCGGCGGCGATGACCTCGCCCAGGTTGTGCGGCGGCATGTTGGTCGCCATGCCGACCGCGATTCCGGACGCGCCGTTGACCAGCAAGTTCGGGAAGGCGGCCGGCAGCGCGACCGGTTCGCGCTCCTGGCCGTCGTAGTTGGGTACGAAGTCGACGGTGTCCTCGTCGATGGACTCCGTCATCAGCGACGTGGCGTCGGCCATCCGGCACTCGGTGTACCGCATGGCGGCCGGCGGGTCGTCGTTGCCCAGCGAGCCGAAGTTGCCGTGGCCGTCGACCAGCGGCAGGCGCATCGAGAACGGCTGCGCCATGCGCACCAGCGCGTCGTAGATCGACGCGTCACCGTGCGGGTGCAGCTTGCCCATCACCTCGCCGACGACCCGGGCGCACTTGACGAACCCGCGCTCCGGGCGCAGGCCCATCTCGTTCATCTGGTACACGATCCGGCGGTGCACCGGCTTCATGCCGTCGCGGGCGTCGGGCAGGGCCCGGGAGTAGATCACCGAGTACGCGTACTCGAGGAAGGAGCCCTGCATTTCGTCGACGACGTCGATGTCGAGGATCCGCTCCTCGTAGTCGTCGGGCTGCGCGGTCTTCGTGCTGCGGCGGGCCATCGCGGCTGCGCTCCTTCACCAGGCAAAGGCTGATCTGTCGCCGACCATTGTGGACCGTCCCACTGACAACCCCGACCGCGACCCGGAAGAGGGACGATCGGGTGGGACGGGAACTTCCGCGACCGTCGGTGCGCTTGCATACAGTGGCAGGACTTTCACCGCACGACTTTCCACATCGCGATCGAAGGGACGTACATGCCCATGGGTCACACGGCCACAGCCCAGGCCGGCTCCGGCGGACTGACAGCGACCGAGCACCGGCTGGCCAACGGCCTGCGCGTGGTGCTCTCCGAGGACCACCTGACCCCGGTCGCCGCGGTGTGCCTCTGGTACGACGTCGGCTCGCGCCACGAGGTGAAGGGCCGCACCGGCCTCGCCCACCTCTTCGAGCACCTGATGTTCCAGGGCTCCGCCCAGGTCAAGGGCAACGGCCACTTCGAGCTCGTCCAGGGCGCCGGCGGCTCCCTCAACGGCACCACGAGCTTCGAGCGGACCAACTACTTCGAGACGATGCCCACGCACCAGCTGGAGCTGGCCCTGTGGCTCGAGGCCGACCGGATGGGCTCGCTGCTCACCGCGCTCGACGAGGAGTCCATGGAGAACCAGCGGGACGTCGTGAAGAACGAGCGCCGCCAGCGGTACGACAACGTGCCGTACGGCACCGCCTTCGAGCGGCTCACGGCCCTCGCCTTCCCGAAGGGCCACCCCTACCACCACACGCCGATCGGCTCCATGGCGGACCTGGACGCCGCCACCCTGGAGGACGCGCGGAACTTCTTCCGTACGTACTACGCGCCGAACAACGCCGTGCTGTCCGTCGTCGGCGACATCGACCCGGAGCAGACGCTCGCCTGGATCGAGAAGTACTTCGGCTCCATCCCGGCCCACGACGGCAAGCAGCCGCCGCGCGACGGCACGCTCCCCGACACCATCGGCGAGCAGCTGCGCGAGGTCGTCGAGGAGGACGTCCCGGCCCGCGCGCTGATGGCCGCCTACCGGCTGCCGCACGACGGCACCCGCGAGTGCGACGCCGCCGACCTGGCCCTCACCGTCCTCGGCGGCGGCGAGTCGTCCCGGCTCCACAACCGCCTGGTGCGCCGCGACCGTACGGCCGTGGCGGCCGGCTTCGGCCTGCTGCGCCTCGCCGGGGCCCCCTCCATGGGCTGGCTGGACGTGAAGACCTCCGGCGGCGTCGAGGTGCCGGACATCGAGGCCGCGGTCGACGAGGAGCTGGCCCGGTTCGCCGCCGAGGGCCCGACGCCCGAGGAGATGGAGCGGGCCCAGGCCCAGCTGGAGCGCGAGTGGCTGGACCGGCTCGGCACGGTCGCCGGCCGCGCCGACGAGCTGTGCCGCTTCGCCGTGCTGTTCGGCGACCCGCAGCTCGCGCTCACCGCCGTCCAGCGCGTCCTGGACGTCACCGCCGAGGAGGTGCAGGCCGTCGCCCAGGCGCGGCTGCGCCCGGACAACAGGGCCGTACTGGTCTACGAGCCGGTCAACGGCGACCAGAGCGATGCCGACCACAGCGAGGAAGAAGAGGGGGCCGACCAGTGAGCGACGCCGCTGTGTCCCTGACGTCCATGGAGTTCCACCCGCAGCCCCAGCCCGGCACCGCCCGGCCCTGGGCCTTCCCCGCCCCCGAGCGAGGCACCCTCCCCAACGGCCTGACCGTGCTGCGCTGCCACCGCCCCGGCCAGCAGGTCGTGGCCGTCGAGATCTCCCTGGTGGCCCCGCTGGAGGCCGAGCCCGAGGGCCTGGACGGCGTCGCCACCATCATGGCCCGGGCGCTGTCCGAGGGCACCGACAAGTACTCGGCGGAGGAGTTCGCCGCCGAGCTGGAGCGCTGCGGCGCCACGCTCGACGCGCACGCCGACCACCCCGGCGTACGCGTCTCCCTGGAGGTCCCGGTCTCCCGGCTGGCCAAGGCCCTCGGCCTGGTCGCCGACGCCCTGCGCGCGCCCGCCTTCGCCGACAGCGAGGTCGAGCGCCTGGTGCGCAACCGGCTCGACGAGATCCCGCACGAGATCGCCAACCCGTCGCGCCGCGCCGCCATGCAGCTCTCCAAGGAGCTGTTCCCGGCCGACTCCCGGATGTCCCGCCCCCGCCAGGGCACCCTCGAGACGGTGGAGCGGATCGACTCCGCGGCCGTACGGGCCTTCTACGAAGCCCATGTCCGGCCCGCCACGGCCACCGCCATCGTCGTGGGCGACCTCACGGACGTCGACCTCGACGCGGTGCTGGCCGACACCCTCGGCGCCTGGACCGGCAACACCGCCGAGCCCCGCCCCGTCCCGCCCGTCACGGCCGACGACACGGGACGTGTCGTCATCGTCGACCGCCCCGGCGCCGTGCAGACGCAGCTGCTGATCGGCCGCATCGGCCCCGACCGGCACGACCGCGTCTGGCCGGCCCAGGTGCTCGGCACGTACTGCCTGGGCGGCACCCTCACCTCGCGCCTGGACCGCGTGCTGCGCGAGGAGAAGGGCTACACCTACGGCGTACGGTCCTTCGGCCAGGTGCTGCGCTCCGGTCCCGGAGGCAACGGCGCCTCGCTGCTCGCCATCAGCGGATCCGTCGACACCCCCAACACCGGTCCGGCCCTCGACGACCTGTGGAAGGTGCTGCGCACCCTCGCCGCCGAGGGGCTGACCGACGCCGAGCGGGACGTCGCCGTGCAGAACCTCGTGGGCGTCGCCCCGCTCAGGTACGAGACGGCGGCCTCGGTCGCGGGCACCCTCGCCGACCAGGTCGAGCAGCACCTCCCGGACGACTTCCAGGCGCAGTTGTACGCCCGCCTGGCCGAGACCGGGACGGTGGAGGCCACGGCCGCGGCCGTCAGCGCCTTCCCCGTGGACCGTCTCGTCACCGTGCTGGTCGGCGACGCCGCGCAGATCAAGGAGCCGGTCGAGGCGCTCGGCATCGGTGAAGTGAGCGTCGTCACGGGCTGATTGACGGCGGGTCGGCCGCGCGTCGCCGGCCGCGTCCCGGCCATCACCGGCGGAACCCCGGCATCCATTCGGATGCCGGGGTTCCGCCGTCTGCTGCCGCTTCCCCTCGCCGTCACGGCATGTCCGTTTTGTTGGGGAGGTTACGTGTCTGCCCTGTGGCGTGCGCTACAAAAAACCGTGTCCGTTTGGTGATTGAAAGATCAGCCGCTTAGCGTCTGATGCGCTGTCCGCCCGCTGTACCCGCCGCATCCGCGGCACCGGGCAGCCATCGCCGAATCCCCATCGGGCGCGAGCCCGGGGAGCCGGGGACCCACACGAAGTCCCTGGGGTGAATCGGACGCCTTCGCATCCGTGCGGAGGGGCCCGTAGGAGACCTTCCTGCTCCGAACCCGTCAGCTAACCCGGTAGGCGAGAAGGAAGGAAAGGATCAGCCACCGTATGGCGTTCACCCGTGCCACCGGGAAGCACCGTGCCCCGAGCCGCCTGAGCCGCAAGAGCGCACACGTCGCCGGCGTGGCGGCCATCGCCACCACCGGCGTCATCGGAACCCTCGCTTCCCCGGCGCTCGCCGCCGACGCGGACGTCCGCGCACTGGAGGACACCGGCCTCAACCAGGCGGTCATCACCGACACGCTCGCCGAGACCGTCGACGCCCAGGCCGAGGCCCAGGAGCGCGAGGCCGAGGAGGCCGCCGCCCGCGCCGCCGCCCAGGCCAAGGCCGAGGCGGAGGCCAAGCGCAAGGCCGAGGCCCGCGTCAAGGCCGCCCGCGAGGCGGAGGAGCGCGCCGCCCGCGAGGCCGAGCGCAAGCGCCTGAACTCCTTCACGCTCCCCGTCGCCGGCTCCTACGTCAGCACCGGCTACCAGACCGGCGGCGCCATGTGGTCCTCCGGCAGCCACACCGGCGTCGACTTCCACGCCCCCTCCGGCTCCACGGTCGTCGCCGTGGGCCTGGGCACCGTCGTCGAGGCGGGCTGGGGCGGCGCGTACGGCAACAACGTGGTGATCCGGATGGCCGACGGCACGTACACGCAGTACGGCCACCTCTCCTCCGTCAGCGTCTCGGTCGGCGAGCGGGTCATGCCCGGCCAGCGGATAGGCCTCTCCGGCTCCACCGGCAACTCCTCCGGCCCGCACCTCCACTTCGAGGCCCGTACGAGCGCCGAGTACGGCTCCGACATCGACCCCGTCGCGTACCTGCGCTCGCACGGCGTCAACGTCTGACCTCCGGCCCGCACGACCTGAGACAGACAAGGCCCCGGCTCCTCGGATGAGCGGCCGGGGCCTTCGCCGTTCTCCGGCGCGGCAGGCCTGGCCAAAAGATATCCATGGATTTCGACCCGGCGTCGGAAATTCAGGAATGGTGCCATAGAGTCACTGAACACTCGTCAAATCGGTCGGACGCACGCTGTTTCGCGCGCATTACGTCGGAGGTTCGGTATGCGCATTCCCGCGCACTCGGTATGCACGGCGATTCGCGACGACATCGTCTCCGGCGTCTTCCCGCGCGGCAGCCGCCTCACCGAGGAGCAGCTGGCGCGCCGCTACGGCGTCTCCCGCGTCCCGGTCCGCGAGGCCCTGCGGACCCTGGAGTCGGAGGGCTTCGTCACCACCCGCCGCCACGCCGGGGCGTGCGTCGCCGAGCCCACCGAGCAGGAGGCAGCCGACCTGCTGGAAGTCCGGGCGCTGCTGGAGCCGCTCGGCGCGGCGCGGGCCGCCCAGCGCCGTACCGAGGCGCACCTCAAGGTGTTGCGGGGCCTGGTCAGGCTGGGCCAGGAGCGGGCGCGCCGGGGCCAGGGGGAGGATCTGCGGGCGCTCGGCGACTGGTTCCACGAGACGCTCGCCCAGGCCTCCGGCAGCCCGGGCCTCACCGCCCTGCTGACCCAGCTGCGGCACAAGATCGCCTGGATGTACGCGGTCGACCAGCCGCCCGCGCCCGTGGAGGCGTGGGCCGAGCACGGCGCGATCGTCGACGCGGTGGCGCGCGGTGACGCCGAGCGGGCCCGGGCGCTGACCGCGCTGCACGCCGAGCGCTCACTCGGTTCGCACCGGCTGCGTGTGAGGAGTCCGCAACATCGCGTCAACACGGTGAGCGCCCGCAATTAACAATGCGGCCGTAGAAAGAAAGGTTCACCGAAAAAGCGGAGCCGTATCACCCCGGAATTCGGGGGCGATACGGCTCCGCTGCAAGAGGACAGGTAATTGTCCGAAGTGATGGCCGGGCGATGCCCGAAGCCCGTCAGACGGTCTCGGGAAGCTCCTCGAGACCCTCCGCGACCAGCTTCGCCAGGCGGTCCAGGGCGGCGTCCGCACCTTCCGCGTCCGACGCGAGCACGATCTCCTCGCCGCCCTGCGCACCCAGGCCGAGGACCGCGAGCATCGACGCGGCGTTCACCGGGTTGCCGTCGGCCTTGGCGATCGTCACGGGGACGCCGGCGGCCGTGGCGGCACGGACGAAGATGGAGGCGGGGCGGGCGTGCAGGCCCTCGGCCCAGCCGACGTTGACGCGGCGCTCAGCCATGGTGTTGCCCTTCGAGTTCAGGGGGTTGTCTAGACCACTCTCTCATGTTCTCCGGTGTGCACGCGAACCTGATCAATGTGCCCTGTCCACAGCACCTCCGCGACCGGTGTCCGCACCGTAACCTGGGCCCATGCGGACCCCGTCGGATCAGCCGGAACATGCGTACCCCGACCACTGGGAAGCCGACGTCGTGCTGCGCGACGGCGGCACCGCGCGGATCAGGCCGATCACCCCGGACGACGCGGAACGCCTGGTCAGCTTCTACGAGCAGGTCTCCGACGAGTCGAAGTACTACCGGTTTTTCGCACCCTACCCCCGCCTCTCCGCCAAGGACGTGCACCGCTTCACGCACCACGACTACGTGGACCGGGTGGGCCTGGCCGCGACGGTCGGCGGGGAGTTCATCGCGACCGTCCGCTACGACCGGATCAACGAACAGGGCCTGCCCGCCAGTGCCCCCGCCGACGAGGCCGAGGTCGCCTTCCTCGTCCAGGACGCCCACCAGGGCCGGGGCGTCGCCTCCGCGCTCCTCGAACACATCGCGGCGGTGGCGCGGGAGCGGGACATCCGGCGGTTCGCGGCGGAGGTGCTGCCCGCCAACAACAAGATGATCAAGGTCTTCACGGACGCCGGATACACCCAGAAGCGCAGCTTCGAGGACGGCGCCGTCCGCCTCCACCTCGACCTGGAGCCCACCGACCGCTCCCTCGCCGTGCAGCGCGCCCGCGAGCAGCGCGCCGAGGCCCGCTCCGTGCAGCGGCTGCTCGCCCCCGGCTCGATCGCCGTCATCGGCGCCGGCCGCGCGCCCGGCGGCGTCGGCCGCACGGTCCTGCGCAACCTCCTCGACGCCGGGTACACCGGCCGTACGTACGCGGTGAACCACGCCCTGCCGGAAGGCGAGTCCGTCATGGAGGGGGTCCCCGCCTTCCGGTCGGTCGCCGACATCGGCGAGCCCGTCGAGCTCGCCGTCGTCGCCGTCCCCGCCGAGCGCGTACCGGAAGCCGTCGCCGCCTGCGGCGAGCACGGCGTCCAGGGGCTGGTCGTCCTCTCCGCCGGGTACGCCGAGCAGGGCGCCGAAGGGCGGGAGCGCCAGCGGGAGCTGGTCCGCCAGGCCCGCTCGTACGGCATGCGCGTCATCGGCCCCAACGCCTTCGGCGTCATCAACACCGCCCCCGGCGTGCGGCTGAACGCCTCCCTCGCGCCGCACCCGCCGGCGCGGGGCCGCATCGGGCTGTTCACCCAGTCCGGCGCCATCGGCATCGCGCTGCTGTCCGGGCTGCACCGGCGCGGGGCGGGCCTGTCGTCCTTCGTCTCCGCCGGGAACCGGGCGGACGTGTCCGGCAACGACATCCTGCAGTACTGGTACGAGGACGCCGACACGGACGTCGTCCTGCTGTACCTCGAATCGATCGGGAACCCGCGCAAGTTCACGCGGCTCGCACGGCGCACGGCGGCGGTGAAGCCGGTCGTCGTGGTCCAGGGCGCCCGCCACAGCGGCAGCGCGCCGCCCGGCCACGCGGTGCCGGTCACCCGCATCCCGTACGCCACGGTGTCGGCCCTCCTCCGGCAGGCGGGCGTCATCCGCGTCGACACCGTCACCGAGCTCGTCGACGCGGGCCTCCTCCTCGCCGGACAGCCGCTCCCGGCCGGACCCCGGGTGGCGATCCTCGGCAACTCCGAGTCCCTCGGCCTCCTCACGTACGACGCCTGCCTGACGGAGGGGCTGCGTCCGCTGCGGCCCCGCGACCTGACGACCGCCGCCACGCCCGAGGACTTCCGCGCGGCCCTGGCCGAGGCGCTGCGGGACGACGCGTGCGACGCGGTGGTGGTCACCGCGATCCCGTGGGTCGGCGAGAACGGCGTGACCGAGTCGGGCGACGGCGAGGTCCTCGCCGCCGCGCTGCGCGCCGCGTCCGCCACGGCGCCGACGAAGCCGGTCCTGGTGGTCCACGTCGAGATGGGCGCCCTGGCCGACGCCCTGGCCGCCGCCACCAGCACGGCGCCGCCCCCGCCGGCCCCCGCGCCCCCTGGTACCCCCGCCACCCCGGCGACCGGCGAGTCCGACGGAGCCCCGGCCCCCGCCACCGACCCGGACCCCGACGGCGATGGCGACCACCGCATCCCCGCCTACCCCGCCGCCGAGCGGGCCGCCCGCGCGCTCGCGCAGGCCGTGCGGTACGCGCGCTGGCGGCGGCAGGCAGCCGAGCCCGGCCGGGTGCCGCACTACGACGGGATCGACGAGGCGGGGGCCGCAGCACAGATCGAGCGGGTGCTGAGCGAGACCGACGACGCGGGGGAGCGGGGCGTCACCCTCGACGCGGAGGCCGCGCGCGAGCTGCTCGGGCGGTACGGCATCGACGTACGCCCCGCCCTCGCCGCGCCCACCCCCGACGCCGCCGTCGACGCCGCGCAGCGCCTCGGCTACCCCGTCGCGCTCAAGACCACCGCACCCCACCTGCGCCACCGCCCCGACCTCGGCGGCGTACGCCTCGACCTGGCCACCGAGGAGCAGCTGCGCGCCGCGTACGCCGAGCTGACCGAGACCCTCGGCAAGCCCGAGGAGCTCCAGCCGGTCGTGCAGGCCATGGCGCCGCGAGGGGTCGACACCGTCATCCGCGCCGCCATCGACCCCGGCGTCGGCGCCGTGCTGTCCTTCGGCCTCGCGGGCGCGCCGTCCGAGCTGCTCGGCGACACCGCGCACCGCCTGGTCCCGGCCACCGACCGGGACGTCGCCGAGCAGATCCGCTCCATCCGCACCGCGCCGCTGCTGTTCGGCTGGCGCGGCTCGGACCCGGTCGACACCCCCGCCCTCGAAGAGCTGCTGCTGCGGGTCTCCCGGCTGGTCGACGACCACCCGGAGATCGTCTCCATCGGCCTGGAGCCGGTGGTCGTCGCCCCCCGCGGCCTGTCCGTCCTCGGCGCGTCCGTCCGCCTCGCGCCGCCCCCGGCCCGTACCGACCTGGGCCCGCGGCGGCTTCCCAACTACTGAGGGGGCGGGTGTCCCCCTACCGGCCCCGTAGGATGGAGCTCATGGCGAAGACCGGTACGACGACCCAGGGGCTGCGCGCGGCGATCGAGCGCAGCGGCTACTACCCGGCCCTCGTGGCCGAGGCGGTGGAGGCCGCCGTGGGCGGCGAGCCCATCGCCTCGTACCTGGTCCACCAGGAGACCACCTTCGACGCCAACGAGGTGCGCCGCCACGTCACCGTGCTCGTCCTGACGGCCAACCGCTTCATCGTGAGCCACACCGACGAGCAGAACGCCGACACCAGCTCCCCGACGCCGTACGCGACGACCTCCACCGAGTCCGTGAAGCTCGGCCGGATCTCCTCCGTGGTCCTCAGCCGCGTCGTCGCGAACCCGGAGTCGTACACCCCGGGCACACTGCCCCGCGAGGTGGTCCTCAACATCGGCTGGGGCGCGGTCTCCCGCATCGACCTGGAGCCCGCCGCCTGCGGCGACCCGAACTGCGACGCCGACCACGGCTACACCGGCAACGCCACGGCGGACGACCTGAGCCTGCGTGTCAGCGAGGCCGGCGACGGCCCCGAGACGGTCCGCCAGGCCCTCGCCTTCGCGCAGGCCCTGTCCGAGGCCACCGCGGCCACCCGCTGATGGCGCAGCCCACCGCGACGGCCGCCGCCTGGCCCGACGACCCGACGCCGCTCGCCCTCGACACCGCGCCCGTACCGGAGTACGGCTCCGGCTCCCTCGCCGACCTGCTGCCCACGCTCGCGGCGGCCCAGGGCGTACCGGGGTGCGACCACCGCATCGCGGAGCTGGCGCCCGCCGACCGCAACTGCGTGTTCCTGATCGACGGCCTCGGCTGGGAGCAGATCAAGGCCCACCCCGACGAGGCGCCGTACCTCACCTCCCTCCTCGCCACCTCGCGCGGCGGGACCGGGCGGCCCCTCACCGCCGGCTTCCCGGCCACCACCGCCACCTCGCTCGCCTCCGTCGGTACGGGCCTGCCGCCCGGCGCGCACGGCCTGACGGGCTACACCGTGCGGGACCCGGACACCGGTGCGCTGATGAACCAGCTGCGCTGGCGGCCCTGGACGCCGCCGCACGTCTGGCAGCCGTACCCGACCGTCTTCCGGATGGCCGACGCCGCAGGCGTCCACACGGCGCAGGTCTCGTCGCCGGCCTTCCAGGACACCCCGCTCACCAAGATCGCGCTCAGCGGCGGAACGTTTCACGGGCGGCTCTCGGGCGACGAGCGCATGGACCTCGCCGCCGAGCAGCTCGCCGCCGGCGACCGCTCGCTGATCTACACGTACTACAGCGAGCTCGACGGCAGCGGTCACCGCCACGGCATCGACTCCGACTCCTGGCGCGGCCAGCTGATGTGCGTGGACCGGCTCGTCCAGCGCCTGGTCGAGCAGCTGCCGCCGCGCTCCGCGCTGTACGTCACCGCCGACCACGGCATGGTGGACATCCCGTTCGACGAGCAGTCCCGGATCGACTTCGACGAGGACTGGGAGCTGCGCGCCGGAGTCGCCCTGCTGGGCGGCGAGGGCCGGGCCCGCCACGTCTACGCCGTGCCGGGCGCCGAGGCCGACGTCCTGGCCTGCTGGCGCGAGGTGCTCGGCGAGCAGTTCTGGGTGGCGAGCCGCGAGGAGGCGATCGCGGCGGGCTGGTTCGGGCCCGCGATCGACGAGCGGGTGTACGGCCGGATCGGCGACGTCGTCGCCGCCGCGCACGACGACGTCGTGATCACCGCGTCCGTCAACGAGCCGCACGAGTCCGCGATGGCGGGCATGCACGGCTCGATGACCCCGGCCGAGCAGCTCGTCCCGCTCCTCGAAGTCCGTTCCTGACCCGTTCCCGACCCACCCCTGTCCCTGCCCCCTCCGACCCGAAAGGTCGTCACTTTCCCATGCCCGAGTTGGTGTTCTTCTCCGGAACGATGGACTGCGGAAAGAGCACCCTCGCTCTTCAGATCGAGCACAACAGGTCCGCCCGGGGCCTCCAGGGCATGATCTTCACGCGTGACGACCGCGCCGGCGAGGGCAAGCTCTCCTCCCGCCTCGGCCTGGTGACCGAGGCGGTCGAGGCGGCCCCGGGCATGGACCTGTACGGCCACCTGGTGGACCAGATGTCGAAGGGCGGCAAGGTCGACTACGTCATCGTCGACGAGGCGCAGTTCCTCGCCCCCGAGCAGATCGACCAGCTGGCCCGCGTCGTGGACGACCTGGACCTGGACGTCTTCGCCTTCGGTATCACCACGGACTTCCGCACCAAGCTCTTCCCCGGCTCGCAGAGGCTGATCGAGCTGGCGGACCGTGTCGAGACGCTCCAGGTCGAGGCAATGTGCTGGTGCGGGGCGCGCGCCACGCACAACGCCCGCACGGTGGGCGGCGAGATGGTGGTCGAGGGCGAGCAGGTCGTCGTGGGCGACGTCAACCGCCCTGCCGCGGAGGTCGGTTACGAGGTCCTGTGCCGGCGCCACCACCGCCGCCGCATGACGAGCGCCGCCGCCCGCGCCGCCGCCCTCTCCCCGGACGTCCTGCCGGTCACCTGAGCCGGACGGTCTCAGCGGCCGGCCGACCGCACGAGCGTGAAGACCGCGCCCTCCGGGTCCGCGACCGTCGCGCGCCGGCCGGTGGAGCCGTCGCGCGGCGGCTCCAGCACCCGGCCGCCCAGCTCGGTGACCCGGCGCGCCGCGTCGTCCGTGTCCGCCACCTCGAACCAGGTGATCCAGTGCGCGCCCCGGTCCCGCGGCAGCGCCGCGCCGACGCCGTGCAGCGAGGCCACCGGGCGGTCGTCCAGCTTCAGCGTCACCACGTCCAGGTCGGCGGAGGCGAGCGGCTCCAGCTCGTACCCGAACACCGTCTTGTAGAACTTGCCGACCGCCTCGGTCTCCTGCGTCAGCAGCTCGTTCCAGACCGGTGTGCCGTGCCTGCCCGCCACCGCCGTACCGAGGTGCGCCGCGGCCTGCCAGACCCCGAAGACTGCGCCCGTCGGGTCGGAGCAGATCACCATGCGGCCGGCGTCGGCGGCGTCCAGCGGCCCCACGGCGACCGTGCCGCCGCTGCACCGGATCGATTCCGCGCTCTCGTCGGCGTCGTCCGACGCCAGGTACGGCGTCCAGGCCGTCGGCAGGCCCCGGTCGGCCGGGTGCTGACCGATGCCGGCGACCTCCTGGCCGTCGAGCAGCCCGCGCAGGTACGGGCCGAGCTGCTGCGGTCCCGGCTGGAA
This sequence comes from Streptomyces sp. NPDC093546, assembly GCF_044765045.1. NCBI lineage: Bacteria > Bacillati > Actinomycetota > Actinomycetes > Kitasatosporales > Streptomycetaceae > Streptomyces > Streptomyces sp. NPDC093546. The sequence goes on along the minus strand of NZ_JBIWJG010000014.1, from coordinate 59,835 downwards.
CCGCCAGCCGAACAGCGTCCCGTAGAACTCCCGCGTCGCGTCAAGGTCGTGCGCCATCAAACTCACCCAGCAAGGTGTACCGGGCTTGCGCCGAGCCGCCTCGGTCATCGTCACTCTCTCCTTCGACCATCGGTTGTGGCCGTGCGGGGGGACCGGGCGTGCGCGCCGTTCGGGTACCGGCTCCACGCCTCGTCAGATGCTTGCACCACTGGCCGCGCGGTGCGCCCCGGCCGCGCCGGGATGTGGCGCGATCCCGCAGGAGGATGCCCGGATTTCCGAGGCCCATCCGCGGTGTGACGGCCCCCGCGCGGGCCGTCGCTGAGCGAGGATGGCACGTATGAACCCCATCATCTCCGCAACCGAACTGGCGACCGAGCTCGCCGGACCCCGCCCGCCGGTCCTCCTGGACGTCCGCTACCAGCTCGGTGGCCCGCCCGGCCACCCGTTGTACGAGGCGGGGCACATCCCGGGCGCGGTCTACGTCGACCTGGAGACGGAGCTCGCGGGCAAGCCCGGCCCCGGCGGCCGCGGGGGCCGGCACCCGCTGCCGGACGTGGCCGAGTTCGGCGCGGTGATGCGCCGGGCGGGCGTCTCCGTGTCCTCGCGGGTGGTCGCGTACGACGGCGCCCAGGGCTGGGCGGCGGCGCGCGCGTGGTGGCTGCTGCGCTGGGCGGGGCACGCGGACGTACGGGTCCTCGACGGCGGTCTCGCGGCGTGGCGGGGTGAGCTGTCGACTGCGACGCCCACGCCCCCCGTTGGCGACTTCACGCCACGGCCGGGTGCCCTGCCGCTGCTGGACGCCGACGGCGCGGCGGCGCTGGCCCGGACGGGCCTGCTGCTGGACGCGCGGGCGGCGGAACGGTACCGGGGAGACGTGGAGCCGATCGATCCGGTGGCCGGTCACATCCCGGGCGCGGTGTCGGCCCCGACCATGGAGAACGTCGACGAAGAGGGCCGCTACCTGCCCGCCGAGGCGCTGGCGGCCCGCTTCAAGACCCTGGGCGCGACGGATGCCCCCCGGGTCGGCGTCTACTGCGGCTCGGGCGTCTCGGCCGCCCAGCAGATCCTGGCGCTGGAGCTCGCCGGCATCGAGGCCGCCCTCTACGCCGGTTCCTGGTCCGACTGGTCCAGCGACCCCGCCCGCCCGGTCGCCCAGGGCCCCGAGCGCGGCTGACGCACCGCCCGGGCCGGCCTCGGCCCGGGCGGTCACTCCGGTTACTCCGGCTACTCCTGCTTCTTGCGGCGCGTGCCGAAGACGATCTCGTCCCAGCTCGGGACCGCCGCGCGGCGGCCCGGGCGGACGCCGTCCGCCTCCGCCTGGCGGTCCGTGGTGCCGATCAGGCGGTCGCGGTGACCGCTCACCGCGCGCGGCATCAGCACGTCCGCGTACGCCGAGCCGGCGCCCGCCGACGCGGCGGGGGCCGGGGGTTCCTCGGCGTCCGGTTCCTGGTCGGGATCGGCCGCGGACAGCTCCGTGGCGCCCGCGCGCTCCGGGACGACCATGTCGCCCCGGAAGCTCGGCACCGCCTCCAGCAGGCTGGTCAGCGAGTCGCGCTCGGGCTCCTCCTCGGCCTCCGGGACCGGCGGCGGCACCGGCGTACGGTCCAGCGGCCGGTCGCGCGGCAGCCGTGCGATCCGGGGGACGAACGGGAAACTCGGCTCCGGCACCGCCACCGCGTCGTCGGTCTCGCCGATCAGGGACCGCGCCTCGTCGTCCACGGCCTGGACGAGCCGCCTGGGCGGGTCGTACGTCCAGCTGGCCGAGTGCACCTCGCCCGCGACGCGGTAGACGAGCAGGACTTCCCAGGTGCCGTCGTCCCGGCGCCAGGAGTCCCACACCACGGTGTCCTTGTCGGCGCCGCGCAGCAGCAGCCGCTCCTGCACGGCCTCGCCGAGCTGGGGGCCGGTGTTCTCGCCGGGCCGGCGCACGGGGGTCTTGCGGGCCCGCTCGGCCATGAAGGCGCGCTCCGCGAGCACGGGGCCCTCGAAGCGGCGTACCCGCTCGACGGGGATGCCCGCGAGCTGGGCGACCTCCTCGGCGGAGGCACCGGCACGTATGCGCGCCTGGATGTCGCGGGGGCGGAGGTGGCTCTCCACCTCGATCTCGATCTGGCCGAGCCGGGCGCGGTCGTTGCGTACGGCGGCGCGCAGCCGTTCGTCGATCGGGAGCGTGTACTCCGTGTTGTCGGCAGCCTTCAGCACCAGTCGTGTGCCGTCGTTGGAGACGGCCACGACACGCAGTTCGGGCATGGGGACCTCCCGGGTGGTGCCTGCCGACGTCACCTGCGTCGCTGCTTCCGCTAGTCGAGTGTGGCCTGCCCGGGTGCAGCCTGCCACAACCTTGCCGAGTTGCCCGGCGTGTCGGGCATGGGCCCTGGAACGCCGTTATGGCACGGTTACCTGTTCGCGACGGAGCGTGACCGTGGCGGTCGCGCTGTGCGGCAGGCGTCCGTGCGGTGCCGCGGCGCCGCCGGATCGAGTGCCATGTGGCCCCCTCCCGTTGGTCCCGGACACCCATTGGAGGACCGGGGCCCAGGGTTCGCCACAGTACTCCATTCGGGCCAGCGGGGTGGACCGGCGCGCCGTCGAACTTGTCCCGCGGTATGGCAGTTGGGCACCCGGAGGTATTCCTCCCGAGTGGCATCCTTCACGGAATCGGCAGAAACGGAACTATTCGCTTCGCCCAAAAGTCCCTTCTCGCTGCATGCATCAACAGACCGGTGGGCAAGGGGACGAAATGGAACACAAGCTGGCGACACGGACAAAAGAGAGAGAAGGGAAGAAGAGGCGGCTCGACCTCACCGTCACCCAAGTGGCGGGCAGCGCGGCCGCCGCGGTCGTCGCGGCCAAACTCGCCGCCAAGCTGGGCGTGTACGGCACGGTCCTCGGCGCCGGCGTCATCAGTGTCATCGCCACCTGTGGCGGTCCGGTCTTCCAGCACCTCCTCACGGCGGCGGGCGAGCGGGTGCGGGCCGTGCGGCGCCCGCGCTCCACGGCGTCCGCCGAGCCGGGCCCCGCGCACGGCGAGTTCGGCGGTGCGACGACGTACCGCGCCCGGACGCTCGTACGCGGCCGAAGGCGCTCGGTGATCGCGGCGGCGCTCGTCTTCGTCCTGGCGATGGCCGGCATCACTGCGTACGAGCTGATATCCGGCCAGGACTTCAGCGGCGGCGGGGGGACCACCATCGGCTCCGTCGTACGCGGCGGGGGCTCCGAGCGGTCCCGGCCGGTCACCCCCCACGAGGACCCGTACCGGCAGCAGGCGCCGAGCCCCGACCGGGATCCGGGCGCGCACACGGATCCGGCACCGACTCCGCCCCCGACGCCCGACCCGGACACCACCTCGCCGACCCCGCCCCCGACCCCGACACCCTCCCCGACCCGGCCCTCGCCCCCGACGCCCACCCCCACACCGACGCATCCGACACCGAGCCCCACGCCCCCGACGCCCGACGACGACGGCGCGACGGCCGAGTGAGGCGTCAGCCGCCCAGCACCCGCCGCAGGTAGTCGTTGCCGAACAGACGGTCCGGGTCCAGCCGGTCCCGGAGCGCCGTGAACTCGCCGAACCGCGGATAGACCTCCGCCAGGTACGCCGCGTCCCGCGTGTGCACCTTGCCCCAGTGCGGCCGGCCGCCGTGCGCCGTCATGATCCGCTCCGCCGCGGTGAAGTACGCCCGGTACGGGCTGCCCTTGTACATGTGCACGGCGATGTACGCGGTCTCCCGGCCCGACGCCGTCGACAGCGCGATGTCGTCCGCCGGGGCCGTCCGCACCTCCACGGGGAAGCTGACGCGCAGGGGCGAGCGGTCCACCATCGCCTTCAGCTCGCGCAGCGCGTCGACCGCCGCCTCCCTCGGGATCGCGTACTCCATCTCCACGAACCGCACCCGGCGCGGGCTGGTGAAGACCTTGTACGGGATGTCCGTGTACGTACGCGAGGACAGCGCGCGGCTGGAGATCCTGGCGATCGCGGGGATGGTGGCCGGCACGGCGCGGCCCACCGAGTTGACCACCTGGAAGAGCCCGTTGGAGAGGAACTCGTCCTCGATCCAGGCGCTGACCCGCCCGGGCGGCGCCGCCGGGCCCGCGCTGCGGTTGTTGCGCTTGGTGGTGCAGTTCCCGGTGTGCGGGAACCAGTAGAACTCGAAGTGCTCGTTCTCCGCGTGCAGCGCGTCGAACTCCGCGGTGACCTTGTCGAAGGCCATCGGCTCCTCGCGGGCGGTGAGCAGGAAGAGCGGCTCCACGGCGAGGGTGAGGGCCGAGACCACCCCCAGGGCGCCGAGCCCGATCCGGGCGGCCGCGAAGACCTCCGGGTTCTCCTTCTCGGAACAGGTCAGCACCCGCCCGTCGGCCGTGACCAGCTCCAGCTCCCTGATCTGCGCGGCGATCGACGCCGAGTCCCGGCCCGTGCCGTGCGTCCCGGTGCTGGTCGCGCCCGCGACCGTCTGCTCCATGATGTCGCCCATGTTCGTGAGCGAGAGGCCCTCCCGGGCCAGGGCCGCGTTCAGCCGCTTCAGCGGAGTACCGGATTCCACCGTGACCGTCATCTCGCGGCGGTCGATGCGGCGGATCCCGGTCAGCAGGTCCGGCCGGATCAGCACCCCGTCGGTGGCGGCGATGGCCGTGAAGGAGTGACCCGTACCGACCGTCTTGACGCGCAGTCCGTCCTCGGCCGCCCTGCTTACCGTCGCCGCCAGCTCCGCCACCGAGGCCGGACGGGCCTCCCGTACGGGCCTCGCGGTGACGTTCCCCGCCCAGTTACGCCACGTGGTGCTGCTCCGGCTGTTCCGGGTCCTGCTCGCGCTGCTCACGCTGCCCCTGCCCCTCCCGCGTCGGCACCGGCCTGCGCAGCCGGCGGTATCCCAGGAACGCCACCGCGGCCGCGAGCACTCCGGCGATGCCGGGGACCGTGTACCCCGCGGCCGCCCCGTGCGCGTCGACCACCCAGCCGGCGGCCGAGGAGCCGAGCGCCACGCCGACCGCGAGCCCGGTACCCGTCCAGGACATGCCCTCGGTCAGCTTGCTGCGCGGTACGTGGGCCTCGACGAGGGCCATGGTCGTTACCATCGTCGGCGCGATGGCAAGGCCCGCGACAAAGAGCGCCACGGCCAGGATCGGCAGATTCCCGGCCAGTTGGAGGGGGATCATACTCACGGCCATCGCACAGACACCCAGAAGCCACCTGCGGGACGGCTCCCCCTTGAGGTGCAGCAGGCCGAAGACCGCCCCCGCCACGCACGAGCCCAGCGCGTACACCGCCAGCACCAGGCTGGCCGCGGCCTTGTGGCCCTCCTCCTCGGCGAACGCCACCGTCACCACGTCCACGGCGCCGAAGATCGTGCCGGTGGCGACGAACGCGGTCACCAGCACCTGGAGGCCGGGGGAGCGCAGCGCCGAGCCGCCGGTGTGCTGCTCGATCGGATGGGGCTTCGGCTCGGTGCCGCGCTGGGCGGTCAGCCACCACACACCGACCGCCAGGAAGACCGCCGCCAGCAGCGGGCCCGCCTCCGGGAACCAGATGGTCGACAGCCCGATCGACACGATGGGACCGAAGATGAAGCACACCTCGTCGATGATCGACTCGAAGGAGTACGCGGTGTGCAGCTCGCGCGCCGAGCCCCGGTAGATGGTCGCCCAGCGGGCCCGGGTCATCGCACCGATGCTCGGTACGCTGCCCGCGGCGGCCGAGAAGACGAACAGCGTCCACTCCGGCAGGCCCTGCTGCGCGCAGATCAGCAGCCCCGCCACGGCCGTGACCGTGATCAGGGTGGCCGGGCGCAGCACGCGGCGCTGACCGTACCGGTCGACGAGGCGGGAGACCTGGGGGCCGAGCACGGCGGCGGAGACGGCGAGCGTCGCCGAGAGCGCGCCGGCCAGGCCGTAGCGGCCGGTGAGCTGGGAGATCATCGTGACGATGCCGATGCCCATCATGGCCAGCGGCATCCGACCTATGAAGCCGGCGGCGGAGAAGCCCACGGTTCCGGGGGCGGAGAAGATCGCGCGGTAGGGACTGGGCAAGGGGTACTCCGGCCGGTAAGGCGGTCAGGCGTAGGGGCGCGGCGCGCGTGTGGCGTGAAGCGGCGTAAGGCGTCTGGGCAGCCTTGACAGGTTACGTCCGAATGGGTGAGCGCGCACGGCGGTTTTCCGGCTGTCAGACCCGGGTGGCAGGATCGACGCCATGTCCGATCAGCGCGATCCAGCTCCGTACGACGCCCTGCTGCTGCTCTCCTTCGGCGGGCCCGAGGGCCCCGACGACGTGGTGCCGTTCCTCGAGAACGTGACCCGGGGCCGGGGCATTCCCAAGGAACGGCTCAAGGAGGTGGGGCAGCACTACTTCCTCTTCGGCGGCGTCAGCCCGATCAACGACCAGAACCGCGCCCTGCTGGCCGCGCTGCGCAAGGACTTCGCGGACGCGGGCCTCGACCTGCCGGTCTACTGGGGCAACCGCAACTGGGCGCCGTACCTCACGGACACGCTGCGCGAGATGGTCGCCGACGGCCGCCGCCGCATCGCCGTCCTCGCCACCAGCGCCTACGCCTCCTACTCCGGCTGCCGCCAGTACCGGGAGAACCTCGCGGACGCGCTCGCCGCCCTGGAGGCGGAGGGCCTGCCGCTGCCCCGGATCGACAAGCTGCGGCACTACTTCAACCACCCCGGTTTCGTCCGGCCCATGGTCGACGGCGTCCTCGCGTCGCTCTCCGAGCTGGACGAGTCCGTCCGCGCGGGCGCCCACCTCGCCTTCACCACGCACTCCATCCCGGTCTCCGCAGCCGACGCCTCCGGCCCGGTGGAGGAGCACGGCGACGGCGGGGCGTACGTCAAGGAGCACCTGGACGTCGCACGCCTCGTCGTCGACGCCGTACGGGAGGAGACGGGCGTCGAGCACCCCTGGCAGCTCGTCTACCAGTCCCGCAGCGGCGCGCCGCACATCCCGTGGCTGGAGCCCGACATCTGCGACCACCTGGAGGAGCTCCACGGCGCCGGGGCCCCGGCGGTCGTGATGGTCCCCATCGGCTTCGTCTCGGACCACATGGAGGTCCTGTACGACCTCGACACCGAGGCCACCGCCAAGGCCGCCGAGCTGGGGCTCCCGGTGCGCCGGTCGGCCACCGTGGGCGCCGACCCGCGCTTCGCCGCCGCCGTCCGCGACCTCGTCCTCGAGCGCGCGGCGACCGAGCGGGGCACAGTGGTGGAGCGGTGCGCGCTCGGGGCACTGGGCCCCTCGCACGACCTGTGCCCCGTCGGCTGCTGCCCGGCCCGCGCCGAGCGGCCCGCGGCGGCGGGCGCCGACAGCCCGTACGCGTAAGGAGACGCCGTGACCGACCCGCGTGACCCGCTCCCGACCGAGCTGCTGGACCTGGCGCTGGAGGCCGGGCGCCGGGCCGGTGCGCTGCTGCGCGACGGCCGCCCGGCCGACCTCGGGGTGCAGGCCACCAAGTCGAGCCCCATCGACGTGGTGACCGAGATGGACATCGCCGCCGAGAAGCTGATCACCGGCTTCCTCGCCGAGCACCGCCCCGACGACGGCCTCCTCGGGGAGGAGGGCGCCGCCACGGAGGGCACGAGCGGCGTCCGGTGGGTCGTCGACCCCCTGGACGGCACGGTGAACTACCTGTACGGCCTGCCCACCTGGGCCGTCTCCATCGCCGCCGAGCGGGGCGGCGAGACCCTCGTCGGGGTCGTGGTGGCCCCCATGCGCGACGAGACCTTCCACGCGGTCCTGGGCGGCGGCGCGTTCCTGAACGGCCGGCCCATCCGCTGCCGCCCGGCCCCGCCGCTGGACCAGGCCCTCGTCTCGACCGGCTTCAACTACGTGGCCGCCGTCCGCGCCCACCAGGCGGACGTGGCGCAGCGCCTCATCCCGCGGCTGCGCGACATCCGCCGCGGCGGCTCGGCGGCGATCGACCTCGCGGACGTGGCGGCCGGCCGCCTGGACGGCTACTACGAGCGCGGGCTGCGGCCCTGGGACCTCGCGGCCGGCGACCTGATCGCCCGCGAGGCCGGCGCCCTCACCGGCGGCCGCCCGGGCACCCCGCCCTCCGGAGACCTGACGGTCGCGGCCTCCCCGGGCGTCTTCGAGCCCCTCCAGGCCCTCCTGGAGGAGTTCGGCGCCTGGCACGACTGAGGCGCCGGCCCAGGCGGCCGTACGCACGCGAAGGCCCCGATGCCATACCCGGGCATCGGGGCCTTCGCGTGTGTACCTCAGGCGATCTGCGGGGTGCCGATCTCCACGCCGTGTTCGGCGGCGATTCGGCGCAGGTCGTCGAGCTCCTCCTGCTCGACATCCGCCAGGAAGTCGTCGCCCGTTTCGCGCGCCTGCGTGAGGTGGGTCTCCGTGGCCCTTATGCGCTGCAGCAGTCCTGCGGTGAAAGCGTCCATCGTGCGCCCCCTCGTCATGGGTCGGTGGCACGGGGGTGTGCCGAGGGTTGGTCGATCGGGTTCTCGATCACGCACGGCACCTCTGGGGGACAGAGCGGTTCGTGGCGTGCCACAGACACGGCGTGATCTCGGGTGTGCAGTCGTCCTCCCCCAGAGCTACCTCACAGAAACCTCAAGTCATTCGTGAATCCGGTGAATTCCCGGTGCCGACTCCGTGCCGCGGCCCCCGTCCCGGGCCGCCCGCACGCCGTCTTACAGCCGGTTTACGCGCGTAAGGGGCAGGATGGATACCCACAGTCATCTGCTCATTCGCCCGGATCCGGGCTCGGAGGAAGGAACAGCGACGTGCGCGTACTCGTCGTCGAGGACGAGCAGCTGCTCGCCGATGCGGTGGCCACCGGACTGCGCCGGGAGGCCATGGCCGTCGACGTCGTGTACGACGGGGCGGCCGCCCTGGAGCGTATCGGGGTCAACGACTACGACGTGGTCGTCCTCGACCGCGACCTGCCGCTCGTCCACGGCGACGACGTCTGCCGCAAGATCGTGGACCTGGGCATGGCCACCCGTGTCCTGATGCTCACCGCCTCCGGTGACGTCAGCGACCGCGTGGAGGGCCTGGAGATCGGCGCCGACGACTACCTGCCGAAGCCCTTCGCCTTCAGTGAGCTGATCGCGCGCGTACGGGCCCTCGGGCGGCGGACGACGGTGCCGCTGCCGCCGGTCCTGGAGCGGGCCGGCATCAAGCTGGACCCGAACCGCCGCGAGGTCTTCCGCGACGGCCGGGAGGTCCAGCTGGCGCCGAAGGAGTTCGCGGTGCTGGAGGTGCTGATGCGCAGCGAGGGCGCGGTGGTGTCGGCCGAGCAGCTGCTGGAGAAGGCCTGGGACGAGAACACGGACCCGTTCACCAACGTCGTCCGCGTCACCGTCATGACCTTGCGCCGCAAGCTCGGCGAGCCGCCGGTGATCGTCACCGTGCCGGGCTCCGGTTACCGGATCTGACCCGTGGCCACGACTCCGGTGCCTCCTCAGGCGCCCCCGAAGCCGACCTGGGACCCCAGGGAACCGGTCCGCCCCTGGCTGCGGCCCACCATCCGGATACGGCTCACGCTGCTGTACGGCGGCATGTTCCTGATCGCCGGCATCCTGCTGCTGTCGATCATCTACCTGCTGGCCGCGCAGGCGCTCCACATCGGCAGCGAGCTGCCGTTCCGGATCGTCGAGGGCCGGCTGCAGAGCGAGATCTGCGAGTTCCCTTACGCGCCGACCGCCGACGAGGCCAACCGCGCGATGAACGCCTGCGTCAACGCGCAGCGCCAGCACGCCCTGGACGACCTGCTGCGCCGCTCGCTCTTCGCGCTGCTGGGCCTGAGCGTCATCGCCTTCGCGTTCGGTTACGCGATGGCGGGCCGCGTGCTGTCCCCGCTCGGCAAGATCACCCGTACCGCCCGCAACGTGGCCGGTACGGACCTGAGCCGCCGCATCGAGCTGGACGGCCCCGACGACGAGCTGAAGGAGCTCGCGGACACCTTCGACGACATGCTCGACCGGCTGGAGCGGGCCTTCACCGCGCAGCAGCGGTTCGTCGCCAACGCGTCGCACGAGCTGCGCACGCCGCTGGCGATCAACCGCACCCTGCTGGAGGTCCACCTCTCGGACCCCACGGCGCCGGTGGAGCTCCAGCAGCTGGGCAAGACGCTGCTGGCGACCAACGAGCGCAGCGAGCAGCTCGTGGAGGGCCTGCTGCTGCTCGCCCGCAGCGACAACGAGATCGTCGAGCGCAAGCCCGTGGACCTGGCGGAGGTGGCTTCGCGCGCCATCGACCAGGTGCACGGCGAGGCCGAGGCGAAGGGCGTGGAGATCCGCGGCGAGCGGGCACCGGCCGTCGTCCAGGGCAACGGCGTGCTGCTGGAGCGGATCGCGCTGAACCTGGTGCAGAACGCCGTGCGGTACAACGTGCCGGAGGAGGGCTGGGTCGAGGTCACCACCGAGACGCAGGCCGGCCAGGCCGTGCTGGTGGTGTCGAACACGGGGCCGGTGGTACCCGCGTACGAGATCGACAATCTCTTCGAGCCCTTCCGGCGGCTGCGGCAGGAGCGCACCGGCAGTGACAAGGGTGTCGGGCTCGGGCTCTCGATCGCCCGGTCCGTCGCGCGGGCCCACGGAGGCCGTATCATCGCGGAGCCCCGCGAGGGCGGCGGCCTGGTGATGCGTGTCACCCTTCCCCTCTGACCAGGGGAGGGCGGCGCGTGGCCGTGGTCGCGACTGTGTTCGCTTTGCGCGGAATTTTCGGGACCCGTTCCCGCGTTGACCGTGTGTGATCGATCACAAAGGAGTAATTCCGGCCATCTACTCTCCGTGATCAAGAATTCCCCGGAAAACCAGGAAAAGTCCGGGTTTCCAGGGCCCTGGATCACGGGAAGTACACGGGGTGGCGCCCGCAGGGCGTGACTCCGGGACCGTGTACGGTCCGCTTCGCCACCCAAACCCGATCACTCCAGAGGGGTCAGGTTGGGTGTCGATTGAGTAACAGACCTTGATGTGAGGCAAAATCTCCGCCTCAGGTCGGGCACAAGACCGGCCTCCCACGCGTTACGTGCGCTGGAGACACCGCAAACACCCAGAGGGGGAGAGCGACATGGCAACGGATTACGACACCCCACGCAAGACCGACGACGACGTCGACTCGGACAGCCTTGAAGAACTGAAGGCCCGCCGGAACGACAAGTCCACCTCGACGGTCGACGTCGACGAGTTCGAGGCCGCCGAAGGCCTGGAGCTCCCGGGCGCCGACCTCTCGAACGAGGAACTGGCCGTCAGGGTGCTGCCCAAGCAGGCTGACGAGTTCACCTGCATGAGCTGCTTCCTGGTCCATCACCGCAGCCAGCTGGCCCGAGAGAAGAACGGCCAGCCGATCTGCCGAGACTGCGACTGAGGTCCGGTCGGCCGTGGCAGGCGACACCCCGTCTCGGAAGCGACGCTTCCGGCTCCACCTCCACCGGAAGCCGGAGGCGTACCAGGGCGGCACAGGCACGGCACCAGGCGCGCAGGACGCGCCCGCCGAGCACTCCGCCCTCCTGCCCTCCCCCGGCGCGCGTGACGACGAGCGAGGCCCTTCGGCCTCGCTCGAAGCAGCCGCCGAGGCCGGACCCACGGGACGCGGCCTACCGGCACAGCAGCACCCCACCAAGGCCCGACGGCGCCTCGAAGCCGTCGCAGCCGTCCGGCGCGGCGTACGCAAGGGCCGCGACGGCGCACGCGCCGGTCTCTCGCACCTCGCCGACCGGCTCATCGAGAACGCCCCGCGCGTCCCCGTCCGCGACCTCGCCACCCTGCGCAGACAGTTCCCGGGCCTCGGCCCCGAGCAGATCGCCGACAAGCTGATCGCGGGCGCGGCCAACGCCACCTCCACGGTGGGCGCCGGCGTCGGCGCGGCCGCCATGCTCCCCGTGCCGCCCGCGATGCCGGCCGAGCTGGCCGCGGAGATCACCGGCGTCGCCGCGATCGAGCTCAAGCTCATCGCCGAGCTCCACGAGGTCTACGGCCAGCGCCCCCCGGGCAACCTCAGGGAGCGCGCCACCGCCTACCTGACCTCCTGGACGGAGGAGCGCGGCATCGACGTCACCAGGCCCACCACCATCAACGCCGCCCTCGGCGGCCGGATGAAGCGCGAGCTGCGCCAGCGGATCACCAAGCGCATGGTGCGCAACCTGCCCAACCTGATGCCGTTCATGGTCGGCGCCGCCGTCGGCGCCATGATGAACCGGCGCGACACCAAGAACCTCGCCGAGCAGATCCGCAAGGACCTGCGCACCCGACAGGTGCCCTGGGACGCCCTCCCCGAGCTCCCCCCGCTGGAGCAGCCGGAGAACCCCAAGGAGCTGGGTTTCTAGGCGGCGTACGGCGTCTAGGCCGTACGGGCCGCGGTCAGCGCCGCCGCGAGGGCCTCCGGGTCCCGGCTGGAGACGTACACGTACGGCGTCGGGTCCGCCGGATCCGTCACCTCCACCCGTACCGCCTCCGCCACGTACCCGCGCATCACCATGAACGCGCGCGGATCCGCCTTGTACGTCCGCCAGGCGCGCGCCCCCTCGGCGTCCAGCACCTCCGGCTCACCCAGCGCCGACACCGGGATCCGCGCGTCCCCCGCGACCAGCGAGCCCGCCACCACGCGGACGCGGACGGAGCCGTACGCGCTGACGCCGATCGCCGCCGCCGCACCCGCGAGGATCAGGCCGCCGAGCATCGGCAGCGTGCCCAGCGGCAGCGCGATCAGCGCGCCCGACAGCCCGATGAGGGCGGCGATCAGCCACCAGGAGCGCGGGGCGGTGAGACGTTCGTCGTACAGCGGTACGGCAGGGGCGGCAGGGGAGGCGGAAGCCGGTGCGGAAGGCTGCATACACCCAAGCTTGGCACGGTGCGCCCCCGGGGCGGCCGCGCGGGTAAGGTCTGCGGCTGTGACCACTGCACTGACGCCTCCCGCCGAGGCCATACCGCCGGTACGGCACCCCGAGGCACCCGCCCCCGGCGAGCTCCTCGGTGCCCATTACGAGCACTGCTTCGGCTGCGGCGGCGCCCAGCCGCACGGGCTGCACCTGGCCGCGCGGGCCGGCGAGGGCGTGAGCGTCACCGCCGAGTTCACGGTGACCACCGACCACCAGGGCGCACCCGGGCTGGCGCACGGCGGCGTGCTCGCCACCGCGCTCGACGAGACGCTCGGCTCGCTGAGCTGGCTGCTGCGGGTCATCGCCGTGACCGGCCGGCTGGAGACCGACTTCGTGCGCCCGGTGCCCGTCGGCACCGTGCTGCACCTGGAGGCCGAGGTCACCGCCGTCCACGGCCGCAAGATCTACTGTCGGGCGACCGGGCGGATCGGCGGGCCCGAGGGGCCCGTCGCCGTCCGCGCCGACGCCCTTTTCATCGAGGTCAAGGTCGATCACTTCATCGACAACGGCCGCCCGGAGGAGATCCGGGCCGCCATGGCCGACCCCGACCAGGTCCGGCGCGCCCGCGCCTTCGAGGTGAACCCCTGATGTCCCAGAGCCGTAACCCCGTCGACGTACTGATCCGCCGCGTGGACCCGGAGGTGCCGATTCCGTCGTACGGGCACCCGGGCGACGCGGGCGCCGATCTCGTCACCACCGAGGCCGCCGAACTGGCGCCCGGCGAGCGCGCGATTCTGCCCACGGGGGTGTCCATCGCCCTGCCCGACGGGTACGCGGCCTTCGTGCACCCCCGCTCCGGGCTCGCCGCCCGCTGCGGAGTGGCTCTCGTGAATGCCCCGGGCACGGTGGATGCCGGGTACCGTGGGGAGATCAAGGTGATCGTGGTCAACCTGGACCCGCGCGAGAGCGTGCGGTTCGAACGGTTCGACCGGATCGCCCAACTGGTCGTTCAGCAAGTCGAGAGGGTCCGCTTCCACGAGGTGGCGGAGCTTCCCGGCTCGGCGCGGGCCGAGGGGGGCTTCGGGTCCACCGGCGGTCATGCCGCCGTGGAGGGCTGGACGGGTGGGAATCGATACGCTTCGGTCGTATCCGACCGGGAAGGACAGTGACGTGTTCGGACGTCGCAAGAAGAGCAGGGCCGCTGAGGACGCAGCGGACGTGGCGCGCGAGGCCGAGCAGGTCGTCGACGAGGTCGACACCGACGACGCGGCGCAGGACGAGCCGCGCCGCGTGAACCTTCCGCCGGCGCCCCGGCCCGACGGGCCCTGGGACATCTCCGAGGTCTCCCGGCCCGACGAGGGCCGCGTGGACCTGGGCGGCATGTTCGTGCCCGGAGTCGAGGGCATGGAACTGCGCGTGGAGGTCGCGGGCGACGCGATCGTCGCCGCGACGGTGGTGCTGCGCGACAGCGCCATCCAGCTGCAGGCGTTCGCGGCGCCGAAGAAGGAAGGCATCTGGGGCGAGGTCCGCGAGGAGATCGCCTCCGGCATCACCCAGCAGGGCGGCGTCATCGACGAGGTCGAGGGCCCGCTGGGCTGGGAGCTGCGCGCCCAGGTCCCGGTGCAGCTGCCCGACGGCACCGGCGGCGTGCAGCTGGTGCGCTTCGTCGGTGTGGACGGGCCGCGCTGGTTCCTGCGCGGCGTGATCTCCGGCCAGGGCGCGGTGCAGCCGCAGACCGCCGGGCTGCTGGAGCAGATCTTCCGCGACACCGTGGTCGTCCGGGGCGAGGGCCCGATGGCGCCGCGCGACCCGATCGTCCTGAAGCTGCCGAACGACGCGCAGATGGTGCCCGAGGGCGTCCAGCAGGAGGACCAGGAGTCCTCGCGCTTCTCGGGCGGCATGGGCCAGCTCCAGCGGGGCCCGGAGATCACCGAGGTCCGCTGAGCCGACCGGGGTATCGCCCGACGGGGCGTGGGCCTGACGGGGCGCGGGGTTGGGCACGGCCGAGGCCAGTGGGGTCCCTCCCCGCGCCCCCTACACCACGAACGGGGCATGGGCTACCGCTGAGAGCCCTAGGTACGCTTTCTGTATGAGTGCTGCACCGCGTACAGACAAGCCGGCCGGCCGGTTCCGCCGCATGCTCGACCGGCTGTCCAGCTCCCAGGGCGACCTGGAATCCGAGGAGCTGCAGGAGGACGCCCAGGCGTCCGGGTGCACGCCCATTTCGGCTTGCTCCGACCGGCAGATCGTCACGGTGACTGGTACCTTGCGGACGGTCACCCTGCGCCCGCGGGCCGGCGTACCCGCGCTGGAGGCCGAGCTCTTCGACGGGACCGCCCCGCTGGACGTGGTGTGGCTGGGCCGGCGCTCCATCGTGGGCATAGAGCCCGGACGCAGGCTCATCGCCTCCGGCCGGGTCTCCATGAGCCACGGCCGCCGGGTCCTCTTCAACCCCAAATACGAGCTCCGACCGCTCGGACAGGAGTAGCCGGTGACGTCTCCCGACACGCCGACCCCCGACGACAACAAAGCCGTGACCGAAGCCGCCCTGTTCGACGCCTTCGGCGGCGTACGGGGCATGGTGGAGACCGTCCTCCCCGGCCTGCTCTTCGTCACGATCTACACCATCAACAAGGACCTCCACCTGTCCGCGCTCGCGGCGCTCGGGGTCTCCCTGCTGCTGGTGGCCGTACGGCTGGTACGCCGGGACACGGTCAAGCACGCGTTCAGCGGTGTCTTCGGCGTCGCCTTCGGCGTGATCTTCGCGATGATGACCGGCAACGCGAAGGACTTCTACCTGCCGGGCATGCTGTACACGCTGGGCCTCGGCCTCGCCTACATCATCACCACGCTGGCGGGCGTCCCGCTGATCGGCCTGGTCCTGGGCCCGGTCTTCAAGGAGAACCTCTCCTGGCGGACCCGCAACCCCGGCCGGAAGAAGGCGTACGCCAAGGCCAGCTGGGCCTGGGGCCTGATCCTCCTCGCCAAGTGCGCGATCCTCTTCCCGCTGTACTGGTGGGCCGACACCACGCAGCTCGGCTGGGTCCTCGTCGCCCTGAAGATCCCGCCGTTCCTGCTGGCGGTGTACCTGACGTGGGTCTTCCTGAAGAAGGCGCCGCCGCCGATCGACGTCTTCGCGGAGATGGAGGCGGAAGAGGCCGCGGAGAAGGCCCGCAAGGCGGCGGCCCAGCACAACGAGGTCTGACGGCGAGGTCCTCGCGACCGCGCGCGCCGAAGGGCCCCGGCGTACCGCGCGAGCGGTACGCCGGGGCCCTTCGTCTGCGCCGCGCGGCGCGGCGCCCCGGGCTCAGCCCGTCGTGTCCTGGCCCTGGCGGACCGACAGCAGGTCCTCCAGCTGCTCCTCGCGCGCCTGGGCCGCGACGAAGAGCAGTTCGTCGCCCGCCTCCAGCGTCTCCTCCGGGCTCGGCGTCAGGACGCGCGAGCCGCGGATGATCGTCACCAGCGAGGTGTCCTGCGGCCACGCCACATCGCCCACCTGCGTACCGGCGATCGCCGACTCCGGCGGCAGCGTCAGCTCGACGAGGTTCGCGTCGCCGTGGCTGAAGCGCAGCAGCCGGACGAGGTCGCCGACGCTCACCGCCTCCTCCACCAGCGCCGACATCAGGCGCGGCGTGGAGACGGCGACGTCGACGCCCCACGCCTCGTTGAAGAGCCACTCGTTCTTCGGGTTGTTGACCCGCGCGACCACGCGCGGCACCCCGTACTCGGTCTTGGCCAGCAGCGAGACGACGAGGTTCACCTTGTCGTCGCCCGTCGCCGCGATGACGACGTTGCACCGCTGCAGCGCCGCCTCGTCCAGCGAGGTGATCTCGCAGGCGTCGGCCAGCAGCCACTCCGCCTGCGGCACCCGCTCCACCGAGATCGCGGTCGGCGCCTTGTCGATGAGCAGGATCTCGTGCCCGTTCTCCAGCAGCTCGCCGGCGATGGAACGGCCCACCGCGCCGGCGCCCGCGATAGCGACGCGCATCAGTGACCGTCCTCCTCGGGGCCGGCGGCGAACGCCGCTTCGACCTTCTCGATCTCGTCCGTACGCATCATCACGTGGACGAGGTCGCCCTCCTGCAGCACCGTCTGCGACGTCGGCAGGACCGCCTCGCCGAGCCGGGTGAGGAACGCGACGCGGACGCCCGTCTCCTCCTGCAGCCTGCTGATCTTGTGCCCGATCCACGCCGCCGACGTGTGCACCTCCGCGAGCTGCACCCCGCCGCTCGGATCCCGCCACAGCGGCTCCGCGCCGGACGGCAGCAGCCGCCGCAGCATCTGGTCGGCGGTCCAGCGCACGGTGGCGACCGTCGGGATGCCGAGGCGCTGGTACACCTCGGCACGCCGCGGGTCGTAGATCCGCGCCGCGACGTTCTCGATGCCGAACATCTCGCGCGCGACCCGCGCCGCGATGATGTTGGAATTGTCACCGCTGCTCACCGCGGCGAACGCCCCGGCCTCCTCGATGCCCGCCTCACGCAGCGTGTCCTGGTCGAAGCCGACCCCCGTGACGCGCCGCCCGCCGAAGCCCGAGCCCAGGCGCCGGAACGCCGTGGGGTCCTGGTCGACGACGGCGACCGTGTGCCCCTGTTGCTCCAGGGTCTGCGCGAGTGCGGCTCCCACGCGCCCGCAGCCCATGATGACGATGTGCACGCCTGGTTACCCCGCACTCCTGGTGACTCTGCCGACGAAGCCGACCTGCGTAAACACCCTGCTCACTTCTCTCTCTCAGCCTGCGGTGCGGTGTTGCCCGATGACGAGCTTATGCCGCCACGCCGTTCGTACCCGCATCGGCGCAGGCGTACGTGCTCCGGTGGAGACGTCCGGCAGAGATTCCGTGGTGGTAAGAGGTGGCGGGTGGGCGCGTCCCTTTTCGAACGCTTACGATCCTCTGCGTGTCCAAACTGACCGACGTGCCCAAACGGATCCTGATCGGCCGGGCTCTGCGCAGCGACAGGCTGGG
The DNA here is from genome assembly GCF_044765045.1 of Streptomyces sp. NPDC093546. Classification (NCBI taxonomy): domain Bacteria; kingdom Bacillati; phylum Actinomycetota; class Actinomycetes; order Kitasatosporales; family Streptomycetaceae; genus Streptomyces; species Streptomyces sp. NPDC093546. The sequence continues at coordinate 42,105 of NZ_JBIWJG010000014.1, read as the reverse complement.
AGAAACCCTTCTCCCCAAGCGCATCGCGCTCCCCGTCTTCGCCTCCGACCCGCTCTCCTCGGTGGCGTACGCGCCAGGCGAGGTCCTCCTGGTCCTCTCCATCGCGGGCGTGTCGGCGTACCACTTCAGCCCGTGGATCGCCGTGGCCGTCGTGGTCCTGATGTTCACGGTCGTCGCGTCGTACCGGCAGAACGTCCACGCCTACCCGAGCGGCGGCGGCGACTACGAGGTCGCCAACACCAACCTCGGCCCCAAGGCCGGACTCACCGTCGCCAGCGCGCTCCTCGTCGACTACGTCCTGACCGTCGCCGTCTCGATCTCCTCCGGCGTGGAGAACCTCGGCTCGGCCATCCCGTTCGTCGTCGAGCACAAGGTCTTCTCGGCCATCGCGATAATCCTCCTCCTCACGATCATGAACCTGCGTGGGGTGAAGGAGTCGGGCAAGCTCTTCGCCATCCCGACGTACGTCTTCGTCGCCGGCGTCTTCATCATGATCGCGTGGGGCGCCTACAAGGGCATCGTCCTCGGCGACGAGACCATGAAGGCCCCGACCGCCGACTTCGAGATCAAGCCCGAGCACCAGGGGCTCGCCGGCTTCGCCCTCGTCTTCCTCCTGCTGCGCGCCTTCTCCTCCGGCTGTGCCGCGCTGACCGGCGTCGAGGCGATCAGCAACGGCGTGCCCGCCTTCCGCAAGCCGAAGAGCAGGAACGCCGCCACCACCCTCGCCCTCATGGGCGGCCTGGCCGTCACCATGTTCTGCGGCATCATCGGCCTCGCCATGGCCACCGACGTGAAGATGGCCGAGCAGCCCGCCCACGACCTGCTGCGCGACGGCGTGCCGGTCGGCCCCGAGTACGTACAGAACCCGGTGATCTCGCAGGTCGCGGCGGCCGTCTTCGGCGACGGCACCTTCTTCTTCGTGCTGCTCGCCGCGGCCACCGCGCTCGTGCTGTTCCTCGCCGCGAACACCGCGTACAACGGCTTCCCGCTCCTCGGCTCGATCCTCGCCCAGGACCGCTACCTGCCGCGCCAGCTGCACACGCGCGGCGACCGGCTCGCGTTCTCCAACGGCATCGTGCTCCTCGCGGGCGCCGCGATCCTCCTCGTCTGGCTGTACGGGGCGGACTCCACCAAGCTCATCCAGCTCTACATCGTCGGCGTCTTCGTCTCCTTCACCCTCAGCCAGACCGGCATGGTCCGGCACTGGAACCGCCACCTGCGGACCGAGACGGACCCCGCCGCCCGCCGCCGCATGATCCGCTCCCGCGCGATCAACACCTTCGGCGCCTTCTTCACCGGCCTGGTCCTGGTCGTCGTCCTCGCGACGAAGTTCACGCACGGCGCCTGGGTGGCCCTGCTGGGTATGGTGATCTTCTACGGGACGATGACCGCGATCCGTAAGCACTACGACCGGGTCTCGGAGGAGATCGCCGCCCCCGAGGGCCCCACGGACGACACCGTCCGCCCGTCCCGGGTCCACTCCCTGGTCCTGGTCTCCAAGGTCCACCGGCCCACGCTGCGCGCCCTCGCGTACGCGCAGCTGATGCGCTCCGACAAGCTGGAGGCGCTCAGCATCAACGTCGACCCGGCGGAGACCAAGGCGCTCAAGGCGGAGTGGGAGCGGCGCGGGATCAACGTCCCGCTGAAGATCCTCGACTCCCCCTACCGCGAGATCACCCGCCCCGTCATCGACTACGTCAAGTCGCTGCGGCGCGAGAGCCCGCGCGACGCGGTCAGCGTGATCATCCCGGAGTACGTGGTCGGCCACTGGTACGAGCACCTGCTGCACAACCAGAGCGCCCTGCGCCTCAAGGGCCGGCTGCTGTTCACCCCGGGCGTGATGGTGACCTCGGTGCCATACCAGCTGCGCTCCTCGGAGCTCGCGAAGAAGCGGGCCAAGAAGCGCCAGGAGTGGAACGCGCCGGGCTCGGTGCGCCGCGGCATGTTCGACGAGCGCCCGAAGGAACAGACGGCGAAGGAACCGACGGCGAAGGGATGAGCCCCGGCCACGTAGACTGGTGGGCTGCCGCCCCGGCAGCCCTGTCTACTTCTGGAGCCACCCCGCCATGCAGAACGCACCTGACTCGTCACTCGTCGGTGAGGAGTACGAGGTCGAGGTCGGCCCCGTGGCACACGGCGGTCACTGCGTCGCCCGCACCGACGAGGGCCGCGTGCTCTTCGTCCGGCACGCGCTGCCCGGCGAGAAGGTCGTCGCCCGCGTCACCGAGGGCGGCGCGGACTCCCGCTTCCTGCGCGCCGACGCCGTCCGCGTCCTGGAGGCGTCGAAGGACCGGGTCGAGGCACCCTGCCCGTACGCCGGGCCCGGCAAGTGCGGCGGCTGCGACTGGCAGCACGCCAAGCCCGGCGCCCAGCGCCGCCTGAAGGGCGAGGTCGTCGCCGAGCAGCTCGAGCGGCTCGCCGGCCTGACCCCCGAGGAGGCGGGCTGGGACGGCACCGTCATGCCCGCCGAGGGCGACAAGGTCCCGGCCGGCGAGGTGCCGGCGTGGCGGACGCGCGTGCAGTACGCCATCGACGCCGACGGCCACGCGGGCCTGCGCAAGCACCGCTCGCACGAGGTCCAGCCGATCGACCGCTGCCTGATCGCGGCGCCCGGCGTCAGCGAGCTCGGCATCGAGAAGCGCGACTGGTCCGGCATGGAGGCGGTCGACGCGATCGCCGCGACCGGCTCGCAGGACCGCCAGGTCGTGCTCACCCCGCGCCCCGGCGCCCGCCTCCCGCTCGTCGAGCTCGACAAGCCGGTGTCGGTGCTGCGGGTCGCCGAGGACGGGGGAGTGCACCGCGTCCACGGCCGCCCCTTCGTCCGCGAGCGCGCCGACGACCGCACGTACCGCGTCGGCAACGGCGGCTTCTGGCAGGTCCACCCGAAGGCCGCCGACACCCTGGTGCGCGCCGTGATGCAGGGCCTGCTGCCCCGCAAGGGCGACACCGCCCTGGACCTCTACTGCGGCGCGGGCCTCTTCGCGGGCGCGCTGGCCGACCGCGTCGGCGACAAGGGCGCGGTCCTCGGCATCGAGTCGGGCAAGCGCGCGGTGGAGGACGCCCGCCACAACCTCCAGCACTTCGACCGGGTGCGCATCGAGCAGGGCAAGGTCGAGCAGGCCCTGCCGCGCACGGGCATCACCCAGGTCGACCTCATCGTCCTGGACCCGCCCCGCGCGGGCGCCGGCAAGCAGACGGTCAAGCACCTGGCGGGACTTGGCGCACGGAAGATCGCCTACGTCGCCTGCGACCCGGCGGCCCTGGCCCGTGACCTCGCGTACTTCCGCGAGGCGGGGTACAAGGTGCGGACGCTGCGGGCGTTCGACCTGTTTCCGATGACGCACCACGTGGAGTGCGTGGCGATTCTGGAGCCGGTGAAGAAGGACGCCTGACCTGCGGGTCTGCCCGTGCGCATGATGTGCGGTGTGGGCGTTACGGGCGATATCTTGACGTTGAAATGACCTCGTGACGCTCATACGACGCTCGTTCTGACGGGGCGTCACTTGGCATATCGTGCAGGTCATGCCGGGTGGTCAGCGAGCGGGCGGGTCCCCGCTCCCCGATCCGTAACCGTCCGGTCATTCCACGAGGGGGCACCCGGGTGGAGTGGTGTTGCACCCGCACGCGTGTGGGCCCGAAGCGCTGTTCTGGGTGGCGGACGGTGCCCGATCCCCAGCCCTGCGGACTTCGCGCGGGGCCTGCCCCTCCCAGCGGCGCACCGCACGCCGCAATACTCGGACATCGCTGTATCCGACCCGGCCCGCGATCGACCGCAGGGGCAGGTCGGTGGTGCGTAGCAGTTCCAAGGCGTGCTCGTGCCGTACGGACTCGACTTGCGCACGCCAGGTCGTGCCGTTCTCGGCCAGCCGTCGCTGGAGCGTGCGGGGACTCATCGCCAGACGACGGGCCACGTTCTCCAGGCTTACGGTGTCCTCCTGGAAGGCCGCGGTCAGAACCGTCCGGAAACGGTCGTGCCACCGCAGTACGGGCCGGGATGCCGCCAGTACCAGTTCCGCGTGGTGCGCCAAGAGCCGGTCCATGCCCGGTTGGGCCTTGGGCAGCGGCGCGCGTACATCGTCCTCGCCGAAGGCGATCGAGTTGTACGGCGCATCGAAGTGAATCCGGTCGGTGCCGAAGAATCGGGCCAGTTGCCGGGCTCGCGGTGGTGGGCGATGGGTGATGGTGACGTGGGACGGGACGATATGGCGGCCGGTCGCGGCCCGGGCTCGGGTCAGGAAGAGCGAGAGGGCGAAGAGGTCGACCGCCTGCACCACGTCCGGCCCCCAACTGCCTGTGACATGGCGGACGGTGAAGTGACGTCCGTCCTCCTCCACGATCAGTTTCTCGGCGGCCGGATCGCCGATGGCGGCTATGAGATCCACGGCCTGCGTGAGGGACTCGCGCAGGGTGGGCCCCGTGGTGATCAGGTAGTCCCAAACGCCGAAGGTGCCGATCGGGGCGTCCTCGACGACCAGAGCACCGATGAGCGTGCGGGGTTCCATCAGAACCAGGTTCTCCCACACCGTCACGAGTGACGGGGTCGAGATTCTTGCCAGGTCGTTGCCCAGTACGTCGGCGGCGAGGTCGGGCAGGCGTGCGAGCTTGCCCGTGTTTGCACCGGTCACCGCGCCGACGAGGGAACGCGCGAGGTGGGCCGAGACCGTGCCGTCGATACCGGAAGACTGCATAGGAAGGCACAGGCTAACAGATGTTGCGAACTGGCTTTCGAAGCATCCCTGTTGGGCGGGTGGTCCTTCGTGGCGAGGCACAACGGGCGCGCTTCGACGCGGCGGGCTCCCGGGTGGCGCGTCCGGTCCTCAACGTGGCACCCAGAGGCACTTCTGCCTTCCGCGGGCAGTGCCTACGTTGATCTCAACCACGGCTTACGGACCGAGGGCCGGGCACCTTCCCGAGGCTCCCCCGGCGACCCCGCGTGCCCCAGGCACCGCCATACCTCGGTGGACCTGAGCATTCGAACGAACGGAAGCGATATGGCGCTCTCCACCGACCACTGGCAGAAGCGTCTCGACGAGCCGCCGTCCGAGCACTTGGAGGCCACTGCGACGCTCCTGGCAACGCGTACGCGTACCGATGGGCGCGGGTGCACCCACCCATCGACGCGGTCGACGTGGCCGTGCCCGGACACCGAAGTCGTCTACGAGTCCGTGTCTAGCCAGAGTTGGAATTGCTGGACGAAGCAAGGCGGTCCGGTGGCTGCGGTGGCGATCGTCCCTGTACCAGTGGCGCAACCAGGACCACAAACGCCACCCGAGTACCACCTAACGGTGGCGTTCGGCCAAACGTGAGCCTTCTGAGCAGCGTGCAGCTCGGTCAACGGCCCATTACTCATTGTCCCGACTACAGGCCCGTCGGCCTGCATTGTCGTATCCCTAGGGGGAATCACACGTGTCGTCGTCGCCGTCGTTTTGGAGCAGACGCCGGATACTCACCAGCTTGGCCGGGGCAACTGCTGTCCCCGCCCTGCCGTCCATCCTCACCCTGACCGCCAGCCCCGCCCGTGCCGCTGAGAACAGCGCCAGCGGCACCGGTAGCGGTCTGCCCGACACCGATCGAGGCAAGGCCGTGTGGGCGTACAAGACGGGCGGCCGGGCGGTCCGCGAGGCCGCTGCCGCCGCCCTCGCCGGTTCTCCTGCCGCTGTCTCCGCCTTCCTCGCGAGCGAGCTGCCCGTCGCGAAGGCGGACGACGACCGCTTCGGCATCCTGACCGTCCTCCCCTACGCGGACAAGTCGGTCCGAGATTCGGCGAACGTGGCGTTGTCCGCTGGGGATGCGGCGATCGCCTCCTATCTGCGCGACGGCTACACGCAGTCTCTCGAGACAGATCTGCGGGCAGCGGTGCTCACCGTCATGAACAACAGCGGCCCCGCTGTCAAGCGGGAGGCGACCAAGGCCCTGGAGTCGGGCACCCAGGTGGCTCTGAGGAAATTCCTGGCGGAAACACAGCACACCGCGCAGCAGGAGGACGAAAGGGCCGAGGTCTTCACGATCCTCACCACCGCCTCCCCCGAGGTCAAGAAGTACGCGGAGCGCGCCCTGAGCGACGGATCGCCCCAGGCGATCCACCAGTTCCTCATTTCCGGCCAGTACATCGCACGCGCCCGCGACGAAGAAGCTGCGACGATCGACCAGCTGGTCAAGATCGTGATCCGGGAGGGCAATCGGGCGAAGCTGCAGACGGAGCAGGCGGTTGCCGCCTCCAACCGGGCGAAGGAAGCCGCCGAGAAGGCGAAGGCCGCTGCTTTGAAGGCGGCGGATGAGGCGAGGGCCGCCCAGAACGACGTACAGAAGTCGGCCAGGGCGGCGAACGACGCCGCGAGCGCCGCACGGGGTGCCGCCAGCGCCGCCAACACCGCGATCTCGGCATCCCGTACCGCTCAAGCCGCCTCAAGCCGCGCGGCGCAGGCCGCGCAGGCCGCTGCCGGCGCCGCCGCCTCCGCGGGCAATGCCGCCTCCCGGGCTTACAACGCCGCCATCGCTGCTTCGAAGGACGCCACCAAGGCCTCGGCCGCGCGCCAGGCCGCCCAAGGTGCACGCGACGCGGCCGGTCGCGCGCGTACCGCGGCCGCAGCCGCCGACCAAGCTGCTGTTGCCTCCCAGCAGGCGTCCTCCGCCGGATCCGCTGCCGCGGGCGCGGCCCAGAACGCCGCGGCTGCTGCCAACGCCGCCGCCGACGCCGCCGCCTCCGCCGGCATCGCCCAGTCCCAGGCCGCCAAGGCGAAGGCAGCGGCGGCCGAGGCCGACGCCTCCGCCGCACGGGCCACTCGGGCCGCGAACACCGCCCGGACCTTGGCGAACAGGGCCGCCACTGCCGCCGGTGTGGCACGTGACGCCGCCAACAGCGCTGCCTCTCACGCGGAGAAGGCTGCGGTCGCGGCGGACGACGCCGCCGCGAACGCAGGCAAGGCGATCGAGTACGCCAAGCGGTCCACCGCTTATGCGGAGGCCGCGATGCAGGCGGCGAACACGGCTGCCAACGCGGTCAAGGAGGCCCAGGCCGTGGAGCAGGCGGCCCGGGCGGCGGAGACCGCCCGTATCGCCGAGGACACCGAACTGGGGATCACGGAGGCCCGCCTCAGCGCGCAGGCCGAGATCGACGAAATCAACCGGGCCACCAGGGAGCGCACGCAGGCGGACAAGACCGCCACGGACATCAAGGACCTCATCGCGGCCGCCGCGACGGCGTTGCAGGGCGGTGACATGGCCACGGCTGTCGCCACCGGCCGGAAGGCCGCTGTCAGGCTCCTCGACTCGACGGGCACGTGGACCCGGCAGGCCGCTGAGTTCGCCCTTGCCGGCTCGGACCACGACGTCGCCAACTGGATCGACGCCGACCGTCTTCTCGCTGAGCAGCAGGATGACCGGGAGACCGTTCTGACCATTGCCAGGGCGGGCTCGGCGGCCGTCGCCGAGGCTGCCCACCAGGCACTGGCGAGTGACGACCCGAACGCCGCCCGCAACTTCCTCACCCTCGGGGTCATCGAAGCCGCGGCGACGCAGAACCGCATCACAGTGTTCGAGATTCTGAACCAGAATCCGGGCAAGGCCGTCAAGGCCAAGGCCGAGTCAGCGCTGAACGATGGAAGTGCCGTCGCCCTGCACCGCTTCCTCACCGTGGAACTGGTGGAGGCAGTGAAGCAGGACGACCACGTCGAGGTGTTCAGCCTCCTCTCCTCCGGTGGCCTTTACATGAGGTCGGCCGCGCAGATCGTGTTGGAGGGCCCCGCCCGCATGCGGCGGCACTTCGTCCTCCGTGACAAGTTCAACATCGCCCGTCTGGACCAGGATCACGCCACCCACGTCGCCGCGATCCGCGCGGCCATCGCTCACGCCGCCAAGGTCGCGGCGAAGGCCCTGCAGGATGCCGCACTGGCTTCCAAGGCGGCAGCGGAGGCCCGCCAGGCGGCAACGGAGGCGTCAGCGTGGGCGGCGAAGGCACAGGGCTACGCCGAGGACGCTGCCAAGTCGGCGCAGGAGGCGAAGACGAACGCGGATGCCGCTGACGCGTCGGCAGCCGCGGCGGCCCAGTCGGCGGCAAGTGCGAAGCAAGCGGCATTCGTGGCCCAGGGCGCGGCCCGTTCCGCGAACTATTCGATGCGGCAGGCCATGTCGTCGGCGCAGCAGGCGGTTTCCTTCGCGTCGGACGCGCAGGCCTCCGCCACTTCGGCGCAGGCCTCTGCCACTCAGGCCGGTCAGGACGCGAAGGCTGCGGCTGATGCCGCCAGTGGAGCCCTCCACACCGTGACCGTCAAGCGGAAGGCCGAGGCGGCTGCAGCGGCGAAAGCGGCTGCCGAGCAGGCGAAGCAGCACGAGGAGAACGGGACCAATCCCTCCCAGAATGCCGACCAGGACAATCCCTGGTACGTGGACTGGGAACTGTGGCCTGAGGATGTCAACAGCGACAAGAACTGGGCGTCTGTCACCGGGCACTGGAGCACGCTGGTCGGCACAGCCGCGCTCGCGTGCGGGCTCGCGGCCCTGCTGCCGACACCGCTCTCACCAATGCTTGGAACGGCCGCTGTCGTGCTCGGTGGCATATCCGTGGCTCTTCAAGGTGCTAGCGCCTACTTCAACGGAGAGGCGTACGGGTGGGACAGCAGTGAATTCCACACCGCACTCGGTCTGTTTGTCCTTGGTGGCGCATTTTTCGGCAGGGGACGCATTTTCGGAAAGTTTGGCATGGAAAAGGAAATCGGCGCCAAGGTTGCAGGGACCGCTGAAGACCTGACGACCACCATCATCGGCTGGGTGACCTGGTAGAGAAAGCGGCAGCGCCGCTGTCGAGGCCACCCCGACTGACTCACGGAATAAGTGAGATACATCCAACGTCCTCTGCATTCGAAGGAGCAATGGTATGAAACTTGCCCAGCGCCTGATCGCGACCGGTACGGCGGCCATGGCGTGTGTCGCCGTCGCGGTCGGTGTCACCGTGGCACACGCGAGTGAGATCCCGGCCACTGGCGCGGCCGGGGTTGCCGGGGACCTGCCGCCCTTTGCCATCGAAGACTTCGGCTATCCGGATGCCGCCAGGATTCAGGCCGAACTCGGCCTCACCCTCAAGCGCGGTGACGGGCACATCACTCTTGCCGACTGCGCTTCCGGCACGGGTCTGATGGAGGTGTATTCGCGGACCAAGGGGAAGATCTGCTTCCGCGCCACCGGGAAGACCGGATACCTCAGCTTGGAAATACCCACGGTCTACGGGATGAGGGGCGACGCCTCTCACCAGACCGACGTGAAGCTGACTGCCGACGGCAGCGAGCAGAACATCTCCGTGGCTCCGAACGAATGGAAGGGCGTGGGAGAAGCAGCCGACCCGGAGCGGCGCGACCACGTCCTCGTCGAAATCTCCATTTCCGAGTAACCATCCTCGTCACATCTGCGCCCGTCACACACGGTCGGAGCGCCCTGACTCGTCACATCGGAGAACTTCATGTCACACACGCGTAGGCGCAGAGTCTGGATAGGCGGCGCTGCCGTCGTCGCAACGGTAGCCGGGAGTCTGGCCGCTTCACCTGTGCAGGCGCTGCAAGGAACCGCGGCTGACGCAACTGCCTACACCTACACCGCCAGGCTCGTGCTCGGGAAATCCGATCGCGCGTGCACGGGAACGCTCGTGGACCCCCGCTGGGTCCTCTCCGCGGCGAGCTGTTTCGCGGACGCGACGGGCAGCGTTCCGTCCGGCAATCCCCGGACCTCCACTACCGTCACGGTCGGCCGGTCGGACCTGACCCAGACCACGGTCGGGGCTACCCGGACCGCGGTCGAACTCGTCCCGCACCCCGACCGGGACCTGATCATGGTGAAGCTGAACCTCCGCGTGACCAACGTGAAACCGGCCGCCCTGGCCGCTGCTCCCGCGGTGGTCGGCGAGACCGTACGGGCAGCCGGATTCGGCCGCACCAAGACGACCTGGGTACCCGACAAGCTGCACACCGCGTCCTTCACCGCGGCCGGCGACGGCTCCGCGAACGTCGGTCTTACGGCATCGGGCGACGCCGTCATCTGCCAGGGAGACACCGGCGGCCCCATCCTGCGCGAGACGGGCGGCACCCAGGAACTGCTCGCCGTCACCAGCAGGTCGTGGCAAGGCGGATGCCTCGGCACGCCGCCGACCGAAACCCGCACCGGCGCCACCGCCACACGCGTGGACGACATACGCCCCTGGATCAGGAACACGGCGTTCGCCGCGCAGGGTGACCTGACCGGCGACAAGATCGCTGACCTGGCGGCCGTCTGGAACGACGGCACCCTCCACACCTACTCCGGCAAGGGCGACGGTCAGCTGAACTCCCAGGTCCCGCAGTTGGGCGGGACTACCTGGTCGACCATCAAGCACGTGGTCAAGGACGACTTCACGGGCGACGGCATCGCCGACCTCATGGCTGTGTGGAACGACGGCACCCTCCATATCTACACGGGCAAGGGCGACGGCCAGCTCAACAACGGCGTAACCGTCGCGCAAGGCGGCAACACCTGGGCCACCATCAAGCAGGCCGCCGCGGGCGATTTCACGGGCGACGGCATCGCCGACCTCATGGCCGTGTGGAACGACGGCACCCTTCACATCTACACGGGCAGGGGCGACGGCCAGCTCAACAACGGCGTAACCGTCGCGCAAGGCGGCAACACCTGGGCCACCGTCAAGCAGATGACCGCGGGCGATTTCACGGGTGACGGCATCGCCGACCTCATGGCCGTGTGGAACGACGGCAGCCTGCACTCCTACTCCGGCAAGGGCGACGGTCAGCTGAACTCCCAGGTCCCGCAGTTGGGCGGGACTACCTGGTCGACCATGAAGCACGTGACCGCGGGCGACTTCACGGGCGACGGCATCGCCGACCTCATGGCCGTGTGGAACGACGGCACCCTCCACGTCTACACGGGCAAGGGCGACGGCCAGGTCAACAACGGCGTCACCGTCGCGCAAGGCGGCAACACCTGGGGTACGACCAAGCAGATGGCGTAAGCGAGGGCCACGCAACATCTCATGGCGGGCGTGCCCGAGGCCATCTGGCCTCGGGCACGCCCGTTGCCGCGTGATCACTCGTCGCCGGCCACACACCCCGTGACGTGCTTGCGGTAGGTCGCGACGCAAGTCCACGGAGACGTGCACGACGTGCTCGTGGATCCGTGCATGCCGCGCCCGGCCCCAGGTTGCCGCTGCTTTTGGCGCAAACGCCTGGTTGCCGAAGCTCAAGCACGCCGATCTGCCCGTACACCTCGTCCCGGCGAGCATCGTCCCGTGCCGACGCCGACGTACATCGGTCGGCGGTACGGCTCGGTCGTACGGCTCAGTTGTACGTGATGTCCGATGCCGAGAAGCGGCACGTGGTGCCGTCGGGGCCGCTGCCCAGCTGGGTGGGCTCCTTGCCGGTGTTGTTGCCCTTGAAGCGCACGCAGGTCTTGATCTTCTTCTTGGCGTCGCCGTGGATCCGGATCTTCGACAGCGTCGCGGTGTCGCCGTAGTTCTGGTTGACACCGACGATCGAATTGCCCGGCGCGGTCACGTCGATGTCGCTCAGCACGATCGTGCGCTTGTACTGCGTCTTGCAGTTGCCGCACGAGCGGACCAGCTTGCCGAAGCCTTCGACCTGGAAGCCGGTCACGGTGAGCTTGCCGGCCCCGTTGAACTGGAGGACCTTGTCGTCGGCCTTCTTCGCCCCGCCGCCGATGACGTTGTACGTCGCCGAAGCCGACTTGCCCTTGAAGGTGGCGGCGTCCTCGCCGACGTCCAGCCACCACACGTTCTGAAGCGTGCAGCTGCCCTTGCAGTGGACGCCGTCGGCGGCGGGCGTGCCGATGATGACGTTCTTCAGGACGGCGCCGTCGGCCAGCTCGAAGAGGGGGGACTGACCCTCGTCCTGGCCGCTGCCGCCCAGGGCGCCGGTGCCGTAGAACTTCTTCATCCCGCCGTCGTACTCACCGGACACCGGGATGGTCTTCGGTACCGGCTTGCTGCCGGTGTCCGAGGGCCAGGCCGCGGAGGCCCCGGCGGGGGACAGCATCGTCGTGGTGACGATCGCCGCACCGGTCAGCCCGAGGGCGGCGGCTCCGCTGATCACCGCCCGGCGCGTGGTGACGCGGCGACGGTGGCGGACGCGCTGTTCAGCTCGTGCAGTCATGCCCATTCCTTGCGTGGGGGAGATCTTGCGATGTCCAGTCGCCACGGGTGGGGAAAAGGTTGCCGCGTTCCGTGATCAGTTTTCGTGCCGGGCGAAGTCGCCCGACACGGCGAGCTGTTCGCTCCGTGTCCGGGCGGTGGCCGCGTAGCGGTCGTCCCGGGCGTCCCGGCCACCGCGGGCGTGGTGGTACTGCCCGGCGAACATCCACTGGCCGGCCGGGACCGTACGCCCCTGCTTGAGCACCCAGGTGTGGACGAGGTAACCGTCCTTCTCCGCGATCGTCAGGGTGAAGTCGTCCTCGGGCAGCGACCGCCAGGCACCGGTGGAGGCGACGCCGCCGGTCTGGGCGATGCGCAACTCGACGGTCAACGCGGTCAGTTCCTCGCGCGTCTTGAGGGTGACGTTGCTCTGCGCCCAGAAGTCGTTGCTGTGCGGGTCCACGGAGCCGTCCGACCACAGCGGCCCGTCCTGCTCACCCGCGCCGGGTACGCCGGCACCGGGCCCAGGTGACGGGGAGGCGCTCGGCTCGCGGGGCTCGCGGGAGGTGCTCGGCGTGGGCTCCACGGGCGTCGGGTCCACGGGCGTCGGGGCCACCGGCGAGGGCACCGGGCGCGTCGCGTCCGCCGACGGGGCGGGCGTGGAGGTGGGGGCGGGTGTCGGCGGGACCGCGACCGTCTGCTGCGGAGGCCCGTCGTTCACCACGGAGGCCACGCCGTAGCCGCCGGCGGTGAGGATCCCCGCGACCATCGCGGTGACGCCGGCCGCCCGCACCCAGCCGAACCGGGGCGGACGGGCCGCTCGGGAGCGGGCCGGGTCCACCTGCGCCATGCCGCGTTCGAGCCGTGCCAGGATCCGCGCGCGGTCGGGCCGGTGCGCCCCGGCCGCCTCGTGCAGCCGGGCGCGCAGCTCGTCGTGCACGTCCCGCCGCATGGTCATCGGTCCCTTCCTCCGGCAGTCCCGGTACGTGCCATCGCCGTGTGCACCTTACGCGGAGCACCCTGCGCCCCGAGCAGCCGCTGCAGCTCGGCCATCCCCTTCGACGTCTGGCTCTTCACCGTACCGACCGACACGCCCAGGGCCAGCGCGGTGTCCTTCTCGGACAGGTCGAACGCATGGCGCAGTACGACACACGCCCGCTTCCGGAACGGCAGCCTGCGCAGCGCCCCTTGTACGTCGACCACCCCGGCCACGTCCGGATTCTCGGTCCTCTCCTCGCGCTGCGCCCAGAACAGCGCGACACGCCGCCGCTCGCGCACCGCTGTGCGGATCCGCGTCCGGGCCAGATTGGCGACCACGCCCCGCGCGTACGCCACCGGATGCTCGCTCGCCCGCACCCGGTCCCAGCGGTGCCACAGCGCGAGCAGCGCATCCGCCGCCAGGTCGTCGGCGGTATCCGCTTCACCGGTCAACAGGTGTGCGAGCCGGGCCAGTTCGGCGTAGTGCCGCTCGAAGAAGGCATGGAACTCCACGGAGGCGGCGTCGTCGACGACTGTGCCCACGGGTGATGTCTCCTCGCAGCGACTTCGGGGCCCCCGGGACCGGGCGCCTGCGCGTCATGTGTTCGACATGTGAATGTCCGGACGAGATCCGGAAGAGTAGCAGTGAGCAACCGCTTGGTCTGCATCGCCTGCTCCCTCACGGCACTTCCGGTCCCGGTCGGGCGCTCCAAGCCCCAGCAGATCCGGCACAGCGCCGTGGGATCAGGCGCCGGAGGGCTGCCAGTCGCCGAACCAGTCCGCCGTCTCCTGGGCGGCGGCCTGGGCGTCCGTCAGGTGCGGGCGGTCACCGTGGGCGGGGCCCGCGCCCGGGCCCTCGTTGTTGTACTCGGCGAAACGGTCGTTCTTCCAGGAGAAGCCGCCCATGTCCGTCCAGGGAGCGGCCTTGACGGCCGCGCCGAGGACGCTGTCGCGGATGGTGGTCTGCGGGTCGAGGCTCGCGTCGCCGCCGGCGTGCCAGGGGCGGCCGAGGAAGAAGCTCCGGGCGGCCACGTCGCCGTCGATGGTGGTGCGGGTGATGAGGAAGCCCTTGCGGCCGGCGGGGGTGCTGGGCGCGGTGACGTACCCGGCCGAGGTGCCGTTCCAGCGCTTCTTCAGGGTGAGGACGGACTTGTCGATGACCGCGGTGGCGCGGCCGAAGACGAAGTCGGTGTTGCCGATGACGTAGGAGTTGGTCAGGTACACCCGGCCCGTGCGGTCCTTGCCCGCAGTGTCGAGGAGCAGGGTGTCCTGGTCGCCGCTGATGATGAGGGCGTCCAGGCGGATGCGGTCGGCCGCGGTGCGCAGCGCCACCGCCTGATGGCCGTTCAGGTGCTGGTGCCTCGCCTCGTCGAAGTCGTTGGAGATGGTGAGGTTGCGGGCCTGGAAGTCGTCGGCCTCCACGGCGACGGTCGCGCTGCCGCCGGTGCCGTACGTGCCCGAGCCGTCCGGCTTGGTCATCCCCGAGGCGTGGCCTTCGACGATGACGGTGTCCTTGCGGCTGCGGCCCGTGCCCTCGAACGTGATGTGCGGCTTGTTCGCCGGGACCTTCACCGTCTCGCGGTACGTGCCGGGCGCGATCCGGATCACGACGCGCGAGGTGTTGCCCGCCGGGACGGCGTCGACGGCCTTCTGCACGCTCGTGTACCGGCCGCTGCCGTCCTTGGCCACGGTCAGGGTGCTCTGCGCGGCGGTGGCCGCCGATCCGGCGCTCACGGTCGTGCCGATCGAACTCCGCGGACCCGCGCCGGCCTTGAGGAGGGCGGGAACGTCGGACGCTTGGTCGAGGCGGTAGGTGTAGTACGCCTTCGGATCGAACGCGGCGCCGCCACTCTCGTTGCGGCCGCTGGTGCGGGCGAAGACGTTGCCGCGCTGGACCAGACCGGCCGTGCCGTCCTTGATGACGGGGTTGTTCACGCCCTGGAAGTAGCTGTTCTCCAGGACCATCCTCGTCCTGCCGCGCGCGTAGTTGCCGTAGGACGACGTGATGCCGGTACCCGGGTCGTCCTGGAGGTAGTTGTTGTAGAGGTGGGCGCGCGCGACGTTGTCGGTCGACGGGTTGCGCTGCTCGGTCTCACGGAACCAGTTGTGGTGGATCGTCAGGTTGGCGGTCGTGTTCTCCGTCCAGCCGATGCCGAACGTCTTGTTGTTGTCGCTCAGCCTGTTCCAGGACACCGTCACGTAGGTGGTGTCCTTGCGGCTGTCGATCAGACCGTCGGCCATGCGGCGCAGGTCGTTGTGGTCGATCCACACGTGGTGCGCGCCGTCCATCTGGATGGCGTCCCAGTCGTGTTCCTTGTCGTTCCAGATCCCTTGGTACGCATCCCGGATCGTGAGGTTCCTGATGATCACGTTGTGCACGCCCTGGCCGAGGAAGAAGCCACCGCCCACGATCTGCCCCGAGGCGCCCGCGCCGACGATCGTCTTGTCGGAGGCGACCTTGATCTCCTTGCCCTTGGGGTTCATCGCGATCGTGGCGGCCACCACGATGACGTACGGTTCCCGGGCGGTCGCGTACTTCTCCAGATCGGCGAGGGTGCGCACGGTGACCGTCCTGCCGCCCCTGCCGCCGTACGTTCCCTTCTGCCCGAGCGCGTGGACCGACGCGAAACCGTCAGCGGTGTCGTCGGCCCAGTCCGGCGCGGGGGCCGCCGCGGCCTTCGGCCGCGCGTCCTCTCCGAAGACCCCGAAAGCCGTGCCGTAGGCCATGGCCCCTGCGGCGGCCAGCGCCAGCGGGACCCCTGCCAGCAGGGCCGTCTTCCTTCTGCGGTGTCGCGCCTTGCCGTGGCCGCGCTGCTCAGTCATGCGTGTGTGCCCAATCTGTACGTATGTGGGGGGCGCCCGCGAGGAACGGGCCGCTCAACCAGTTGCCACAGAGCCGGGAATGGTTGCCGTCCCGTCGAAACAGGTGCGTCCAGCCGCCGCCCCCGGGCACGAACGGAAGAAATCACCGCTCCGGCACAGTGGAACCACCGCACCGCATGACGGCAGGAGCGCTTCCACCGCCGAGCATCGACGACGCCACGCAGCCCGCCCGCCTTGTCGACAATCCGTCCTCCCTGGCGCGAGGGCGTCTCGACGTGGCCGCCACCTTCCTTGCACACTGGCCGCGACGGCCGACCGGAGCGCACGGTCGGGAAACCAGTGAGGACGTCTTGGCAGACTCGCTCGTACATGAGCCGCAGCACGGCGATGAGGAGCCTTCACCGGCGGCGGACGAAGCAGGCGCCCCGACGGCCCGCCGTCGCAGGTCCGAGTCGGGCACCGGGCCTGTGCTCGGCCGCGCCCTGCAGATCCTCGGCGCGTTCAGCGCGAACTGCCCGGAGATGACGTTGAGCGAGCTGTCGCGGCGGTCCGGGCTGCCGGTGTCGACCGTGCACCGGATGCTCGGCGAGCTCATCGCCTGGGGCGCGCTGGAGCGCGGTGACAAAGGGTGCTACCGCGTCGGCCTGCGGTTGTGGGAAGTCGCCTCCCTCGCGCCGCGCGGTCACGGCCTGCGCGAGCGGGCCCTGCCGTACCTGGAGGACCTCTCCCGGATCACCCGCGAGAACGTTCAACTCGCGGTGCGCGAGGGTACGGAGGTCGTCTTCGTCGAGCGCATCGCGGGATCCGGTGCGGTGCCGGTGCTGACACGTGTGGGCGGGCGCTTCGCCCTCACGGCCACGGGCGTCGGGCTGGTACTGCTCGCGCACGCCCCCACCGAGGTGCAGGAGCAGGCGCTTGCCGGCCCTATCGAACGCTTCACGCCGGGCACGGTCACCGATCCGCGCGAGCTGCGGCGCATGCTGGCCGAGGTACGGACCCGTGGCTACGCGGTCAGCGACCGTCAGGTCACGATGGACGCCCTGTCGGTCGCCGCCCCGGTACACGGCGCCGGCGGTGCGGTGATCGCCGCGATCTCCCTGGTGGTACACCACGGCAGCACCTCCGCGCACGCGCTGGCCCGGCTCGTCTGTACCAGCGCCCGGGCGATCTCCCGCGCCATGGTCACGCCGCAGGCCTGAGCTGCGCCGTCCTGCACCCCGGGCGATGAGGTTCCCGGCATCCGGAAAGACCCCTGGTGACCCGAGGGCGACGACCGCACGATGGTCCGCACCGTTGACGCCCGGTCCCGGTCCACCGGGTCCGCACCCCGCCCGGCGGGCTGAGGGCGTCGACGGCCACCACGCAGTACACAACGGGGTGCTGCGCGGCCCTCCTCCTGCTGCGTCCCGCCGCCGCGGATCCGGCCACCGGTACCGCGCGCTGAGCACCCCATACCAAAGGAAACGATCATGACTGCTTTCGTACGCGATCAGTGGTACGTCGCCGCCTACGGGCGCGAGGTCGGGCGCGAGCTGCTCGGACGCACCGTACTGGGCGAACCGATCCTGCTGTACCGCACCGAGGACGGCCGGGCGGTGGCGATGTCCGAGCGCTGTGTGCACCGGCGCTTCCCGCTCTCACAGGCGCCCAGCCGGCTGGACGGTGACCGGGTGGTGTGCGGCTACCACGGCTTCACCTACGGCACCGACGGCGGCTGCACCTTCGTGCCCGGCCAGCAGCGCATCCCGCGCACCGCGCGCCTGAAGACGTACCCGGTGGTCGAGCAGGACTCCTTCGTGTGGGTGTGGATCGGCGACCGCGAGCCCGGGGGCACCCTGCCGCCTCGCGCTCCGTGGATGGACTCGCCCGACTACACCGTCGTCTCGGGCATGGAACCGATCGACGCCGACTACGGTCTGCTCGTCGACAACCTCATGGACCTCTCCCATGAGACGTATCTGCACGGCGGCTACATCGGCACTCCCGAGGTGGCCGAGACGCCCATCACCACCGAGGTCGACGACACAGCCGGCATCGTCCGCGTCAGCCGCCACATGGACGACGCGGAGTGCCCGCCGTTCTACGCCAAGTCGACGGGCATCGAGGGCCGGATCACCCGCTGGCAGGACATCGAGTACCACGCGCCCGGCCTCTACCTGCTCCACTCGCGCGTCGCGCCCCTCGGCGCTCCCGGGCCGCACCCGGACGGCAGCGACCCGCACGCCTTCCACGTGGAGGTCGTCTACGGCATCACCCCGTCGACGGAGAAGACGGTGTACGACTTCTGGGCGGTGGCCCGCGACTTCGCGCTCGACGACCAGGGCGTCACCGAGTTCCTGCGCGGCAGCAACCACACGGTGGTCATGCAGGACGTTGTGGCCCTCAACGTGCTGCAGAGGTCTCTGGACACGGAGAAGCCCGGTTACCAGGAGCTGAGCATCAACATCGACACCGGCGGACTCGCCGCCCGCCGCCTCCTCGCCCGCCTGGCCCAGGAGGGCGCCGCGACGCGGGCCCGGGCGGACGCGCGGTGACCCCGCTCCACCCACCCGGCCTCTCCGGCCAGAACGTCAACCGCGTCCACTGGGTCCTCGGCACCGACCTGCTGCTGGCCGTCTGCCACTGCGATGCGCAGCGGGAGTTCGAGGACCCGGTCGAGTTGTGGGACTGGCTGCTCCGCCATCCCGAGGACCACCACCCCAGCCCTGTTCCGCAGTCCGCTCCCGCCCCCAAGCCTCGGCCCGCGAACCCGGCCTGAAGCCGGTCCCGGTCCGGAAAGTGAACCACCATGACCCTCACGAGACCCCAACGCACCATCGCCGAACTCGAGCTGACCCTGCTGCGCAAGGAGCCCCTGGCCGAGGGCGTCGTCCGGCTCAGCCTGGCCCACCCCTCCGGTGAGCGGCTGCCCGCCTGGGAGCCCGGCTCCCACATCGACCTGGTGCTGGGCCCGGACCTGGTACGGCAGTACTCGCTGTGCGGCGACCCGCGGGACACCTCCCTCCTCCACGTGGCCGTGCTGCGCGAGCCGCGGAGCCGGGGCGGCTCCCTCTACGTGCACGACACGCTGGCCGAGGGCGACACGGTCCGGGTGGGCGGCCCCCGCAACCACTTCCCCCTGGTCGACTCCCCCCGCTACCTGTTCATCGCCGGCGGCATCGGCATCACCCCGTTCCTGCCGATGATCGCCACTGCCGAGCGGCGGGGGGCCGACTGGCGGCTGGTGTACGGCGGACGCAGCCTCGCCACCATGGCCTACGCCGGGCAACTCGCCAGGGACCACCCCCACCGCGTGGAACTGTGCCCCCAGGACGAGACCGGCCTTCTCGACCTGGACGGGCTGCTCGGCAGCCCCGCCCCCGGCACCCTCGTCTACTGCTGCGGTCCCGAGCCCCTGCTCGACGCGGTGGAGCGGCGATGTGCCACCTGGCCGAAGGGCGCACTGCACATCGAGCGGTTCACGCCGAAGTCGCGGGAGGACGCCGCCTCTTCGGCCTCTTTCGAGGTGGAACTCTCCAGGAGCGGCATGACGGTGACCGTCCCACCGGACAAGACCGTCCTCCAGGCGGTCGAGGAGGTCGGCGTGCAGGTTCTGTCCTCGTGCCAGGAGGGCACCTGCGGCACCTGCGAGACGACGGTCCTCGACGGGGCGGTGGACCACCGCGACTCACTGCTCACCCCTGCTGAGCAGGCACGCAACGACACGATGTTCATCTGCGTCTCGCGCGCCGCCTGCCCGCGCCTCGTCCTGGACCTGTGAGCGGTCACGGTGTCTCTCCGGGTGCTACAGCCCCTCGCCATCGGCCGAGATGTGGCGCATCAGGCGGTCCAGGTGCGAGCGCATCACGGAGATCAGGTCGAAGGAACGCCCGCTGGCCAGCCATTGGATCCGCAGCCCGGCGTCGAGCGCCGCGCACTCCCGGGCGATGCTCTCGGGATCCAGGCCCGCTTTGAGTTCACCCGACACGGTGCCGGCGTGCAGGCGGTCCGCGAGTTCCCGCACACCCTTCTCCTGCCACCGGGAGAAGAAGTCGTGCGCGGGGTGGTCGGGGGCGGTGGCCTCGGCGCCCACCACGACGGCGAGCTCGAGGATTCCCGGCATCGTGAGGATTTCGGCGGTGTCGTCCAGGTGGCAGCGAAAGGCGTCCCGTACCGAGTCGGACACGCGTACCCACTGCTCGTCGAGCCGTTCGTGCCAGTGCTGCACGACAGCCAGCAGGAGTTGCTGTTTGTCGCGGAAGTGATGCAGCAGCCCGGCGTCGGTGATCCCGGCGTCCTGGGCGATGCGGGCGAGTGAGGTCTTGCGGTAGCCGTCCTGGCCGAAGCGCAGCAGCGCGGCCTCGAGGATCTGGTGGCGTCTGGCCTGCCCTGTCGCGTAGCCGCCGCGCGGCCCCCGTGGTGTCCCCATACGGACAACCGTACCGAGTGTCGTCGCTGGTCATCACGGGAGTGCTGCCGCCGCACGGAGAGGCCGCCCCGCCGACGCGCTGCGATGTGACGTGCGCCACTCTCTCAATGCCTAGCGTGCACTAAGTATTGGCTCCATCATCATCCGGAAGCGAGGGAACGTTTCGAGCCTGTGGCCGAGAGATGAGCTCTGGTAACGGCATGCCCTTCCTCGCACGACCCCGGCCTCCCCCCTGTTCGCGAAAGGAGGCGGCTTCATGACACCCACGTCTGCAAGCCCCTCGCTCGACGCAGCACCGTCCCAAGACACCGCGAGATGGACGCCGCGACTGGTCGCCGTACTCGTTGCGCTCATCTGGCCGACCCAGCTCCTGGCCGCCGCCGGCATCCTGGGTGCCAACGCCACCGCCAGCGTGGCGCAGAGCTTCCACACCACCCACGTGGCCTGGTTCGGTCTGACCGTCGTCCTCGTCTCGACGCTGCTGACGCCGTTCGTGATGAAGCTGGGCGACCGGTACGGCAAGAAGCGGCTCATGCTCGTGATGACCGCCTTGGGGGTCGTGGGAGACGTCATCGCCGCGATGGCGGGCAGCTTCTGGCTGCTGCTGGCCGGACGGGCCATCGCCGGCTGCTACGGCCCGTTCGCCGCCCTGTCCTTCCCGGCCGTGCGGGACATCTTCCCCGCCCGGTTGGTGAAGCCGGCCAGCGCCGTCCTGGGCAGCAGCGTCGGCCTGGTGGCCCTGACCGCGCCGTTCCTGGCCGGCCGGCTGGTCGACGGCTGGGGCTACGAAGGCGTGATGTGGTTCCTCGCCGCGGCTTCCGCCGTCGGCTTCGCGCTGATCGCCTTCCTGGTGCCGCAGACCCCACCGCACGACCGCCGGCCCGGCTTCGACTGGCTCGGCGGCCTGGTCCTCGGCGGAGGTCTGACCGCGGTCGTCTACGCGGTCGGCCAGGGGCAGAGCTGGGGGTGGGCCGATGCCAAGACACTCGGCTGGCTCACCGCCGGCCTGGCCGCACTGGTCGTCTTCCTCTTCGTGGAACGCTCCAGCGCCCACCCGATCCTGGACCTGAAGGTGCTCAGGCGCCGCCCGGTCGCCCTGGTCCTCGTCACCGGAGGGCTCGCACAGTCCGTCGCCTACACCATGCCCGGCATGGCGATCCTGCTGGCCCTCTACCCGCACATACCCGGCGTCTCCGCCGGGCTCGGATGGACCGCGCAGCACAACGCCGTCGTCAGCCTGACCTGGAACGCAGTGATGTTCGGGTCCGGCCTCGTCGCCAGCCGCCTCCTGCGCAGGATCGATCCCCGCCTGCTCTGGTGGACGGGGCTGGCCCTCATGGCGGTCGGCTACGGCCTGGTGGGCTTCTTCCACGCCGACGAGACCCAGCTCATCCTCACCTCGTGCCTGGCCAACCTCGGCGCCGGTCTCGTCGTCGCGGGAGCACCGGTGCTGGTCGTCGGTGTGGTCTCCAAGGACGAGCAGGGGCTGGGCAGCGGCATGCTGAACATGCTCATCAACTTCTTCGGCGCCATCGTCACCGCCCTCTCGTTCGCCGCTCTCGCCACACACAGCACCGTCGTGGACGGCACCGCCTTCTACCAGGACGGCGGCTACGCCTGGCTCTTCTGGACCGGAGCGCTGCTCACCGTGCTGACGCTGGCGATCTCCCTGTTCATCCCGCCCCTGCGGGACCCCGCGGAGACCGACGCCGCCCCCGTCGTCTGAACGCACCCGGTACAAAGCCCACCAGGACCTCTGCGGCGTGCAGAGGTCCTGGTGGGCGCAAGCCGTGCGTGGCCTACTGGCTGTGGGCTGTCCGGAGCGGGTCAGGCCCTGCCGTCGGCGGGCGTACCCCGGTAGCTCCGCACGACGTCCGCGTACGCCTTCGCGCTCGGCTTCGGACGGCGCTGGAACGTTTCGCGGTCGACCTCGTGAAGCCCGAGCTGGGCCCCGTACCCGAAGATCCACTCGAAGTTGTCCATGAGCGTCCAGTGGCAGTAGCCGAGGACGGGCGTGCCCGCGCCGACCTCGGCCGCGAGCCCGTGGATCGCGGCGGGAACGAATGCGGCGCGCTGTGTGTCGTCCGAGGTCTGGATGCCGTGCTCGGTCACGAGGACCGGCACGCCCGCCACCTCGTGGGCGTAGCGCACGGCGCCGGCGAGGGACTCGGGCGCGATGGCCGTGCCCATGCCGTTGAGCTCGCCGTCGGCCGTCACCTCGCCGTCGGGGCCGTGCACGATGCGCTCGTAGTTCTGTACGCCGATGAAGTCGTCGTTGCGGGCCTCGTGCAGCCAGTGCTCGTAGACCGCGGCGCGCTTGGCGTCCCTGCGTTCCTCGCCACCGGGTAGCGCCACCTCGTCGGCGATGGCGATGGAGACGCCGACGGGCAGGTCGCCCCGGCGGGCCTTGATCGCGTCGCGGGCGGCGCGGTGGGCGCGGGTGAACGCGGCCTGGAACTCGTCCTGCCGGTGGGCGGGGATGACGTTCGCGCTGGCGTAGGTGTCGCTGCCGGCGGCGCGTGCGGCGGCCGCGAGCATCTGCGTCTTGAGCGTCTCCGCCTCGGCCGGGAGCTTCGCGCCCGCCTGGAGCAGCTGCTCCAGGTTGGGTTCGTTGAGGGTGACGGCGTACGCGATGCGGTCGCCGAAGCGCGCCATGACCCGGTCGCACTGCTCGGCGAACCGTACCGGGGCGTCGGCGGCGGTCCAGGAACCGGCCGCCGCGAACCAGTGCGGTGCGGTGAAGTGGCTGAACGTCACCAGGGGCGCCAGACCACGTTCGAGGCAGCCGTCGACCTTGCGCTCGTAGTGGTCGAGGGCCTCGGCGGAGACGACACCGGGCTCGGGTTCGACGCGGGCCCACTCGACGGAGAAGCGGAAGGCGTTGAGTCCGAGTCCGGCGGCCAGGTCGAGGTCCGTCTCCCACTGCTGGTAACCCCGGCACGCCGGCCCGCTCGGCTCACGGAACAGCGAGGGCGTCGTGTGCTCCAGGAACCAGGTGTCACTGGCGCTGTTGTGGCCCTCGTTCTGATGCCCCGCGGTGGCGACGCCCCACAGGAAGGTGTCGGGCAGGTTGGTGTGTGTCATGTGTGCTCCTTGCACTGAGCCGGTGGTCCGGCGAGCGGGTCGGCCTGAGCGATTCCGCGGGCGTCACCGTGCGGTTGCGGGAAACGGGGGCCGGAAGGTGTGCCGGCCGGGTCCGATCTCCATGGGCTCCGTGCCCGGCAGCTCGACCAGTGCGGTGACGTCCGGCGGTACGAGGAGGTCGACGTGGAGCGTGCCGCCCTCGCGACGCCATCCGATCTCGGCGCGGCCGTACGGCGTGTCGTGCTCGGCCCGGGCCCAGGTGAGGCCCCCTCCGGGACGGGGACGGACCAGCAGCCGCCGGTAGCCCGGCTCGGCGGGGGCCAGTCCGGCGACGGTGCGGTGGATCCAGTCGGCGACCGCGCCGAGCGCGTAGTGGTTGAAGGAGGTCATCTCGCCGGGGTTGACGCTGCCGTCGGGGAGCATGCTGTCCCAGCGTTCCCATACGGTGGTGGCGCCCATGTCGACCTGGTGGAGCCACGAGGGGGAGGCCCGTTGGGTCAGCAGCCGGTAGGCGGTGTCCACGTGCCCGGTGTCGGTCAGCGCGTCGCACACCAGGGGCGTGCCGAGGAAGCCGGTGCCGATGCGGTGCCCGCGTTCGGCCACCAGGCCGGCCAGCCGGCGTCCGGCCTCCGCGCGGTCGGCGTCGTCCTCCAGCAGCCGGAAGCACAGGGCGAGGGCGTAGGCGGTCTGAGTCTCCTCCGTCAGACGCCCACCTCCGGCGTGGAAACGGGAGTTGAAGGCGTCGCGGACCGCGTCGGCCAGGGCGTGGTAGCGCGCGGAGTCGTCCTTGTTCCCCAAGACCCCGGCGGTGCGGGCCAGGAGCCGAGCGGAGTGGGCGAAGTACGCCGTGGCGACCAGGGTGGACGCCGTCATCGCGCGGCCGGGATCGTCCGCCGGGGCGGTCGGGTCGAGCCAGTCGCCGAACTGGAACCCCTCACCCCAGATGCGGGCCGGCCCGGCGATCCGGTCGACGGCGTCGACCCAGGCACGCATCGAGGGGTACTGGGTGCGCAGCACCTCGGTGTCGCCGTAGCGCTCGTGCAGCACCCAGGGGACGATGACGGCCGCGTCACACCAGCCGGCCATCGGCGGGTTGCCGGCCGGCATGGGTACCGGCGTGATCACCGGGATGTCGGGGCTGAACACCGGGGGTACGCGGCGCTCGTCGTCGCCCTGGTCGGCGGCGAGATCGCGCAGCCAGGAGCGCAGGAAGTCACGGACGTCGTAGAGGAAGGCGGCGGTGGGAGCGAAGACCTGGACGTCGCCGGTCCAGCCGAGGCGCTCGTCGCGTTGCGGGCAGTCGGTGGGTACGTCGACGAAGTTGCCGCGCATCCCCCACACCACGTTCTCGTGCAGGCGGTTCAGGGAGTCGTCCGAGCAGGAGAACCAGCCGGTGCGGCGCAGGTCGCTGTGGAGCACGACGGCCGTGATGTCGGCGGGGTCGAGCTCGCCGGGCCAGCCATCGACCTCGGCGTAGCGGAAGCCGTGGAAGGTGAAGCGGGGTTCCCACTCCTCGCCCGCCGGGTCGCCGCGCAGGACGTAGCGGTCGGTGGCCGTGGCGTGCCGCAGCGGACGGGTGCAGAGGTCGCCGTCCTGCAGCACCTCGGCATGGCGGAGGGTGACCGTGCGGCCGGCTTCGCCGCGGACGCGGATACGCAGCCGCCCGACGAGGTTCTGACCGAAGTCGAGGATGGTCCGGCTCGTGGGTGAGGTGGTCACGGAGACGGGTGCGAGGTGCTGGATGCGCCGCACCGGGGGGCTGTCGGCCGGGAAGAGGACGGTGGTGTCGAAGTCCAGGATCTCCACCGGCTGCCACGCCGAGTCGTCGAAGCAGGGTTCGCTGAAGCCGGCTTGCTCGCGGCGGGCGTCGTACTCCTCGCCCTCGTACAGACCGGCGGTGAGTACGGGTCCGGGGCTCCAGCGCCAGCCGTCTCCGGTACCGACGGTGTCGGCGGAGCCGTCGGCGTACTCCACGCGCAGTTCGGCGAGGAGTCCGGTGTGCTCACCGTAGATGTCCCGGGTGCCGCCGTTGAATCCGAGCAGGCCCCGGTACCAGCCGTCGGCCAGGTGGGCACCCCAGGCGTTGCGGCCCTCCCGGACCAGGGCCGTGACGTCGAAGGACTGGTAGCGGTGGCGATGGCGGTAGCTCGTCCAGCCGGGGGCCAGGACGTGGTCGCCCACCACGGTTCCGTTGAGCTCCAGCTCGTAGACGCCGAGGGCGGTGACGAGGAGTCGCGCCGATCGCACCGCTGCCCGCGTGGTGAACTCGCCACGCAGCAGGGCGGCGGGGCGGGCGCCGCCCTCGGTGGGGGCGGGTCCGGAGGGGCGGGGGCTGACGACGCGTGCGGTCGGGGTCCAGTGGGGGGACATGGCGGCCATCATGCGGCTAATACCTAGTGAAAGCTAGGCATTCGGAAGTGTGGCGTGCGTCACGGAGGCAGGTGCGGCGGCGCGAGGGTGCGTTCATGACGGTGTGGAGGCCCCGCCGGGCCGCAGTCGGGCTGCTTTCCGGCGCGGTGGCGACACCGCGACGCTCGTCCGCCTCGATGCCGACCGGACGGCGGCTCGGCCCCGGCGGGGCGGGCGACGATGGTCCACACCGCCCGCGCCATCGGCGGCAGCGCCTGCGCCCTCACCGGGGGCCGTGATCAACCTGGCGGGCTCAATCCGTCTGGAATGACGACCAGTCGGTGATCGGGCGTGGTTCTTGGAGGCGTCCCCTGGCGGAGGTGCCGGCGGCGACCTCGATCAGGATGTACTGGTCGCCGGAGAACGCCCAGTAGCGGTCGTCGTGACCGGGGACCGGTAGGGCGGCGTCGATCCGCCGGGTGAAGGCGGGCAGGTCGCCGAAGGACTTCTTCCAGCTCGCCAGGGTGCCTGGTCCGCTGATCCTGCGGGCTTCGGCCGGGCTGTCGCCGGTCTCGATCAGTACGTACCGGTCGCCCGAGAACACCCAGAAGCGATTCTCGGTCCCCGGAACCGCCATCACCGCATCGATGCGGCTGCCGGAGCCGGTCAGGTCGCCGACGCTGTCGGCCCAGTCGGTGATCGGGCGTGGTTCTTGGAGGCGTCCCCTGGCGGAGGTGCCGGCGGCGACCTCGATCAGGATGTACTGGTCGCCGGAGAACGCCCAGTAGCGGTCGTCGTGACCGGGGACCGGTAGGGCGGCGTCGATCCGCCGGGTGAAGGCGGGCAGGTCGCCGAAGGACTTCTTCCAGCTCGCCAGGGTGCCTGGTCCGCTGATCCTGCGGGCTTCGGCCGGGCTGTCGCCGGTCTCGATCAGTACGTACCGGTCGCCCGAGAACACCCAGAAGCGATTCTCGGTCCCCGGAACCGCCATCACCGCATCGATCTGCCGCGCAGCGGATTTCGGCTCGGTGTGAGCTGTGGGGGTGCGCGGGTCGTCGGTGGACCAGTAGATGCCGGCTCCCACGCCGCCCAGTATGAGCACCCCGGCCAGCACGGCCGTTTTCCACGGCTTGGCGCGGCGGCGCCGGGTAGCGCCGGGAGGGAGCCTGCGGGTAGGGCTCGGCGGCCGGGTGCTTCGAGCGATGACTGATTGTAGGGAACGGGTGACCGCGGCGGCGGTCGGCCGTCGATCCGGGTCCTTGCGGAGCAGTTCCTCGATCACGTCGCGCAGTTCGCCTGCGCTCGGCGCGATCTCCGGTTCCTCGTAGACGACCGCGTGCATGACCGCGGTCGGTTCCGGGCGGGTGAAGGGAGGGGTTCCCGTGGCCAGCGCGCAGAGCGTCGCGCCCAGGGAGAACAGGTCGCTGGGAGGTCCGGCCGGGAGTCCTCGCATCCTTTCGGGTGCCATGAACTCGACGGATCCGACGACGCCACCCGTCGTGGTGTGCCCCCCTTCGGCGAGCGCGGCGATCCCGAAGTCGGTGAGCACCGCACTGCCGTCCGACCGCAGCAGCACGTTGGCCGGCTTCACGTCCCGGTGCAGCGCTCCGGTGGCGTGCACGGCTTCCAGTGCGGAAAGTATCTGAAGCCCTACGCGGGCGACATCGGCTGTCGGCGGCGGGCCCCCGGCCTTGAGGTGATCGGCCAGCGAGCCTCCTGGGACGAGTTCCATCACGATCCACAGTCGGCCCTCGAACTCGACCAGGTCGTAGATGTCGATCACGTTGGGGTGGGCGACGCGGGCGATGGCGCGAGCCTCCGTCAGCGCCCGGCGCATCCGCGCCCGGTGCTCGTCGCCGTGGGCCACGACATGCAGCTCCTTCACGGCGACGGCACGTTGCAGCAAGTGGTCCCAGGCACCCCATACCGTGCCCATCCCGCCGCTGCCCAGTCGCTCGGTCAGCACATACCGCTCGGCGACGACCTTCTGCCCGTTGCTGTTGCTCACGAGATCACAACCTACAACCCGTGTGAACACCCGTTCGCAGGTCAGGCGGTGCGGGCCACCGACGCCCGCGGCCACCTCTCCGGGGATGCGACCTGACCGAGGGCTAAGTCGAGCTCAACTCCGGTTACACCATCTGATCCGGTCATCGCGAAGGAAAAAGCAGGGCCCGTACAACCATGGTTGTACGGGCCCTACTTCGTTCCTCAACCCTTCGTTTCAATGTGTTGTGACGCCCCGATTCCGCAGGTCACCATGGTCATCGCCACAGCCCGTAACCGCAGAAACGGATGGCTAGGTGCACACGTCGCAGCAACCCACAGCAATTGTTTCCCAGGCGCAGACAAGTGAATTCGAAGACGGCTGGCAGCGCACTGCAGTCGAGGAGATTGCGGCGCGGCTCGCCGATCCGGACTTTCCTTGCGTCTTCTCGCGGAACGCCTTCCGCAAGCAGCTCCTGAGATTCGTCTTCGTGGCGGACGGCGGGAGCGACGGCATCCGGCATCTGGCGGCGGCCCTGACGGAGTACGTCGAGGAGGCGGGACGCTGGGACGGTCAACTGGACACCGCGTATCCGCTGGTCGTGGTGTTCTCGCCGGGCGCCGTGGAGGCGGACTCGGTCGAGGGCCACCACGCCTTCGGCTGGCACGTGCTGCAGGAACTGCACCGTGTCGATCCCGCGCCATGGCCCGTCGGCGTCGCACGGCATCCCGACGCCGAGACGTGGTCCATGTGCTTCAACGGAATGCCGCTGTTCTGCAATATGAGCAACCCCGCACACCGGGTTCGCCGCAGCCGGAACCTCGGCGGTTCCTTCGTGCTCGTCATCAATCCGCGCGAGCGGTTCGATGTCTTCGCCGGAGAAACTCCGAGCGGCCGGAAAGTCCGCGCCAACATCCGCAAGCGCATACACCGTTACGACGGTGTCCAGCACTCGCCGCAATTGGGTTCCTACGGCGTCGGCGCTCTCGAATGGCGCCAGTACGGCCTGATCGAGGAGAACACCGGGCGAACCGACACCTGCCCCTTCCGACCCCGTGACACCCACGACACCCACGACACCGACGACACCGACGAAACGCAGAGGAATTCCTGACTCATGATCGAGCTCATCGTCTCCCAGGGCCGGGTGGCCGACCGGAAGCCCCGCATGATCGAGGGCGCCGCCCGCCTCGCGCGCGCCGTGGAGGAGCGGTACGGACTCACCGGCCGGTGGATCGGCGAGCCCGCCCCGGCCGCGAACGACGACTGGAGCGTCAGCCTTCCGCAGGCCGAGGGGCAGTTGACCGCACTGGGCCGGGCGGTCGGCGAGAGCATCCGCGGCGGCCACCGGACGGTCCTCGTCTCCAACACCTGCCCGGCGAGCATCGGCACGCTGCCGGTCGTGGCCAGGGAGCTCCCGGACGCGGTCGTGCTCTACATCGACGGGCACGGCGACTTCAACACACCGGACACGACCGGCACCGGCTACCTGGGCGGGATGGTCCTCGCCGCCGCGTGCGGCCTGTGGGACAGCGGCCACGGCGGCGGGCTGCCCGCCTCGCAGGCGGTGCTGGTCGGCTCGCGGGACATCGACGAGGCCGAGGCGGAGCTCATCGCCCGGGCCGGGGTCCGGGTCATCCCGCCCGGGGAGACGACGGCGGAGAACATCCTGGACGCCATCGGCGACCGCCCCGTCTGGGTGCACATCGACTGGGACGTGCTCGAACCGGGCCATGTGCCGGCCGACTACACCGTCCCCGACGGCCTGCTCCCGGAGCAGATCCGGACCGTCTTCGACACGATCCCGGCGGACCGGCTGCTCGGGGTCGAACTGGCCGAGTTCGACGCCTCCTCGGACGAGGCGCAGAACGAGCGGGCCGTGGCCGTGATCCTCGACATGATCGCGCCCGTCTTCGAGAACGTCTTCGCCGGTCGGTAGGCGTCAGCCGGTAGGCCCGCTCCTCTCTCCCCACCAGCCCGTCAAGGAGATCCCCATGCCCCTCTTCGACAGCATCCTCGACACCGTCGGCCGCACCCCGATCGTCAGACTGAACCGGCTCGGCCCCGCACACACCACGGTCTACGTGAAGGTCGAGGCGTTCAACCCCGGCGGCTCGGTCAAGGACCGGCTCGCGCTCTCCGTGGTCCTCGACGCCGAGGCCAAGGGGCTGCTGAAGCCCGGCGACACGATCGTCGAGTGCACCTCCGGAAACGTCGGCATCGCCCTGGCGATGGTGGCCGCGGCGCGCGGCTACCACTTCGTCGCCGTCATGGGCGACACGTACTCGCAGGAGCGGCGCAAGCTCATCCGGGCGTACGGCGGCAAGGTGATCCTCTTCCCCGGCGAGCTGGGCAGCAGCGGCGGCAACCGCATCGCCGACGAACTGGCCGAGAAGCACGGCTGGTTCCGTGCCCACCAGTTCGACAACCCGGCCAACCCCGCCTACCACCGGGAGACCACGGCGTCGGAGATCCTCGCCGACTTCGCGGGCAAGCGGCTGGACTACTTCGTCACCGGGTTCGGCACCAGCGGCACCCTCACCGGCGTCGGGCAGATGCTGAAAACCGCCCGCCCCGGGGTCCGGATCGTCGCCGCCGAGCCGGAGAACGCGGCCATCCTGGGCAAGAAGGAGTGGAACGTCCACCGGATCCAGGGCTGGTCCCCCAACTTCGTGCCCGGCGTGCTCGACGACAGCGTCATCGACGAACTGGTCACCATCGACGAGACGGTGGGCCGTGACACCGCGCGCCGGCTCGCCGCGGAGGAGGGCATCTTCGCCGGCATCTCCGCCGGCGCCACCCTGGCGACCGCACTCCGTGTCGCGCAGACCGCGCCCGAGGGTTCGGTGCTGCTCGCCATGCTGCCGGACACCGGCGAGCGCTACCTGTCCACGTTCCTCATGGAGGGCGTCAACGAGGGCTCGGACGACGAGTGGCTCGCGTCGCTGGGCTGAAGGGAACTGACGTGAAGAGGGAATTCGTTCCCCCGGCTGCCCGATTCGCCGCTCTTCCCGACCCGTTCACCCTGCGGTGCGGCGGGACCCTCACCGGGGCGCGCGTGGCGTACGAGACCGTCGGACGGCTGAGGCCCGAACGCGACAACGCCGTCCTCGTCCTCACCGGCCTCTCGCCCGACAGCCATGTCGCCTCCCACCCGGCGGACCCCTCGCCGGGATGGTGGGAGGCCATGGTGGGGCCGGGCAAGCCGGTCGACACGGACCGCTGGTACGTGATCTGCCTGAACGCGCTCGGCAGCTGCAAGGGCTCGACCGGACCGGCCTCCACCGATCCCGCCACGGGCGAGCCGTACGGCCCCGACTTCCCGGAACTGTCGCTGGAGGACATCGCCGACGCGGCCGCCCACACCGTGCGGGCCCTGGGCATCGAGCGCCTCGCGTGCGTCATCGGCACCTCCATGGGCGGGATGACGGCGCTGTCCCTGCTGGCCCGGCACCCCGGCCTGGCCCGCACCCACCTGAACATCTGCGGGGCGGCGAACTCCCTGCCCTTCGCGACGGCGATCCGCTCCCTGCAACGCGAGGCGATCCGCTTCGACCCGCAGTGGAACGGCGGCCGCTACGACGCGCGCACCTACCCGCACCGCGGCATGCTCACGGCACGCAAGCTGGGCATGGCGACCTACCGTTCGGCCCGGGAGTGGGACAGCCGCTTCGGCCGCGCCCGCATCGCGGCGGAGCGCCGCACGGACGGCGAACGCTTCGGTCCGGAGTTCGAGGTCGAGGCCTACCTCGAATGCCACGCCCGGAAGTTCGCCGGCCGGTTCGACCCCAACAGCTATCTCCACCTCAGCCGCTGCATGGACCGTTTCGACCTCGGAGAGTCCTCCGGCTCCACGACCGCCGAGGCCCTGGCCCGGATACGGCTCGAGAAGGCGCTGGCCATCGGGGTGGAGACCGACATCCTCTTTCCGCTCCGACAGCAGCGGGAGATCGCCGACGGCCTCGGCGCCGGCGGCACGGACGCCGGGTTCCTGGCCCTGGATTCCGACGAAGGCCACGACGCCTTCCTCGTCGACATCGATCGCTTCGGCACGCCCGTCGCGAAGTTCCTCACCACGCTGTAGCACTACGGAGGTTCGTATGACCGACCCCTCGACCCGGCTGGCCCTCGTCACCGGCGCCAACCGCGGCATCGGCTTCGAGACGGCACGCCAACTCGCCGCCCGGGGCGTCCACGTGCTCCTCGCCGGGCGGGACCGCGAGGCGGTCGCCGCGGCGGCGAAGGAACTGCGCCGGACCACCGGGGCCGTGGAGCCGCTGGTCCTCGACGTGACCGACGCCGACGGCATCCGGGCCGCCGCCGCCGAGGTCGAGCGGTCGTACGGCCGGCTCGACATCCTCGTCAACAACGCCGCGATCCGTATCGAGGAGTACGGCAGGAAGCCGTCGGAGCAGCCGCTCGCGCAGTGGCGCCAGACCTTCGACACCAACCTGTTCGGCGTCGTGGAGGTGACCCGGGCGCTGCTGCCCCTCCTGCGCCGGTCACCGGCGGGACGCATCGTGAACATGTCCAGCCTGCTGGGCTCCGTCACCACGCACAGCGATCCCGACTCGTACGCCTACAGCGACATGTTCAAGTCGCTCCCCGCCTACAGCGCCTCCAAGAGCGCGGTCAACTCCTGGACCGTGCACCTCGCCTACGAGCTGCGCGACACCCCGATCAAGGTGAACGCCGTGCACCCCGGCTACACCCGGACCGGCCTGAACGACGGCGAGGGAGACCTCGACATCCCGGACGGCGCGCGGACGGGCGTGGCGATGGCCCTGCTCGGCGACGACGGCCCGACCGGCTCGTACACGCATCGCGGAGAAACCGTCCCCTGGTGATTCCGCCGACCAATGGAGTGATTTCGATGAGCAATCATGTGGCCCTGGCCACCGATTCGACCAGTCTTCCGATCGACTACGACATGCCGCTGCTGCTGGAGGCATGCCAGGCCGTCGGACTGCGGGCCGAGATATGCAGCTGGGAGGACCCGGACATCGACTGGGGGGTCTTCGACGCCGTGCTGCTGCGGTCCCCCTGGAGTTACGTCGAGCAACTCCCGCGCTTCCTGGAGTGGTGCGAGCGCGTCACCGCCGTGACGCACCTGCTCAACCCGCTACCCGTGGTGCGCTGGAACCTCGACAAGAGCTACCTGGGCGATCTGGACGCGGCCGGAGTACCGGTCGTGCCGAGCAGTTTCGTGGCACCCGAGGCCGACCCGGCCGACGCCCTGCGGGCCTTCCTCGCGCGGCACCCCGAGGCCGCCGAGTTCGTGGTGAAGCCGACCGTCGGCGCCTACTCGCGGGACGTGCAGCGGTTCTCCCGCGCGCAGGAGCCCGAGGCGGCGCGCCACATCGCCAAGCTGCTCCAGCAGGGCTGCGACGCGCTGATCCAGCCCTACCTGGACGCCGTCGACCGCGACGGCGAGACCGACCTGATCTACTTCGACGGCGCGTACAGCCACGCCATCCGCAAGCGGGCGCTGCTCCTGCCGGACGGCACCGTCGACGTCCCCACACAGGACGCCCGCACCGCGCGGGAGGCCGCCCCGGACGAGCGGGCGGTCGCCTCGGCCGCGCTGGAGGCGGTGGTGGCACGGCTCGAGCTGGGGCAGCCGCTGCTCTACGGCCGCGTCGACCTCATCCGCGACGGCGACGGCAGGCCCGTACTGCTCGAACTGGAAGTGTGCGAGCCGTCGCTGAGCATGCCCTTCGCGGAAGGCTCCGCGGCCCGGTTCGCGCAGGCCATCGCCGCCCGGCTGGACCACCTCTCCCGCGACCGGAAGAACGGATGACCATGGCAACGCAGCAGACCCCCACCATCCCCGCCCCGCCCGCGGGTTCCTCCGCCCCGGCGGCCGGAGCCGCGGCCCCGCCCCCCGCCTCGGTCGTACCGCGCGGCACCCTCTACGCCGCGCTCGGCGTGCTCAGCTTCTCCTTCAGCTTCCCCGGCACGGCGTGGGCCCTCGACGGATTCGGTCCGTGGAGCGCCATCGGCGTGCGCGGCGTACTCGCCGCCGTCATCGCGGCCGCCGCGCTGCTCGTGACGCGGGCGCCGCTGCCGACCCGTGCCGACTGGCCGGCGCTCGCCGTCGTGGCGGGCGGCTGCGCGATCGGCTTCCCGCTGCTCACCACGCTCGCCCTGCAGACCTCGTCCACGGCGAACTCGGCGATCGTCATCGGCGCGCTGCCGATGGCCACCGCGGCGTTCTCCGCGGTCCTCACCCGGCGGCGCCCCTCGAAGGTGTTCTGGGCGGCGGCCCTGACCGGCGGGGCGACCGTCATCGCCTTCACGCTCTCGCAGAGCCACGGCAAGCCGACGGTCGCCGATCTCTACCTCTTCGGCGCCCTCGTCGTGTGCGCCGCCGGGTACGCCTTCGGCGGGCGGCTCTCCGCCCACATGCCGGGATGGCGGGTCATCGCCTGGGGCGTGGTCCTCGCCGCCCCGGTGAACCTCCTCCTGTCGCTGTGGGCACTGCCGCACGAGCCGGTGCACTTCACGGCCAAGGCGCTGATCGGCATGGCGTACATCGCGGCCGTCTCCCAGTTCGGCGGATTCGTCGTCTGGTACAAGGGCATGGGGCTCATCGGGGTGGCCCGCGCGAGCCAACTCCAGCTGGCGCAGCCGCTGCTGACCCTCGTGTGGGCCGTGCTGCTGCTGGGCGAGGAGATCGGCGCGGCCGTGCCGCTGACCGCGGCCATCGTGCTCGCCTGCATCGTCGTCACCCAACGGGCCAGGACGTCCTGAGGCGACTAGTCACCGGTCCGGCAGCCCCAGCACCACGAAATCCGTGGCTCTGGGGCCGCCGGACTGCTGGTTTCTCACCCTGTGGACAGCCTTTTCCTCTGATACCGATGGTGCTACGTTTCTTCGCGATGATCATGCTGCGGGGCCAACCGGAACGGCCTGCGGCCCCGGAGAAGGGGAAGCGAGAGTTGAGTCGTCAGGCAGCCGCACAGCACCTCCGTACCGCCACAGCCGCGATCATCGAGGCGTACCGGACGGAGCTACGGCGGCTCGGCAGCCCGCTGGCGACCCGCGACGACGCCTGGCAGCAGTGCCGGTACCAGGCGCAGAACATCGTGGCCGAGTGCGCGCAGTCCCTGGAGACGGGCCGGCCGGCGGAGGCCACGGGGGTGGGGGAGTACTCCCGGCTCCTGGGGGCGCACCGCGTCACCCAGCAGATCCCGGTGTCCGAGTCGGTCCGGGCGGCCGAGGTGCTCTGGCAGGCGATGCAGGAGGCGACCACGGGGGCGGCGGCCCTCATGCCGGCCGGGGAACGGCACGCGGTCCAGCAGGAGATCAGCACCACGTTCCGCACGGTCACGGGAAGGCGCCTCTACCAGGGAATCCGCGGCTACGAGGAGGCCACCCGGCCAACCGCCCCGGTCCCGGCTGTCGCCCCCGCTCCGGTTTTTGCCGACGGTCCGCCGCGGCCGTCCGGGACGGGTCCACAGGCGGATCCGGACGCGCAGGCGCTGGAGTCGCTCACGCTGCGGGAGCGGGAGATCCTCACGGCCGTACGCGAAGGGTTGACGAACCGGCAGATCAGTCGGCGCTTCGAGATCACCGAGGCGACCGTCAAGCGCCATCTGCACAACGCGTACCGCAAGCTCGGCATCAACTCCCGGGTGCAGGCGCTGAACAAGACGTTCGGGGACAAGAGTTGACCGCGCCGCTGGAGCGGCGCGGTCGGGGTGATCAGGGTGGGCTCGCGGCGGTCGGCGTCCGGTTCACCCGAGGGGCTGCCCCAGGGCCAGGACGGCCAGCACGGCGAGGTTCGCGACGTACTGGGTGACCATGAAGGCCCGGTAGGCACCGCGCCGTTCCGCGCGGTCGGCGTGTTCACGACGGGCACCGTGCAGCATCCGGGCGACGACCCACACCGCCCCCAGCGCCACGGGCACCGCGGCCGCCAGGGCGGTCGGGGCCCACAGCAGCGCCAGTGCCGGCGCACCCGCGCCGACGGCGAGGGCGCCTGCCACCGCCAGGGCACGCGCGACCGCCGGACCGCGGACGACCGCGACGGTACGGCGGCCGCCGGCCGCGTCACCACGGACGTCGCCCAGGTCCTTGACCACGGCACCGACCAGCGCCATCCAGGCCGACATCACCCCGGCGACCAGCACGCCCGTCGCGGTCCACTCGCCGCCGGACGCCGCGACCCCCGTCCCGTACGCGGTCGCGCCCAGTCCGAAGACCACCACCGCGCACCGCCCGCTGGAGCACTTGGCCTTCACCGGTTCGGCCGAGTAGGCCCAGCTCAGCGCCAGGAAGCCGGCCGTCCAGAGCACCACCCGGGGCCCGGCCAGCCCCCCGAGGAGGAGGGCGGCGCAGGCCAGGAGCACGGTGCCGTTGGCCGCGGTCCGTGCGGGGAGGTCGCCACGGGCGATCGGGCGCCGGGAGCCGTTGGCCCGGTCCTCGCGGACGTCGGTGACACCATTGAGCAGATACGCGTAGACCACGGCACACCACAGGGACGCCATGCCGAGCGCGGGCCGCGCCAGGGCGTGCGGCAGCTGCGCCGCGGACGCCATCCCGACAGCGAACCGCAGGAGAAAGGCGACCTGGACGGTCGGACGGGCCTCCTGCACGCAGAGGCGAAGGGTTTCCACGGCTGAGTGCCAACGGAGATCCAGGACTCGAGCCGGCCTGGCGACGATCACTTGCCCACTGAGATTGATCACGGGCGCAACTCTAGGAATCGCCTCACAGGCCCGGCCATACAACCATCGGCGTACAGGGGGTGTACTCGCGGCGCGGCCAACGACCGCTCGGTCAGGGCACTTTGTGGCGGCGAGAGGGTGAAGGAGAGGGGGAGGTGGGGGGAGGGGCTCGTGCGTGTGAGGGGTGCGGGTCGTGCCCGCGTCGTAAAGGGTGGATCAGGCCTGGGTGGCGGCCAGTTCGGCCGTGATGCGCTCGGTGCGGCCGGCCGACAGGTCCAGGGCGGCGAGCACGGAGGGCACCGTCAGGCTGGGCAGGATGTGGCGCTGCATCGAGATGTAGCGCTCCTCCAGGTCCGCGTAGTCGCTGAGGGTCTGCGACACCACCTGGATGCCGGTGAAGGCGCCCATGATCAGCTCGGCCGCCTCCGCGGTGTTCACGTGCGGCAGCAGCTCGCCGTTCTCCTGGGCCTGGTTCAGCAGCCCCAGCAGCATCTCCCGCCACCGCAGGAACGGTCCTCGCCGGTCCAGGGTGTGCGCCTGCTGGTCCATGGAGAGGCGCACCCCGGCGCGGGTGAGCAGGTTGGTCCGCAGCCGGTGCGTGAACCAGAGGCCCATGTCGACCAGTTCCTGGAGCTTCAGGGGTTGCGGGGGGACCTGCTCGGGCGGCTCCTGCGCGTCGAACACGCCCAGCGCCAGCTCTTCCTTCGATTGGAAGTGGAAGTAGAGGGCGCCCTTGGTCACACCGGCCACCCTGAGAATTTCGGTGATGGTGGCCGCCTGGTAGCCCTCTCGTTCGAAGACGACCGCCGCCGCCTCCAGGATCGTCTGGCGGGTGCGGATCGCGCGATCCTGCTTGGCCACGCCTGCCTCCTCAGTCATCGATGTCGTCCGGTGGCCGCATCCGGTCGGGAACCGGTCACCCTAGAAAAAAAACCGCTCAGTCTGTATCTTATCAGTGCGCGCGCACCACAGACAGTTTGCCCGCCATGTGCCCCGGGGGGGACCCATGTACTCAGATGCCCTTTTGTCGGGTCTGGCCATAGCCACCCGTCCGCAAAGAAAAACCGGTCAACCGGTTCCCATCGAGCTCGTCCACCGGACCAGACCGGGGGACGCCTTCCCTCACCGATGGACCCGGACGGACGAGAACCGATTCTCGGTCACCGCACGACTGCCCCACGACCACCCGTTCTTCGCGCCCGTCCACGGAGACCGCCACGACCCGCTGCTCCTCATGGAGGCGATGCGGCAGGCCGCCATGCTCGTCTTCCACGCCGGGTACGGCGTCCCGGTCGGCCACCACTTCCTGATGTCCGGCCTGGACTACGCCTGCTACGCCGAGCACATGGCGGTCGGTGGGGAGCCGGCCGACGTGGAGATCGAGACCACCTGCTCCGACCTCGTGTGGCGCGGGGAGACCCTCGCCCGGGGACGGGTCGACTGGCTCGTCCGCCGCGACGGCCTCCTCATCGCCGCGGGCACCGGCCTGACCCGGTTCATCAGCCCGTCCGTCTACCAGCGGATGCGCGGCGCCCACGCCCAGCCCCGCCCCTGGCGCGCCACCACCAGGCCGCTGCCCGCCGCCCAGGCCGGCCGGACCCGCGCGGACGACGTCGTCCTGTCGCCCACGCCGCACCGCAACCTGTGGGAACTGCGCGTGGACACCGCCCACCGCACCCTCTTCCAGCGGCCCAAGGACCACGTGCCCGGCATGCTCCTGCTGGAGGCCGCCCGCCAGGCCGCCTGCGCCGCCACCACCGGCGCGCGGTTCGTCCCCACCGCCGGCGTCACCCGCTTCCACCAGTACGCCGAGTTCGACCGGCCCTGCTGGATCAGGGCCTCCGTCCTGCCGGACACCCTCCCCGGCACCCTCGCCGTCCGCGTCACCGGACAGCAGGACGCCCAGAGCGTCTTCACCGCCACCCTGTCCGGCCCCGCGCTCGCGCGCTGACCGCACCGCGGAAGGAGAGCCATGATCCTGGTGACGGGGGCGACGGGTCCGGTCGGCCGAGAGGTCGCCCGTCTCCTGTGCGGGAAACGGCCCCTGCGCCTCCTCGCGCGCGACCCGGTCCGGGTGCGCGTCACGGGGCCCGGCGTCGAGACCGTACGCGCCGACTACGCCGACCGGGCCTCCCTCGACGCAGCCCTGTGCGGCGTGGACGCCGCCCTCCTGGTGACCAACCGCGTCACCGAACCCGACGACGCCCGCTTCGTACGGGCCGCCCGCGACGCCGGCGTACGGCACGTGGTGAAACTGTCCATGCTCGCCGTCACCGAGCCCGCCGCCGACGACCTCATCACCCGCACCCAGTGCCGGAACGAGGACGTCATCCGCGAGTCCGGTATCGCCTGGACGTTCCTGCGTGCCCGTACCTTCATGTCCAACACGCTGTCCTGGGCGCCCGGCATCCGCACCGAGGGGGTCGTCCGCGCCCTGTACGGCACGTCCCGCGTGGCCTGCGTCGACCCGCGCGACATCGCGGCCGTCGCCGTCCGCGCCCTGACGGAACCGGGTCGGCACGAGGGCCGGGCGTACGGCCTGTCCGGACCCGAGGCCATCAGCGCGGCCGAGCAGACCGCCCAGCTCGCCCAGATCCTCGGACGGCCCCTGCGGTTCGAGGAGCTCACCCGGGGCGAGGCCGAGGAACAGCTGCTGCGCCGCCACCCGCGGCCCGTGGCGGAGGCGTTCCTCGCCAGCGCGGAGCGGCAGCGGGCCGGCGCCAAGGCCACCGTCCTGCCGACGGTGCGCCACCTCACCGGCCGTCCCGCCCGGACCTTCCGGGACTGGGCGGCCGACCACGCCGCCGCGTTCGCCTGACGGACCCGGCCGCGGGGTGGGCGCCCGGTCCCGGTGCCCGCCCACCCCTCCGACGACGAGGGCCCCGCCATCCCGCGCGGGGCCCTCGTCCCGTCGTACGCGCCTCGTCACGCGCGCTCGTCCCGCGGACGCAGCGGCAGGTGGACGCCGACCTGGGTGCCCTCGCCGGGCGTGCTCTCCACCGTGAGGCGGCCCCCCAGGTCCTCCACCCGGTCCGCCATCGACCGCAGGCCCGGCGCCCGGTGGCCCGCCGCCAGGACGGCCGCGGCGTCGAAGCCCGCCCCGTCGTCGACCACCCCCACGTGCGCCCAGCGCCGGGTGAAGCGGAGCGTCACCGTCACCCGCCGGGCACCGGCGTGGCGCAGCGCGTTGTACAAGGCCTCGCGGGCCGCCAGGAACAGCTCCCTGCGGCACACGTCGGCCAACAGCCGCTCGTCGCCCGTCGCCCGGAACCGCACCTCCGCGCCACCGGTCCCGACCGTGTCCGCGAACTCCTCCAGCGCCTCGACCAGCGGCGGCAGCACGGTCTGCTCGTGCAGGCTCCCGGTGAGCCGCCGGGTGATGTCGATGGCCTGCTGAAGCGCCTCGCGGGCCAGCTCCAGGTGCGAGGACGCCGCCGGCTCCGCGGCGTGCATCTCGATCCGCCGGGCGGCGGCCGACAGGGCGGTGCCCAGCTCGTCGTGGACCGTACGGGCCAGCCTCCGCCGCTCCTGCCACACCTGGTCGCCCTGGTCCCGGGCCGAAGGCATCCCTTCCGGCCAGGCCGGGTCCTCGGGGGCCCCGCCCGTCCGCCGGGCCCGGCCGTAGGCCGAGCGGTGGAGACCTTCCTGGAGCGACCGGGCGAAGCCGTCGCCCACGACGGCTTCGAGCCAGGCGAGACCGTGCTGCTGGACGAGGGCGGTAGGGGCGCTCATCGGTCCTCCTCGGGCAAGAGGTGACAGGGACGGGGGTGGATCAGGGGGAAGTCACGACTGGTTAACAAACCGGTTACGCGGTTTTCAGGCTGGGGCCACTGTCCAGGTGTCGCCGCCGGCGAGGAGTGCGGCGAGGTCGCCCTTGCCCTTGCGTTCGATGGCGGTGTCGAGTTGGTCGGCCATCTGTGTGTCGTAGACGGGGCGGTCCACGCTGCGGAAGACGCCGATGGGGGTGTGGTGCAGTGTGTCGGGGTCGGCGAGGCGGGAGAGGGCGAAGGCGGTGGTGGGGCTGGGGTTGCGGGCGTCGTGGACGAGGACTTGTGCCTCGTTTTCGGGTGTGACGGTGACGACGGTGAGGTCGCCGGTGGTGGTGTCGCGTACGACGCCTTTGGTGTTGTCGGGGCCGAAGCGGATGAGTTGTCCGTGTTCGAGGCGGATGACGGCTTCTTCGGCCTGCTGCTTGTCTTTGAGGGCGTCGAAGGCGCCGTCGTTGAAGATGTTGCAGTTCTGGTAGATCTCGACGAGTGCGGTGCCGGGGTGGTCGGCGGCGGCGCGCAGGACGTCGGTGAGGTGTTTGCGGTCGGAGTCGACGGTGCGGGCGACGAAGGTGGCTTCTGCTCCGATGGCCAGGGAGACGGGGTTGAAGGGTGCGTCGAGTGAGCCCATGGGGGTGGACTTGGTGATCTTGCCGACTTCGGAGGTGGGGGAGTACTGGCCCTTGGTCAGTCCGTAGATCCGGTTGTTGAAGAGGAGGATCTTGAGGTTGACGTTGCGGCGCAGGGCGTGGATGAGGTGGTTGCCGCCGATGGAGAGGGCGTCGCCGTCGCCGGTGACGACCCAGACGGACAGATCGGGGCGGGAGGAGGCCAGTCCGGTGGCGATGGCGGGGGCGCGGCCGTGGATGGAGTGCATCCCGTAGGTGTTCATGTAGTACGGGAAGCGGGAGGAGCAGCCGATGCCGGAGACGAAGACGATGTTCTCCTTGGCCAGGCCGAGCTCGGGCATGAAGCCCTGGACGGCGGCGAGGATCGCGTAGTCACCGCAGCCGGGGCACCAGCGCACTTCCTGATCGGACTTGAAGTCCTTCGGGCGCAGGGCGAGTTCAGTTCTCATGGAGTGCCGCCTTCAGTGCGTCGGCGAGCTGTTCGGCCTTGAACGGCATGCCGTTGATCTGGGTGTGGCTGTGGGCGTCGACCAGGTAGCGGGCGCGGATGAGGGATGCGAGCTGCCCGAGGTTCATCTCCGGGATGACCACGTGCCGATAGCGGGCGAGGACGTCGCCGAGGTTCGTGGGGAAGGGGTTGAGGTGGCGCAGATGGGCCTGCGCGATGGTCCGCCCGTCCTTGCGCAGCCTCCGTACCGCCGCGGTGATCGGCCCGTACGTCGACCCCCACCCGAGCACGAGCGTGGTGGCGTCCGCGCCCGGGTCGTCGACCTCCAGGTCCGGGACGGTGATGCCGTCGATCTTGGCCTGGCGGGTGCGGACCATGAGGTCGTGGTTGGCGGGGTCGTAGGAGATGTTGCCCGTGCCGTCCTGCTTCTCGATGCCGCCGATCCGGTGCTCCAGACCCGGCGTGCCCGGCACCGCCCAGGGGCGGGCGAGGGTGTGGGGGTCGCGTTTGTAGGGCCAGAACACCTCGGTGCCGTCGTCCAGCGTGTGGTTCGGCCCGGAGGCGAACTGC
The DNA here is from genome assembly GCF_044765045.1 of Streptomyces sp. NPDC093546. Classification (NCBI taxonomy): domain Bacteria; kingdom Bacillati; phylum Actinomycetota; class Actinomycetes; order Kitasatosporales; family Streptomycetaceae; genus Streptomyces; species Streptomyces sp. NPDC093546. The sequence continues at coordinate 269 of NZ_JBIWJG010000014.1, read as the reverse complement.
ACCCGCAGGTCCGGCAGCTCGTCCACCTCGGGGATGCGCCATGGTTCGGAGCCGTTGGCGAGGTAGCCGTCGGACAGCAGGAAGACCGGTGTGCGGTAGGTGAGCGCGATCCGGGCCGCCTCCAGGGCGGCGTCGAAGCAGTCCGCAGGAGTCCTGGGCGCCACGATCGGTACCGGGGCTTCGCCGTTGCGTCCGTACATCGCCTGGAGCAGGTCGGCCTGCTCGGTCTTGGTCGGCAGGCCGGTGGAGGGGCCGCCGCGCTGGATGTC
>NZ_JBIWJG010000013.1:0-203926 GCF_044765045.1 Streptomyces sp. NPDC093546 | reverse complement strand
ATCGCAAGGCGGAGGAGGGAGTCCATGCGGTGGGGGCACCTCCCGTGCCCGAAGGGCTACGGGGGCCATCGGCGACCGACGACAACGCGGCGAGCGTGCGTGCCAGACGCCGCGAGCCCGGCAAGATCGACAAGACGCCCCCTAGTCCGTGGAGAGCGCCTGCAGCAGGTCGCCGACCTGCGGGTCCGGGAGGGCGCGGGCCACGTCGGCCTGGGCGACCATGCCGACCAGCCGGTGGTTGTCGATCACCGGGAGCCGGCGCACCTTGTGCTCGGACATCTTGCGCAGCACGAGCTGCGCGTCGTCGTCGGCGCCCACGTACACGACCTCGCCCTGCGCGAGTTCACCCGCCGTGGTGGTGGACGGGTCCTTGCCCGCCCCGAGGCCCTTCACCACGATGTCGCGGTCGGTCAGCATGCCCTTGAGCTTGTCGTCGTCGCCGCAGATCGGCATCGCTCCGACCCCGAGCCGCTTCATCGTCTCGGCCGCCTTCAGGAGCGTGTCGCTCTCGCCGATGCACTCGACGCCCTTGGTCATCAGCTGACGTGCGGTTGTCATGTGTTTCGAGCTCCTTCACAGGTTCGGGTTCACAGTGCGATCACCAGGGCCATCGCGGCGAACAGCGCCGCCACGAGCACCACGATGAGCAGGATCATGACCAGCGGGGCCTTCGCCCAGCCGGTCGTCGGGTTGTGCGTCTCCCTCGGCCCGGCCTCGGACATGCTCGACTCCGCGGGCGGTGTCTCGCCGGGTGGAACGCCACCACCGGGCTCGAGGCCCGTGGTGCGGTCCGGATCTGGGTCCGGGTTCGGGTTCGGGTGGGTCATGGACTACGAGTGCGCAGTCGCGGGCGTTTCATTCACCCTCCTCGACGTTCACCTGCTTCGTCGGCTTCACCGGCCGGTTCCGTACGGGTCCTGCGCCGGTGGCTCGTGTCGCACCACGGGTAGCGGCGGCTGCGCCGGCAGGTGCACACCGCCACCATGAACCGGTCCGAGCACGCCGTGGTGCCGTCGGGCAGGCGGACCTCGACCGGTCCGTCCAGCAGTAGGGGGCCTTCGGGGTCGACGACGACGCGCCGGGGGTCACGTTCGCTGGGCACGGATCACCACCAGCTCCTCCTTGCGTTCGCCGGGCGGGATGAGGCCGCGCTCCTCCAGCCATTCGGCGTGGTCGTCCATCACCGGCCCGAAGGGGATTCGGGTGCGCAGGGCCACCCGCGTGCTGAGCCCCCGGTCGCCAAGCTGCTCGAGCGTCGTGCCCACGCCGCTGAGCGCCGACTGCACCAGGAGCAGGACGCCCCCGTCGCGCAGCAGCCCGGGCACGCGCTCGCACAGCCGGTCCAGGACGGCGCGCCCGTCGGTCCCGGCGTTCCAGGAGCGCGCCGGGCCGTGCGCCGGACGCGGTGAGGCCACGTACGGCGGGTTCGCGAGGATGAGGTCGAAGGTCCGGCCCTCGACCGGTCCGGTGAGGTCGCCGTGGCGCACCTCGACGGGCAGGCCGCGTCGCCGGGCGTTGTAGCGCGCGGCGAGCACGGCGCGCCAGGAGATGTCCACGGCGGTCACCCGCGCCGCTGTCCACTCGGCCGCCAGCAGCGCGAGCGCACCCGTTCCGGTGCCCACGTCGAGGATCTCGGCGTGGGCGGGGAGATGCAGGGTACGCAGTTCGCTGCGGGCGGCCTTCGCAAGCAGCTCCGTGTCCTCCTGGGGCTCGTACACACCACGTGGTTTGAGTAGCCGCATGCGTAGCGGGTACCTCAAAGATCTCCCGCGAAACGATCGAAACGGTGTGTATCGGAACGTGAGCAAGAAGACGATGTGTACGGCTGTGAGGAGTGAGCGATGACGTACGACCCCGCCTCCGGCTCCCTGTGGATGGAGTACGCCCCCGGCCCCGCCCGTCCGCCCCTGGACGGCTCCATCGAGACCGAGGTCGCGGTCGTCGGGGGTGGGATCGCGGGGCTGTGCACGGCCTGGGAGGTGGCCCGCGCCGGGCATCCGGTGGTGCTGCTGGAGGCCGACCGGATCGCGTCCGGGGTGACCGGCCACACCACGGCGAAGCTGTCGTCCCTGCACGGCCTCGCGTACGCCGAGATCCAGTCGGTGCACGGCGCGCGCGGGGCGCGGCTGTACGCGCATTCGCAGCAGATCGCGGTCGAACGGGTGGCGCAGGTGGCGGAGGAGCTGGGCATCGACTGCGATCTGGAGGCGTTGCCCGCGTACACGTACACCGAGGACCCGGCCATGGCCGGCAAGCTCCGCGAGGAGGCGGAGGCGGCGCGCGCGGCGGGTCTCGCCGCCTCGTACGAGACGGACGTGCCGCTGCCCTTCCCGGTGGCGGGCGCGGTCAAGGTCGAGAACCAGGCGCAGTTCCACCCGCGCAAGTACTTGCTGGCGCTCGCCGCCGACCTGGAGGTGCTGGGCGGGCGGATCTTCGAGCGGACCCGGGTGACGCGGCTCCAGGAGGGTTCGCCGTGCGAGCTGACCACGAGCAGCGGGCACACGGTCAAGGCCCGGGACGTCGTGGTCGCCACGCACTACCCGGTCTTCGACCGGGGGCTGCTGTTCACCCGGCTGGAGCCGAAGCGCGAGCTGGTGGTGGCCGGGCCGATCCCGGCGGAGCAGGACCCCGGCGGCATGTTCCTGACGCCGGAGGGCGGGACGCGCTCGGTGCGGACGGCGCCGTACGGCGACGGGCGGCGCATGCTGATCGTCACCGGCGAGAAGTTCACGCCCGGCACGGAGGAGGCGGGTGAGGTCGGTGAGCGCTACGAGAAGCTGGAGGCCTGGGCCCGCGAGCGGTTCCCGGGCGTGGAGCTCACGCACCGCTGGGCGACGCAGGACAACTTCACGACCGACCGGGTGCCGTACGTCGGGCGCCTGCACGCGGGCGCCCGGCACGCGTACGTGGCGACCGGCTTCGCCGGCTGGGGCATGAGCAACGGGGTGATGGCCGGCGATCTGCTGGCCTGCCGCATCCGGGGTCGCGAGCCGGCCTGGACGAGCCTGTACGACCCGGTGCGGCTGCATCCGGTGCGCGAGGCGCCCGCGATGCTGCGGCTCCAGGCGCAGGTCGGCAAGCACTTCATCGGCGACCGGCTGCCGGGCGCGCACGCCGACTCGACCGCCGACATCGCGCCGGGCGCCGGTGCGGTGGTGCGCGTCGGGGGGCAGCGGCTCGCGGTGCACCGGGACGCGTCGGGGGCGCTGCACGCGGTGTCGGCGCGCTGTACGCACCTGGGCTGCATCGTGCACTTCAACGACGAGGAGTGCGCCTGGGAGTGCCCGTGCCACGGCTCGCGCTTCGACGTCGACGGCAAGGTGATGCAGGGGCCCGCGCTGCGGCCGCTGGAGCAGTACGAGGTGGAGGAAGGCGCGGAGGGCGCGCAAGGCGCCGAAGGCGCGCAGGAAGACGTGAAGGAGGACGGCGCATGACGCAGAGGCCCGCTCCCCTGCCCGAACCGCGTGGCCCGCTGTCGGCGGCCGTGCGGCGGGTGCTGCTGGGTGAGGCGGCGCCACCGTCGGACGCCGGCGTCGCGGCGGCCGACCCGTTCGGGGAGGACCTGCAGCTGGCGCTGTATCTGGCGTACGAACCGCACTACCGGGACCTCGAGGGCGTCTCGGGCGACCGGGAGTGGGACCCGGCGCTGCTGGGGCTGCGCCGGCCGATGGAGGAGGCGTTCCTGGCGGCGCTGCGCGAGGCGGTGCCCGGGGACGACGACGTGGACGGCGCCCTGGCGCCGCTGCTGGTGGAGCCGGTCGACGGGCACGGGGTCTCGCACCGGCTGATGGAGTCGGGCACCTGGGAGCTGATGCGGGAGTACCTGGTGCACCGCTCGCTGTACCAGCTCAAGGAGTCCGATCCGCAGGCGTGGCTGATTCCGCGCCTGGAGGGGCAGGCCAAGGCGTCGCTGGTGGCGGTGGCGTTCGACGAGTTCGGCGGCGGGCGCGGCGAACGGGTGCACGCGCGGCTGTACGCGGACCTGATGGAGGGCGCGGGGCTCGACCCCTCGTACGGGCGCTATCTGGACCTGGCCCCGGCGGCCACGCTGGCCGTGGTGAACGCGATGTCGCTGTTCGGGCTGCGCCGCTCGCTGCGGGGCGCGGCGGCCGGGAACTTCGCGGTCCTGGAGATCACCTCGCCGCCGGGGGCCCGGCGGATGGCGAAGGCGCTGGAGCGGCTGGGCGCCGAGGAGCGGTGCGTCCGGTTCTTCACGGAGCACATCGAGGCGGACGCGGTGCACGAGCAGGTGATGCGCCGCGACGTCCTGGGCGATCTGCTGGCCCGCGAGCCGGAGCTGGCGGCGGATGTCGCCTTCGGCATCCGCGCGACCGTGTGGCTGGACGACCGCTGGGACGCGCACGTGCTGGGGGCGTGGGACGCGGGCCGCACGTCCCTGCGCCACTCGCCGGCCGCCCTGCGGGCGGCGTGAGGGCGGCGGCGTGAGCGGCGGGCCGCCGGGGCGGACCCGGCGGCCCGCCCGTCAGGCGGTGACCAGCCGCTTCTCCAGCAGCGTCACCGCGTACGGGGCGGCTGTGCCGCCGTCCTTGGAGCGCTGCTCGCCCACCACCGTGTACCCGGCGTCCTCGTAGTAGCGGCGCAGCCGGGCGTTGTGGGCCAGGCAGTCGAGGCGGCACAGGGTCCGGCCGGCCTCGGCGACGCGGCGTTCGGCCTCGGCGAGCATGCGGCGGCCGGTGCCGGGGGGCGCGGTGCGGCGGTCGGTCATCAGGCGGTGGACGTATCCGGCGGTGGGGGCCTGCGGGCCCCAGGCCGCCGGGTCGTCCCACCAGAGCTCCCAGGCGCCGATGACGGGGCCGTCCGGGCCGAGGGCGGCGAGCCAGACCTCTCCGTCGGCCATCCGGGCCAGGAAGTGGTCCTCGCCGAGCTGGCCCGGCTTCCACTGGTCGATGCCCTCGGCGATCTGCCAGCGGGCGGCGTCGTCCCTGAGCCGGACCAGGGTGGAGAGGTCGCGCTCGTCCGCGCGGCGGAACGCGGCCGAGGTGACCGAGGCAGCCGGGGTGGCCGGGCCCGGCGCGGGCTCCCCGGGCGGAGCCAGTGTGGGCTCCCCGGCCGGTGCGAGCAGGTGGCGCCGGAGCGCCGCCACCAGCTCGTCGTCGACGCCCAGCACGTCACGGGCGTACGCGCGCACGGACCCGTACCGCCGGGCCAGAGCGGCGAGGAACAGGCGCATGACGTCGGCCGGTGCCCGGCCGTAGCCGGGCCAGGTCGGCGACTGGCCGGGGCGGTCGGCCCGCCAGTCGGCGAGGAGTCCTTCGGTGGCGCGTTCGGTGAGCGTGAAGTCCTCGACGATCTGCGTCTCCGGGACTCCCAGCAGCGCGAGCACCAGGGCGGCGAGCAGCCCGGTGCGGTCCTTGCCGGACTGGCAGTGGAACACCAGGGGGGTGCCCTCGGCGGCGGCGATCACCTCCAGGGCCCGGCGCAGTTCCTTGACGCCGTCGTGCGCGACTTCCAGGTACTTCTCTGCCAGGAAGGGGCCCGGCTCCACCTCCGGGCCCAGGCTCGCCTGGTCGTAGGGGCGGTGCTCGATGCCGAGGTTGTGGTACGTGAACGAGGCGTGGAGCGGTACGCAACCCTTGGCGTCGATCTCCCACGGGTAGCGCAGGTCGATGACCGTGCGCACACCGAGGGCGAGGAACCGCGCCCAGTCGTCGCCGTGCGGTTCGCCGTTCAGCTTGCCGAGGGAGTCGGAGCGGTAGAGCGCTCCCCCTCGCACCACGCGGCCGTCTTCGGTCGTACAGCCGCCCAGGTCACGGAAGTTGTGCAGCCGCTCGAAAGGTATGTGTCCGTCCACCGCGGCAGCGTACCCGCGCGTGCGGGACCGCGGCCGCCACCCGTGAGGGGTGCGGCCGCGGGGCCCGCGCGCCGGGGGCCGGCGGTCCGGGTGGTCAGGGGAGCAGTTCGTCGAGGGCGGCCTTGCCCTTCTCGGCCAGCCGGCGTTCGGCCCAGGCCATGTTCTTCGGGTTCACGTCACGCCCCGAGGCGAGGACCAGGTCCTCCGCGGTGAATTCGCCGCTCTCGGCGCCGCTGTGCAGCAGCTTGTCCGGCGTGACGCGCTCTCGCTGGGAGGTCGAATCGGGCTCAGCGTTCATGCCGCCTCCTTGTTCGTCCTGCAGTCATTGTCGTCGCCGGGTACCCCGAACGCATCCCCTACACCCGGGGCGCCGCCGCTCCGTCGCACACCCGGAACCAGCCGTGTGCGACATCTTGACGCAGGCCTCTCGGACCCGGAGATTGGGAGCGCTCCCACCAGAGCGGCTCGTGCACCGCCACCCCCGTCCCCACTCCCCCGAGGAACGCAGCGTGTCGCATCAGCAGCCCCACCGAAAACGAACCGCCCGCCTCGCCGCCGCCCTCGCCGGGCTGCTGGCCGGGGCCCTGGTGGTCCCGGCCGGCGCGGCCGAACCGGCCGAACCGGCCGAGGACGTACCCGAGCTGATCAGCAACGGGGACTTCTCGAACGGCACCACCTCCTGGTGGTGGACCGCGGGCAGCCCGGCCGCCGTCGTGGACGGGCGCCTGTGCGCCGAGGTCCCGGCGGGCACGGCCAACCCCTGGGACGCGATCATCGGGCAGAACGCCCTCCCCCTCACCGCCGGGGAGGGGTACACGCTCAGCTACACGGCGACGGCGACGACGCCCGTCACCATCCGCGCCAACGTCCAGATGGCGACCGAGCCGTGGACCACGGAGCTCGGCGCCGCGCAGCCCGTCGGACCGACGGCCGCCCGCGTCACGCACGCCTTCACGGCGAGCGCCGACCACACGGCCGCCCAGCTCGCCTTCCAGATCGGCGGCAGCGCGGCGGCGTACACCTTCTGCGTCGACGACGTCTCGCTGCGCGGCGGCACGCAGCCGCCCCCGTACGAGCCGGACACCGGCTCCCCGGTCCGCGTCAACCAGGTCGGCTACCTGCCCCACGGCCCCAAGGGCGGCACCGTCGTCAGCGACGCGACCGAACCGCTGCCGTGGACGCTCACCGACGCCCGCGGGGCGACCCGGGCGAGCGGCACGACCACCCCGGCCGGGGTGGACCCCACCTCGCGGCAGCACGTCCACACCTTCGACTTCAGCGCGGTGACCACCGCCGGCGAGGGCTACACCGTTACCGTCGCGGGAGAGCGGAGCGAGCCGTTCGCGATCGGTGACGGCCTGTACTCGTCGCTGGTCACCGACGCGCTCGCGTACTTCTACCACAACCGCAGCGGCATCGAGATCGACGCCGCCATCGTCGGCGAGCAGTACGCCCGCCCCGCCGGGCACCTCAACGTGAGCCCGAACCAAGGCGACGACGACGTGCCGTGCCAGCCGGGCGTGTGCGACTACCGCCTCGACGCGGCGGGCGGCTGGTACGACGCCGGGGACCACGGCAAGTACGTCGTCAACGGCGGTATATCCGTGGCCCAGCTGATGTCGGCGTACGAGCGGACGCTGACCGAGGAGAGTGCGGACGGGGCGCCGTTCGCGGACGGCAGGCTGCGGCTGCCCGAGCACGGCAACCGCGTGCCGGACATCCTCGACGAGGTCCGCTGGGAGATGGACTTCCTGATGCGGATGCAGGTCCCGGCGGGCAAGCCGCTGGCCGGCATGGTCCACCACAAGCTGCACGACAAGGCGTGGACCGGGCTGCCCACTCCCCCGCACACCGACCCGCAGCCGCGCGAGCTGCACCCGCCGACCACCGCGGCCACCCTCAACCTGGCCGCCACGGCCGCCCAGTGCGCCCGCCTCTTCGCCCGGTACGACGCGGCCTTCGCCGCCCGCTGCCGCACGGCGGCGCTGACCGCGTGGAACGCCGCCAAGGCCCACCCGGACGTGCTGGCCGACCCGAACGACGGCACGGGCGGCGGCGCCTACCCCGACGACGACGTACGCGACGAGTTCTACTGGGCGGCGGCCGAGCTCTTCCTGACCACCGGCAAGGACGTCTACCGCCGGGAGGTGCTGCGCTCCCCGCTGCACGGCGACGCCGACGCGGTGTTCCCGCGCGGCGGCATGTCGTGGGGCGCGGTGGCGGGCCTGGGCGCGCTGGACCTGGCCACCGTGCCGAACAAGCTGACCGCCAAGGAGCGGAAGGCGGTACGGGCCATGGTGACGAAGGCGGCGGACGGCTACGCGGCCGACTCCGCGCGCACCACGTACGGCCTGCCCTACGCGCCGCCGGACGGCCACTACGTGTGGGGCTCCAACAGCCAGGTGGCCAACAACATGGTGGTCCTCGCCACGGCCCACGACCTGACGGGCCGGACCGTCTACCGGGACGCCGTCCTGCGCGGCCTGGACTACCTGCTGGGGCGCAACCCGCTCAACCAGTCGTACGTCACCGGCTACGGCGAGCGGGACGCGCACAACCAGCACCACCGCTTCTGGGCCCACCAGCTCGACCCGTCCCTGCCGAACCCGGCACCGGGCTCGCTGGCGGGCGGTCCGAACGACGCCATCCAGGACCCGGTCGCGCAGGCCAAACTGAAGGGCTGCGCCCCGGCGATGTGCTACATCGACGACATCGAGTCCTGGTCGACCAACGAGATCACCATCAACTGGAACGCCCCGCTCGCCTGGGTCGCCGCGTACGCCGACGGCCTCGGCGACGGCACGGCGCGCACACCGTAGGCGGATCAGCGTATGAGGGCGGCGGCCTCCTTCAGGGTGAGGTCGCCGCCCTCGGCGTGGGCGCGGGCGTACGCCGCCGTGTCGAGGACCGCGCGCAGCTCGGTCTCGGCGCGGTCCCTGACCTCCTTCTCGGCGTCGAGGGGGAGGTGGCGGAATCCCGTCCCGGAGGCCGCCGTGTCGTGCCGGTCGTACGCGCCCAGCAGCCGGGCGCCGTCGTACGGGTCGCCGTCGTGCGCCATCGCCCAGGCGGCGGTCGCGAACTGGGCAAGGATCATGTGCGGGGCGACCACATAGGCCAGGGTCTCCAGCAGGCGGACGGCGCGCGCGAGGTGGCGGCGGGCGGCCGCGTGGTCGCCGTCGAGGCAGTCCAGCCAGGCGTGCAGGCCGAGCAGCATGCCGGTGAACATCTCGGCCATGGAGGGGGTGAACTCCCCTTCGATGAGCCGGAGCTGGTGGCGGGCGAGGGGGACGCGCCCGGTGCGGCCGTAGTGCTGGGCCAGCAGCAGCCGCGCGGTGGAGACGGTCTCGACGCTGTACGTGCGTGCCGTCTCGGCGGCGTCGAGCAGCAGGCGTTCGGCGCTCTCGCGCTCGGCGGGGGTGGTGGCGAGGCGGAGCCGTACCGACGCGAGGCGGGCCTGGAAGACGGCCTGGCTGTGCGCCCCGACCCGCTCGGCGCTCGCCATGGCCCGCTCGAAGTCGCGGGCGGCCTCGGCGTACCGGCCGGCGCGCTCGTGGGCCTCGCCGCGCGCGGAGAGCGATTCGGAGGCGCCCCACAGGTCCCCGGCCGCCTGGAACCGGCCGAGGGCCTCGTCGGCGTCGGCGTACCCGTCCGGGGACAGTTTGGCGCGCATCAGCAGGGCGAATCCGAGGTCCACGTCGTCGCCGTGCGCGCGGCAGCACTCCACGACGGCCTCCATGGTGTCGGGGATGCCCCGGAACTCGCCGAGGAGCATGCGGACGAAGAACCACATGGCGCCGGGCTGGCGGCTGTTCTGCGGCAGGCCGGGGCGGTAGGCCTCGGCGATGGCCTGCATGTAGGCGCGGTTCTCGGGCTTCTCCAGGGCGGCGGTGCCCTGGCTGCCGTCGGAGGCGAAGACCAGCAGGCGCACACCGCGCCGCGCCTCCCACAGGGTCTCCTCGTCCCACGGGGGCGGCGCCTCGGTGCAGCGGGCGGTCATCGGCACGGCCGGCCGTACGGGCGGCAGGAAGGGGTCGGGGCCGAGCGCGGCGACGGCCGCCGACCAGACGCGGGCGTCGCTCTGGTGGCCGCGCAGCTGCCAGAACCAGTTCAGGGAGAGGGCCAGGCACAGGCCGTCCTGCTCCTCGCCGAGCTCGACGGCGGTGCGCAGGGCGGCGCGGAGGTTGTCGTGCTCCGTCTCGAAGGCGTTCAGCCACTCCGTCTGGTGCGGTCCGCGCAGTTCGCGGTCGCCGGTGCGGGCGAGTTCGCGGTGGGCCGTGAGGTGGCGGCGGGCGGTGGTCTCCCGTTCCCCCGCCTCGGCGAGGCGGGCGGCGGCGTAGTCGGCGACGGTCTCCAGGAGCCGGTAGCGCATGGTGCCGTCGGGCGCCGGGTCGGCGACGACGAGGGACTTGTCGACGAGGGAGGCGAGGCGTTCGAGGGTGTCGGGCTCGGCACAGACCTCCTCGGCGAGGGGGAGCGAGCAGCCGCCGGAGAAGACGGCCAGGCGCCGCAGCACCACCCGTTCGGCCGCCTCGAGCAGGTCCCAGGACCAGTCGACGACCGCGCGCAGGGTCTGCTGGCGGGGCAGTGCGGTGCGGCTGCCGCCGGTCAGGAGGCGGAAGCGGTCGTCGAGGCGGTCGGCGATCTGGCGGGGCGTCAGGGCGCGCAGGCGCGCGGCGGCCAGTTCGATGCCGAGCGGCAGGCCGTCGAGGCGCCGGCAGATCTCGGCGCAGGCGTCCGGGTCGTCCGACACGTCGAACCCGGGGCGGGCCGCCGCGCCCCGCTCGGCGAGCAGCCGCAACGCCGCGTCCTCGGGCAGCGGCTCGACCGGCCGTACCGCTTCGCCGGGGACGCCGAGCGGCTCGCGGCTGGTGGCGAGCACGGTGACGCCGGGGCAGGCCGCCAGCAGGGTGTCGGCGAGGCGGGCGGCGGCGCCGATGACGTGCTCGCAGTTGTCGAGCACCAGCAGCAGGCGCCGCCGCCCGCAGTGCTCCAGGAGCTGGGCGAGCGGGTCGCGGGCGCGTCCGTCGGTGTTCCAGCGGAGCGGCTCGCGCGCGCCGAGGGCGGTGAGGACGGTCTCGACGACGGCGTCCTCGTCGCGTACGGGGGCGAGTTCGGCGATCCAGACGCCGTCGGGCCGGTCGGTGGTGTCGGCGGTGTCGGCGGTTTCGAGCGCCAGCCGGGTCTTGCCGACGCCACCGGGCCCGAGGAGGGTGACCAGGCGGTGGCGGCGGACCGCCTCGGCGAGGGCGGCCAGTTCGGTGTCGCGGCCGATGAACGAGGTCAGACGGGCGCGCAGGTTCCCGGGCGGCGCGGACGGGCGCGGCGCGCGCCGGGACGCCGGGGCCTCAGCCGGGTCCGGATCCGGCTCCGGCTCCTTGTCCGCCGCGAGCAGCTCCGCGTGCAGGGCCCGCAGCTCCGGGCCCGGCGCGGTGCCGAGGCGCGCGGCGAGCCCGGCCCGGACCTCCTCGTACGCCTGGAGCGCCTCGGCCGGGCGTCCGGCCGCGCGCAGCGCCCGGATCCGCAGGGCAGCCAGCGGCTCGTCCAGCGGCCGGTCCGCGACGAGTTCGGCGAGGCCCGGCAGGGCGTCCTGCGGACGGCCGAGCGCGACCTCGGCGGCGAGGCGGGTCCGGCGCGCCTCGGTGTGCCGCAGCCGCGCCCGTACGGCGAGGGGGTCGCGGTCCCGGCCGGGCAGGTCGGCCAGCGCGGGCCCGCGCCACAGGCCGAGCGCCTCGTCGAGCAGGCGGGCCGCGGCGGCCGGGTCGCCGGCGTCGAGCGCGGCGGCGCCGTCGGCGGCGAGCCGCTCGAAGCGGAACAGGTCGATGTCCTCGGGCCGGGCGACGAGCTGGTAGCCGCCCGGCCCGGAGCGTACGGCGTCCCGGCCCAGCGCCCGGCGCAACCGCCCGACAAGGGCCTGGAGGGCCGCCGTCTCGTCGGCGGGGAGCGCGTCGGCGGGGTCGTCGTGCGGCCAGACCTGGGCGGCGAGCCCGGCGACCGGGACGGTCCGCCCGGCGGCGGCCGCGAGCGCGGTGAGCAGCGCCCGCAGCCGAGGCCCCGCGAGCGGGGCCTCGGTGCCGTCGGGGCGGAGCGCCTGGGTGGCGCCGAGGACGCGGTAGCGGTAGCCGTGGCCGTGAGTCACCGGATCATTGTCTCCCCCGGGACCAGGGGCGGAGCGGTGCGGAGGCCCCGGGGCGCTATTCGTAGGTGATGTCCGACGCCGTGTAGCGGCAGTAGGTGCCGTCGGGCCCGCTGCCGGTCCGGACGGGTTCGGCGCCCGTGTTGTTGCCGGTGTAGCGCACGCACGGCTTGATCTTCCCGCTGCTGTCGCCGTGGATGCGGAGGCTGCGCAGGGTGGCGGTGGCGCGGGCGACGGTGAGGGCGGTGAGCGGCCGGGGCGTGGCGGACATGCCACGGGTGACGCGGGCGAGGATGCGGGCGCGGCCCGGCTGGTGGGCGCGGGCCGCGTGGCGCAGCAGGCGCTTCAGGTCGTCCACTGTTCCCGTCCTGCCACGAGCCGCACCGCGGCCCGGCTGCCGAGGAGCTGTTCCAGCTGGGCCATCGCCCGGGAGGTCTGGCTCTTCACGGTGCCGACCGAGATGCCGAGGCTGAGCGCGGTGTCCCGTTCGGAGAGGTCGAAGGCGTGCCGCAGGACGACGCAGGCGCGCTTGCGGAACGGCAGCCGGCGCAGGGCGCCCTGGACGTCGACGACCGCCGGCACGTCGGGCTCGTCGGTGTGGTCGCCGCGCCGCGACCAGAACAGCGCGACGCGGCGGCGTTCGCGTACGGCGCTGCGGATGCGGCTGCGGGCGAGGTTGGCGACGACTCCCCTGGCGTACGCGCCCGGGTGGTCGGCGGCGCGGACGCGGTCCCAGCGGCGCCAGAGGGCGAGCAGCGCGTCGGCGGCGAGGTCGTCGGCGGCGTCGGCCTCACCGGTCAGGAGGTGGGCGAGGCGGGCGAGTTCGGCGTAATGGCGCTCGAAGAACGCGTGGAACTCGGCCGCCGCGAGGCTGTCGTGCCCGCCGCCGGTGGGGGGTTCCGGTCGGGGGCCCATGGCCCGTCAGCCCGCGAAGGGGGTGCCGGGCAGGCCCGCGCCCGCGTTCGGGAGGACGAGGAGCGATCCGGCGAGGGGGTGGGGGCGGGGCAGGCCGGTGCGGGCGGTGGTGATGTAGAGGTCGCGCAGGTCCGGGCCGCCGAAGGCGCAGGCGGTGGGGCGGCGCACGGGCAGCTCGACGGTTCGGTCCAGCGCGCCTTCGGGGGTGTAGCGGCGCAGCGCGCCGCCGTCCCAGAGGGCGACCCAGACGCAGCCGTCGGCGTCGACGGTCAGGCCGTCCGGGAAGCCGGCGCCCGGCTCGACCGCGGCCAGCGGGCGGCGGTCCACGACGCTGTCGCCGTCGACGCGGCAGACGTCGATCCGGCGCGTGGGGGTGTCGATGTAGTACATGAGGGAGCCGTCCGGGCTCCAGCCGGTGCCGTTGCTCACCGACACGTCCGGGAAGACGACGGTGCCGGTCCCGTCGGGCGCGACCCGGGTGAGGGTGCCGCCGCCGGGCGCCTCGTCGTACCGCATCGTGCCCGCCCACAGGGAGCCGTCGGGCGCGACGGCCGCGTCGTTGCCGCGCCGCCCGGCGACGGGGTCGTGGAGGAGCCAGCGGAACGCCCCGCCTCCGTCGTAGAGGCCGATGCCGTCCCGCAGGTTGACCACGAGCCCGCCGCCGGCGCGCGGCTTGGCGGCGCCGACGTGCTGACCGGTGGTCAGGACGGTGCGGCGGCCGCTGCCGGGGTCGTAGGTGTGGACGCGGGAGCCGAGGATGTCGACCCAGACGAGCCGTCCGGCCGCCGGGTCCCAGGTGGGGCCCTCGCCGAGCTCGGCGTGTTCCCGTACGGCGACCCGCACGCCGGCCGCGCGGCTCACCGGGTGCCGCCACGGTGGCCGAGGCTGACGGAGAGGTCGTCGGCGCCCTTGGCGGCGAGTTCGGCGAGTTCGGCCTCGCGCTGCTCGCTCCAGCGGATCATCGGGACGGAGACGGACAGCGCGGCGACGACCCGGCCGGCGCTGTCGCGTACGGGCGCGGCGACGCAGGCGACATCGGGGTTGGACTCCCGGTGTTCGGTGGCGATGCCGCGCGCGCGGATCTCGGCGAGCGCGGCGCGCAGCTCGTCGGGGTCGGTGAGGCTGTTGGGGGTCATCGCGACCAGGTCGCGGCCGGCGATGCGGCGGTCGAGCTCGTCCTCGGGGAGGGCGGCGAGGAGCATCTTGCCGACGGAGGTGCAGTGGGCGGGGAGCCTGCGCCCGGCGGCGGAGACCATGCGGACGGCGTGCGTGGAGTCCACCTTGGCGATGTAGATGACGTCGAGGTCCTCGAGGATGGCCACGTGGACGGTCTCGTCGCAGGTCTCGGCGACCTCGCGGGCGACGCGCTGGCCCTCGGCGGCGAGGTCGAGCTGTTCGGCGTACCGGCTGCCGAGCTGGTAGGTGCGGACGCCGAGGCGGTAGCGGCCCGGCTGGTCGGCGACGGGCACCAGGTAGGCGCGGGCGGCGAGGGTGGTGAGCAGCTCGTGCACGGTGGTGCGGGGCAGCTGGAGCTTGCGGGTGACCTCGGGGGCGGAGAGGGTGCCGTCGCCCTCCAGGAAGAGCTCCAGGATGTCGAGCGCTCTGGTCACCGCGGGGACGAGACGGCCCATTCCGGCCACCCCTCTCTTCGTTCGAAACTCCGGCGTATGGCCGGTATGACGAACACAGGCTAACCACAGGCCACTTCGAGGGCAACGGCCGTGCGTCACCCATTGACACCTCCGGAGGGACTGAATACGGTCACGCCAAGATTTCGAACGTGTGACGAAATACCGAACACGTCGGAACTCCGTACGCACTCAACGCACCGAACGAAGCGAACGCACCGAACGACCCGGAAGGGCAGAAGGGCGGCCATTGCCGTGCGCATCACCGGCATCAGTACGCATGTCGTCGGGACCCCCTGGCGCAACCTCACCTATGTGCTCGTGCACACCGACGAAGGGCTGACCGGCGTCGGCGAGACCCGCATGCTCGGCCACACCGACGCGCTGATCGGCTACCTGAGGGAGGCCGAGGCCAACCACATCGCCGGTTCCGACCCGTTCGCGGTGGAGGACCTCGTCCGGCGGATGAAGTACGGCGACTACGGCCGGGCCGGCGAGATCGTCATGTCAGGCATCGCGGTCGTCGAGATGGCGTGCTGGGACATCAAGGGCAAGGCGCTGGGCGTGCCGGTCTGGCAGCTGCTCGGCGGCAAGGTGACGGACCGGGTCAAGGCGTACGCGAACGGCTGGTACACCACCGAGCGCACCCCGGAGGCGTACCACAAGGCGGCGCAGGAGGTCATGGCGCGCGGCTACCGGGCGCTGAAGATCGACCCGTTCGGGACCGGGCACTTCGAGCTGGACGCGGAGCAGACGCGGTACGCGGTCTCGCTGATCGAGGCGGTGCGGGACGCGATCGGGCCGGACGCCGAGCTCATGCTGGAGATGCACGGGCGGTTCAGCCCGGCGACGGCGGTGCGGCTGGCGAAGGAGATGGCGCCGTTCGCGCCGGCCTGGCTGGAGGAGCCGGTGCCGCCGGAGAACCTCAAGGCGCTGAAGAAGGTCGCCGAGAAGGTGGACCTGCCGGTGGCGACGGGTGAGCGGATCCACGACCGGATCGAGTTCCGCGAGTTGTTCGAGTCGCAGGCGGCCGACATCATCCAGCCGGACCTGGGACACATCGGCGGCATCCTGGAGACGCGCAAGCTGGCGGCGACCGCCGAGACGCACTACATGCTCGTCGCCCCGCACAACGTCGGCGGCTCGGTGCTCACCGCGGCCTCGCTCCAGCTGGCGGCCTGCACGCCGAACTTCAAGATCCTGGAGCACTTCAACGACTTCGCGGACGCGGAGATCAAGAAGGTGGTGAAGGGCGCCCCGCAGGTGGACCCGGCCACCGGTTGCTTCGAGGTCTCGCACGCGCCGGGCCTCGGCGTGGAGCTGGACGTGGACGCGGCGGCGGAGTTCCCGCAGCAGAAGGCGCGGTTCGACCTGTGGGCCGAGGGCTGGGAGAAGAGGGCGCCGAAGTGAGCGGGCCGCCACGCAGCCGTGCGCTGGTCGTCGACCGGCCCGGCGTGCACCGGCTCGTGGAGCGGGACGTGCCGGTCCCCGGGCCCGGCGAGGTCCTCGTGCGGGTCGCCGCCGCCGGGATCTGCATGAGCGACCGCGAGGTGTACGACGGGCACCGCGACGCCGCGTACGTCCGCTACCCGGTGGTCCCGGGCCACGAGTGGTCCGGCACCGTGGAGGCGGTCGGCTCGGGCGTGGACCCGGCGCTGGCGGGCCGCAAGACGGTCGCCGAGGGGTTCCGCGCCTGCGGCAGGTGCGAGCGGTGCCGGTGCGGCGAGACGAGCCTGTGCACCGGCGGCTACGCCGAGACCGGGTTCACCGAGCCGGGCGCGTTCGCCGACCACGTCGTCGTGCCCGCGCGGCTGCTGCACCCGCTGCACGACGACGCCGACCTGCGCGCGGCGGCCCTGCTGGAGCCGTCGGCCGTGATCGCGGCGGCGGTGCGGACCGGGCGGCCGCGCCCCGGTGAGCGCGTCGCGGTGGTGGGCGCGGGCACCCTCGGGCTGCTCGCGGTGCAGCTGCTCGCCGCCTCGTCGCCGGCCGAGCTGACGGTGATCGACCCGCGGGCGGCGCGCGGCGAGCAGGCGCTGCGGTTCGGGGCGAGCGAGACGCTCTCCCCGGAGGAGGCCGAGGCGCTGCGCGGGCGGTTCGACCTGGTGGTGGAGACGGCGGGCGCGCCGTCGACCGCCGCCGCGTCGTGCCTGCTGGCGCGCCGGGGCGGCCGGGTGGTGCTGACCGGGATGTTCACGCCCGGCGCTGTCGGCATCGACCCGGTGCACCTGTCGCTGAGCCAGCTGGAGATCCGCAGCGTCTTCGGCGCCCCGTCGTCGGCGTGGTGCGACGCGGTACGGGCCTTCGGGCTCGGCCTGCTCGACCCCGCGCCGCTGATCACGCACGAGTTCCCGCTGGAGCGGTTCGCGGAAGCCGTCGCGCTGGTCGGCGGCGGCGACGCCAAGACCGGGAAGGTGTTGCTGCGGCCGTAGCGCCTGGCCCTTCTGTGCCGTACGGCGGTACGGGGCGCTCCTGACGGCCCCCGTACCGCCGTACACCCCACGTTCCGAATGTTGTGCGAAATCTCGAACACCTGCCACGACTCGACCATAGGAGTCCCGTGACCGCCCCGTCCCTCCCCCGCCGCCCCGGCGCCGCCGCCCTCGCCGCGATCGGCCATCCGGCCCCGGCCGTGGAACCCGCCGACGCCTCGCCGCACGCCTTCCCCGACGGCGGGCTGTGGCGCACCGAGATCCCGTCGGTCGAGGGCCCGGAGGCCCTGGCCGTCGTCCTGAAGGAGAGCTCCCGCCTGCACGTGCCGGTGCACCGCGTCAGCCAGGGCAGCGGCGTGTGGATGCTCACCGACGCCGAGATCACCGACATGGTGGAGTCCTGCGCCGAACGCGACATCGAGCTCTGCTTGTTCACCGGCCCGCGCGGCACCTGGGACATCGGCGCGGGCACCCGCACCGACTCCGGCGGCGCCGGGCTGCGCGCCCGCGGCCACGACGCGCTCGCCGGGTGCGTGGAGGACGCCCTGCGCGCCGCCTCGCTCGGCGTGCGCTGCCTGCTCGTCGCCGACGAGGGCGTGCTGTGGACGCTGCACCGGCTGCGCGAGGCCGGGGAGCTGCCCGCCGACACCACCTTCAAGCTGTCCGCGCTGACCGGCCCCGTCAACCCCGCCTCGTACGCCGTCTACGAGCACCTGGGCGCGGACTCCCTCAACGTGCCGTCCGACCTGACCCTGGATCACCTCACCGAGATCCGCCGGGTCAGCCGGGCGCCGATGGACATGTACGTCGAGGCGCCCGACGACCTCGGCGGCTACATCCGCATGTACGAGGTGGCCGAGCTGATCCGGCGCGGCGCCCCGCTGTACCTGAAGTTCGGCCTGAGCCGCTCCCCCGGCATCTACCCGTACGGCGCGCAGCTGCGCGACACCGCGCTGGCCACGGCCCGCGAGCGGGTGCGGCGGGGCCGGCTCGTGCTGGACCTGCTGGCCCGGCACGGCGCCGACGGCGGGATGTCGCCGCTCGGTTCCCGGCTGCCGGGTGAGCTCCGCCGTTTCCCCGCCCCGGCCCCGGAAGGCGACTGATCCATGCGCACCACCCGTATGTCCCGTGTCACCGCCGCGGCGGCGCTCGCCGCGCTGCTCGCCGTGTCCGTCACCGCCTGCGGCCAGGAGGCCCGGGGCGGCAGCCGCTACAAGCCCGCCGGGGGCAAGGGCGGCGTCATCGGCCTGGCCATGCCGACGAAGGCGTCGGAGCGGTGGATCGCCGACGGCGAGAACATGGCGGAGCAGTTCGAGAAGGCCGGTTACGAGACCGACCTCCAGTACGGCGACGACAAGGTCGAGAACCAGATCGCCCAGATCGAGAACATGATCACCAAGGGGCGCAGGCTGCTGGTGGTCGCCGCGATCGACGGCTCGGCGCTCACCGAGGTCCTCCGGCGGGCGGAGGACGCGGGCATCCCCGTGATCTCGTACGACCGCCTCATCATGGGCAGCGAACACGTCGACTACTACGCGTCGTTCGACAACGAGCGGGTCGGCGAGCTGGAGGCCCGCTACATCGTCGACAAGCTGAAGCTGGGCAAGCCCGCGAAGGGCGCGTCCGCGTCGTACAACATCGAGCTGTTCGCCGGGTCGCCGGACGACAACAACACCACCTACTTCTGGAACGGCGCCATGAAGGTGCTGAAGCCGTACCTGGACAGCGGGCAGCTGGTGGTGCGCAGCAAGCAGACGCGGATGAACCAGGCGACCACGCTGCGCTGGGACGGCGGCACCGCGCAGAAGCGGATGGACGACCTGATCAGCAAGAACTACGGCGAGGAGCGCGTGGACGCGGTCCTCTCGCCGTACGACGGGATCTCCATCGGCATCATCTCGGCGCTCAAGAGCGCGGGTTACGGGTCGAAGGCGCGGCCGCTGCCGATCGTCACGGGGCAGGACGCGGAGCTGGCGTCGGTGAAGTCGATCATCCGGGGCGAGCAGACGCAGACCGTCTTCAAGGACACGCGCAAGCTCGCCGCGCAGGCGGTGAAGATGGGCGACGCGGTGCTGAACGGGCGCAAGCCCGAGGTCAACAACACCACGGACTACCACAACGGCAAGAAGGCCGTGCCGGCGTTCCTCCTCGACCCGGTGAGCATCGACAAGGCGAACACCGAGCTCCTCGTCCGGGAGGGCTACTTCACCGCCGGGCAGCTGCGATGAGCGGCCCGGCGGGCGCACCCGTCCTGGAGATGCGCGGGATCACCAAGACCTTCCCAGGGGTCACGGCGCTGTCGGACGTCAACCTCACCGTGCGCGCCGGGGAGATCCACGCGATCTGCGGCGAGAACGGCGCCGGCAAGTCGACCCTGATGAAGGTCCTCAGCGGTGTCCACCCGCACGGCTCGTACGACGGTGAGATCCGCTTCGAGGGCGAGCCGGTGGCCTTCAAGGACATCCGGGCGAGCGAGCGGCGCGGCATCGTGATCATCCATCAGGAGCTGGCGCTCGTCCCGTACCTGTCGATCGCCGAGAACATCTTCCTCGGCAACGAGCAGGCCACCCACGGGGTGATCGACTGGACCGAGACGCTGCGCAGGGCCGGCGCCCTGATGAAGCGGGTCGGGCTGCGCGAGGCGCCGCAGACCCCGGTCGCCGACCTCGGCGTCGGCAAGCAGCAGCTGGTGGAGATCGCCAAGGCGCTGGCGAAGGAGGTGAAGCTGCTCATCCTCGACGAGCCGACGGCCGCGCTCAACGACGAGGACAGCGCGAAGCTCCTCGACCTGATCCTGGAGCTGCGGGAGCAGGGCATCGCCTGCATCGTCATCTCGCACAAGCTGAACGAGATCCGGCAGGTCACGGACGCGGTGACGATCCTGCGCGACGGCCGCACCATCGAGACCCTCACCGTCCGCCAGACCCCTGACGCCGCACCGGAGCTGTCGGAGGACCGGATCATCCGGGGCATGGTCGGCCGCGACCTCGACCAGCGCTTCCCGGAGCGCACCCGGTACGAGGGCGAGGACGCGGGCCGGGTCGCGCTCAGCGTCCGGGGGTGGACGGTCCGGCACCCGGCCGACCCCCAGCGCCTGGTCGTGGACGACGTGTCGCTGACCGTGCGGCGCGGCGAGATCGTCGGCATCGCGGGCCTGATGGGCGCGGGCCGCACCGAGCTCGCGATGTCCGTCTTCGGGCGGTCGTACGGCGGTTACGTCGCCGGGACGGTCGAGGTGAACGGCCGGGAGGTGGTCACCAGGACCGTGCCCGCGGCGGTCGCGGCGGGCCTCGCGTACGTCACGGAGGACCGCAAGCGGTACGGGCTCAACCTCATCGACAACATCAACCGCAACATCTCGCTGGCGTCGCTGCCGGGGATGCGGCGCCGGGGCGTCGTCGACGAGCACCACGAGCGCCGGGTCGCCGAGGGCTACCGCACCACCATGAACATCAAGGCACCGACGGTGTTCGAGGAGGTGGGGCGGCTGTCGGGCGGCAACCAGCAGAAGGTCGTGCTCAGCAAGTGGATCCACGCCGACCCGGAGGTGCTGATCCTCGACGAGCCGACGCGCGGCATCGACGTCGGCGCCAAGTACGAGATCTACACCGTCATCGACCGGCTGGCGGCGCAGGGCAAGGCGGTGCTGTTCATCTCCTCCGAACTGCCGGAGCTGCTGGGGATGTGCGACCGGATCTACACGATGGCCGCGGGCCGGCTGACCGGTGAGGTCGCCCGCGCCGACGCCACCCAGGAAGTCCTGATGCGCCAGATGACCATGAACAGAAGCTGAGGCACCGCCATGACGACCACGACCACTCCCCCGCGTCCACGGCGCGACGCCTCGGCGCCCTCCGGGCAGCCGTCGGCGGGTGCGCTGCTCCTGCGCGGCCTGCGGGGCAACATGCGCCAGTACGGCATGCTGATCGCGCTGGCCTTCATCATCGTGCTGTTCCAGATATGGACCGACGGCACGCTGCTGCTGCCGAACAACGTCTCCAACCTGATCCAGCAGAACGGCTACATCCTCATCCTCGCCATGGGCATGATGATCGTCATCATCGCCGGGCACATCGACCTGTCCGTCGGCTCGCTGGTGGCCTTCGTCGGCGCCATGGCGGCGGTGATGATGGTCCGGCACGACATGCCGTGGGTGCTCGCGCTGGTGCTGTCGCTGCTGATCGGCGCGGTGGCGGGCGCGTGGCAGGGCTTCTTCATCGCCTACCTCGGCATCCCGTCGTTCATCGTGACCCTGGCCGGCATGCTGCTCTTCCGGGGCCTGACCCAGATCGTGCTGGAGGGCCAGTCGATCGCCCCGTTCCCGGAGGGCTTCCAGAACCTCGCCAAGGGCTTCATCCCGGAGATGGGCCCGTACACGCAGTACCACAACCCGACGCTGCTGCTGGGGCTGGGCGCGGTGGTCTTCCTGCTGCTGCGCGAGTGGCGGGGCCGCCGGCGGCAGCTCGCCTACGAGCTGGAAGTGGTGCCGTTCGGGCTGTGGGCGGCGAAGTGCACGGCGATCACGGCGGCGGTGGTGGCCTTCACGCTGACGCTGGCGAGCTTCCACGGTGTGCCGGTGGTGATGCTCATCATGTGCGCGCTGCTGATCGGGCTCGGTTACGTCATGCGCAACGCCGTCATCGGACGCCATGTGTACGCGCTCGGCGGCAACAAGGCGGCGGCCAAGCTGTCGGGCGTCAAGGACAAGCGCGTCACCTTCCTGGTCTTCGTCAACATGGGCGTACTGGCGGCGCTCGCGGGCTGCGTGTACGCGGCGCGGCTCAACGCCGGCACCCCGCAGGCGGGCCTCAACTTCGAACTGGAGGCCATCGCCGCCTCCTTCATCGGCGGCGCCTCGATGAGCGGCGGCGTCGGCACGGTGATGGGCGCCGTGATCGGCGGCCTGGTGCTCGGCGTGCTCAACAACGGCATGTCGCTGGTCGGCATCGGCACGGACTACCAGCAGGTCATCAAGGGCCTGGTGCTGCTGGCGGCGGTCGGCTTCGACGTCTGGAACAAGCGCAAGGCCGGTAAGTAACCCCTTCCCAGGAGCCTTAGATGGACACGAGCAGACGTACGGTGCTGGCGGCCGCGGCCGCCGCGGGACTCATGGCGGCGGCGGGGACCCCCTCGTACGCGTCGTCGGAAAGCAGGACACCCGTGAAGGAACTGTTCGGCACCCTCCCCGACGGGACGAAGGTGTACCGCTGGACCGTGGAGAACGGCGGCACGCGGCTGAAGGTGCTGTCGTACGGCGGCATCGTGCAGGCGCTGGAGGTACCCGACCGGCACGGCCGGTACGCCAATGTCTCCCTCGGTTTCGACAACCTCGGCGACTACCTCTCCGCGACCGCCTTCTTCGGCGCGCTGATCGGCCGGTACGGCAACCGCATCGCGGGCGGCCGCTTCACGCTCGACTCCACGGCGTACCAGCTGTCCGTCAACGACGGCCCCAACAGCCTGCACGGCGGGGCGCGGGGCTTCGACCGACGCGTGTGGGACGTCGAGCCGTTCACCGGGCCCGGTGGCGTGGGGCTGGTGCTGCGGTACGTGAGCGCGGACGGCGAGATGGGCTACCCGGGCACGCTGCGCACGACGGTCACGTACACCCTGACCGGGCGGGGCGACTGGCGGATCGACTACGCGGCGACCACCGACCGGGCGACCGTCGTGAACCTGACCAACCACACCTACTTCAACCTCGCGGGCGAGGGCAGCGGCTCGATCCTCGGGCACGAGCTGCGGCTGGCGGCCTCCCGCTACCTGCCGACCGACGCGACGCTCATCCCGACCGGCGAGCTCGCGCAGGTGGCGGGCACGCCGTTCGACTTCCGCCGCTCCAAGTCCGTCGGCGAGGACATCCGCACGGCGCACGAGCAGCTGGTGACGGCCAAGGGGTACGACCACAACTGGGTCCTCGACAAGGGCGTGACCGCGCGGCCCGAGCCGGTGGCGACGCTGCACGACCCGGGCTCGGGCCGCGCGATGCGGATCGCGACGACCGAGCCGGGCGTGCAGTTCTACTCGGGGAACTTCCTCGACGGCACCCTCACGGGCCCGTCCGGGCGCGTCTACCGGCAGAGCGACGGGCTGTGCCTGGAGACCCAGCACTTCCCCGACTCGCCGAACCGGCCGGAGTTCCCCTCGACGGTGCTGCGGCCGGGCGAGACGTACCGCTCGACGACGGTGCACAGCTTCTCGGCGCGCTGATCACGCCGATCACGCCGATCAGGCCCGTGCGGCGGCGTGCGTGACGCGGAGCTTCGACTGGCCGTGGGGCAGGGCCTCCCAGTCGTCCATGAAGCGGGCGACGAGACCGTGCTTCGCGGCCAGCCGCGTCAGCGTCTCCGTGCGGTAGTAGAAGTCCTCGCCGAGGACCTGGTGCTCGGTGGTCTCGGTGCGGTCGTAGGTGAAGTCGAAGAAGCCGCCGGGGGCGATGATCCGGCCCACGTGGGCGAGGCACTCGTCGATGACGTGCAGCGGCGAGTGCGAGAAGACGCTGTGGGCGTGGACCACCGTGAAGGCGCCGTCGGGGAGGAAGTCGAGGCGGAGGTCGTCGACCGGGGTGAGGTAGGGCAGCTTGTCCTGGAGGCCGTACTGGACGAGGGTCTTCTTGGCCTCGATGAGGATGTCGGGCGAGATGTCGACGCCGTAGTAGTGGCCCGGGTTCAGGTGCTGGATGAACCGCCACCCGGCGCGCAGGTTGCCGCAGCCGATCTCCAGCATCCGGTCGTCCGGGCGCAGCCCGTGGGACACCAGGTAGTCGAACTGCATCTGCCCGAGGGCCAGCCACCGCTCGCGCGACGCGACGCCGCCGACCGCCGCCTCCGGGCTCCGGGCGGTGTCGGACGCCATCACCGCCCGGTAGTAGGCGATGTGGTCGCCGCCGTGCCGCAGCCGCAGCAGGGTGTCCCGCCCGGCGCGGCGCAGGTACGGCACCACGCGCGCGGGGTTGCGCAGGGCGTAGCGCACCTTGTGCCCGAGGCGGGCCCGGTTCGCGGTCAGCCGGGCCGCGGGACCTGCCGGGCGGGCGGCCGCCGGTGCGGACGTGGGTGTCGGTGTCGGTGTCTGCTGCATGGCGGCCTCCGTGTCGTCCGTGCCATCCGTGCCTACCGTGGCTGTCACCCGCCCAGCATCCGCGCGTACGCCCGCCGCAGGCGGCCGGTCGCCGCCGGAAACCACCGTCTCACCCGTTCGTGAAGGTCCGTTGGGCCGAGTGCCGTCCCGGCGTGGTGGCGCGGCCGCGGCCGCCGGAGCGTGGAGGGGACAGGCCGGGGAGATGGTCCCCGCCTCCCCCGCACACCCCCGAGCGAGGCCGGGCCATGCAGGAATCAGTCGTCGTCGGCGTGCGCGGCCGTGTGCCGCATGTGGCGCTGGAGGAGAGCCGGGACCACCGGGCCGGGGCGGGCGGCTCCGCGCTGCCGTGGCTGGCGGGCGTGGCCGCCGCCTTCACGCTCGCGCACCTCGTCCTCGTCGCCCGCGGCCTCGGGCTCGGCTGGGACGAGACGGTGTACGTCAGCCAGGTCGGCGGGCAGGCCCCGGCGGCGTTCTTCAGCGCGCCGCGCGCCCGGGGCATCAGCCATCTCGTCGTGCCGGTCACCGCGCTGACCGGGTCGGTCGCGGCCCTGCGCCTGTACCTGGCGGTGCTGGCCGGGTGTGGGCTGTTCCTGGCGCTGTGGGTGTGGCGGCGGCTGCTGCCCGCGCCGGTCCTCGCCCTGGCGGGGGCGCTGTTCGCGAGCCTGTGGATCACGCTGTTCTACGCCGGGCAGGCGATGCCGAACCTGTGGGTGGCGTACGGGGCGCTGGCCGCGACGGGCTGCTTCCTGCGGGCGGCGCGCGACCCGGGCGACCGGTGGGCCGTGGGCGGCATGGTCACCGGGGTGGCGTTCGCCGGGGTGATGCGCCCGGCCGACGCGGTGTGGCTGGTGCTCGCGCTGGCGGCGGCGGCCGTGGTGACGCGGGCGTGGCGGTGGCCTCTGCTGCTGGTGGCGCTCTCGGTGGGCCTCGCGCTCGGCTGGGCCGAATGGGTCATGGAGGCGTACGCCCGGTACGGCGGGCTGATGGCCCGGCTGGAGCGGGCGAGCGAGATCCAGGGCGGCCTCGGCTGGTACCTCACCGTCGACGACCACGCGCGGGCGCTGGGCGGGCGGACGCTGTGCCGCCCGTGCGACGTGCCCTGGCGCCACCCGGCCGCCGCCCTGTGGTTCTTCGCGCTGCCGCTGCTGGTGGCGGGCGGTGTCGCGGCGGCGGCCCGGGCCCGGCTCCACCGCACCGAGCTGGCGGTGGCGGGCGCGGTGGGCGTGGCGCTGGCCCTGCCGTACCTGTTCACGGTCGGGTACGCGGCGCCGCGCTTCCTGCTGCCCGCGTACGCGCTGCTGTCGCTGCCCGTGGCCCGCTGCCTGCTCTGGCTGTGCCGCCCCAGGCCCCGGCGGGGGCGCCGCCGCGCCGTGGCCGCGCTCCTCGCGGTGGCCGTCCTCGCCCACCTGGCCGTCCAGTACCGCGTCCTCGAGGGCGTCACGGACCGGGTGCGCCGTGACACCCGGGACCTGACACGGATCGCCGCCGCGCTCCACGCCCAGGGTGTCCGCCCGCCGTGCGTGGTCAGCGGTGAGGACGCGATCCGCGTCGCCTACCGCACCGGCTGCGCCTCCCGCCAGCCCGGCGGCCACGACGGCAGCATCACCCCCGCGGGCCTCACCGCCCTGTCCCGCCACCACCCGGTCGCGGTCCTGGTCTCCGGCCCGGCCCGGCCCCCGGCATACGCCCGTGACTGGCGCGAGCACCGGCTCCCGGACCTGGGGCGGCTGACGCGCTACCGGGCTTATGTGGCGGGCCCGGCCGGGGTGAAGTCGACGGAGAAGAGCCGCACCGAGCCGGTGAGTTCGGTGCGGACGTCCTGAACGCCGCGTGCCGAGACGGGTGTCGTGAGCGTGGTGTAGTCGTAGGGGCCGCCGCTCGTGGTGACGTCGACGGTGGTGCGGAAGGCGCCGATGGCGAGGGTGACCGTGCCGGTGCCGGCGACCTCCAGGTCGGCGGAGGCGGCGCCGTCGGGGCCGAAGTCGCAGGCTCGGTGGAGCAGATGGCCCGGGTGGGCGGGGTCGGCGGGGGTGACGCAGTCGCCGCGCTCCTTCGTGCGGTCGGCGAGCACGGTGGCGTGCTGGTCGTCGTAGTCGGCGGCGGCGAGGGGGCGGGTCAGGACGGGGCGCGGGGCGGGGGCGGGGCCGTCGAGGGTGAGCGTGGTGGTGAGGCGGATGTCGGTGCTGGAGGCGCCGGCGAGGAGCTCGTACGGGCCCGGTTCGACGGTCCAGCGGCCGTGGGCGACGTCCCAGAAGGCGAGGGCCGTCAGGGGCAGGTCGAACTCCAGGCGCCGTGCCGCGCCGGGGGCGAGGTGGACGCGGCGGTGGGCGGCGAGTTCGCGCAGCGGCCGGGGCACGGAGGGGGCGGCGGCCCGGACGTACAGCTGGGCGACCTCGTCGGCAGGCATGGCGCCCGTGTGGGTGACGGTGAACGCGACGCGGATCGTGTCGCCGTCGCGGACGGCGGTCAGGCCGTCGTAGGCGAACGAGGCGTACGACAGGCCGTGGCCGAAGGGGAAGAGGGGGCGGCCGTCGAAGTACAGGTAGGTCTGGCGGCTGCCGATGATGTCGTAGTCCAGCAGGTCCGGCAGGTCGGCGTCGGCGGCGTACCAGGTCTGCGGGAGCCGCCCGGCCGGTGAGACGTCACCGGCGAGGACGCGCGCGAGGGCCGTCCCGGCCGCCTGGCCGCCGTGGGCCGTCCACAGCATCGCGGGCAGCCGCGCGGCGGCGTCCCCGACGGCGTACGGGTAGGACGAGGCGAGGACGAGGACGGTTCGGGGGTTGGCGGCGTGCGCCGCGCGCCAGAGGCGGTCCTGGGCCTCGGGGAGGGCGAGGGTGGTGCGGTCCTCGGTCTCGCGGCCGTTGATGTGGGGGTCGTTGCCCGCGACGACGATCACGACGTCCGCGTCGGCGGCGGCGCGCGCCACCGCGTCCGTGCCGCGCTCCACGGTCTCGACCGTGAACACCTCGCCGCACGCCTCACCCTCGCCGGGTCCGGCGGCAACCTTCACGCCGTCGGCGGCGACGGAGACGTGCCCGCCCGTTCCCAGATGCCTCAGGAGGTGTCCGCCGCCGTGCGGTTCGAGCCGGAACGTCTCCTGGACGACCCAGCCGCCGGGCTCCTCGGCCGACGCCCGTACGAAGCCGTCGTCGGCGACGGAGAGATGGCGGCCGTCCGGGGCGCGCAGGGTGAGGACGCCGCCGCCCCAGTCGGTCAGTGCCAGCACCGTGCCGTCGCCGTGCGGCGCGGCGGTGAGCGGCGGCAGGTCCGTGCGCCCGGAGAGCAGCGCCGGGTCGAGCGCGCCCTCGGCGGCGCCGGGCGCCGCCTCGTCCACCGGGGCCTCGGGCACCCGCAGCGCCCCGGCGGCGCAGCGCAGCCGGACCAGGTCGGCGCCCTCGGCGTGGGTGACGCGGTCGGCGCCGAAGCGCTCGCGCAGGCCGTCCAGGGGTGTGGAGCGGCGGATGAGGGTGCCGCTGTACCAGTCGAGCTTGCACGCGTCGGCGAGCGGGCCGACCACGGCGACGCGCTGCCCGGCGGCCGGATCCAGCGGCAGGAGGCCGTCGTTGGCGAGCAGGACCACGGCCTGCTCGGCCGCCTCCTGGGCGAGGGCCCGGTGCTCGGGGGTGTCGAGGGCGGTGTCGGGCGTGAGGTGTGCGTACGGGTCGAGCTCCGGGTCGAACTCGCCGAGCCGGAAGCGGACATGGAGCCGGCGGCGTACGGCGGTGTCGATGTCGGTCTCGTCGAGCAGGCCCGCCTCCAGCGCGCGGCGCAGGCGGGCGACGGTGAGGGAGCTGTCGGTGCCGTGGTCGGTGAAGCTGTCCACTCCGGCGCGCAGGGAGGCGGCGAGCGCCTCCTCGTGGGTGGCGAAGTAGTGCTCGGAGTCGACGAGGTTGCTGGGCGCGCCCGCGTCGGAGCAGACCAGGAGCTCCTGGTCGGTCCAGGTGCGCAGGTGCTCGGCGAGGTACGGCGAGACGTGGTTGGGGCGGCCGTTGACCAGGTTGTAGGCGGGCATGACCCCGGCCACGGCGCCCACCTCGACGGCGGGGCGGAAGGCGCGCAGGTCGTACTCGCGCAGGACCCGGGGGCGTACGGAGGAGGAGCTGGTGTCGCGGTCCGTCTCGTTGTTGTGGGCGAGCCAGTGCTTGAGGACGGGCGCGGTGCGCCAGTACGTGGGGTGGTCGCCGCGCAGGCCGCGGGTGTAGGCGGTGGCGAGGGCGGAGGTGAGGGCGGGGTCCTCGGCGTAGCCCTCCTCGCCGCGGCCCCACAGGGGGTGGCGCAGCAGGTTGACGGTGGGCGCCCAGACGTTGAGGCCGACGCGGTCGTCGCGGGCGCGCATAGCGCGGGCCTCCGTGGAGACGGCCTCGCCGACGCGGCGGACGAGGTCGTCGTTCCAGGTGGCACCGAGGCCGACGGCCTGCGGGAAGACGGTCGCGGGGCCCATCCAGGCGACGCCGTGCAGGGCTTCCTGGCCGGTGCGGGAGGCGGCGACGGAGAGGCGGTCGACGGCGGGCGCGAACTGGTGGAGCATCGCGATCCGCTCGTCGGGCGTGAGGCGTCCGAGCAGGTCGTCGACGCGCTCGTCGAACGGCAGCCGCGGGTCGCGGAAGGGCGGGGACGGGGGCGGGGGCGGCTGCGGTGCGGCGGCTCGCTCGGCGGTGGGATCGGCGGTCGGCTCGGCGGTCACGTGGCGTTCCCCTTGTCCGGGTGGTCCAGGCCTTCTTCGAAGCGCTTCGATGCTGATCCCGGCCGCGTACGGGTGTCAAGAGCCCCAGCGGCTACGGGAATTCGCAAGGCCTCATTCCTGGAACCGGCTCTTGTGCGGGCTCAGGCGTTCACCTAACCTCGCACCCACATCGAAGCGCTTCGACTCCCCCGCTCACGCGCCATGAAGGGTTGACGCAATGACGCCGAACTCCCCCTCCGCCCCGAGCCGGAGAACCTTCCTGGCCTCGACGGCGGTCGCCGCGGTCGCGGTGGCCGGCGGGGCGCCCCTGCTCACCGCCTGCGGCGGCGGGCAGAACCGGAAGAAGGACGGCGCCACCTCCGGCAAGGACGCGGCGAAGCTCCTTCCGGCCTTCGCCGCCAGGACGGTCGCCGCCCCGGACATCCCGTCGAAGAACGGCTCCGCGGCCGGTTTCACCACCGCCGTCGCCACGGGCGCGCTCAAGGCCTCGGTGGCGGCGAAGGCGGGCAAGGGCGGCACCATACGGATCATGGCGCCGCTGTGGGGCTCGCCGCCGAAGAGCGGCAACCCGTACTACCGGGCGATGGACGAGGCCATCGGCGTCCGCACGGTGTGGCAGAACCAGGACGGCAACACGTACGACGAGAAGCTCGGCGCCGTGCTGGCCTCCAGCGACATCCCGGACGTGGTGGTCGTGCCCGCCTGGAACCTCACCGGGAAGATCCCGAGCGCGGTCAACGCCAAGTTCGCCGACCTCGGCCCGTACCTCTCCGGCGACAGGGTGAGGGCGTACCCGAACCTGGCCGCCGTGCCCACGGACGCCTGGCAGCGGTCGATCTTCGGCGGCGCGCTGCGCGGCATCCCGATGCCCGCCTCGTCCGTCGTCAACATCGCGCCCTTCTACCGGCAGGACGTCTTCGAGAAGCGGGGCTACCGGCCGCCGAGGAGCGCCGCAGAGTTCCTGGCCTGGGCGAAGGAGGCCACCAGCGCCAGGGCGAAGGTGTGGGCGTGCGACGACCTGAAGTGGACGGCCTTCCACATGTTCGGCGTCCTCCCCGGCAGCGACAAGGCGCTGTGGTGGGACCGGCAGGGCGACGCGCTGGTGAACCGCGTGGAGACCGAGGAGTACCTGGAGGCCCTGGAGTGGACGCGCTCGCTGTACGCGGCGGGCGTGGTGCACCCGGACGCGAAGGCGGCGCAGGGCGACGGGGGCAACCGGTTCACCTCCGGCCAGGTGCTCGTCTACAACCAGGACCTCTCCCACTGGTACACCAAGAGCGCCGAACAGGCCGCCCAGAACCCCGACTTCCGGATGGGCGCCTTCGACATCGTCGGGCACGACGGCTCGCCGCCCACGCTCTACGCGACCCAGCCGGCCAACATCTGGGCCTTCGTCAGCGCCAAGGCGCCGGAGGCCGTGGTCAAGGACGTGCTCGCGGTGGCGGACTTCTGCGCGGCGCCGTACGGCACGAAGGAGCGCATGCTCACGGACTACGGCGTCGAGGGCGTGCACTACACCGTGCGTAAGGGTGTCCCGGTGAAGACCGACACCGGCCACCTCCAGGTCACGGGGGCCTTCGACTACCTCGGCGACCCCGCCCCCTACATCGCGCACCCGGACCGCGCCGACATCACCCGGCTCCAGGTGGAGTGGCAGCAGCGGATGGGGGCCTTCACCAAGAAGACCGCCTTCTACGGACTGACCGTCACGGAACCGAACCGCTGGGCCAACCTGGCCGACGACTTCGAGCAGCTGGAGGACGACGTCGTACGCGGCCGCAAGAAGATCGGCGACGTACAGCAGGCGGTGGCGGAGTGGAAGCGCGCGGGCGGCGACGAGCTGCGCGACTGGTACCGCAAGCTGCTCGACGAGAGCGGCCCGGCGGCGTGAAGAGGACCGCCGACGGCCGGACGCGTGCCACCGGGAGGACGGGCCTGAGGCTGCGGCTGCGGCGGGACCGGACGCTGATCCTGATGACGCTGCCGGCGCTGCTGCTGGTCCTGGTCTTCCACTACATACCGGTGCTCGGCAATGTGGTGGCGTTCCAGGACTACGACCCGTACCTCAGCGACAACGGCTTCGTCGCCATCCTCCAGAGCCCGTGGACCGGCCTCGACCAGTTCGAGCGGATCTTCTCCGACTCGGCGTTCTGGCGGTCGGTCGAGAACACGCTGGTGCTGTTCCTCCTCCAGCTGGTGCTGTTCTTCCCGGTGCCGATCGTGCTGGCGCTGCTCATCAACAGCATCGTCCGGCCGCGCGTGCGCGCCGTCGCCCAGGCGATCCTGTACCTGCCGCACTTCTTCTCCTGGGTGCTGGTCATCACCGTCTTCCAGCAGATCTTCGGCGGCGCCGGCATCATCGCGCAGACGCTGCGGCTCCACGGCATCGAGGGCTTCGACCTGATGACCGACCCGGGCGTCTTCAAGTTCCTGGTGACGGCCGAGGGCGTCTGGAAGGACGCCGGCTGGGGCATCATCGTCTTCCTCGCCGCGCTCTCCTCCGTCGGCAACGACCTGTACGAGGCGGCGGCGATGGACGGCGCGGGCCGCTGGCGCCGCATGTGGCACATCACGCTCCCGGCGCTGCGCCCGGTGATCGCGCTGCTGCTGGTGCTGCGGGTGGGGGACGCACTCACGGTCGGCTTCGAGCAGCTGCTGCTGCAACGGGACGCGGTGGGCCCGGACGCCGCCGAGGTGCTGGACACGTATGTGTGGTGGAACGGCATCCGCAACCAGGACTTCGGTTACGCGGCGGCCGCCGGGCTCGTCAAGGGCGTGGTCGGGGTGGGGCTGGTCCTCACGGCGAACAAGGTGGCCCATCTCATGGGCGAGCAGGGGGTGTACCGGAAGTGAGCTCCGACTCGGCCGCGCGGGGCCGGTGGTGGGCGGCGCCGCCCCGTCCCGTGTGGGAGGAGAAACCCACCGGCGCGGGTGTGGCGGCCAAGGGCATCGTCCTGGCGGGGGCGTGCCTGGCAGTCCTCTTCCCGCTGTGGATCGTCATCGTCACGAGCCTGTCCACGCCCGAGACCATCAGCAGGGCGGGCGGTCTGGTGGTGGTCCCGAGGGACCTCACCTTCGTCGCGTACGAGGAGCTGCTCGGCGGCGGCCAGGTGCAGCGGGCGGCGCTGGTGAGCCTCGGGGTCACGGCGGTGGGGACCCTGTTCAGCATGACGGTGTCGGTGCTGTGCGCGTACGGCCTGTCGCGCCCCGGGTCGCTGGGGCACCGCTGGGTGCTGATGACGCTGCTCGCCACGATGTTCTTCGGCGCGGGCCTCATCCCGACCTATCTGCTGGTGCAGGCGCTCGGACTGACCGACACCTACCTGGCGCTGATCCTGCCGAGCGCGGTGAGCGTGTTCAACATCCTGGTCCTGCGGGCGTTCTTCATGAACATCTCGCCGGAGCTCATCGACAGCGCCCGGATCGACGGCGCCGGGGAGGTCCGGATCCTGTGGCGGATCGTCATGCCGCTGTCCCGCGCCGTGCTGGCGGTGATCGCGCTGTTCTACGCGGTCGGCTACTGGAGCGCCTGGTTCAACGCCTCGATCTACCTGACCGACCAGGACATGATGCCGCTGCAGAACGTCATGATCCAGATCGTGCAGAAGCAGGAGCCGCCCACCGGGCTCGGGCAGCTGATCAAGACCAACCAGCTCTCCCCGCTCTCCGTGCAGATGGCGGTCATGGTGCTGGCGCTGGTGCCGGTCGCGATCGCCTCGCCGTTCGTCCAGAAGCACTTCAAGAAGGGGATGCTCACCGGCGCCGTCAAGGGCTGAGCCGTGTGTCCGATCCCGCAGGGACCGTAGGGAGACGATGTCCGATGCCCCGCCTCGACGACGCCACCCGTGGCCGGCTGCTCTTCGGCGGCGACTACAACCCCGAGCAGTGGCCCGAGGAGACCTGGGCCGAGGACGTACGGCTGATGAAGGCCGCCGGGGTGAACTCCGTGACGGTCGGCGTCTTCTCCTGGGCTCGGCTCGAACCCCGTCCCGGCGCCCGCGACTTCGGCTGGCTGGACCGGGTGATGGACCTGATGCACGCGCACTCCATCGGGGTGGTGCTCGCCACGCCGACCGCGTCGCCGCCGCCCTGGATGGGGGCGCGCCACCCGGAGACGCTGCCGCGCGACGAGGACGGCCGCACGGTGTGGTGGGGCTCGCGCCAGCACTTCTGCCCCAGCTCGCCCGTCTACCGCCGGTACGCCGCCGCGATCACCGAGGACCTCGCGCAGCGGTACGGAGCGCACCCCGCGCTCACGATGTGGCACATCAACAACGAGTACTGCACGCACTGCTGGTGCGACGGGACGGCCCGCCACTTCCGCCGCTGGCTGCGCGCCCGCCACCCCGCGCTCGACGCGCTCAACGAGGCCTGGGGCACCGCCTTCTGGAGCCAGCGCTACGACTCCTGGGAGGAGGTCGTCCCGCCGCGCCGGGCCCAGTACCTGCGCAACCCCGCCCAGGAGCTGGACTTCCGGCGGTTCACCTCCGACGCGCTGCTGGAGTGCTTCACCGCCGAGCGGGACATCGTGGCCCGGCACACCCCGCACATCCCGGTGACCACCAACTTCATGCCGTTCTGGTCCGGGCTGGACGGCTGGACGTGGGCCGGGCGCGAGGACGTGGTGTCGGTGGACGTCTACCCCGACCCGAGGGATCCGTACGGCGGCCAGTACAACGCCATGGTCGGCGACCTGACCCGCTCGCAGGCGGGCGGCGGCCCGTGGATGGTGATGGAGCAGGCGGCCGGGCCGGTCAACTGGCGGGGCGTCAACCATCCCAAGCCGCCCGGCCTGAACCGGCTGCTGTCGCTCCAGTCCGTCGCCCACGGCGCCGACGCGGTCTGCTACTTCCAGTGGCGCCAGTCCCGCCAGGGCGCCGAGAAGTTCCACTCCGGGATGGTGTCCCACGCCGGTGAGCGGGGCCGCACCTTCGGGGAGGTGCGGCGGATCGGCGCCGACCTGGCGCGGCTCGGCGAGGTCGTGGGCACCCGCGCCGAGCCCGGCGTCGCGGTCCTGCACGACTGGAACTCCTGGTGGGCGGATCAGCAGGGCGGCCGCCTCTCCTCGGAGGTCGACTACGCCGAGGTGGTCCGCGCCTGGCACCGCGCCCTGTGGGAGGCGCACCTGCCGGTCTCCTTCGCCCACCCCGAGCACGACCTGACCGGCTTCCCCATGGTCGTCGTACCGCATCTGTACCTGCTCGGCGACGCGGCGGTCGACAACCTGGTGGCGTACGCGCGCGGCGGCGGCACCCTCGTCTCCGGCTTCCTCACCGGGGTCGCGGACGCGGACGACCGCGTCCGGGAAGGGGGCATGGACGCGCGGCTGCGGACGCTCTTCGGCATCGGCACGGTGCACGAGTGGTGGCCGCTGGAGCGGGGCGGGACCGTCACGTGCGACGGCTCCGACGGCACGCCGTGGGAGGGCACGCTCTGGTCGGAGGAGCTGGAGCCGGAGCCGGACGCGGCGGCCGAGGTGGTGGCGGCGTACCGGGGCGGTGAGCTCGACGGCCTCCCGGCGGTGCTGCGCCGCGCCACCGCCTGGTACGTCTCCACGCTGCCCGCTCCCCCGGCGCTGCGTGACCTCCTCGCGGCCGTGGCCGCCGGGGCGGGCGTACGGCCGGTGCTGGAGGGGCTGCCGGCGGGCGTGGAGGCCGTACGACGCGGAGGGCTGCTCTTCGTGCTGAACCACGGGCGCGCGCCGGTGACCGTGGCTGTACCGGGGACGTACCGCGAGGTGCTGACGGGCGCGGTGGTGAGCGGTGCGCTCGAGCTGGAGCGGTACGGCGTGGCGGTGCTGCGGGAGGCGGGAGCGTGACGGGCGGTGGGCGCGTCGACGGCGGGCGCGCGACCGGCACCGGGCCGGTGCACGGTACGTGGGAGCCCGCGCCCGCGCACCGCTGGGAGGACGCCTTCCTGAGCGGCAACGGCCGCCATGGCGCGCTGGTGTTCGGCGACCCCGACGACGAGCGGGTCGTCGTCACGCACCACACCCTCGTGCGGCCGGTGCCCCTCGCCGACACGCAGCCGCCGCGGCTGGCGGCCCGGCTTCCGGGCCTCCAGGACCGGTTGCTTGGCGGCGAGCTGGACGCGGCGGAGCGGTTCACCGACGGGCGCGGTTTGCGCTGGGTGGGGTCCTTCCATCCAGGGTTTCAGGTACGGGTCCGGCGCGAGGGCCAGGCCGCGGGGCCCCGCGGCTTCCGGCGGGAGGTGGACTTCGCCACCGGCGTGGCCGCCGCCGTCCGCGCGGGCCGGGCGAGCCGGGTCTTCGTGTCGCGCGCCGACGACGTGATCGTGCAGTACGTGACCGGGGCGCCGCTCACCGCCGCCGTCTCCCTCGACCCCCGGCTCCCCGGCGCTCCGGAGGGCCTCGCCCTCGGGCGGGGCGCCGCGCTGCACCGGCGCGGCGCGCTGCTGACGCTGCGGGCCCGCCATCCGGACCCGGTCCCGGGCGGCGAGGTGGGCTTCACGGGCGTGACCCTGGTGCTCGCGGCGGGCGGCCGCACCGCGATCGGCCGGATCGGCCTGCGGGTGTCGGACGCCGAGGCGCTGCTGCTGCTCACGCGGGTCCGCCGCCACCTCGGCGAGGCCCCGGTCGAGGACGAGGCGGCGTCGCTGCGCGGGCTCGTCCCCGAGGGCGCCTCGCCCGCCGAGGCGTACGCGCGGCTGCTGGAGCGCCACGAGGCCCTCCACCGGGGCGCGTACGAGCGGGTCACGCTCGACCTCGGCGGCGACGCGTCCGAGCGCGCCCTGCCCGGCAGCGAGCTCCTGGCCAGGGCCGGCAGCCCCGCACTTGTGGAGCGACTGTTCGCGGCGGGCCGCTACCACCTGCTGTCGGCGAGCGGGATGCTGCCGCCGCGCCTGACGGGTCTGTGGACCGGTGACTGGAACACCGCGTGGGCGGGGGCGTTCACGACGGACGCCAACCTGGGCCTGCAGACGGCGTCCGCCGCTGCCGCCGCCCTGCCGGAGGTGAGCGAGGCGCTCGCGGCGCTGGTGTACGGGCAGTGGGCGGACTGGCGGGACAACGCCCGCGCGATCTTCGGGGCGCGGGGTGTGGTCGCCCCGGCCCATACGGACGGCGTGTCGGGCCACACGTACCACTTCCAGCGGTCCTACCCGCTGCATCTGTGGACGGCGGGCGCCGACTGGCTGCTGCACGCGCTGGTCGAGCACGCCGAGACGACCGGCGCCGCCGACCCGCGGCTCGCCCCGGCGCTGGCCGAGGTCGCGTTGTTCTACGAGGACTTCCTCACCCGCACCGGGCCGGACGGGCGGATCGTGATCGTGCCGTCGTACTCGCCCGAGAACCGTCCCGTGGGCGGCAGTTGGGGCGCGATCGACGCGACGATGGACATCGCGGCGGCCCGCCACGCCCTGACCACGGCCGCGGCGCACTCCCCCGTCGACGCCGGACGGCTGCGCGCGCTCGCGGACCGGCTGCCCGCCTACCGGGTCAACGCGGACGGCGCCCTGGCCGAATGGGCCTGGCCGGGGCTGGAGGACCGCTACGACCACCGCCATCTGAGCCATCTGTACCCGGTGTGGCCGCTCGGCGAGATCAACCCGTACGACACACCGGAGCTCGCGCGCGCCGCGCACCGCGCGCTGGAGCTGCGCGGCGCGGAGAACGACTCCGCCCACGGGCACCTCCACCACGGGCTGGTCGCCGCGCGGCTGCGGGACGGCGAGCGGGCGGCGGGCGCGCTCGGCAGGGTGCTGTGCGGCGACTTCTTCCACACCTCGCTGATGAGCGCGCACTACCCGGGTCGGGACGTGTACAACGCCGACGCCGCGCACACCCTGCCCGCCCTGCTGATCGAGATGCTCGTCCAGTCCACGCCCGGCCGGCTGGTGCTGCTGCCCGCGCTGCCGGCGGCGTACCCGCGGGGCGCGCTGCGCGGCGTGCGCACCCGCTTCGGCGCCGAGGTGGACCTCGACTGGGGCGGCGGCGCGGCCGGCGCCACGGTACGGCCGTCCCGCACGGTCCGGGTCGAGCTGCGGACACCCGACGGCCGCCCGCGGATGCTGGAGCTGATGGCCGGTGAGGAGCGCGCCCTCACGTTCAGCGTGCGCTAGACCGGCCGGTACTCGCGCGGACGGTCAGCTCCGGGGCGAGCAGGACGACTTCGTCGGTGCCGCGGCCCTCCAGTTTGGCGACGACCTGCTCGACGGCGTACCGGCCCATCTTCTGCGCCGGTACGGCGACGGAGGTGAGGGGTACGGAGGCGTGCGCGGCGACCTGGTCGGGGCAGATCGCCATCACGGAGACGTCCTCGGGCACGGCGCGGCCCTGCTGGCGGAGCAGGGCGAGGAGCGGGTCGGTGGCGGCCTCGTTCTGGACGACGAAGGCGGTGGTGGCGGGCCGTTCGTCGTGGATGCGGGCGAGGGTGGCGGCGACGGCGGCGTAACTGCCCTCACAGGGGCGGTGCAGGAGGCGCAGGCCGAGCTCGTCGCTGCGGCGGCGCAGCCCGGCGAGGGTGCGCTCGGCGAAGCCGGTGTGGCGTTCGTAGACGGCGGGGGCCTCGCCGATGACGGCGATCTCGCGGTGGCCGAGGGAGGCGAGGTGGTCGGCGCACAGGGCGCCCGCGGCTTCGAAGTCGAGGTCGACGCAGCTCAGTCCGGCGGTGTCGGCGGGCAGGCCGATGAGGACGCCGGGGCGTGCGGCCTCGCGCAGCAGCGGCAGCCGGTCGTCGTCCAACTCCACGTCCATGAGGATCATCGCGTCGGCGAGGGCGCTGCCCTCGATGCGGCGGACGGCGGCGGGGCCCTCCTCGCCGGTGAGCAGCAGGACGTCGTAGCCGTGGGCGCGGGCGGTGGTGGCGACGGCGATGGCGATCTCCATCATCACCGGGACGTACATGTCGGTCCGGAGCGGGATCATCAGCGCGATGATGTTGGACCGGCTGCTGGCCAGCGCGCGGGCGCCGGCGTTGGGGTGGTAGCCGAGCTGGGCGATGCTGCGCTCGACGCGGGCGCGGGTGGAGGCGGAGATGGACCGCTTGCCGCTGAGGACGTAGCTCACGGTGGAGGCGGAGACTCCGGCGTGCTGAGCGACGTCGGCGAGGGTGACCATGCGGCTCTCCCGGAGGTGAAGCGCTTCGATGCGTGGGGCTCCGAGATTAGGGGGGCTACGGGGAGCTGTCCAGGGGCTGTTCGGCGGCGGTGGTCGAAGCGCTTCGACTCCGGTCGGCGAAAAGGCCGGGGAGTGCTGGCGGCGCTCCCCGGCCAGGGTGGTGAGGCGGAACCCTCTCCGCCCTACCGGGTTTTGATCCGCAGGAAGGTGACCGAGTGGGCCGGGAAGGTGTACGTGAACTCCCGCGCGATACCGCTCAGGGTGGATTCGCGTGGCTGGACCGGCCGTGCGTCGGCCGTGTTGACGGCGTCCGGGGCGCCCTGGAGCGTGGTCAGCCGGGCCGTCGGGGCGACCTTGTCCGTGCCGAGGTCGACGCGGGTGTGGGCAGGCGCGGCCTGCGCGTTGACGACCTTGACGACGAGGTCGTCGCCGTCCCGCGTCACCACCTGGCGGAACGGTTCGGCGGTCTTGTCGTCGGTGAAGGAGCCCCACTTCTTCCCGTCGAGGTAGAGCGTGACCTGGCGGCCCCGCACCTGGACGTGGAGGTCGTACGTCCGGCCGGTCTCGATGGTGGTGGCGTCCTCGAGCAGCGTCTGCTTGCCGCCGTCCACGGACTCCTCCACGGCGGAGCGGGTGTTGCCCCAGCCGCCGAGGTTCCACCAGTAGTGGTTGCCGGTGTCGCGGACGCCGAAGGCGACGAGGAAGCCCTCCTTGCCGGACTTCTTGGTGGCCTTGAGCCGTAGGTCGTAGTCGTGCCAGCCGGTGTCGCCCGCCGTCACGAGGGTGTTCTCGGCGGCCGCGTCGGACTGGAGATACGCGCCGTCCACCACGGCCCAGTCGCCGCGCCCGGCGGCGCGGGTCCACCGCGCGTCACCGGCAGAGAAGTCGTCCTTCAGGAGCGGGGTGCCGTCCGCGCCGGTCACCTCGACGTCGTCGTACGCGGCGCTCGTCGCCCACGTCGACAGGCCGACGGCGCCGGTGATCGGGCCGGAGACGGCGGGCGTCGTGGAGGCACGGCTCGGTACGACCCGGTCGCCGGTGTTGTTCATGAAGAGCTTCTGCACCTCGTAGCTGGTCGAGCCCCAGGAGCGGTGGTTGTCGAACCAGATCATGTCCGGGCGCCACTGGTTCTGGTGGACGTCGGCGAGGAGCGGGGCGTAGGAGGCGAGCTTGACGACGTCGGCGTTGCGCTCGAGTCCGGTCATGTAGGCGGCTTCGGCGAGCGCGTTGGAGAAGCGGTTGTCGAGGGACGCGTACTCGCCGAGGAAGACCTTGGGGCCCCGGCGGTCGTAGGAGTCGTAGCGGTCGTTGTTCTCCAGAAACCACTGGGGGCTGTTGTAGTAGTGCTCGTCGACCATCGCGACCCCGGCCTCGCGGTTCAGCTGCCAGTGGCGGTCGAAGACGCCGCCGGCGTCGTCGGGGCCGGAGTTGGAGATGACGGTGATGTCGGGGTGCTTCGCCTCGACGGCCTTGCGGAACTCGGTGAAGCGGGCGAAGAAGGCGTCGGGGAGGTTCTCCTCGTTGCCGACCCCTATGTGTGTGAGGCCGAAGGGCCTGGGGTGGCCCATCGCGGCGCGTTTGCGGCCCCATTCACTGGTGACCGGGCCGTTGGCGAACTCGATGAGGTCGAGGGTGTCCTGGATGTGGCGCTTGAGCAGCGCCGGGTCGTCGGTGGCCTGGTTCTGGCCGCAGCCGGTGACGAGGGCGGGGACGACCGGCAGCGGCATGGCGCCGATGTCCTCGGCGAACTGGAAGTACTCGTAGTAGCCGAGGCCGTAACTCTGGTGGTAGCCCCAGAAGTTGGCGTTGACGGCGCGCTGTTCGACGGGGCCGATGGTGTCCTTCCACTGGTAGGACCGCTTGCGTTCCCAGTTCGGCGCCTCGTACGCCTGGTGGCTGCCGGTGTTGACCAGGCAGCCGCCCGGGAAGCGCAGGAAGCCGGGCTTGAGGGCGGCGATCTTCTCCGCGAGGTCCTTGCGCAGGCCGTTCGGGCGGCCCTTGTAGGTGTCGCGCGGGAAGAGCGAGACCATGTCGAGGCGTACGGTGCCGGTGCCGGCCGCCGTGACGGCGAGGCGCCCGCCGGTGGTGGTCACCTTGGGGACGAGCGTGCCGGTGTACTTCGCCCAGCGGTCGCCGCGCACGGTGAGGTTGAGGGGCGCGGACAGCACGGTGCCGTCGGCGGCGCGCAGCTCGGCGGCGAGGCGGGTGCCGGAGGGGCGGTCGGTGCGGGCCCAGACGGAGAAGTCGTAGCGGCGGCCCTCGGTGAGGGCCATGCCGGCGCCGTAGCCGCTGTTGACGACGCCGAACCGGCCGGTGGGGGTGTTGGCCGGGGCGAGGTCGAGGCGCAGGTGGTGGCGGTTGCGCTCGTTCAGCCGCTCGGCGTCGTCCGCCACCTTCAGCTCACCGGCGGCGCCGCCGGTGGCGGTGCGCTGCCAGGCGGTCAGCGCGTTGTAGGCGGGGTTGTCGGCGGGGGCGAATTCGAAGGAGCGGTTCTGTACGAGCTCGGCGTACAGCCCGCCGTCGGCGGCGTTGTTGATGTCCTCGTAGAAGACGCCGTACATAGTCCGGTCGATCGCCGGGCCCACGCGGTCGGGGCTGACCGTGAGCGCGTAGTCGGCCGGCGCGGCGGCCGCCGGGGGGTGCTGGGCCCGGGTGTCGTCGGCGCGTGTGGTGGGCGCGGTCAGCACCGTACCGGCGAGGAGGGCCGGGAGGAGAGCCGCCAGCGCGAGGGCGTGCCTCGGCCGTGTGCGTGGCATGGGTGTGCTCCTGGAAGGGTCATTCGTTCGAGATATCGGACATTGACCAGCACTTCGAACAGACCATAGGCATGGGGCGTGAACGCGTCAACGGGCTGAACACGAAGGGCGGACGCCGACACCTTGGCGTTCGAGCGTGACGCACTCGACAATGAGGGTGATGACGGACAACCGGGCACACAGCGGCGAGATCGGCACGCCGGAGCGCCTCGCCATGAACCGCACCGGCAGCTTCGACTGGGATCTCGACGCCGGGACGATCGACGTCGACGAGGCGGGCCTGCTCGTGTTCGGCCTGACCCCCGGCACGTTCGACGCCCGGCCCGCCTCCCTGGTGCGCCGGCTGGAGCCGGAGGAGCGGACGCGGCTGGAGGCCGTGATCCGCGAGGCGCTGACCAGCGGCCGCACCTCGTACGCCGCCCACTTCCAGATCCCGCTGGACGACGGCTCACCGCAGTGGACGCACGTCCAGGCGCGCATCCTGCGGGGCCCCGACGGCCGGGGCCACCGGATCGTGGGGATCGTCCGGGACGCGACCTTCGAGGTCACGCACTCCGCCTTCGTGGTGGAGTTGGAGAAGCGCAGGGAGCGCCAGACCAACATGGTCGAGCGCACCACGCAGGCGCTGTCCCGCGCGGTCACCGTGGACGACGTCACGGCCGCGCTCACCGGCCCCGGCGGCCTCGCGCGCCTCGGCGCCGACGGGTTCGCGCTCGGCCTGGTCGAGAACGGCTCGCTGAACATCATCGCGCTCAGCGGCGAGTCGCTGGACGTGCTGGAGGACCTGCGGGTGCAGCGGCTGGAGCGCGGGATGCCGCTCGCCGAGACGGTGCTCAGCGGGCGCCCGCTGTTCTCCAGCTGCTTCCAGAACCTGGTCCGCGGCTACCCCGCGCTCGCCCCGTACGCCGGGCAGCTGCGCTTCCGGGCCGCCGCGTACCTGCCGCTGGTGGCGCAGGCCCGGACGCTCGGCGGGATGGCGCTGTTCTACCGCAGCCGCACCGCATTCAGCGCGGACGAGCGCAACCTCACGCTGGGCCTGGCGGCGATCGTGGCCCAGTCGCTCCAGCGCGCGATCCTCTTCGACGAGGAGCGCGAGGTCGCCACCAGCCTCCAGGCCGCGATGCTGCCGCGCCGCATCCCGGCCGTCGAGGGCGGCGAGATCGCCGTGCGCTACCACTCGGCGTGGAGCGGCCGCCAGGTCGGCGGCGACTGGTACGACGTGATCCCGCTGCCCCGGAGCAGGGTCGGGGTCGTCGTCGGCGACGTCCAGGGCC
This sequence comes from Streptomyces sp. NPDC093546, assembly GCF_044765045.1. Lineage (NCBI taxonomy): Bacteria > Bacillati > Actinomycetota > Actinomycetes > Kitasatosporales > Streptomycetaceae > Streptomyces > Streptomyces sp. NPDC093546. The sequence goes on along the minus strand of NZ_JBIWJG010000013.1, from coordinate 162,139 downwards.
ACGACACGCACGCGGCCGCGATCATGGGCCAGCTGCGCATCGCCCTGCGCGCGTACGCCGGTGAGGGCCACGCCCCCTCCACGGTGCTGGCGCGGGCCTCCCGGTTCCTCGCCGAGCTGGACACCGAGCGGTTCGCCACCTGTGCCTACGCGCAGGCCGACCTGGGCACGGGCACGGTCCGGGTGGTGCGCGCCGGCCACCTGGGCCCGCTGATCCGGCACACCGACGGGCGGGTCGGGGCGCCGAAGGTGCCGGGCGGGCTGCCGCTCGGCGTGGCGTCGGTCTTCGGGGACGAGGAGTTCCCGGAGACCCGGCTCGACCTGGTGCCCGGCGAGACGCTGGTGATGTGCACCGACGGCCTGGTCGAGCAGCCGGGCGTGGACATCGGCGAGGGCTTGGCCGCGCTGGAGCGGGCGGTGAGCAGCGGGCCGCCGGGCGCGGAGGCGCTGGCCGACCACCTCTCGGAGCGGTTCTGGGAGCGGTGGGGCGCGGGCGACGACGTGGCGCTGCTGGTGCTGCGGCGCAGCCCCGACCCCGGCACGCCCCGGGCACCGCGCATCCACCAGTACATCCACCAGGCCGACCCGCAGGGCCTGTCGGAGGCGCGGGCGGTGGTACGGCGGGCGCTGCGCGACTGGGGGATGCAGGAGTTCGCGGACGACGCGGAGCTGGTCACCGGCGAGCTGCTGGGCAATGTGCTGCTGCACACGGAGGGCGGTGCGGTGCTGACCCTGGAGGTGCTGCCCGAGCCGGTGCGCCGGGTGCGGCTGGCGGTGCAGGACCGCTCCAGCGCCTGGCCCCGTCGGCGCTCGCCGGGCGAGGCGGCGACGGGCGGGCGCGGGCTGCTGCTCCTCGACGCGCTGGCGCTGCGCTGGGGCGTGGAGCCGCGCGGTGAGGGCAAGGCCGTGTGGTGCGAGATCGGCCCGTCACCCCGGCGCGGCCCGGGAGGCGCGTGATGGACCCCGTCGAGGCGCTGGACCGGATCGCCTTCCTGCTGGAGCGGGCGCAGGCGCCGACGTACCGCGTGCGGGCGTTCCGTACGGCGTCGGCGGCGCTGTCGGCCCTGGACGCGGGCGAGGTGGCCGGGCGGGCGGCGGCCGGGACGCTGGAGCGGCTCAAGGGCGTCGGGCCGAAGACCGCGCAGGTGGTGCGCGAGGCGCTGAACGGCGGGGTCCCGGCGTACCTGGAGCGGCTGGAGGAGGAGGCGGGCGAGGCGGCCACGGTCGGGACGGAGCTGCGGGCCGCGCTGCGCGGCGACTGCCACCTGCACTCGGACTGGTCCGACGGCGGCAGCCCGATCGAGGCGATGGGCCGGGCCGCGGCGGCGCTCGGCCACGAGTGGGCGGTGCTCACCGACCACTCCCCCCGACTGACGGTGGCCCGGGGCCTGTCGGCCGAGCGGTTGCGGGAGCAACTGGACGTGGTGGCGGAGCTGAACGAGCGGTGGGCTCCCTTCCGGCTGCTGACCGGCATCGAGTGCGACATCCTGCTGGACGGCACCCTCGACCAGGAACCGGAGCTCCTCGACCGCCTCGACGTGGTGGTGGCGTCCGTCCACTCCAAGCTGCGGATGGAGGCTCCCGCCATGACGCGGCGCATGGTCAGGGCCGTACGCAACCCGCTGGTGGACGTGCTCGGCCACTGCACCGGCCGGCTCGTCGGCGGGAAGCGGCCGGAGTCGCAGTTCGACGCGGAGGCGGTCTTCGCCGCGTGCGCCGAGTCGGGCACGGCGGTGGAGATCAACAGCCGCCCGGAGCGCCTGGATCCGCCCCGGCGGCTGCTGCGCGAGGCGGTGGCGGCCGGGGTGTTCTTCGCCATCGACACCGACGCCCACGCCCCCGGCCAGCTGGACTGGCAGATCATCGGCTGCGCCCGCGCCGAGGAGTGCGGCGTACCGGCCGGCCGCGTGATCAACACCTGGTCGGCCGACGAGCTGCTGACGTGGACGCGGACCCGGCAGGCGCCGAAGGGAGCGGACTGAGCCGCTCTTCCCGATCTGAAGGCCGAAAGTTGACGCTCTTCGCCTCATACGGGTCGCAGGGGCGCGGATCCTGGTCGACCGGTTCTCGACACGTCCTTCGGGCACTCGTCCGCACTCCGCTTCGAGATCCACCCGGCGCGCCGCATCGACGTGGACCTGATGCCGCCGGTGGACGCCGTGGTCGTCACCAACGAACACCTCGACCACTTCCACCTGCCGTCACTTCGGCGCCTCCCCGCCGACATCCGTCGGACCAGTCGCCGGGGGTCCGTCGCCGCCGCCTCGTCACCGGGAGCGGGGGCTGCTGCTCAACATCGCCCCCTTCGTCTTCAGCATGGCGACACTGGTGCGCCTGGACGAACCGCGCCCCGGCTCAGCCGCCGACGGCTCGGGAAGGCAGGGCTGGTGCGGGAGGCGTTGGACGGCGTCGCGTACGTCCGCGGCCACAGCTGGATGCTCGGCATCATGCTGCAGGGCACCGCCCAGGCCGCGCTGGTCATCGCCCCGATGGCGGTGGTGGTGCCGCTCGTGATCGGCGGCCGCGGACCTGCGGCGCTCGGCCTCGTCACCGGTGCGACGGCGTGCGGCGCACTGGTGGCGACGCTCGCCGCCCCGCACATCCGGTCTCGCCGGGCCGGTACCGTCGCCATGCTCGGCCTGCTGTGCGAACTGCCGCAGATCGGCACCGTATGGGCGGGGGCACCGACCGTGTGGGTGGTCCTGTGCGGCATCTGCGCCGGTGCGGGCTCCTCGGTGTTCGCGGTCCTGTGGGGCGCGGCGCTCCAGGACCGCACCCCTGACAGCATGCTCGGCCGGGTGTACGCCCTCGACGCCCTCCTCACCCAGGCACTCGTGCCGGTGTGCGTGGCGGCGTCGGGACTCCTGCTGGGAGTGTTCTCCGCGTCGGTGCTCACCGCCTTCGCCGGGTGTGCGCTCATCCTCACCGTGGTCGCCGTCCTGCCCCTGCCGGGCGTCTCCACCCTCGGTTCGCCGCCGGAGCGGGAGCCGGCGGCGAACCGGTCCGGGCCGCCGCCGCGCCGAGCCTAGCCGCACACCGAAAACCGGTTCGATAACCCCCTATGTGTGCTGTTAGGCTCCTTGATCACTGGATGTGCATGGGGAGAAGCAGCCGGGGTCGGGGGACTTCACACACTGCAGGGCGGCACGCGAATCGCGCGGGCCGTCTCCTCGCCATGCCTTTGACCACCGGTATGGGGAGATCTTTCAATGCGGAGAAGCAGGCTCATCAGCGCGGCCGTGGCGTCCACGCTGACGCTCGGGGTCGTCGGCGCGGGGGTCTCCGTCGCGATCGTGGCGGCGGCGCCGGCCGGTGCCGCGACGCCGCGGGCGTGGGGAGGGCCCGCGGCGCTGACAGAGGCGGGGGTGCACAACTCCGTGCACGAGGTGAAGGTGACCACGGACGGAACCGCCGTCACCGTGTGGACCCGCGACAAGGGCGACGGCAACCAGGAGCTCTGGGCCGCCACCCGCCCAGCGCAGGCCACCGCGTGGAGCGCGCCGGTTCTCGTGGCCGCCACGAAGGGCGAGGTGTACTCGGCCGAACTGACTGCCGGCACCGATGGTTCGGCGACGGTCGCCTGGCACCACTGGGGAGGTTCCGGTTACACCCTGAGCTCGTCCACCCTGCTCGCCGGGGCGGCGTCGTGGACGCCCGCCGCGCAGGTGTCGACCGCGACGCACCCGGCCTGGTACGTCCTCGCGAGCGGCCCCGGCGGACGCCTCGTGGCGGCGTGGACCAGCTTCGGCGACCCAGCCGAGGGCGACGCGGGCAAGGGGCTCTACGTCTCCGAGCGCTCGGCTCCGGGCGCCGCCTGGTCCGCGCCCGTCAAGCTCACGGGCGTCCTCGCCTTCACGCCGACCGCGACGGTCGCGGCCGACGGCACCATCACGGTCGCCTGGGACGACAGCCTCGGCGACGGCGGCGTGCGCATCACCTCCCGGGCCGCGGGCGCGACCGAGTGGGAGGCGCCCCGGGGCATCGAGGGGGCCACGTCCGGTTCGTTCTCGGGCCTGACGCTGCAGTCCTCCGCGTCCGGCGCCACGCTGCTGGGCTGGTCGGAGGGCAGGTATGCACATCGCTACGCCTACCGCCCCGCGGGCGGCGCGCCGTGGGGCGCCGTGGAGACGCCCCCGTCCGACGGCACCCCGCTCGGCTCCGCCATGCCCCAGCTCGGTCCCGACGGCGAGGTGACGGCCCTGTGGCAGGACTACTCCGCCCTGCGTACGGCGACCCGCTCGGCGGCCGGTGCCTGGTCGGCGCCCCACACGCTGACCGAGTCGTACATCGGCAAGATCTGGTCCCCGAGCGTCGGCCCCGACGGGACGGTCACCGCCCTGTGGACGGCGGGCGAGGGTGAGCTGACGGTCGCCACGCGCAAGGGCGGCACCTGGACACGGCCCCTGATCCTGGGCCGGATCGATGCGACCGCGGCCGGCCGCAACGCCAGCGCGACCGGTCCGGACGGCCGGGCCGTCGTCGTGTGGAACCGCAAGACCGGTGTGACCAACGCGGACAAGGACGTCCACCAGGTGTGGTCCGCGTCCACGCTGCCGGTCACCGCCCCGCCGACCTCCCCCGCCAAGCACCGGGATTACGCCGGTGGCGACGGCCTGCCCGACCTCTACGCCCAGACCACCACCGGTGCGCTCACCGTCTACCGGGGCAACACCAGCGGTACCGTCTCGGCCCGCGTCGACGGCGGCACCTGGCCCACCGGCTCCACTCTGATCCCCTTCGGTGACCTGAACGCCGACGGCGCCAACGACACCCTCGTGCGCACCGGCACGGGAGAGCTCGACCTCTACAGCCCGCCGCGCGGCCAGGCCGTCACCCCGAACACGCCGTACACCCGCATCGGCACCGATTGGTCCGGGCTCGACGCCCTGACCTACTCCGGCGACTTCAACGGCGACGCCATCCCCGACCTGGTGGCCCGTCAGACGGACACCGGCGACCTCCTCCTCCACACCGGTACCAGGAACGGCACGCTCTCCGCCGGCGTCCGCATCGGCACCAAGTGGAAGGGGCTCACCATCGTCGGCGCCGGCGACCTGAACAACGACAAGAACGCCGACCTCCTGGCGCGTACCGCCACGGGTGACCTCTACCGCTACAACGGCACCGGCAAGGGCACCATCGCGGACGGCACCAGAATCGGGTCCCGCTGGGGCGGCATGGTCGACTTCGTCGGCATCGGCGACCTCAGCGGGGACGGGAACGCCGACATCCTGGCGCGCCACACCACCGGCGACCTCTACCGCTACAACGGCACGGGGGCCGGCGCCATCGGCGACGGCACCAAGATCGGCACCGGCTGGAAGTCGTTCGCCGGGATCCGCTGAACCGGATGCCCGGGGCCCGTCAGGCCGGACGCGTCACCAGCGCCCGGCCGGACGGGCCCGGGCCTTCCTGCGGGCGCTGCCTCGCGGACGAGTGCGTCAGGCCCCGCCGCCGCCGACACCGGGGGCGACGAAGCGGCGGGGGGCCGGCGATCACTTCAGCCGGGGTCCGGCGTCGCCTTGAGCATCACGCGCATCGCGTTCTCCCTCGGTCGACACACACAAGGCCAGAATGACCGAAGTCCCCCTTTCCCGTACCGCAGGAAGACCAGCCGTCGGCACGCATGGACGCCGTCAGGCGTCGCGCCGGATCCGGAGGAAATCCTGGTCGCAGCTGAGGGCGAAGCCTCCCCCGGGCTCGGCGCAGTGGGTGTGCAGGTAGCCGGCGACGGCTGTCCGGGCCGAGGGGTTCTCCAGCGGGCCGACCAGCAGTTGGCAGACCTCCAGGGCCGTGGGCAGGTCCGGAACGCGGACGGAGGCGCGCTGGCGGACGAGTTCGGCGCGGTACGGCCGGTCCGCGGCACCGTCCAGGTACGGGAGCAGTGCGTTCAGGCTGCGGGTGGGGCCGCCGAAGTGCCGGACCATGGCCATGCAGGCGTTGTGGGGGTGCTGGAGCACCAGGACCAGTTCACCGCCCGGGCGCAGCCAGGACAGCATCCTCGCCACGTGCCCGGGCCAGTCGGCCTCGGGTACGTAGTACAGGACGTGCGAGCACAGGACGAGGTCGGCGGGACCCGCGGGCTCGGCGGCGGCGATCGGCACGGGCAGCACTTCGGCGTCCGGGCAGGCCGTGCGCAGCTCCCGCCGCAACGCCGGATCGGGTTCGACGGCGACCGTCCTGTCGAACCTCTCGGCGAGGCCGGCGGTGAACAGCCCGGGTCCCGCGCCCGCATCGACGAAGACGTCGTGCTGCGGCAGCTCGTCGACGATGGCGTGGAGGAGGCGCTGCTGGTTCTTCTTCTCGTCGGTGTGGGCGAGGTACGTACGGAAGATGTCGCCGTAGCGCGGGTGGGAGGGGTCGAGCTCCCTCCACCGGTGACCGTCCATGCGGGGCTCCTACGAGTCATGGTTGCGGGCATGGCTGCGGCGATCGGCAAGCCGCTCGCCGCGGCAGCGCAGCCGTGCGCGGCCCGTCGTGTCCGTTACGGCGATCGAGTGGCCGGGCCCTGGACGACGTCACCGACACGGCCGGTCCGACAGCACCCGGCCGGTGCGGAACGCACCGGCCTGCCGGGCACGACAAGATCACCTCCACGGGATCCTGCCGTAGCCGGTGACCCGCCCGCGATGCTCCTTTCGGGGATCACGGAGGTGCGCCCGCGCGCTGGGGGCGCACACAAAGGAGGGGCCCGGCGGCGTCGCCGGGAGCGGCACGGACGGGCCGGTTCAGGAGAGGGCCGACGGCTTGCGCGGCGGCGGGACGGCCCTGAGCAGTTCCCACAGGGGACGTGAGCCCGACGCCCATACTCCGAGGGTGTGGCGGCGGGCGGTGCCGTTGAGGACCTGGAGATCCGGGGTGCCCACCGCAGAGCCGGCGAGTCCCTGGCGACGGTGCTTGCACTGGATCACCCAACGCCGACCGTAGGGGTCGGTTGCCTTTACGTCGGCACCCAGATCCCCACCACCGCCGACGCGGACCGCGTCCCGGCAGCCGTCACGGTGCATCAGGTCCCGCACCGCCTCCTCGAACCGGGCATGGTGCAGGTCGTCCAACTGGGACAGGCCGTACCGCAGGCCTTGCGCACGGACCGCTTCCCACCGCGCCCTGCGCTGCTGCCGGCAGAGCCGGCCGCCGCCCGCCAGCACCGCGAGCGCGGCGACGATGACGAGGACCCACCAGTGGGCCAGCAGCCAGTTGACGACGGCCACCGCCGCGCCGACGGCCACGACCGCGGCTACGCCGAGACCGATCAGGCGGTCCTCCGCACGCTGCCTCCGCTTGACCGGCCTCCGGGTACGCCGCCGTGTCGTCGGGCGCCCGGTCGTCGCCGCCCGCCCCTTGCGGGCACGGGAGCTCATCGGCCGGCCTGCGTCACGCCGCCCGCGAGCAGCACGGCCACATCGATGGTCAGCAACCGCCCAGACCTCCCCCAACGACCGGCCATCACCATGAGGGCAGAGCAGCACGCTCCCTCGGCCTTCTTGTGTATCCGGGCCGCGGCACCGCTGGAGGCAGGTTGCCGGTGAATGGCACAAAGCGATCGGACCTGGCTGGATACCGCGCGGCGGATCATCCGTGGACGTACTCATGCGGCCCGCGTGCTCCCCAACGCCGGTGCGGGTTTGCGCGAGGATGCGAGAGTTCGAGGGTTCGCACTCGCTTACGGAAACCACACCAACCCCGCGGCCATGATCGGACACAATGACCGCATGCCCGAATACGCAGAACTCGATCTCGCCGGCGCCGCATTGCGGGTGGAGCTGTCCGACACCGGAACACCGGCGGCCGGCGGCCGCACGGCACCGGAGCGGGCCGACGGACCGGACCTGCCCGGTGGTTTCGGCACGGCCACGCCCGTGGCCCGTGGCGGCGGCCGGACGGCGGCGCTCGCGGCCGACGCGCTGCGCACGGCGCTGCGCCCGCTCGGCCCGCTGCTCGAAGAGGTGCACGCGGCGGTGGCGAGTGCGCCGAACCCGCCGCAGGAGCTGACGGTGGAGTTCGGCGTCCAGATCGGGCAGGACCTCAAGCTGGGCATCGTCGGCGCGAACGGGAACGCCACGATGACGGTGTCGGCGACCTGGCAGCACGGCGCCGGGCCGGCCGCCGGAGCCGAGCACCGACAGGACCGGCACGGATGACGTGGTTCCGCAGCCCGGCAGCCGCCGGCACCCGCGTCTCGCTGCTTTACGAGGGCAGCTCCAAGGCCGCGGGCGCCGCCGCGCTCCTCTCCCCGAACCGCGTCCTGACCTGTGCCCACGTCGTCAACGACGCGCTGGGCAAGGACCTTTACGCCGCCGAGCGGCCGGGCGCCGCCGGGCCGCTCACCGTGGCCTTCCGCGGCTCCGGCGCGACGGGCCGTCGGACGGCCACCGTGTCCGTGTGGGTGCCCCCGCAGCGGCGCCCCTCGGCCCTGGAGTGGGAGGGCGACCTCGCCGTGCTGGACCTCGACGAGCCGGCGCCCTCCTGGCTGCGGCCCGTGGTGTGGCGGGACATGGAGGAGGGCCAGGAGCTGCGGGCCTGGCACGGCGGCGGCGAGGCCATCACCTTCGCCGACATCGTCGTCCGCCTCAAGGAGGGCCGGTACGGCTACCTCGACGGCCGGCTGTCGGGGGCGGCCATCGGGCCCGGCTACAGCGGCGGTCCGCTGTGGACGCGGGACGCCTCCTCGGTCGCCGGGCTCGTGGTGGCGCACCTCATGCCCGACGAGACCCAGCCGTTACGGGCCCAGCAGGCCGTGCGGCGCAGCTGGGCGGTGCCGTGGCAGGCGGTGCGCGAGGAGCTGGCCCGCGCCGGCGCGGCCGACGTCCTCGACGAGTGCGCCGTCGCGGCCCCCGCCGCCGCGGGCCCCTGGTGCGGCGGGCCGGACGTGGCGCGTGCGGCGGCCGGGCTCGCCCCCGTACTGCGGGCGCTGCTGGACGACCCCGGGCGGCGCGCGGACCACGCCAGGACGCTGGCGGCCGGGCTGGGCCGTCCGATGCCGCCGCCCGAGGAGGGTGCGGCGCCCACCGTGGAGGAGCTGGCGGAGTTCCTGGTCACCGAGGAGCGGGCCCTCGCGACCCTCACCGAGTCGCTGGCGCCCGCGGTCCGCGGTCCGGCCGACCGCGAGGCGCTCGACAGCCTCCTCGCGCTGGGGCGGCTGGAGGAGAACGTCCGGCTGCTGTCGGTCGGGGAGCACCGGCACCTCCTGGACGACCTGCGCCGGGTCACCGCCGCCGACGCCACGCTCGTGCCGCGCGCCGCCCGGGAGGCCCTGCGCTACATGGTGCTGCCCGGGCCGCTGGCGGCCTCGGGCCGCCTGACGGAGGCCGACCTCGACGCCGTGGTGCTGAGTCTGGAGGGGTTCCCGGACGGACCGGCGCCCGACGGGGGCGCGCCGCCGGTGCCGGCGCTGCTCAGGCTCGCCGCGTTCGTGGCGTCGGCCGCGCCGGACCGGGAGACCCGCGGCTCCCTGCACGGCTGGTGCGACCGGGTCGCGCAGCGGCTCGGCATCAGCCCGGTCGCTCTGGCCGAGCGCCGCGCCGACGCGGCCGGCTGGGCCGCGCACCGCTCGTCGCCGGTCAGCCGCATCGTGCTCAGACTGACCGCCGACGGAACGAACATGGGAGCGGAACAGGCGGGCGGCGCCGGACGCTACCGGTGCCGGGTGGGCCTGGTGCGCCAGGACGGTACGACGTCGACCGTCGCGGCACCGGAGGGCGCGTGCGCCCCGGAGGAGATCGGCCGTCTGGTGCGCGAGGCGGCGGAGAGCGGCCAGGGGGACGACCCGTACCCGGTGACCCGGGTGGACGTCGTCGTGGGGCGCGACGGGCTGCAACTGCCGGTCGACAGCTGGGACACGGGCAACGCGCTCGGTGACCTGTTCCCCGACCTCGGGGGCCTGCGGCTCGCGCTCGGCGCCAAGTACCAGGTGGCGCTGCGCTGCCCGGAGATGAGCCGCCGCTCCCCGCGCCGCGACGCCGAGATGCGCCGCCGCTGGGCGTCCGGGCATCCGGAGATCCTGGTCGTCGACGAGACCTCGGCGACGCTCCAGCAGCTGTACCAGCGGCTGGAGACGAGCCACAAGGACGTCGCCGGGGTCGTCCTGCACGGGCCGCGCGAGGAGCGGGACCGGCTGCTGGACCTGTGCCTGGCGCTGGGGGTGCCGGTGGTGCTCTGGGACCGCGAGGCGGACGACCACGCGGACGCGGCCCGGCTCGACGCGCTCGCGCCCACCGGGCCGCTGCACCAGCTGCCGGAGCGGGTGCGGGAGTTCCGGGAGGGGGTCTTCGGCTCCTCGGTCGTCTCGGCGGCGCGGCCCGCCCTGGTGTGGGAGGACGCCGAACTGCCGGTGCCGGACTCCCTCGAACTGCTCGACCCCTCCTGAGACCCCGCATGACACCTCTCATGGCATCCCCCAGGACACCCCTCATGACATGGCACGGAACGGAAGCGAACGGCTGATGACGGTGAACGGTCCCGGCACGGGACGCGAAGAGGGCGACGGCGGCGGCGCCGAGGCGTGGCGGCTGTTCCGGGGCGACGGGCGGCCCCGTACGCCCGCGTTCCCCGAGGCGCCCCCGTGGCGGCGGTTCCGCGGCGCGGCGGACGGCGCGCCGCGCCGCCCGCGGCCGTACCTGATCGGCCCGGCCGAGGCGGACGTCGTCAACGCCGCCCTGCTGCTGCGGCGGCCCCTGCTGGTCACCGGGCAGCCCGGCACGGGCAAGTCCTCGCTGGCGCACGCCATCTCCCACGAGTTGTCGCTCGGGCGCGTGCTGCACTGGCCGGTCAACAGCCGTACGACGCTCCAGGACGCGCTCTACCGGTACGACGCGATCGGCCGGCTGCGCGAGACGAACCTGCGGCGCGACCGCGACCTCGACGGGGACGGCGCGCCGGACGAGGGCCCCGGCATCGGCTCGTACGTGCGCCTCGGTCCGCTCGGCACCGCGCTCGTGCCGTCCGGCCGGCCCCGGGTGCTGCTCGTCGACGAGCTCGACAAGGGTGACGTCGACCTGCCCAACGACCTGCTGAACGTCTTCGAGGAGGGCGAGTTCGAGATCCCCGAGCTGGCCCGGCTGCCCGAGGAGCAGGCCCGGGTGCGGGTGATGACGGCCGATCCGCACTCCTGGACCGAGGTCGTACGGGGCCGGGTGTGCTGTGCGGAGTTCCCGGTCGTCGTCATCACCAGCAACGGCGAGCGGGACTTCCCGCCCGCCTTCCTGCGCCGCTGCGTCCGGCTCGACCTGCCGGAGCCCGACGAGGAGCGGCTGCGCGCGATCGTCCGGGCGCACCTGGACGCGGCGGGCGCCGGGGACGGCGACGGCTCCGGTGCCTCCGGTCTGGAGGGCGTCGACGACCTCATGCGTGCCTTCCTCGCCCGCCGGGCGCGCGGCGAACTCGCCACCGACCAGCTGCTGAACGCGGTCTTCCTGCGCCGGGGCGGCGTGGACCTGGACGCCGACGGGCTGCTGGACGCCGTGCTGCACCGGCTCGGCGGGACGGTGTGACCGGTGCTGGAGCGGGTGCGGGACGTCCTGGCGGACTGCGGGGCGGAGCTGTCGGCCGAGGAGCTGCTGGACGCGCTGTGGCTGGCGGCCCGGCTGCCGTCCGCGGGTGTGCTTCCCGGCGCGGCCGGGCCGCCGCCCGCCGCTGAGCCCTCGCGCGGACCGGAGCCGCGGGATCCGGACCGGGCCGGGCCGTCCGGCGAGTCGCCGGAGCTTTCCGGGCCGTCGGAGGGGCGCGAGCCGTCCGGGGCGCCGGGCGGGGCCGGGGCCCTGCACGCCGCGCCCGTTCCGGCGGCGCGGCGGGAGCGCTCCGCGACCGAGGTCCCGGCGATGCCCGTGCGCGCTCCGGGCGAGAAGGCGCTGGGCGGCGCCGAGTTGCGTCTCGGCCGGGCGCTGCGGCCGCTGCGGCACCGGCGCCCGGACGCGCTGCGGTGGGAACTGGACGTGCCGGCCACGGTCGCGGTGATGGCCGAGACGGGGCTGCCGGACGCGGTGGTGCGGCCGGCCGTGACGCGCTGGCTCGACCTGGTGCTGCTCGTCGACGACGGCGTGTCCATGCTGCTGTGGCAGCGGCTGGCGGCCGAGGTACGGGTGCTGATGGAGCGGAGCGGGGCGTTCCGTGACATCCGCGTCTTCGGCCTGGACAGCCGGAGCCCGGGGGGCCCGCGGCTGCGCCACCGCCCCTTCGGCGACGGGCCCGCCACGCTGTCGCTGTCCACCGTCGGCGACCCGTCCGGGAACACGCTGCTGCTCGTGGTGAGCGACGGTGTGGGAGCGGCGTGGCGCGACGGGCGGATGCACGCCGCGCTGGAGCGGGCGGCGGCGACCGGACCGGCCGCGGTGCTCCAGGTGCTGCCGCCGCGGCTGTGGGACGGCTCGGGCATCCGGGCCGAGCGGTGGAAGGTCACCACGCGCCGCCGAGGCGCGGCGGGTGGCTCCTGGCAGATCGCGGACCCGGTGCTGCCGCCCGAACTGGCCCCGTTCGACGGGATCCCGGTGCCGGTGCTGGAGGCGACGCCCGAGTCGGTCGGCGCCTGGGCGGCGCTGGTCGGCTCGCCCGGGGGCAGCGCCGTCCTGCCGCTGCTGGCGCGGCACGGGACGCACGCCGGCGGTACGCCGCCGGGGGGCGGCGCCGCGCCCGGGCGCGCGGGTGGGGAGGCGTCCCCGGAGGCGGTGCTGCGGTTCCGGGAGGCGGCGTCCCCGGAGGCGTACCGGCTGGCCGCGCACCTGGCGGCGGTGGCGCCGCTGCCGGTGCCGGTGATGCGGCTGGTGCAGGGCGCCATGACCCCGGCGGTGGACACCGGCCACCTGGCGGAGGTCTTCCTGGGCGGGCTCATGCACCGGGACGAAGAGGGGGCGCGCAGCCTGCCGCACCAGCGGGAGTTCGACTTCCGCGAGGACACGCGGCGGATCCTGCTCGGCACCGTTCCGCCCGCCGAACTGGTGCGGACCACCCGGGCGGTGACGGCGCGGCTGGCCCAACTCGGCCGTTCCTCGGCCGACTTCCCCGCGTGGCTGCCGCATCCGGAGGGACCGGAGCGGGTGGCGGTGGACGGGCCGCGTCCGTTCGGGTGGGTGGACGAGCGGGTGATGCGCAGGCTCGGGGTGGCGGCGCCTGCTCCGGGGACCGGGACAGCGGCCGCGCCCGAGCCGCCGCCCCTTCCGGAGGGCTCGGAGGGGCTCCCGGTCCCGCCGGGCGTGCGGCTCCGTCTGAGGGGCGCGGACTGGGTGCCCGTACGCGTCGGCGACCCGCGTTTCGCCGGAGCCGGCGCGCTGCCGTACCGGGTGTTCGCGGAGCACCGGCGGGGGTGGACCGGGCTCGGGATGTACCTCGCGGTGGACGGCGAGGGCGTCCCCGTGCTGATCCGCAGGCCGGAGGCTCCCGCGCTGCGCGAGACCGACCTGGTCGCCCGGGAGGTCATCGCGCTGAACCGGATGGCCGGCGTCCATGCGCCCCGGCTGGTCGCCCGCCAGGTGGAGGGTGCCCGGCCGTGGCTGGCCGTCGAGTGCGCCCTGGACGACGAGGAGGTGCCCGGGCCCGCGCCCGGCCTGACGGCGTTCGTCCGCCGCTACGGGCCCCTGCACGATGACGGTCTGCTCGCCATAGCCCGTCAGTTCGCGAACGGGCTGGTCAGGGCGCACCGCACGGGGCTGGTGCACGGCTCGCTGGTACCGGGGAGCGTGCTGATCGCGGGCCGGGAGGTGCGGATCACCGGCTGGATGACCGCGTCCGTGGCGGGCCGGCCGAGCGGACACCGGAAGGTCTTCGGCCGACCGGGGCCCTACCAGGCGCCCGAGCTGGCGCACCACTCGGTGCCGCCGACCCCTGCCTCCGACGTGTACTCCATGGGCGCGATCCTGCTCGCGGCCGTCTCCGGCGGCGGGGCGAACGCCCGGCGCGAGGGCGGACGGGAGGAGGCACCGGTCGTCGGCGCGCGCCTCACCGACGTCCTGCTCGACTGCGTGGAGCCGGTTCCGGCGCGGCGCCCCACCGCCGAGGAGGTCCTGCGCGCCCTGAACGACATCGCGCGCCGCGAGGTGCCGCACCGGCACCGGCTGCGCGTCACCCTCGGCCGGAGCGCGGCGGGCCGGCCGGTGCGGGTGGACATGGCCGGCCCCGAGTCCGACGGCAGCGGCCCGCACATGCTGTGCCAGGGGGCTCTGGACGCGGGCCGGCGGGAGTTCCTCGACACCGTGCTGAGCCAGCTGACCCGGCGCAACCCGGCGGACGGCCTGCGCCTGCTGCTCGCCGACTTCACCGGCCGCAGCGGCCTCGAACGGTACGCGGACCCGGCGGCGAGCGGCGCCGCCCTGGGGCTGTCGGACGTGCCGTCCCGGGCGCTGGACCTACGCGAGAGGCTCGTCGCCGAACTGGGGCTGCGGGAGGACGCGCTGGCGTCGGCCGCATGCCCGGACATCGCGGCGTACGAGGCGCGGCGGAGCACCGAGCCGGAGATGCCCGCCCTGCCGCGCCTGGTGGTCGCGGTCGACGAGGTGACGGAGATCCTGCCCCGTCAGCCGGAGCTGAGCAGCGTGCTGCTGCGGGCGGCGCGGACCGGCGGGAGGCTCGGGATCCACCTGCTGCTCGCCACGCGGAACGAGGTGCACCCGTGGTTCGCCCGGTCGTTCCTGGAGTACATCCCCGCGCGCGTCACGCTGCGCACGCGGCGGGTGGGTACGCCCGCTCCCCATGACGTACCGGACGGGGGGCGGCTGGCGCACGCGGCGTGGCAGGAGGACGTGTGGTTCGAACCGTCGCCTGAGGAAGGCGGAGACGGAGCGGCCTCTTAGGACGAGGGGCACGGGAGGCACGGGAAGCCCGGCGGCACGGGAAGCCCGAGAGGCTCCGGAGGAGTGACGCCCTATCACGGGGGGTGTAACGAGACGAAGGTGATCCCCTGCGTTCCGCCAAGGCCCTGGCAGCGACCTTGCGGTACCCACGCGATGCCCGGCAGGGCACGCTGCCCGTGCCCTGCGCTGCCCGGTTCCGGCATGAGGCGCGGGTAACGCCCCCCGTAATAGCGGCTTTCGCGGACCGGTGACGCCCTGTGCGGGCGGCCCGGCCGACCCCGCTCAGGATGCCGTACATCCGGGGATATTTCTTCTGAAGGTTCTTCGGTGAAAAAGCGATCACGGCGCGGCACCGCGGCCGCCCTCGTCGCGGCCCGTGCCCCGCCGCTCGGCGGAGAGGGCCCACTGGTAGGCGAGGGCGGCGAGCGTCGGCACGCCCCAGCGGTCCCGGAGGTGCCCGAGCTCCTTGCTGAGGGTGCGCAGGCCGATGCCCAGGCGGCGGGCGGTGATGCGCTGGTCGATGCCGGCGGCCGTGTCGTTCAGGATCTCGCGCTGGCGCCGGGTGAGCCCGCCGCCCGCCCCACCGGTACCGCAGGGTCCCTCGCCCTCGGCTCCCCCGGGGTCGCCGTGCCAGACGTCGGCACGGCGCCAGGCGTCCGTGAAGCCCTCGGCGAGGAAGGCGACCAGGGCTCGGTCGCCGACCTGCCACGCCGCGTGCCCGGGGCTGTAGTTGTCGACGTGGTCCGGGATGAAGGCCTGGCGGCGGTCGACGACGACGCACTGCTGGAAGGGGGCGGCGAGGGTGCGGAACCGCGCTCCCTTCGCGGTCATGGCGGTCACCCACCCGCGGCTCGCGGGGTCGTCCCGCTCGCTGTCGTGGTACAGCGTGTGCACGCGCACACCGCGGGCGAGCGCGCCGGCCTCGCGCGCCATGGTGCTCTCGACGAGCTCGGGGCTGTGCGGGCCGCAGGGCCGGGCGATCAGCAGTTCGGTCTCGGCGCGGCTGACGGCCTGCCCGATGCGGGCGTCGACCTCCTCCGGTTCCGCGAGGAACTCGCTGCTGGCGCCGGAGCGCCACTTGGCGCGCTCGAAGTGCACGCCGAGCTCGTCGGCGAGGCCGGGTATCTCGGCCATCCGGGCCGCCCGGACGGCCAGGGCGCGCAGCTCGTCGTCGAGGAGCCTGCGGCCCGCCTCCTGCGGGTCCAGGGCGATCGGCGCCCGCGCGCCCTCCGGGTCGAGGGCGACCAGGCGCCAGTCCGTCAGTTCCCGCAGGGCGTCGGCGTCCGCGTCCTCGACGCGCTCGCCGCGGGTGACGCGGGCGTACAGCTCCCTGGCGGCGGCCGACAGCACCGTCGTCCCGTCCGCCACCGCGCCGTCGCCCTCGCCCTCGTTCCCGTTCGTGTTCCCGTGCCCGTGCCCGTGCCTGGCCCTGTCTCCCACCCGTCTCCCCCTGCCCCCGTCGAAGGCCTCCGTCGAAGGCCCCTGTGGCGGCCCGGTGCGGATGCGTGTGTGCGCCGTGCGCAGGTACGCACCCCCCAGGCGCTTGATCGTCGGCGTCCGACGGGTCAGCGTACCCGTGCGCCCCTCCCCCGCTCCCGCCGCGCGGGTGCGGGCCCTCGCCGAGCCGCAGAACCGCCGTATGCCCATGAACGGACGCACCCCATGCACCAGCCCGTACGCCGCGACGCCCGCACCGGGCCCGCACCGTTTCCGGCCGCCGCCCGTACCCGGGACGCGGTCACCGGACCGCCTCACGTACAGGCTGACCAGGAATTTCGGGAACCTTGGGGGAAGAACCGCATGGACAAGGTGGCACTGCGCTGCCTGCTGCGCGAGCGCCGCGCGATGATCAAGCCGGAGAGCCACGGGCTGTCCCGCCCGACCCGGCAGGGACGGCGGGCTCCGGGCCTGTCCCAGGCGCAGATCGACCAGCTCCTGCACCGCGCGCCGGACACGTACGGCCGGCTGGAGTCGGGCCGGTACACCAACCCGCCGGTGGGCCTGCTGCACGACGTGGCGCGGCTGTTCAACATGACCGAGCAGGAGTGGGTCGCGCTGTGGCGGTACGCCCTCGGCCAGGATCCGCCGCATCCGCTCAACTCCCGGTCGGGCGAGGAGATCCCGGGCGTGTGGCAGACGGTGCTGGACGGCTTCTCCCACATGGCGTACATCAGCGACCGGTCGTGGAACATGCTCGCCCACAACGCCCACATGAAGGGGGTCTTCCCCCGGCGTGAGGTCCCGGCCAACACCATGCGGTGGATGGCGGTCGAACCGGAGGCCCGGACCGTGCTGGCGGACTGGGAGACGGCGTGGGCCCCGATGGTGCTGCCGCAGCTGCGGGTGGCGCTCGCCGCCGACCCGGGCAACCGGACGCTGCGCGGCATCGTGCGGGACGTGCTGGCCGATCCGGTGGCGGCGCCGATCTACGAGTCGGCGAGCAGCCGCATCCGGCTGGACGGCGACGAACGGCCCTTACGCCACTCCGAGCTCGGCCCCGGGTGGGTGACCCTGTGCGCCGCGCAGCCGCTGGCCGCGCCGGGCGCCCGCCTGATCATCCTCCACTTCCAGCCGGGTGAGCGCCGCCGCGAGCCGGTCCCCGCGCTGCGGGCGCCCGCCGACGGGCGGGGCACCCCGCAGGGGTGACGCCGCGGTAGCCGGCGGGGTGGCGCGGGTACCCGTCCCTTCGCGTACGCGACGTACCCCGTCAGGACGAGGAAGGGTGGGCGACCGTGCAGCAATCCGCCGAGTGGACGCGTTCCGCGAGCCACTTCACGGACCGGATCACCGCCGACGGCCGGGACAGCTGGCCCGTCGAGGCCGGCCGCTACCGGCTGGTCGTCAGCCGCGCCTGCCCCTGGGCGAGCCGCGCCCTGGTGGCGCGGCGGCTGCTGGGGCTGGAGGGCGCCCTGTCGCTGGCGGTGGTCGATCCGATCCAGGACGAGCGGAGCTGGCGGTTCACCCTGGACCCGGACGGCCGGGACCCGGTGCTCGGGATCCGCTTCCTGAGCGAGGCGTACCAGGCGCGGGAGAAGGGGTACGACGGCGGGGTCAGCGTCCCCGCGGTCGTCGACGTGGCCGGCGGCGCGCTGGTGACCAACGACTACCAGCGCATCACGCTGGACCTGGCGACCGAGTGGCGCGCCCTGCACCGGCCCGGAGCGCCCGACCTGTACCCGGAGGCGCTGCGCGACGAGATCGACGAGCGGATGGACGGCATCTACCGGGACGTCAACAACGGCGTGTACGAGGCGGGTTTCGCCAAGCGCCAGGAGAAGTACGACGCGGCGTACGCGCGGCTGTTCGCGCGGCTCGACCAGGTGTCGGAGCACCTGGCCGGGCAGCGGTACCTGGTGGGCGACACGATCACGGAGGCGGACATCCGGCTGTTCACCACGCTGGTGCGGTTCGACGCGGTGTACCACGGCCACTTCAAGTGCAACCGCAACAAGCTGACGGAGGACCGGGTGCTGTGGGCGTACGCGCGGGACCTGTTCCAGACGCCGGGGTTCGGCGACACGGTCGACTTCGACCACATCAAGCGGCACTACTACCAGGTCCACCAGGACATCAATCCGACGCGGATCGTGCCGCGCGGCCCGGACCTGCGCGGCTGGCGCGCCCCGCACCACCGCGAGGAGCTGGGCGGCCGGCCCTTCGGCGACGGTACGCCGCCGGGCCCGCCGCCCGCGGACGAGGTCGTGCAGCCGCTGTGACCGGTCAGGCCGCCTGCCACACGGTGGTGGCGTTGCAGAACTCCTTGATGCCGTGGCCGGACAGTTCGCGGCCGTACCCGGAGCGCTTGACGCCGCCGAACGGCAGCGCGGGGTGCGAGGCGGTCATGCCGTTGACGTACACGCCGCCCGCCTCCAGGTCGCGGACGAAGCGCCGCAGCTCCTGCTCGTCGCGGGTCCAGACGTTGGAACTGAGCCCGAAGTAGGTGTCGTTGGCGAGGCGTACGGCCTCGTCGAGGTCCGCGACGCGGTAGAGCGTGGCGACGGGGCCGAAGGTCTCCTCCTGGTGGATGCGCATGTCCGGGGTGATGTCCGTGAGCACCGTCGGGGCGTAGTACCAGCCCCGGTCGGCCAGGCCCTCGGGGCGCCGGCCGCCGCACAGGACGGTGGCTCCGGCGCGTACGGCGTCGTCGACGAGCTCCGCCAGGCCGTCGCGGCCGGCTTCGCTGGCGAGCGGGCCGACGTCGGTGGACTCGTCCATCGGGTCGCCCACGCGGAGCGCCGCCATGCCGGCCGTGAAGCGCTCGGCGAAGGCGTCGTAGACGTCCGTGTGGACGATGAAGCGCTTGGCGGCGATGCAGGACTGGCCGTTGTTCTGGGCGCGGGCGGTGACGGCGGTGGTGGCGGCCTTCTCGACGTCGGCGGAGGGCATGACGATGTACGGGTCGCTGCCGCCGAGCTCCAGGACGGTCTTCTTGATCTCGTCGCCCGCGATGGAGGCGACGGAGCGGCCGGCCGGTTCGCTGCCGGTGAGGGTGGCGGCGGCGACGCGCGGGTCGCGCAGGACGCGTTCGACGGCGCGCGAGCCGATCAGCAGGGTCTGGAAGCAGCCCTCGGGGTAGCCGGCACGGCGGAAGAGGTCCTCCAGATAGAGGGCGGTCTGCGGCACGTTGGATGCGTGCTTGAGGAGGCCGGTGTTGCCGGCCATGAGGGCGGGCGCGGCGAACCGGACGACCTGCCAGAGCGGGAAGTTCCACGGCATGACGGCGAGTACGGGCCCGAGGGGCCGGTAGTGGACGCGGGCGGTGGCGGCGCCGGCGTCCCGGACGTCCGCCTCGGGCGGGTGCTCGTCGGCGAGGAGCCGCTCGGCGTGGTCGGCGTACCAGCGCATGGCCTTGACGCACTTGGCGGCCTCGGCGCGGGCGGCGCCGATGGGCTTGCCCATCTCGGTGGTGAGGGTGCGGGCGATGTCCGCCTGGTCCTCCTCCAGCAGGTCGGCGGCGCGCCGGAGCAGGCGGGCGCGGTCGGCGAAGGAAGTGGTGCGGTAGTCGCGGAAGGCCGCATCGGCGGCGGCCACGCGCCGGTCGATACCGGCGTCGTCGAGTGCGTCGAAGGTCTTCAGCGTCTCGCCGGTGGCGGGGTTCACCGTCGCGATGGGCATGGCTGTGTTCCTCTTCCTCGCGGTCGCTGACCCGACCCTCCCGCGCGGGCGGCGGCCCCGCAACGCGAGCGGAGGGCGGGGTCAGTGGACACGTGCGTTCTCCAGGTCGTGCAGCAGTTGGCGGGTCTCGGCGGTGAGGCCGCCGACCGAGGTGGCGGTCTCGCCGTCCCGCCCGGCCTCCTCGGCGAGCCGGGCCTTGAGCCGGTGGTGGGCCTCCCAGGCGCGGTCCATCGCCTCGTCGCGGTCCCGCCGGTCCGGGGCTGGCCCGGCCGGCCGGCTCAGGGCGGCGCAGTCGGTCTCGCACACGTCCGCCAGCGCGTACAGCAGCGGCGGTACGTCGGCGAGGACGTCGTCCGGCGGCGGGGCGAACCGCGGCCGCTCGCCCGCCGCCTCGGCGAGCAGCGCGGTGAGGGAGGTCAGGTGGTCGACGACGCGTTCCCACGCGGCGTCCCACTCGGTGGAGGGCAGTTCGGGTGGGGCCTGCCGGCGGATGCGGAGGGCCGGGTTGAAGCGGAGGCTCTCGCGGGTCCAGGTGCGGGCGTCGCGCAGCGCGGCGAGGCGACCGGTGAGCCGGCGGGCGCGGCGGTGCCACTCCTGGGCCTGGCCGCGGTCGTGGCCGTGCCGGATCTCGTCGGCGATGGTGCGCAGCAGGTCGGCGCCCTCGCGGGGCAGCCGGCACAGCGAGTCCCGGGCGTCGCGCAGGTGCACGGGCGGCAGGATCAGCGCGTTCACGCCGATGCCGATGACGGCTCCGAGGAGTGTCTCCAGCAGCCGGTGCAGGATGTCGAAGCCGGTGTACGCCCCGTACACGAGCACGAACAGCGCCGTGGTGGAGGCGTACAGGCCCTGGTCGCCGAAGCGCGGGTAGTTGCCGAGCAGCACGGTGACGGGCAGGGCCAGGGCCATGGCCGCCATGGTGTCGCCGGTGAGGCCGACCGCCGCGGCGGCGACCACGGTTCCGGCCGCGATGAGGACCACCTGCTGCAGGCCCGTGCGGACGGACCGGTAGACGGTGCTCTGGACGAGCGCGACGGCCGTCCAGGGTGCCATCAGCGCGAGCGGCGCCTTCCACCACCAGCCGGCGACGGCCCAGGCGAGGATGGCGGCCCCGGCGGCCTTGAGCGACTGGACGGCCAGGTCCCGCTCGGGTCCGGGCCCGGTGAAGGCCCGGCGTACGGAGCCGCCGACCGTGGCCGTCTCCCAGCGGACGCGCTGCCACGCTTCTCGGGCGGGGCGTATCACGGAAGGGGCGTACCTCCGGTCGCGTTGACGACCTCGGCGGTGATGTAACTCGCGCTCGGCGAGGCGAGGAAGACGTAAGCGGGCGCCATCTCGACGGGCTGGGCCGCGCGTCCGAGGGGCGCCTGCTTGCCGAACTCGACGGTCTCCGGCATGGTCGCGGGGATCAGCGGCGTCCAGACGGGGCCGGGGGCCACTGCGTTGACGCGGATGCCGCGCGGGGCGAGCAGCTGGGCGAGCCCGTGCGTGAAGGTGACGATGGCGCCCTTGGTCATGGCGTAGTCGAGCAGGGGCGGGCTCGGTTGGTACGCCTGCACGGAGGTGGTGTTGATGACGCAGCCGCCCTTGGGGATGTGCGGGAGCGCCATCTTGGTGAGCCAGAACATGCCGTAGAGGTTGGTCTTCATCACCCGGTCGAACTGCTCCGTCGTGATGGCCTCGATCCCGTCGGGCTGGGCCATCTGGAAGGCGGCGTTGTTCACCAGGACGTCGATGCGGCCGAACTCGGCGGCGGCGCGCTCGATCAGGTCGCGGCACTGGTCCTCGTCCCTGATGTCGCACTCCACGGCGACGGCCTTGCGCCCGGCCGCCTCGATCAGGCGGGTGGTCTCGCGGGCCTCGTCGAGCTCCTCGGGGAGGTGGGTGAAGAGCACGTCGGCGCCCTCGCGGGCGTACGCGAGGCAGACGGCCCTGCCGATGCCGGAGTCGCCGCCGGTGACGACGGCGGCCCGGTCCGTCAGCTGCCCGCTGCCACGGTACGAGTCCTCGCCGTGGTCCGGCCTCGGCGTCATCGCCTCGGTCCACCCGGGGTGGGGCTGCTCCTGGTCGGGGAAGTCGGGCCGGGGGTGGCGGGTGACGGGGTCGTCGGCGTGCCGGCGGTCATCGGTCATGGTGGTCCTTACTCCTGGACGTCCGGTGGCGCGGGGTACGCGCCGAGTACGCGCATGGTGTGCGGTGTGTGCTGTTCCGCGTTCTCCGCGTTCCCAGGAGCGGCGGACCGAATCACGCCGGACGGGTCATTCGGCGGTGTGCGCGATACGGCGCTCGGCCGCGGTGATGGGCAGGTCGTTGATGCTCGCGTAGCGCTTGCGCATCAGGCCGTGCTCGTCGAACTCCCAGTTCTCGTTGCCGTACGCGCGGAACCATCGGCCGTCGGCGTCGTGGTACTCGTACTCGAAGCGGACGGCGATCCGGTCGTCCGTGTACGCCCACAGCTCCTTGCGGAGCCGGTAGCCGAGCTCGCGCTGCCACTTGGCGGTCAGGAACGCGATGATCTCCTCGCGGCCGTTGATGAACCGGTCGCGGTTGCGCCACTCGGAGTCCGGGGTGTAAGCGAGGGCCACTTTCCCGGGGTCGCGGGTGTTCCAGGCGTCCTCGGCGAGCTGCACCTTCAGGCGGGCGGTCTCCTCGGTGAACGGCGGCAGGGGCGGGCGCACGATGGTCTCCTCTCGCGTGAGAACGGTCGTTCTCACCTCGTTCGGTACCCTACGAGAACGGTGGTTCTCACACAAGGGACCCAGGCACACACAGGGAGTGGAGCGATGGACGACGAAGCCGCCCGCACGCGCGTCCTCGACGCCGCCGAAGAGCTGTTCTACGGGCGGGGCGTCCAGGCCGTCGGGATGGACGCCGTCCGCTCCGCGTCCGGCGTGACCCTGCGGCGGCTGTACCAGCTCTTCCCCTCGAAGGCCACGCTCGTGGAGGCGTACCTGCTGCGGCGCGACGCCCGCTGGCGGGGTGCGCTCGCGGCGTACGTGGACGGTGCGGGCGGCGTGGACGGCTCGCCGGATGTCCGGCTGCTGGCGGTCTTCGACTGGCTGGAGCGGTGGTTCGAGGAACCGGGCTTCCGCGGCTGCGCGTTCGTCAACTCCTTCGGCGAGCTGGGCACCTCGCCCGACGTCGCCCGGGCGGCGCGCGCCCACAAGGAGGCGTTCCGGCGGCAGATCGACGACCTGGCGGCGGAGGCGGGGGCCGCCCCGGCGGCCGGCGCGCAGCTCGCGCTGCTCGCCGAGGGCGCCATCACCACGGCCGCCCTCACGGGCTCGTCCGCGCCCGCTCGCGAGGCACGGGAGGCGGCGCGGCTCCTGCTGGCGGTCCACCGATCTGCGCATACCGGGGCAGAACGATAAAATTCCCCTATGGGAGAGCGGCCTTTCGCGCCCCCCGCACCCGAGCTGGTACTCGACATCGACGGGGACAGCACCGTCATGACCCCCGGCCGGGTCTACCGCGTCGGGCGCGACCCCACCAGCGACATCGTGCTCCACGATGCCCGGATCTCGTGGCACCACGCGGAGCTGCGCGCCGACGGCGGCCACTGGACCGTCCACGACGACGGCAGCACCAACGGCACCTTCACCGAGGGCGGGCGCGTACGCGTGTGGGAGGTGGGCCCCGGCAGCGTCATCCGGTTCGGGCATCCCGCAGAGGGGCCGTGCGCGATCCTGTCGCCGCACGGACCGGCGCCCCGGGGGCCTGCGGCACGGGGGCCGTCGACGGCCCCGCCCCTGCCCCGACCGTCCTCCGTCTCGATGCCCGCCGCGACCGGCACCTTCCGGCAGCCCACGTCCGTGCGCCCCCTGCCCACCGCGCGCACGGTGCGCATCGGGCGCGCCACCGACAACGACCTGGTGGTCGACGACCTGACGGTCTCGCGCCGCCACGCCGAGCTGGAGGCGCACCCGGACGGCACGTACTGGATCCACGACACCGGCAGCCACAACGGCACGTTCCTCAACGGGCGGCGAGTGGCCCGCGCCCGGGTGACGCCCGACGACATCGTCGGCATCGGGCACTCGGCGTTCTGCCTGGTCGGCGACCAGCTGGTGGAGTTCACCGACACCGGCGAGGTCTCGCTCGACGTCCAGGACCTGTCCGTCACGGTCGACCACGGCCGCAAGACGCTCCTCGACGAGGTCACCTTCCCCGTCGGCGAGAAGGCCCTGCTCGCCGTCGTCGGACCGAGCGGCGCCGGCAAGTCCACCCTCCTCAACGCGCTGACCGGCCAGCGCCCCGCCGACCACGGCACCGTCCTGTACGACGGGCGCGACCTGTACCGCGACTACGCCGAACTGCGCCAGCGCATCGGGCTCGTACCGCAGGACGACATCCTGCACCTCCAGCTGACCGTGCGCCGCGCCCTGACGTACGCCGCCGAGCTGCGCTTCCCGGAGGACACGGCGAAGGCCGAGCGGCGGGCGCGCGTGGAGGAGGTCATCCGCGAACTGGGCCTGGAGCAGCGGGCGGGGCAGCCGATCCACAGCCTCTCCGGCGGCCAGCGCAAGCGGGTCAGCGTCGCGCTGGAGCTGCTGACGAAGCCGTCGCTGCTCTTCCTCGACGAGCCGACCTCCGGTCTCGACCCGGGCATGGACCGGTCGGTGATGCACATGCTGCGCGGGCTCGCCGACGACGGCCGTACGGTCATCGTCGTCACGCACAGCGTGTTGAGCCTCGACGTGTGCGACCGGCTGCTGGTCCTCGCCCCCGGCGGGCGGATCGCGTACTACGGGCCGCCCGGCGACGCGCTCGGCTTCTTCGGGTTCGCGCAGTGGCCGGAGGCGTTCGAAGCGTTCGAGAACGACCGCGACCACGACTGGGCGGGCCGGTACCGCGCCTCCGCCTTCCACCAGCGGTACATCGCGGGAGCCATGCGGCGGCCGCCGCAGCCGTCGGGCGACGGTGACGGCGGCGACGCTGCCGCCGCCGATGTCGTGCCCGAGCCGCCGCCGAAGGCGCAGAGCTGGGGCGCCCAGCTGCGTACGCTCGTGCGGCGGTACGCGGCCGCGCTCGGTGCCGACCGGACCTTCCTCGCCATCATGATCGCGCTGCCGTTCGTGATGGGGGCGATGGCCCGGGCCCTGTCGGAGGGCCGCCTCGGGCCCGAGTCGACGATGAACGTCCTGCTCATCCTGTGCGTGGGCGGGGTCCTGACGGGCGCCGCCAACGCGGTGCGGGAGCTGGTCAAAGAGCGGACCATCTACCGCCGGGAGAGAGCCGTCGGCCTGTCCAGATCGGCGTACCTGATGTCCAAGGTGGTGGTGCTCGGCACGATCACGGTCGTGCAGGCCGTCGTGCTGACGCTGGTGGCGCTCGTCGGCGTGCCGCTGAACGCCCCGCGCGGCGAGGGCGTGCTGATGCCGCCGCTCGTGGAGATCGTGGTCGCCGTGGCGCTGCTGGCCTTCACGGCGATGATGCTCGGGCTGTTCGTGTCCGCGCTGGTGCGCAAGGAGGAGGTCACCATGCCGCTGCTGGTGCTCCTCGCGATCGTCCAGGTGGTGTTCTGCGGCGGGCTCCTGACGATCAGCGGCTCGCTGGTCATCGAGCAGCTGGCGTGGCTGGTGCCGTCGCGGTGGGCGTTCGGGGCGATGGGAGCCACCATCGGCATCGGGCGGATCGTGCCGGGCGAGAAGACGGCCGATCCGCTGTTCGAGCACTCCCTGGGCACGTGGCTGCTGGACGTGGGGATGCTGGCGGTGCTGAGCCTCGTCCTCGGGGTGCTGGTCGCCCGGCTGCTGCGCCGGCACGAACCCGTGATCATGCGAAAGTAGGCGGTTCATGGTCGCCCACCCGACGAGCCCCGACTTCCGGCCGACGCACGTCGTCCCGCGCGGGGGCCTGCCCGCCTGGGACGCGCCGGACCGGGCGCGGCCGACGGCACCGCTGGACCCGTTCCTGCCCGTGCAGCTGATGGACCGGGTCGGCGACTGGGGGCGGATCCTGTGCTCCAACGGCTGGACCGCCTGGGTGGACGGGCGGCTGCTCGTCTCCGTACCGGCCGATCCCCCGGCCGCCGGGCAGCCGGCGAGCCGGGCGGCCGATCCGCGGCCGCTGCTCGGCCGGGCCGAGGATGCGCTGGGCCGCTACCGGCGCGCGGCGGAGGAGCTGGCGTCGGGCCGGACGGACGGCGAGGACTTCCGCCGCCGCACGCGCGGGCTGCGGGTCGGCGTGGTCGTCGACGGGGAGGCGCTGTGGCTGTACGACGCCGAGCACGAGCGCTGGGTGTACTGCGACGGGCGCAGGATGAGCACGTACGCGGCGTCGGCGGGCCCGTCGGCGAGCGCGGCCCCCGCGGGCTCCTCGCCGTCGGCAGCCCCGGTGGCCCCCGCGCTGTCGGCGGCCCCCGCAGCACCCGCAGCCCCGGCGTCCGCCGCACCCTCCGACGGCCCGGCGGAGGGTGACGCGCAGGCGGACCCGGGCGCGGACCGGGACGCGGACACGGACACGGATGCGGGCTCGGACGCGGACGCCACGCGCGTCGTCGATCCCGCCGTCCCCGTGCCGCACGAGCCGACGCGGGTCGTGGAGTGGCCCGGCGACGGCGGCGGCCCCGGCGCCGGGCGTGAGCGGTGATGAGCGGCGGCACCGGGAGCGCCGAGCTGCCGGCCGGGCGGCCCTCCGGGCTGACCGGCACGCGGATCGCGGACTACCAGGTGGAGCGGGAGATCGGCCGGGGCGGCATGGCGGTGGTGTACCGCGCCCGCGACCTGCGGCTGGACCGCACGGTGGCGCTCAAGCTGCTGGCGCCGGAGCTGGCGCGCAACGACACCTTCCGCAAGCGGTTCGTGCACGAGTCGCGGGCGGCCGCGGCGATCGACCACCCGCACATCGTGCCGGTCTTCGAGGCGGGCGAGACCGACGGCGTGCTGTACATCGCGATGCGGTACGTCGCCGGGCACGACCTGCGCGCGCTGCTCGACCTCGAGGGGCCCCTGCCGCCGGAGAAGGCCGCGCGGATCGCCGTACAGGTGGCGTCGGCGCTGGACGCGGCGCACGCGCACGACCTGGTGCACCGGGACGTCAAGCCGGGCAACATCCTGGTCGCGGCGGGCACGGACAGCGACCACCCCGAGCACGCGTACCTCACGGACTTCGGCCTGACGAAGAAGTCGCTGTCGCTGACCGGGTTCACGACGGTCGGCCAGTTCGTGGGGACGCTCGACTACGTGGCGCCGGAGCAGATCTCGGGGCGCCCGGTGGACGGGCGGTGCGACGTCTACAGCCTGGGGTGCGTCGTCTTCGAGACGCTGGCGGGCGCGCCGCCGTTCCGGCGGGACGACGACATGGCGCTGCTGTGGGCCCATCAGTACGACCCGCCGCCCCCGCTGACCGGTGAGCGGCCGGAGCTGCCGTCCGCCGTGGACGAGGTCATGGCGAAGGCGCTCGCGAAGACGCCGGAGGAGCGGTACGACACGTGCCTGCGGTTCGTCGTGGAGCTGCGCGAGGCGCTGTTGGCGGACGACCGCCGGCGCACGCCGGAGCCCGCGCCCCCGCCCGCGCCGGAGACCGGACCGCCGCCCGGGCCGCCGCGCTGGGCGCTACCGGTCTTCCGGGGGCTGTAGCGGGGCCCCGGGCGTGACCTGGACCTCGCCCCGGCGGCGTACCCGCGAGGCGAGCAGTCCGCCGAGGAAGCCCGCGACCAGGCCCCAGGCCAGGGCGAGGCCGACCATCGTCCACAAGTGCGGCCGCAGCGCGACCTCACCGCTGAAGGCGTCGACGTCCCCGATGATGATCATCGACAGGCCGTACCGCGCGGAGACGCGGGTGACGGGGATGATCACCAGCATGGTGAGCGCGAAGGCGGCGCCCAGGTGCACAGCGTGCTGCCACAGCCGTGTGCGGGCCGGTGAGCGGACCGCCATGACGAAGGCCGCGGCCAGCAGCAGGACGGCGGCGACCGGGATGAGCCACCAGGCGCGCGCGTCCTGTTCGGCGAGTGAGCCCACGTCGACGGTGGCGTCCGGGGAGCCGCGCATCACCGCGTCCAGGACCTTCGGCATCGGCAGCCCGAAGGGCCCCTCCGCCCGGCCGTCCCAGGCGCCGCCGATCCCGACGCCGAGGGCGAGCCAGACGACGTTCGGCAGGCCCAGGAGGATCACCGCGAAGGTGTCGGCGGGGTGCCCCCGGGTGGCCGCCACGACGAGGCCGACGACCAGCCCGACGACGACGTACGCGAGGACCAGCAGCAGCATCGCGAAGGCGGCGGGACGGACGGCCTCCTGGTAGCGCAGCAGCCGGGCGGGGAGCGCGGCCGTGCGCGAGACGAGCAGGGCGGCGAGGAGCACCCCGAGCACCCACAGCAGGCCGAACAGCAGCGTGGGCCCGAGGTCGGCGCGGAAGCCGAGCGTGGGGGTGGCACCGAGGAAGTCGAGGATGTCGCCCGCCGTGTCCCCCGGGTCGAGGGTGAAGCTGTGGCGCGCCAGGGCGGTGAGCGCGGCGAGCGCCGCCAGCCACAGGACGGCCGTCCGGGCGATGCGGGCGAGGAGTTCACCGGTACCGGTGACGGCGTGGTGGCGCAGCGGCCGCAGGAAGACGGTGCCGGTGGCGAGCGCCCCGGCGAGGGTCACGGAGAGCGGCATCGCGGTCAGTTCGGCGTCCGTCCCGGCGAAGGCCCCGGCGTCCCCGGCGAGTCCGACGGAGCCGCCCGCCGCCATGACGACGACGGCGGCCACGACGCTGGGGAACGCGCCCTCGGGCAGGTCGGCGGCGCCCGCGACCCACAGGCCGAGCGCGGCCGTGACGGCCATGGCGGCGACCCCCGCGAGCACCGCGAGGAGGGCGTGGCCCCAGTCGCGGGCGACGCGCCCCGCGCCGCCGGGCGGGGCGCCCCCGGGGCTGACCTGACGGACCTGACGGGCCTGACGACTCACGGTCTCACGTTAAGCGGGCGCCAGTCCCCTCGCCCGCGGGGAGGGCCGTTCGGCGCTGCGCCGCCGCCTCGGCTTGCGAGCCCCGCCCGTACGGAACACACAATGACCCGGAACGGAAGAAAGGGAAAAACTGTGACTTCCCAGCCGCCTCCCGATCGCCCCACGGGCCCTCCCTCGGGTCCGCCGACCGGCCCGCCCTCCGGACCCCTCTCCGGTTCGGGCTCCCAGCCGGCGGGGGACGGCGGGGGCGGCGGGGGTCGTCGCGGCGGCGGCACCGGTGGCCCGTGGTGGCGGTCGGCCCCCAAGATCGCGGTGGTCGCGGGCGTGGTCGTGCTCGCCGTGGTGCTCGCCGTACTCCTGCCCCGCCTCGGCGGGGACGGGGACAAGGAGGGCGGCGGCACGGCCGGAGGGGGGACCATCTCCCTCCAGAACGCCTCGGCGGCCGGCCCGGACCCGTTCACCGACTCGACGGAGGACGAGGACGACCGGCCGACCGCGGCCCCGACCACCCCGCCCGCGCCGACGACCCCGCCCCCACGGGAGAACAGGCCCACGGTGTACGAAGGTTCGTGGGACGGCCTCTACGGCGGCACCAAGAACGTGGCCAGTTGCGACGTGGAGCGCCAGATCGGCTTCCTCGGCAAGGCGCCCGAGAAGAACGCGGCCTTCGCCTCCGCGCTGCACGTGGCGCCGTCCGCGGTCCCGGCGTACCTGCGCGGGCTGACCCCGATGCGGCTGACGAAGGACACCTGGGTCACCAACCACGGCTTCCGCGACGGCAAGGCCGCCCCCTACCAGGCGGTGCTGCAGGCCGGTACGGCCGTCATGGTCGACGCGCACGGCGTGCCGCGGGTGCGCTGCGCCTGCGGCAACCCCCTTCAGGAGCCGGTGCGCCGGGGCACGTACCGGCCCGTCGGCGACCCGTGGCCGGGGTACGACCTGTCGAAGACGGCGGTCGTCAAGCCGTCGCGCTCGGTCGTGAAGGAGTTCGTCATCGTCGACGTCAAGGAGGGCGGGTACATCGAGCGCCCGCCGGGCGAGAAGGGCCACCGCAAGGACGACGAGACGGCGTCGCCCTCCCCCGGCCGCACCCCGCCGTCGCCGGGCCGCACCCCGCCGTCGCCCGAGGCGCCCAGGACGCCCAAGTCGCCGGGGCCCTCGACGCCGGACGGTCCGACCACGCCGGAGCCCGCGCCCGACACCTCGCCACCGAGCCCGCGGGACCCGGGCACCGACACGTCCCCGGCCGCGCCGCCGGAGCCGGTGGAACCCCCGCCTCCGGCGGTCTGACCCCCTCGCCCGCACCATGCCCGAGACAGCCGCCGAGCAACCCGCCGAGCAACGCGGGGAACGTCCCGAGCACGGCGCCCACGGCAGGCCCCCGACCCGGGCCGACCGGTGGGCGTCGGTCCGGAAGTCGCCCTTCCTGCCCGCCTCCGTGCTGGTGCTGATCCTGGCCGCCGCGGCGGCGCTCTTCGCCGGCTCGTACACGTACACCATGGCGAACCCGACGCCCCGCCACATTCCGACGGCGCTCGTCGGACCGGCCGACGCGCCGCACGGACGGCGGTTCGTCGCGGGCATGGAGAAGGCCCTCAACGCCTCGCTGAAGGTGCGCCGGTACGCCGACGAGGCCGGGGCCCGGCGCGCCGTGGAGGAGCAGGAGGTCTTCGCCGTCCTGACGGTGCGGCAGCGCGGTGTGGAGCTGGACGTGGCCGGGGCGGCGGGCGCGACCGTGGCGCAGGTGCTGGCCGAGGCGGGTCCGGCGGTGGGCAGGGCGACGGGCGTGCCGGTCCGGGTGCGGGACGTCAAACCGCTCCAGCCGGGCGACCCGCGCGGGCTGGCCCTCTTCTACATCTCGCTCGCCGCCGTGATCATCGGCTTCGTCGGGGCCATCCAGCTGAGCGTGCACGCCCGCGCGCTCGACCCGGGCGAGCGGATCGCCTTCACCGCGGCGTACGCGCTGCTGGGCGGTTTCGCGATCGCGGCGACCGCCGACTGGCTGCTGGGCGCGCTGGACCTGCCGTTCGTGGAGTCGTGGCTGATCCTCGCCCTGACGATGTTCACCTCGGGCATGGTGTTCACGATGTTCAACACCCTGATGGGGCGGTGGGCGATGCTGCCCACCTGGGGCCTGATGGTCCTGCTGGGCAACCCGTCGTCCGGCGGCGCCGTGTCCTGGCCACTGCTGCCCTCCGCCCTCGGCCACATCGGTCGCTGGCTCCCGCCCGGCGCCTCGGTGAACGCGCAGCACACGGCGGTGTACTTCGGCGACCACCAGCACCTGTTCCCCTTCGCGGTCCTGGGCGGATGGGCGCTGCTGTCCTGCGCCGTCTTCTGGGTCTGGCGCCACCGCCACCCGGGCGGCCGCGACCGGGCCCCGGCACACGCGGCGGCCTGATCCACAAGACACTCCCGAGAGCGGCTGGGATACTGGGAGTGCCTTTCCCAGGGGGGACGGGAGCCGCCATGCGACCCAGGGTGATCTACGTCCACGGCAACGGCAACAAGGTCCGCGCCGAGCTGCTGAAGTCGCAGTGGGACCAGGCGCTCTTCGGCCGGGACATGGGCGAGGTGTCCCGCATGGCCTACTGGGCGCCCCTGCGCTACGACACGCCGCTGCCCGACTCCGAGCCCGACCCGCTGGACGGCGCACCCGAAGCCTTCGAGGAGATGCCCGGGCCGACGGCCGTCGAGGCGCCGGAGGAGTTCGTGGCGCGCACGCTCGGGGAGTCGTGGTTCGAGTCGGGCGGCGCCGCGCCGGAAGGCCCGTGGACGGGCGAGGCCGGGGACCCGCTGGGCCGCTGGCTGCGCGACATGACGTACCTGGCGGACACGATGGCCGAGACGGAACCGCGCCGAGGATCCGGCCTGGACGAGGCGTTTCCGTTGCCGGCGCCGGTCCGCAAGGCGGTGTTCCGGATCCTCGTCAAGCACACCTTCAAAGACGTGCACGCCTACTTCTTCGGTGGCGCGGGCCCCGCCATCCGCGACGTGCTGCGGACGGAGCTCGACGCGGTCGGCGACGCGCCGCTCCTCGTCGTCGGCCACAGCCTCGGCTCCATCGTCGCGTACGAGGTGCTGGCCGAGACACGGCGGGAGGTCGAGCTCTTCGTGACCGTCGGCTCGCCGCTCGCCGTCAAGGAGGTGCAGGACCACCTGGCCGCGCCGCCCGCCGTGCCCGCCGGGGTAAGGGCCTGGCGCAACGCGTCGGACCTGCGGGACCTGGTGGCCCTGGACCACACGCTGCGCCCCGAGTACGCGCCACCGGAGCTGATCACGGACCTGCTGGTGGTGAACGACAGCCCCAACCACCACCGGATCGCCCCGTACCTGTCGGACGCGCAGGTCAGGAATGCGTGCCAGGAGGTCCTGGACCGCCTTGCGGGAGCCTGAACCGGGTGTGAATATGACAAAAGAGGGGGACGAGGAGGGGGCCTCAACCCTGGTAGGTGGGCCCATGCCCCTGGCCGAACCGGAATGGCATCTCGTGACCCAGTGGGTGCGCGAGTACCTCCTGGACACCGTCGACCCGCACACCGGACTCGCCCAGGCCGGCTTCCCGCCGGACTTCGTCGCCAGGCTGCCGCTGACCGCCGTCAGCGCCGAGAACGCCCACGAGCTCGTCCGCGCCTCCCGCCGGGACATCCCGAGCCAGCTGCGGCTCGTCGAGGCCGTCGCCGCGAACGACCGGCTGGCGGTACGGCCCGAGATCCACAAGGCGCGGGAGTTCCTGGAGCGGCTGCGGGAGGACCAGCGCGTCCACGCCTCCCAGGACAGCTTCCGCACCCTCCTGCTCAAGAATGGCACCGAGGCGTTCATCGACCGCCAGGACCTGCGCGAGACACTGCGCCACTTCGTCCAGGACCCCGAGAAGTCGGTGCTCGTGGTGGACGGCGACCCGGACAGCGGCCGCTCGTACACGTACACGCTCATCCGGCACGTCGGGCAGCACAGCGGCTTCCGGCCGGCGCGCGTCACCCTCTCCCCCACCTCGACCGCGGCCCGGGTGCTGCGGCGGCTGGCCGAGTTCGTCGCCGAGCCGCACGCCGCCGCACCACCGCCGCTCGACCCCGCCGGACGGGACGAGCCGGTGCCGTCGGTCGAGGACGCCGTCCACTCGGTGGTCCGCCGGGCCACCGCCGCGGAGGACACCTTCTGGCTGGTGCTGGACGAGTGCGACAAGCTCGACGCCACCTCCGACGTGTGGGACCTCATCGGCCGGCTCGCCCTCGCCATCTACGAGCACGCCGCCGTACGGGGCCCCCAGGCGCCCCGGCTGGTGCTCCTCGGCTACGGGCCCACGACGCGTCAGCTGCCGTACGACGTGCGCGGCAGCGTCTGCCGGGACACCGCGAGGGTCGCCAACCGCGCCGACCTGCGCGCCTTCTTCCACCAGTACTTCCACGAGGCCCCGCCCGCCCCCGTCGCCGCCCTCGCCTCCGGTCCTCCCAGGGACGCGGAGATCGCCGCGCTCGTGGACGTGGCCGTCGAGGAGGTGCTGCGCGCCGCCGGGGCGGGCGACGGCGACAGCTACATGCGCAGGCTCTGTACGGCGGTGGAGGCAGCCATCCATGTCTACCGGACCCTCTGACCGCGGCCCGGCCGGGCCCGAGGCGCTGCGGGAGCTGTTCGCCACCCGGCTGCGCCGGGAGCTGCGCGCCGGCGCGGAGCCACCGCCCGACGTCTCGGGCCGCCACCGCGCGTACCGCGAGGCGGCGTGTCTCCTCGGCTCGTTCGACCCCCAGCGGCTGCGGCTGCCGGACGACGAAAGGCCTCACGGCGACGCGGTCTTGGAGCTGCTCGACGACTGCGCCGGCGGTGGGGCGGACACCGGGCGGTGGAGCCTCAAGCGCCGGGTACGGGAGGAGACGCTCGCCGGGCTGGCGGGGCCCGGGACCGCGCGGCGGCTCCTGGAGTGCAACGCCCACCAGTTCGCGGGCGAACCCGGGCCCGAACAGGCCGCGCTGGCCTGCCTCTCCGGCCACCCGCCCGACCTGGGGCGGAAATCCGCCGACAAGCTGGCCGACATCCTCCAGGCGGTGCTGTGGCTCTCCCTGGTGCCGGGCGTCACCGGACTGCCGGAGGTGGACGAGGTCCGGCGCGCCCTCGACCGGGCCCGGCTGCTGGAGCCGCTGAGGCGTCTCGTACGCGAGCCCTTCCAGGGCCGCGGCGCCGAGCTGCGGGAGCTGCGCGCCTACACCGGGTTGTCCGGCGGCGGTCCCGGGTCCCTCCCCGTCGGGCCCCTGGTCGTCCACGGCCCGGGTGGCATGGGCAAGTCCACGCTGCTCGCCGCGTTCCTGCTGGAGAGCGTCGACCGGGAGACGCCCGGGTTTCCGTTCGCGTACGTCGACTTCGAGCGGCCCTCGCTGTCGGTGCACGAGCCGAGCACCCTCATCGCCGAGGCCGCCCGTCAGCTGGCCGTCCAGTACCCCGGCGACCACGCCGCCTTCGACGCGCTGGCGGACGAGGCGCAGGAGGTGGCGGGCGGCGAGCGGGAGGACCTGGAGCGGCTGTCGCGGCTGCACCGGCTGTCCACCACCCGGGCGGTGCTGGGGCGCAGGTCGTCGTACGAGTACCTGGTGCTGGCCACCGAGCGGGAGACGGTGCTGGTGCGCCGGGTCGCCGAGGTGCTGGTGCGGGCGATGGCCGGTGCCGGGCAGGCGGACGCACCGTTCGTGGTCGTCCTGGACTCGTTCGAGGAGGCACAGTACCGCGGGTCGCCGGCCGTCGGCCGGCTGTGGGCGGTCTTCACCGCGTTCCACTCCGTCCACCCGCGGCTGCGGGTGCTGGTCTCCGGGCGGGCGCCCGTCGGCCACCCGGCGCAGACGGTCGCCTCCCGGGACCTGGAGCTCGCCGAACTCGACCCGGAGGCGTCGATCAGGCTGCTGAAGTCGTGCGGGGTGTCCGATCCGGAGCTGGCCCGCATGCTGGCGGACCGGGTGGGCGGACATCCGCTGAGCCTGAAGCTCGCCGCCCGTGCCGCCCTGGTCGCCGGGGTCGCGACGGGCGATCTCATCGACACCCTCCCGGCGCCGCGGCAACGGTTCTTCGAGCGCGTGGACCGGATGCTGGTCCAGGGCATCCTGTACGACCGCATCCTCCACCACATCGCGGACGACGAGGTCCGGCGCCTCGCCCATCCGGGGCTGGTGCTGCGCGTGATCACGCCCGAGATCGTCAAGGAGGTCCTCGCCGTGCCCTGCGGCCTGCGCGTGGAGACCCCGGGCGACGCACGGCGGCTCTTCGACGAGCTGGCCCGGCTGGACCTGGTCGAACCGGCCGGCCCCTCGGCGCTGCGGCACCGCCCGGACGTGCGCTGCATCATGCTGCGGCTGCTGGGCCAGGACCGTACCGAGCTGACCCAGGAGGTCGAGCGGCGCGCGGTGGAGTTCTACGCCGCCCGGGGCGGGCCCGAGGCGCGGGCCGAGGAGATCTACCACCGGCTGCGGCTGGGCGAGAACCCCCGGTCTGTGGAGGAGCGGTGGCTGCCCGGGGTGGAGCGGTTCCTGGCGGGCGCGGAGCGGGACCTGAGCCCCCGCGCGGCGGCCTTCCTGGCCGCGAAGTCCGGCCGGGCGGCCCCGGAGCGGGTGATGGCGGGCGCCGAGCAGGAGGACTGGGAGCGGCTGGCGGCCCGTGAGGTGGAGGACCTGCTCGCCCAGGGCCTCGCCGGGGACGCGGCGGCCCGGCTCACCGAACGCCGCCCGTGGACGCCGTGCAGCCCGCTGCACGCGCTCCACGCCGAGACGCTCGACCGGCTGGGCCGCCGCGCGGAGGCCCGTGAGGCCGTGGCGGCGGCGATCGAGGCGATCGATGTGGGGATGTGCGCCGACCGGCAGTTGGAGCTGCTGTTGCTGGCGGCACGGCTCGCCCAGGAGGACGGCGACCTGGAGGCCGCCGACCGGGACCTGCGCCTGGCGGAGGACATCGCGGTACGCCTCGGGCACGAGCTGGAGGCGATCGGCGCCCTGCTCGCCCGTACGCGCCTGACCGACGGGGCGGGGGCCCCGGGGGACGAGGGCGCCGACGGCCGGCTGGCGCGGCGGCTGCGCCGGCTGCCGGACGCGGTGCTTGCCGGTCAGCCCGAGCTCGTACGGGCTGCCGCCTCGCAGGTCCACGCGCGGGATCCGCAGGCGCTGGGCCATGCGCTGGCGGCCGTGGGCCTGCCGGCCGACGACGGTGTACCGGACGTGCTCGGAGCGGCGATCCGCCGGGCGGTGGCGCACCGGCCCGGGCTCCTGGGCACTGTGATGGACCTGCTGGTCGACGCGGCGGGTCCGGCGCGGCGGCCCGACGCGCCGCCGCCGTCCAGCGTCACCGAAATCCTGCGCCTGGCGCGCGGCCACGGCACGCTGGACGCGCTCGCGCGGCGGCTGCTCGACGTGCCGGACGGCAGCGGTGAGATCGCCGCCGGAGTTGCGGCGGCGATGGGCCTGGACGCCCCGGGCCGCGACCGGCCCGGGCCTCCCCCGCCGGCCCCGGCGCCGACGACCCACACACCCACGACCCGTACGACAGGACCGCCATGACCTCGACCCCGTATCTCCCGCCCGACCGGATCCTCGAAGTACGGGACGCCGCCCTCCAAGCGGGACTCGCCGACCCGTCGGTGCGGCCCCTGCTCTTCGAGAACATCATGCCGGCTTACCGCGGCACCCTGCCGCTGGTGCCCGCGCCGGGGCGGCAACTGCACTCGGACCTCAACGAGATGAACCGCGTGGAGCGGCTCGTGGACACCCGCGTACCGCTGGAGATCTGGCTGCGCAACGCCATCGCGCAGACCAGCGAGGCGGCACCGCTCGCCGTCTTCCAGCGCGCCCTGGACGACGTGGTGCGGGACTCGTCCGGCGAGCCCGACGTCCTGACCGGGCTGGACCTCCCCGAGGTCAAGGAGCAGCAGGTCAACCGGGACGACACCGTGCCCTTCGGTTTCCTGCGGGACGGCGACCGGGCCGGAGCGGCGGTCGCGCGCGTCACGGTCCCGCCGTACGAAGGCGGCGCACCGCTCCAGCCGAACGGCTCTCCGCACTCCGGTACGGGCTGGCTCATCACGCCGGACCTGCTGGTCACCAACCACCATGTGGTCAACGCCCGCACCGGCGGCAGCGCGGCGGCCGCGCCGGACGACCTGCTCCTCCAGGCACGGCACGCCCGTGCCCGGTTCGACTACGACACGGACGCGGACGGCGAGGCGGAGGATGCGGCCGTCGCCCTACTCGTCGCTGCCGATCCGGACCTGGACTACGCGGTCCTGCGCCTGGCCGAGGCCCCGAGCCGCCCGGTGCTGAGGGTCGCCCGGCGCCCGCTGACGGTCGTGTCCGACAACCCCGTCGCCGTCAACATCATCCAGCACCCGAGCGGCCTGCCCAAGCGCGTGGCGCTGCGCAACAACGTCGTGTACGAGGCCGACGAGCGCGACCTGCGCTACTTCACGGACACCCGCGGCGGGTCCTCCGGCTCGCCCGTCCTCACCGACGACTGGCGGGTGGTGGCGCTGCACCGCGGGACGAAGTGGGTGGGGAACGCGAGCTTTCAGGGCAGGACGGAGACCTTCGTGAACGTGGGGACCCAGCTGGCCGCCGTGCTGGGCCACCTGGCTGCGACGAGTCCCGCCGTCCACGCCGAGATCGAGGCGGCGCAACAGGAGTGACACACAAGTGAGGTGAGGCGTATGCGAGAGAGAAACAGGTCCCCCGTGGCCACGGAGACCGAGCGGGTGTTCACCGACCTGGCCGAGGTCGCCGCGCGCGTACGGGAAGGGCTGGCGCGCGAGGTGCCGGAGTCGGAGCAGGAGCTCGCGCCGAAGGAGGGGCCCGCCGGTCACATCGCGGACTTCGCCGGGCAGGAGCGGGCCCGGGTTCTGTCGGCGGGGGCCGACGGTCTGGAGAAGCTCGCCGGAGGGCGTGGCGACGACATCACCGACGACGAGTTCTTCGGAATGGAGGCGATCGTCCTGCTGGAGGGCAGGCCCGCCCTCCTCGTCCAGGGCTCGGACTTCCCGTCCCAGGCGGGCGACTGGGCAGTGCTCGACGACCATCGGCCCGCGATCCGCGACTCGATCGCGCGCGTGGGGCGGGTGGAGGTCACGGGTCACCTCAGCCTGGACTGGATCGGCACCGCCTTCCTCGTCGGCACGGACGTGATCATGACCAACCGCCATGTCGCCGTGGAGTTCGCGCGGGCCGACGGCGACGGCTGGAGCTTCCAGCAAGGCATGGCGGCCCGGATGGACACGGCGGAGGAGTACGGCGCGCTGCCGGGGACCGGAGGCCCGTCGTACGAGATCGAGGAAGTGCTGGGCATCCACCCGGAGGTGGACATGGCCCTGCTGCGGATCGCCCCCGGCGACGGCGGTGACGGGCTGCGGACGCCGCTGGCCGTGGCGGCGGACGCGCCGGCCGACCTGCCGGGGCACCCGGTGTACTGCGTGGGCTACCCCGCCTGGGACGGCCGGCGCAACGAACCGGAGTCGATGCGCCGGATCTTCATGGACGTCTACAACGTCAAGCGCCTCCAGCCGGGGACGGCCACGGAGCTCGCGGCCGAGCAGTACGTCATGAAGCACGACTGCTCGACGCTCGGCGGCAACAGCGGCTCGCCCGTCTTCGACCTCACCGACCACCGCGTCCTCGGCCTCCACTTCGGCGGCCGGTACGGCATCGGCAACTACGCCGTGCCGCTGTGGCAGATGGTGGAGGACCCCCTGCTGGAGGGAGCCGGGTTGAACTTCGTGTGACCCTGCGGCTGTGCGGGGCGGGCCGGGCGGCTCCGTGTCGCGGACCGCCCGGCCGTACCCATCGGCTCAGCCCTTGCCGAGCAGCTTGTTCATCTCGGTGATCTCGGCGGACTGCGCGGCGACGATGTCGCCGGCCATCTTCTTGGCGGGCGCGTAGGAGCCCTCGGCCTGCTCCTTCTTCGCCATCTCCACCGCGCCCTGGTGGTGCTTGACCATCAGCTCCAGGAACGCCGTGTCGAAGGCCTTGCCGGAGGAGTTCGACAGCCGCTCCATCTCCTCCTCGGTCATCATGCCGGCCATGCCGTCGTGGCCGTCGTGGCCGCCGTGGTCCGTCCCGGCGTCCTCGCCGGGCACCTGCTCGCCCCAGGAGGTGAGCCACCCGGACAGCGTCCGGATCTCCGGGTCCTGGGCCTTCTTGATCTTCTCAGCAAGCTCCTTGACCTCCGGGGCGGCGGCCCGGTCGGCGGCCAGTTCGGACATCTCCACGGCCTGCCGGTGGTGCGGGATCATGCCCTGCGCGAAGGCGACGTCGGCGGCGTTGTGCGCGCCCTGGCCGGGCGAGGCCGGGGCGCTGGACGGGGTGGCCTGGCCGGTGCGGCCGGACGGAGTGTCACCGTCACCGTCGCCGCCGCAGGCGGCGAGGACGAGCGCGGCGGTGACGACGGCGGCGGCGGAAGCGGCCGCACGGCGGGCACGGGAACGTCGAGTGGTCGTGAACATGGGGTGGTGCACTCCTTGCGCATGAGGTGGGTACGGCTCGGGGCACGGCGACGGTCCCGTCAGGGGCCGCGCGCCGCGCGGGGGCCGCTATATGCGCAGGAGTTGGAGTTGTGCGAGGTCCGGCGGGGCCCGCTCGGTGGCCGCGCCGGCGGCCGGGCGGGACGGCGGCGCGAACGCCGTCGCCGGCTCCACGCCACTCGGGGCGAGGGGTGCGGGGGCGGGCGCGGTGGAGACGCCACCGGCGGCGCAGGTGGCGTCCGCGTGGTCGAGGTGACCGGCCCCGCCGTGTCCGGCCCCGGCCTCGTCCAGGTGCTCGCAGGCGTCGCCCGCGACGTGGACGGTGTGCGCGACGTGGACGGTGTGCGCGACGGCTCGTGCTCCGTGCGCGCCGCCCGCGTGGGGCTGCGCACCCGCGTGAGGCTGCGGCGCCGCCGTACCGGCGGCCAGCCCGTGCATCGCGAACACTCCGGCGAGCACGGCCAAGACGAGCAGCACGCGCCGGTACGCCGTCGGGCGTACGGGTCGGCGGTGCTGCGCGGCGATCACGTCAGCCATGGTAGGCGGCCGGGCGGCACCCCGGGCGCCGGGGTGGTCACCGGGGCCGGTCACCTCGGGCGGGCGATGTAGTAGACGTTCAGCGGGTCGCCCTCGACCGACCGGACCTCCACCTCGGGGAAGCCCGCCTCGTGCAGCATGCGGCGGGCGGTCTGCTCGCCCCACACCGTGCCGAGGCCGGCGCCGCCGGTGGAGAGCGAGGTGGTCATGCAGTAGAAGAGGCTGAAGCCGAAGAGGGCCGGCCCGAAGGGGTGGCCGATGTTCTTCTCCAGGCTGCTGGAGGCGGCGATGTCGCCCATCAGGAACGTGCCGCCCTCGCGCAGCGCGCCGGCGATCGCCGCCAGTGTGGGGCCGGGTTCGGCGAGGTCGTGGATGACGTCGAAGGCGGTGATGAGGTCGTACGTACCGGGGAGGTCCGTCGCGTCGCCGACGGTGAGGCGGACGTTGTCCAGGCCGAGGCGCTCGGCCTCGGCGCGGCCCGCGGCGATGCCCTCCTCCGACCGGTCCAGGCCGTGGAAGCGGCTGTGCGGGAAGGCACGGGCCAGCACCACGGGTGCGTGGCCCTGGCCCGTGCCCACGTCGAGGACGTCGATGCCGTCCCGGAGCCGCTCCACGACGCCGGGGGCGAGCGGGAGGATCGTGTCGACCAGCGCGCGGTCGTAGACGCGGGCGCTCTCCTCGGCCTGGAGGGCCTGGAAGCGCGGGTAGGCGGAGTACGGTACGCCGCCGCCGGTGCGGAAGCAGTGGACGACCTGCTGCTCGACCTTGCCCAGCAGCGCGATGTACTGCATCATGCCGGCGAGGTTGTCGGGGCCCGCCGCCGTGGTGAGGCAGGCGGCGTGTGCGGGCGGCAGGCGGTAGGTCCGGCCCTCGGGGTCGTACGTGACGAAGCCGCCCACGACCATGCCGCCCAGCCACTCGCGTACGTACCGCTCGTGCAGCCCGGCGGCGTCGGCGACGGCCCGGCTGGTGGCGGGCGGCAGGGTGCTCATGACGTCGAAGAGGCCGGTCTGGTGGCCGACGCTGGTGAGCAGGGCCAGGCACGCGTTGTTGAGGACGCCGGCCACCCGGGCGGCGAACTCCTCCGCCTCCGATTCCGCTCCCGATTCCACTCGCGTCACTCGTGTCACGCCCTCCTCGGGCAAGGCCGGGTCCCCCGGCGCGGCGTTGACCGCCCCGGGGGACCCGGCCCAGCAGCCCCCTGCGGCGGGGGCGCTTGGGAGTTAACGGCTCCCACCCTGCCAGGGGCGCGGCGTCCGCCCGGGCCGACGCGCGGCCGGGTCACCCGTCCGGCCCGGAGGCAGCACGTTCGGCCCCGGCCCCGGCTCCGAAGGTCCGCCGTCCGCGCGCCGGCCGGCCGCCCAGGCCGTGGTCGGCGAGCCGTCCGACCGTCAGGCCGCGCGCCCGGCACGCGGCGACGAGGCCGGGCAGGGCCCCCAGGGCGGCCCGCCACGCGCCGGGCGCGCTCGTCACGTCGGAGTCGTGGAGCAGGACCGTGCCCCCGCCGCGCAGGGTCCTCGTCACCTCGGCGAGGACGCTGCCGGGGGTGGCGTCGGCGGTCCAGTCGCGGCCCCACGCCGACCACAGCACCGGGCGCAGCCCGGCGGCGCGGGCCGCGGCCCAGCGCCCGCCGGTGAGGATGCCGTACGGGGGCCGGTACCACAGGGGCTGCTGCCCGGCCGCTTCGGCGACGAGTTCCGTGGTGCGCGCCAGGTCGCGGGGGTCGCGCAGCGGCCGGGGGCACCAGGGGCGGTCGTGGCGCCAGCCGTGGACGGCCAGTTCATGGCCCTCGGCGGCGATCCGGCGCCCGAGGTCCGGGTGGCGTGCCAGCCGCTCCCCGAGGACGAAGAAGGTGGCGCGGACGGAGAGTTCGTCCAGGGCTCGCAGGAAGCGGGGGGTGCTGGCGGGGTCGGGGCCGTCGTCGAAGGTGAGCGCGACGCGCGAGGGGTCGCCGCGTCCGTCGAGCCCCGGCCACAGCAGCGCGCGCGGCCCGGGCAGCCAGGTCACGGCGGGGCCGACGTGCCAGGCGGCGGCGGTCAGGGCCGCCCACGCGGCCGTGCGCGAGCTCAGGGGGCCTACCACTTCGACCGCCCGTTGGCCTCTGGCTCCTCGGCCACCAGCGGGGAGCGGGCCAGGTGGACACAGCCGGCGGTGAGGATCGCGAGGGCCAGCACCTCGAACCCGACGCGCCACCCGAGGTGGACCTTCTCGGCGAAGAGCGTCACGCCGAGGACCACGCTCAGCAGCGCGTCGCCGAGGGTCATCGCGGGCTGGGACGCCACCAGGGTGCCCGCCCGCAGGGTCACCTGGAGGAGCAGGAAGCTGGCGAGGCCCACGCCCATGGCGGCGTACGGCTGCCAGGTGGTGAGGACCGCTCCGATCCCGTCCGGCAGCCGCCCCAGGGCGTCCTTGAGCAGCGCGGCGGTGCAGGAGAAGCCGGTCGCGGTGGCCGTGCCGAGGGCGGCGGCGCGCGGCGCGGACGGCAGCCGTACGGACACGGCGATCATCACGGCGACGAACGCGCCGACGGCGATGGCGGTCCACAGCCAGTCGGCCGGGGGGACGGTGTCCCGGCCGCCCGAGGGGTCCGCGAGGGCGAGGAAGGCGGCGAGGCCGACCGCCATGGCGGCGAAGGCCCAGCGAGTGGCGGTGTCGGGGCTGCGGCGGAAGACCACGCTGCCGAGGACGAGCGTGAACATCAGCTCGGTGCTCATGACGGGCTGCACGATGGAGAGCGGGCCCGTGGCCAGGGCCAGCGCCTGGAGGATGCCCGAGACGGCGAGGAGCCCGGCGCCCCACACCCACACCCGCCGGTGCACCAGGACCGCCATCCACCCGCCCCGGGCCCGGGACGGGCCGGGGCCGGGTCCGACGTCGGCGGCGGCACGCCGCTGGAGCACGGAGGCGCCGGCGTTTCCGAGCGCCGCGAGCAGCGCCAGAAGGATCGACAGGGCGAGCACGATCAGCCGAACCGCTTCGCCATGGCGCGGAAGAAGCCCGGCACGGCGCCCTGCATCCGGGCGGGCATCGCCAGCCATCCGGGGACGTACAGGTCGTGGTCGGTGCCGCGTGCGAGGGCCCGCCACACCAGGTCCGCCACCCGTTCGGGGGGCACCGGCCGCGGGTGGTCGCGGTGGTACGGGACGCCCCGGCGGTCGAAGAACGGGGTGTCGACCGCGCCCGGCAGGACGACCGTCACGCGCACGCGCGTACCGGCGAGTTCGTAGCGCAGGCTCTCGGCGAAGGCGAGCAGGCCGCCTTTCGTGGACGCGTACACGGCTTCGTTGGCGACGCCGACACGGCCGGCCATCGACCCGATGACGACGATGCGTCCCGTTCCACGCTCCACCATCCCCGGCAGCACCAGCCGCACCAGGTGCAGCACTCCGGTGAGGTTGACGGTCAGCAGCCGGTCGATGTCGTCGCCCGGCATGCCGACGAACGGCCCCGCCCAGCCCACCCCGGCGGCGGTGACCAGCGCGTCGACGCGGCCCTCCCGCTTCAGGGCCTCGGCGGCGAGCCGTTCCACGCCCTCACGGTCGCCCAGGTCGACCGCGAGCGGTGTGCCTCCGGTGCGCCGGGCCACCGCGTCCAGCCGTTCCTCGTCCCGCCCGCCGAGCAGCAGGCGCCAGTCCCGGCCGGCCGCGGCGATGCGGTCGGCCACGGCCTCGCCGATCCCGGAGGAGGCTCCCGTGACGAGCGCGACCGGCCCTGCGGGTGCCTGCCCTGCGGGTGTCGGGGGCATCTGGATCCTCCGGGGTGTAGGGAACGTGCCCTTCCAGCGTCCCCGTTTCCAGCCGGTTCGCCTCCCGGGAGCGGGCGCGCCAGCCACGTTCCAGCGCAGATCCACCCGAACAGGCCGATTCGGTGCCTTCCCGGGCCGCGCCCCGCACCCGGACGGACGAGCATGGAATCCGCCGGGAACCGAGACCGGCGTCGAGGTCGGGAGGCGTCCATGGGGCGGCGGTGCATGGTGCTCAGCGCGAGCATGGGCGCGGGCCACGACACGGTGGCCGCCGAGCTGGCGCGCCGGCTTCGGGCGGCGGGCCACGACGTCCTCGTCCGCGATGTGCTGACGCTCCTGCCGCCGGGGGCCGGGCCGGGGGTGCGGTCGTTCTACCGGTTCACGGTGCGTCATGTGCCCTGGCTGTACGAGCTGATCTACGCGGTCTTCCTGGCGCCGGGGCCGGCGGAGGCAGGCCCGGCGGGGGCGTCGCGGGGCGCGGCACCGGCGCGCGGCCGGCTCGACGTGTCGCCGATGGCCGCGCTGGCCGAGAAGCGGCTGGGCGCGCTGGTGCGGAGCTGGCGGCCGGACGTCGTCGTGTCGACGTTCCATCTGGCGGGCCAGGTGACGGGG
Organism: Streptomyces sp. NPDC093546; assembly: GCF_044765045.1. Classification (NCBI taxonomy): domain Bacteria; kingdom Bacillati; phylum Actinomycetota; class Actinomycetes; order Kitasatosporales; family Streptomycetaceae; genus Streptomyces; species Streptomyces sp. NPDC093546. Next base: position 117,995 of record NZ_JBIWJG010000013.1, on the reverse strand, counting down.
CGGATGCGGCGGCGCGGCACGCTGCGGGTGCCGAGCGCGGTGTTCGTCACGGACTTCGCCCTGCACCGGGCGTGGCTGGAGCCGGGGAACGACGTGTTCCTGTGCGTGTCGGAGGCCGGGGCGCGGACGGCCCGGGCGCTCACCGGGCGCCCGGCCGCCGCGCCGGGGCCCGTGGTGCCGCCGGGGTTCGACCGCCCGCCCCGGTCGGAGGCGTGGGCGGAGCGCCTGGCGCGGGCGGGCGGCGGGCGGCCGCCGGTGCTGCTGTCCGCCGGGGCGTGGGGCGTGGGGAAGGGGCTTCTGGCGACCGCCGGGGCGCTGGCCGGTCGCGGGTTCCTGCCGGTGCTGCTGTGCGGGCGCGACGCAGGGTTGCGGCGGCGTGCGGCCCGGGTGCAGGGGGTGCTGGCGCTGGGGTGGGTGGACGACATGCCCGGGCTGATGTCGGCCGCGCGGCTGCTGGTGGACAACGCGGCGGGCCAGACCTCGGTCCAGGCGCTCGCCGCGCGCGTGCCCGTCATCGGCTACCGGCCCATCCCGGGGCACGGCGCCGTCGGCGTACGGCGGATGGCCGCCGAGGGCCTGACCGTGTACGCGTCCGGTGTCGCGGAGCTGCTGGGGCTGGCGGACCGGCTGGTGCGCCCGGGGCCGGAGCGGGAGCGGCGCGTGGAGCGCGGCGCCGCGGTGTTCCGGGACGACGCGGCGCGGCTGGTGGCGGGGCTCGGCGAGCCGCCGGCCGGCGACCCGTCAGCGCAGCCCGAGGCAGGGCAGCCATGCGCGTGAGGCGCCGTGGGCGGCGGTGAGCAGGGCGCCGAGCGCGCCGGGTACGCCGCAGAGCAGGCCCGGCGGCCAGGCGTCGAGGTCGTCCCACGTGTCGGGCAGCCGTGCCACCAGGTGGCGGACGAGCCGTTCCTTGAGCGCGGCCGCGGCGGGCACGCGGGCGTGCCGGTCGAAGGCGTCGGCGACGGCCAGGACGCCCGCCGCTCCGTGGCACAGGCCCAGCAGGTCACCGGGCGTGTCGCCGAAGAGGTGGAACTCCTCGTCGTAGCGCTCGGCGAGGGTGGTGAAGGCCCCGGCGGCTTCCTCGGTCGCCTCCTTGTCGCCGAGCGCGTCGGCCGCGTCCCACAGCGCCCAGGCGACGCCCGGGTTGCCGTAGCACCAGGCCTGGCGGCGGTTCGCGCCGTCCGGTGGCGGGCCGCCGTCGAGTCCGGCACCGGGCCAGCTGCGGATGGCGCGGTCGTCGTCGTACGCCTGGCGCGCCAGCCAGCGGGTGGCCCGGGTGAGGGCGGCCGTGAGCTCCGGGTCGGGTCCGAGGCGGCGGAGGGCTGCGGTGAGGGCGGTGGCGAGTCCGGCGACGCCGTGGCCCATGCCGGTGTTGACGCGACCCTGCGTCCACGCGAGGTACGGGTGACCCTCGTACTGTCCGGCTCTCAGGCGGGGCAGTGCGTCGCCGTCGCACAGGAGCGCCAGGTGGGCGGCGAGCGGGCGCAGGTGAACCGGTGTCGGGTCGGCGCCCGCGCACAGGGCGAGGAGAGTCCCGGAGGGCCCGGAGATCAGGTCGTAGTCGGGAAAGGCGACGCGCTCCGTCCGGTACGCCGGGGGGCGGGCGGTGAGGTGGTCGCGCAGCCGGTCGGCGGCGCGGTGCAGCGCGGGGTGGAGGCGCGCGCCGAGGCGCAGGCCGACGAGCGTGCCGGCGAGGCCGCCGTCGTACAGCGCGGGGTGGGACGGCCCGCGCCCGGCCGACGTGGCCCAGACGGCCACGGCGGCGGCCGCCGCGTCCCTGTCCGGGAGCAGATGCGCGAGGACGGGGATGCCGGGGTCGGAGGGGTGCGTGGCCTCGGGGGGCGCGGTGGACCACTTCTCCAAGTACCGGACCGCGAGGTCGTGAGCGGTGTCATGGGTGGTGTGCGCCATCGGGCTCCTCCCGGGCGGGGCGGCGTGGGCGGAGCCGCCCGGACGGGCCGGGCGGCTCCTGTAGAGGCCGTCAGCAGATGACGACGGTGGCGCAGATGACGATCGTGCACAGACCGCTGCACCCGGCGGTCGTCGGCGCCGCCGACGGCAGCTCGCTGTCGGTGATGCGCTCGTCGAGGTCGTTGATCAGCAGGTCGAGGTCGGCCAGTTCGATGTTGGGCATGGGACGTTCCCTTTCTTCCTCACTGGATGGTGTCCGCCCCGGCGGACCGCCTGGCGGGCGGGCCGGGGAGGTCTTGTCCGTCGCCGCGCAGCAGTGCGTCGGCGGCGGTGACGGCGAGCTGTTCGGCGCTCCGGTCGTGCGGAAGCCGCAGCAGTGCCTGCGCGGCGACGGCCGCGCCGTGGTGCAGGGGATCGCGCAGCAGCAGCTCTCCCGGTGCCGGGAGCATCTCCTCCACGAGGAGTTCGCCGCCCGCCTGTTGGGCGCAGAGCCGCTCGACGAGGTGGAGGGCGGTGAGCGAGTCGAAGTCCACGGGCACGGGCTTCGCGCCGGGGGCCGTACGGACGAAGGCGTGGCGGGGCAGCGCGGTGTCGCGGCGCAGCAGGGCGAGGGTGCGGACCTTGGTGAGCAGGTCGTCGCCGGGGTGCCACAGGCGCGTGCGGTCGAGCCGCCAGGTGGCCGGGGAGAGGACGAGCTCGCCGCCCGCCGTGAGGCGCGGCAACCTGCGCCGGTGCGGCAGCGCCGCGTCCAGGCCGTCCAGACGGACGAGCCAGGAGGCGGCCGGGTGGCTCGCGGCGAGCAGGATCCGGACGAGGACGTCGTAGGGCGGGACCGGGGAGCGGGTGGCGTGGTGGACGGGGATGATGCGCTGCCCGTCCGCCTCGGCGATGATCCGGCGGCCGCTGCGGCGCACGGTGATGCGGTCCAGCGGCAGGTAGCGCGCATGCGCCCCGAGCGGTCCGTAGTACGGCGTGGGGTCCGGGTCACCGGTCCACCACGTGGTCGTCGCGGGGCGGCGGACGGCGTTGGCGGCCCGTTCGGCGAGCGGGGGTACGAGGAGCTCGACGAATCGGACGCCGGTGCGCCGTTCCACGGCGGCGAGGAAGTCGCGGTAGGCGTCGGCGTTGCCGTAACCGCCGTACAGGGTGCGCAGTCCGTCGGCGAAGCGGGCGTCGAGCACCCCGGCGGCCGACGCGGTCTCCAGGACGGCCACCGGTCCCGGACCGGTGTGCGGGCGCAGGGGGCGCAGCAGGCAGTCGACGGGCCACGGCGGCACGGCGTCGCGGCCCCGCGGCGCGCCGAGGGCGTCGAGCAGCGCGTCGTCGACGTCGACGCGTTCGGCGCCGGAGCGGGCGGCGGCGTCCAGGTGGTCCAGGAGCCGGGCGTAGCCGGAGCCGGGGTCGCGGGCGGGGGCCCAGCCGCCGTACCGGCGGAGGGCGGGCGGCGAGCCGTCGGCCGCGGAGAGCCGGTCGGCGAGGATCTCGCTGACGGGACGCGGCCGTTCGGTGGGCGCGGCGATCTCGGGGCGGGCCTGGGCCGGGATGTCCGGGTGGCCCTCGGCCTCGCGCAGGGCGGCGATCCGGGCGGCGACCCGCAGGCCCCGCAGCACGCGATCGGCCGCCGGTACGGGCACGGTGACGCCGGGTCCCAGGGCGCGGTACGCGTCGAGGAACCAGCCGCCCGGGTCGGCGGCTTCGGGCGTGTCGGGGTCCGGCAGCGCGCCGCTCGTGGTGACGGCGTCGGCCCGGGTCCAGGGGCTGTACCGGTGCCGGGGCGCCGCGCAGACCTGGAGGACGCCCATGGAAAGCAGGTGCTGGAGGAACCCGCGCAGCACGCCCGGGTCGGCGGCCGGCGCACCGCCGGGCGGCGCAACGGCGGCGCCCAGCACCGTCTTCTCCAGCTCGCCCAGCGGACACGGCCCGTCGGCGAGGAGGCCCAGGACGACCTCCAGGGCGCGGGTGCGGCGCAGCACGACCTGGCGGAGCCGGCCGGGTTCGCGCGGGTCGACGACGTAAGCGCGCAGCCGTCCGGAGAGGTCCTCCGGTGCGGTGGCCGGCTCGGTGAAGTGCAGGGGCGCGGGCACGAGCAGGGTGGCGGGGTCGGCGGTGCGCAGGTCCAGGGGCGCGATCCGGGCCCGTACGAGGTGGATGTTCTCCATGGCGGTGGCCGCGAGCGCGCCGAGCTCGGCGGCGGCGGGGACGAGGAGGGAACTCCCGTCCGGTGCGGCGGTGACAGGCAGGGCGGCGATCTGGCCCGCCCAGCCGCGGGGCGTGGTCTTCGCCGCGGCCCGGCCCAGGACGCGCCAGATGTACGCGGTGCGCTTGCGCAGTTGCCTGCCGGACCAGGGCTGCCCCTCGGCCAGGCGCCGTTCGACGTCCTCGGTGAGGCCGGGGGCGGCGGCCGCCAGGAAGGCGCGCAGGACGGGGCTCGAGCGGGCGGTGTCCCAGGCCTGGACGGCAATGCGTTCCTGCTCGGCGGCGACCGCGTGTTCCAAGGCCGTGAGGTCGGCGGCCGCGGTGCCGGTCTCGTGCAGCAGGGCCCGGGCCTCGGCCGCCAGGTGGGCGGGGACGGCCGGGGAGTCCTCCAGGAGGCGGCAGTCCGCCGCGCCCGGCGCCGCGCCGGAGTGCAGCCGCCGCCGCAGGGCCAGCACGGCGCGGCGGTCCGCGCCCGCCAGCCGGGCGTGCGGTACCACGTCGGTGCCGAGCCGGTCGGCGAGCAGCCGGGCGCGTTCGGCGCGCCGGTCCTCGGCCTCGGCCCGGCGGACGACCCGCTCGAACAGCTCGGGGTTCGCGGCCGTGGTCCAGGCACCGCAGGGCATGCCCGCGACGCGCAGCAGCGCTGTGGCGCCGAGCGCTCGGTCGCGTACGGACCCGGGGTCAGGTGCGCCGGCCACGTCCTGTGCACCGGCCGGTTCCCGTACCCGCGGTGCCTGCGCCGCGTCCCGCGCGTCGGCCGCTTCTCGTCCGGCCGCCATCTCAGGCCGTCCCCTCGTCGGCGTCGGCGAGCGCCTCGGTGAGCAGGCACTGCCGGGCCACGGAGAAGCGGCCGCGGTTCCAGTGGAAGATGACGTGGTGGGCGGCCGCCCGGCGCGGGCCGACCGTCGCCTCGCCCGACTCGAAGTAGCCGGCGCGCCAGCTGTCCGCCGCCCGCCGCGCCGCCTCCCGGTGGGACCGCAGGACGTCGCGCCACGCCTTGGGGAGCGCGTCGAGCTGCGCGTCGGGCGTCTCGTTCCAGTACGCGCGGATGCCGTCGGCGGCGCGCTGCCGGGCCTCGCCGCGCAGGCCGTCGGCGAGGCGGCGCCCGGTCTCCTCCCGGACGACCTGCCAGACCCCGCGGTGCTCCCATCCGACGATGCCGAGGGAGTCCAGCACGGTGCGCAGCAGGATCAGGGAGACGCGCCAGTCGGGCGGGGCGGGCTCCCCGGCCGCGGCCGTGTGGAGGTCCAGCCAGGCCCGGGAGTCGGCGGTGAACAGCCCGTGCAGGTACGGCATCGAGCGCGGGCCGCCGAAGAGGTACGTCTCCGGCTCGTACACGCCGGCGTACGGCCGCGACCAGGCGCCGTCCCGCCGTTCGAAGTGGCGGGCCAGCACGGCGCGCAACTCGCCGGCCCGGGACGCCTCGGAGGCGCGGAAGCGGACGCGGAGGCCCGGTGGTTTGTGCATGAAGAAGAAGTCGCGTGCCAGGCCGGTGGAGAGGAGCTCGTCGGCGGCCTCGGCGAGGCGTGCGTACAGCAGCGGCCAGGCCGACGCCCCGGGCGCCACACTGACCTGCACCCAGCCGGTCTCCGGCAGGTCCTCGCGCAGTGCCCGCAGCCCGGCCGTGAGGAACGCACGGCGGGCCGCCGCGTAGGCGGGGCCGTCGGGGACGAGCGGCACGGTGCCCAGCGGCTGGGTCCGTGCGTCGTCGAGGCAATCGGCCAGCAGACGCTCGACCTGCAGCATGCGGCCTCCTCGCTGGTGGGGGGATTCCTTCTCAGTGATGTCCGGGCCGCTTTGTGCCGAAAGCACGAAAAGAATTGATCGTATTATCGATGGACGTACGCGGGCGCATTTCCGCATTCCGGGACGACCGGCGCGCACGCCAGCCGGCCGCCGGCCGTGCCGTTTGTCGGGGAACTCCTCGGACACTCGTCCCTCGTCCGACATCCACCCGAGGGAGGGAGGCGGCGGTCATGCCGGGACGAGAGGTCATGCCGTCGACACTGAAGCGCTCTCCGGAGAGCGCGCAGCGCACGTGGGCGGAGGCGCACGACTCGGCCGTCGAGCAGTACGGCGAGGGCGAGCGCGCACACCGGGTGGCGTTCAGCGCGCTGAAGCACACGCACGAGAAGGTCGGCGACCACTGGGAGCGCAAGGAGGGCGGCCGCAAGGGGCCTTCGGACTCGCTGGCGGCGCGCCCGCGCGGCCAGGGCGGCCGGAGCGGCGAGGGCGTCGACGAGCACGCTTCCAAGGAGCACCTGTACGAGCTGGCGAAGAAGCTCGGCGTCGAGGGCCGCTCGCGCATGTCGAAGCCCGAGCTCCTGGAGGCCCTCCGCAAGGCGAACAGGTCCGAGACGCGCAAGGCGCGGGACTGAGGGCGAGCGCCGGAGAGCCCCGGGCCCGGCGGAGGCGGGCCCGGGGCTCCTCAGGGGGTGTCCGGCTCAGGGGGTGTCCGGCTCGGCGGCTCACATCGCGATGTGAGCCGGGATGTGCGTCACCTCCTCGATCTCGTGTCCGGCCTTTTTCATGAGATTCCTGCACAGTTCATTGAGCGCGCGCGCCGCCGCGATTTCCTCGCCGACCCGCTGCTGCTCCATGTCGTCCGGGTGCCGCTTGGCCCTGCCGTGGCCGCGCAGCTCCGTGCCGTCCGGGAGCCTGACGAGGCAAGAGGCCTTGGTCTTCCCCGTGTCCTCGTCCTCGGAGAATTCCAGGTCGACGTGCCATCCGACGATCGTCTGCATCACATTCACCTCCTGGGTCGCTCCCCTCCCCGGTCGGGCCCCTCCTGGGTCACTCCCCTCCTGGGTCACTCCTCCAGCGTGCACCCGAGCGCGGGGGCTCGCCCATTCGGGGGAGCGGCGTCGTGCGCCCCGCCCCAGGGGGCCCGGCGAGATCGACAAGACACCCCCTACCCGCTGACCGCCGACCACCCGTAACCGCCGGCGTCCTCGTACCGCTCGGCCTCCGGCAGCCCCGCGCCCACCTTGCCGATGTCCCGGTACGCCGTCCGCAGAAGCTGCCGCGCCAGATCGCTCATGGCGCGGCTCGCCGCCAGTTCGTCGCCGATCTCGGGGACGTCCGGGTCGTCGGGGTTGCGCCGGGCCGTCCCGTGCCCCGTGAGCGTCCCCGTCTCCGTCTCCACGGTCGCCCGCGCCCGCGTGGTGCCGTCGTCCTCGGCGAGTTCCAGGCGGACCCGCCACTCCAGTGTTCGTGCCATGGCAACCTCCTGATTTCAGGATCCCTCTCCGGGCCCCGGGCCGCGTGCCTGCGGCGTGCCTCCCGGGAGAAGGCGGGCCGACAAGGCAGAAATGTTCCAGGGAAACCAGCGGAAACCAGCAGAACCAGCTGAAACCTTCCATTGCCGGCGGCCGGAGATCCAGATGCGCGTCATGCTTGTCCATCCGAGTGCCCTCATGTACTCCGAGATCTTCCTGCGACTGGAGCCGTTGGGGCTGGAGCGGGTGGCGGCGGCGGCCCGGGAGGACGGTCACGAGGTGCGCGTGGTGGATCTCCAGGTCCTTTCCCGTGCGCTGCTCGACCGCGAGATGGTCTCGTTCGCACCGGAGGCGCTGGGAATCTCGCTGAATTATCTGGCCAACATTCCCGAGGCCATCGAGATCGCCCGGCAGGCGAAGGCCGCCTCTCCGGGATGTTTCGTCTTCCTCGGCGGCCACAGCGTCTCGTTCATCGCGGAGCACGTGCTGGAGCAGGCCGGTGGCGCGGTGGACGCGATCGTCCGCGGCGAGGGCGAGCCGGCCGTCGCCCCGCTGCTCGCGGCCGTCCGCGACGGCGGGCTCGGCACGGTCCCCGGCGTGGTGTCCGCGGACGGCCGCGGACCGGCCCCGCGGCTGCTGGACAGCCTGGACCGGCCGCGCCCGGCCCGTGATCTCATGCGCAAGCGCCACCGCTACTTCATCGGCGAGCTCGATCCGTGCGCGTCGATCGAGTTCACCCGCGGCTGTCCGTGGGACTGCTCGTTCTGTTCCGCGTGGACGTTCTACGGACGCAGTTACCGCAAGGCGACCCCGGAAGGGGCGGCCGAGGAAATGGCGTCGATCCGGGAACCGAATGTGTTCATCGTCGACGACGTGGCGTTCATCCGGCCGGAACACGGCGACGGAATCGCCGCCGAGCTGGAGCGGCGGAAAATCCGCAAGCGCTATTACCTCGAAACGCGCAGTGACGTCCTGCTGCGCAACCGGGAGGTGTTCGAGCGCTGGACCCGGCTCGGGCTGCGCTACATGTTCCTGGGTATGGAGGCGATCGACGCCGAGGGGCTGGACCTCTACCGGAAACGCGTGAGCCCGGACGACAATTTCCGGGCGCTGGAAGTGGCCCGCGAGATGGGGATCATGGTGGCGATCAACCTGATCGTCGACCCCGCCTGGGACAAGGAGCGATTCCGCGTCGTCCGGGAATTCGCCCTGGCGGTGCCGGAGATCGTGCACCTGACCGTGATGACGCCGTACCCCGGCACCGAGATCTGGCACACCGAGGCCCGCCAGCTGACGACACGCGACTACCGCCTCTTCGACATCCAGCACGCGGTCGTGCCGACGAAGCTGCCCTTGGAGGAGTTCTACCGCGAGCTCGTCCGCACCCAGGCGGTCATCAACCGCAAGCACCTGGGGTTGAGCAACGCCATCGGGGCCATGGGCGTGCTCGGCCGGAACCTGGCGCGCGGCCAGACCAACTTCGCCCGCATGCTGTGGAAGTTCGGCCGGGTCTACAACGCCGGCCGCCAGCTCGCCGACCACCGGCGCCCGGTGGAGTTCGAGCTGCCGCTCCCCCAGCGCCGGACGGCGCCGCCCGGGCACCAGGATCTGTTCATCCACACCCGGGCCCAGACGCACCCGGCCCGCCGACCGGACCCGGAGCCGGACGGGGTCTGAGCGGGACGGGGTCTGAGCACCCGCTACGGCAGGGGGCGTGCGCCGAGCAGCCACAGCGTGCCGCGCTCGATGGTGAACTGCACCTCGCACGGTCCCCCGTGGTGCGCCGCCAGCCGGTGCAGGCAGGCGGTCAGCCGGGCGTACGACGGCGGGTCGAGCTCCGCGAGCTCGCGCAGCGGCAGGGCCCGGCGGGCGCCCGAGACGACGTCCCGGCCCTGGGCGTTGGGCAGGTAGCGGCCCTCGAACTCGGCGCCCTCATCCCGCCGAGGCGCCGCGACGCCGCTGCCGGAGTCGGGGCCGAGGTTGCCGAACACCATGGTCTGAACGGTGACGGCGACACCGGGACTGCCGGGACTGCCGGGGCTACCAGGACTGCCGGGACTGCCGGGGCCTTCCTGGAGGCGCGCGAAGGCGGCGCGGACGGCGCGGCGGAGTTGTTCGGCGGGGTCATGGGGGAACTCCCGCCCCGTGGTCTCGGCGATGACGTCCTTGAAGGTCTCCACGGTCCGGATGAGGTCGCAGGCGTCCAGCCGGCTGTCGTCGGCCACCTGGTGCTGCCGCTCGATGCCGGTGAGGACGCGCGCGAAGCGGGCGGGGTCCACGCCCATCACGGTCGTACCGAACATCTGGACGAGGCGGCGGTAGGAGTCCCAGGCGAAGCGTTCGCGGTCGGCGGTCTTGCCCAGGCCCAGGACGGCGTAGTCGTTCAGCCCGAGGTCGAGGACGGTCTCCATCAGCCCCGCCGCGGGACGCTCGGCGCCGGCCCGGACCGAGAGCAGCAGCGGATCGTCGACCCGTCCGAGCCTCTTCCCGGTGGTCCGCTCCAGGGCGGCGAGGTGCTCGCCGATCTCCCGGTCCAGGCCGGGCGGCGGCTCGCCCGTGGCGAGGAAGACGCGGCAGGCTTCCGTGGTGACGGTGAAGCCGGGCGGGACGGGCAGGCCCATACGGGTCAGCTCGGCGAGCTCGGCGCCCTTCTCCCCGAGCAGCCCGGCCCCCTGCCGGCCGTCTTCGGTGAAGTCGTACACGTACCTGGTCGTCATTCGCCGCCTCCCCCGGTCAGCGGTGCGGGATGACGGCGACGGGGGCCGCCGCGTCGTGCAGCAGCGCGTGCAGGGCGGGGCCGAGGTGCGCGCGCCACCGCAGCCGACGCCTGCGCAGGCCCAGCACGACCAGCCGGGCGCCCCGCGACGCCTCGGCGAGGGTCCGGCCGGGCCGCCCCGGCCCGTACTCCCGCGCGACCGGCACGGCCGGGTACGTCCGCCTCCACGCCGCGAGGACGTCGTCGAGCACGTGCTCCCGCTCCTCCAGCTCCGCGACGTCGGTGACGAGCCGCAGCCCGCAGCCGTACCGGACGGCGCAGTCGAAGGCGAAGGCGGCCACGTCGTCGCGCGGCCGGTCGAGGCCCAGCCCGAGCACGACGTCACCGGCCGGGTCCCCCGCCCACCGCGCCGGCCGCCCTTCGGTGCGCACCAGGACCACAGGGCGGCGTACGCGGACGAGCACGGCCTGCGACACCGACCCGGCGACGAAGCCGGTCACGGTCCCGAGGCGACGCGAGCCGAGCACCAGCAGCTCCGCGTCCTCGCTCGCGTCGCACAGCCGGTCGACGGGGCTGCCGCTGAACGGCGCGGTTTCCACCGCCACCTCCGGATGGCGGCGGTGGACGTGTCCGGCGACGGCGTGCAGCAGCCGCTCGGCACCGCGGCGCCCGCTCCCCCGGTCCGGCACCGGCGTGACGGCGTCGGTGGCGGGGCTCCACACGTGCACGAGGCGCAGGGGGCGCCCCCGGGTCAGCGCCTCACCGGCGGCCCAGTCGGCCGCCACCATGCTCTCGCGCGTCTCGTCGACACCGACGGTGACGGTGCGCGCCATCTCGCCTCCTCCGGCGTCCGGTCGTCGTCCCCCGTACCTCCACTGTGCTGCATGAACACGGCGCGGCGGCGGCTGACGGGGGCCGGACGTGCACGGCGGGCGCGCGGCGGGCCCCGGTGGTGGCCGCTCAGTGGCCCCGCCTGATCCACTCCTCCAGGTGGGGCGCCTCGGCGCCGATCGTGGTGGGGTCGCCGTGGCCGGTGCGCACGACGGTGTCGGGCGGCAGGGTGAGCAGCCGGCCGCGGATCGACTCGATGATCGTCGGGAAGTGGGAGAAGGACCGGCCCGTGGCCCCGGGGCCGCCCGCGAACAGTGTGTCGCCGGTGAAGACGGTTCCCAGGCCGGGCGCGTACAGGCAGACGGCGCCGGGGGCGTGGCCCGGCGTGTGCAGGACGGTCAGGTCCGTGCCCGCGACGGTCAGGACCTGGCCGTCGCGCAGTTCGCCGTCCGGCTCGACGTCGGGGTGGGTCCGCTTCCACAGCGGCAGGTCGTCGGGGTGGAGCAGGACCGGCGCGCCGGTGGCGGCGGCGAGCGCGGGGGCGGCGCCGATGTGGTCGTCGTGGGCGTGGGTGCACACCACGGCCCGCAGGGTGCGGCCGTCGAGGGCGGTCAGGATGGCGTCGGCGTCGTGGGCGGCGTCGATGACGATCGCCTCCGAGCCGTCACCCACGATCCACACGTTGTTGTCGACGTCCCACGTACCGCCGTCGAGCGAGAAGGTGCCGGAGGTGACGAGGCGGTCGATGCGCGCGCTCACAGGACCACCACCGAGCGCAGCACGTCACCCTCGTGCATCCGGGCGAAGGCCTTCTCGACGTCGCCCAGGCCGATGGTCTCGGTGACGAACGCGCCGAGGTCGATACGGCCCTGCTGGTGCAGGTCGATGAGCATGGGGAAGTCCCGCGAGGGCAGGCAGTCGCCGTACCAGGACGACTTGAGCGCGCCGCCGCGCCCGAAGATGTCGAGCAGCGGCAGCTCCAGCTTCATCTCCGGGGTGGGTACGCCGACGAGGACCACCGTGCCGGCCAGATCGCGGGCGTAGAACGCCTGCTGGTACGTCTCGGGGCGGCCGACCGCCTCGATGACGACGTCCGCGCCGAAGCCGCCGGTGAGCTCCCGGATCGCCTCGACCGGGTCGGTGGAGCGGGAGTTGACGGTGTGCGTGGCTCCCATCGACGTCGCCGTCTCCAGCTTGCGGTCGTCGATGTCGACGGCGATGATCTTCGCCGCGCCGGCCAGCCGCGCGCCGACGATCGCCGCGTCACCGACGCCGCCGCAGCCGATGACGGCGACCGAGTCACCCCGTGAGACCTGTCCGGTATTGATCGCCGCGCCGATGCCGGCCATCACCCCGCAGCCCAGCAGCCCGGCGACCGCCGGGGCGACGGCCGGGTCGACCTTGGTGCACTGGCCCGCCGCCACCAGGGTCTTCTCGGCGAAGGCGCCGATGCCGAGCGCCGGCGCCAGCTCTCTGCCGTCGGCCAGGGTCATCCTCTGCCGGGCGTTGTGGGTGTCGAAGCAGTACCAGGGCCGGCCGCGCAGACACGCCCGGCACTTGCCGCACACCGCCCGCCAGTTGAGGATCACGAAGTCTCCGGCGGCCACCTCGGTGACGCCGTCGCCCACCGATTCGACGACGCCCGACGCCTCGTGGCCGAGGAGGAAGGGGAAGTCGTCGTTGATCCCGCCCTGCTTGTAGTGCAGGTCGGTGTGGCAGACCCCGCACGCCTGGATCCTGACGACCGCCTCGCCGGGGCCGGGGTCGGGGATGGTGATGGTCTCGACCCGCACGGGCTCGTTCCGCCCGGGGGCGACGACCCCCTGTACCTGCTGCGCCATGGTGACAGTCCTGTCCGCTGAAGTGAAGGGACGCGTTCTCGGTACCAGTTTCGGTACGGGGTCGCTCGGGAGGGCGATGGAACAGATCATTTCGGCCAGCGCGTCGGCGCCGCAGTCCGTCCGCCGGCCTGCTCGGCCGGGCTGATGGCGGCCTTCGACCTGGACCACCTGCACCGTGTCCACGACCTGGTCCAGCACCTTCTGCCCTTATCGAACGACCTTTCGGGTTGTTGTCAGACCCCTCCGCTACCGTGCGGCCATGTCGAACTTCGTACTGGTCGCAGGCGCGTGGCTCGGATCGTGGGCGTGGGACGAGGTGGTGCCCGCACTGCGGGAGGCGGGCCACGGCGCTCGCCCGTTGACGCTGTCGGGCCTCGCCGACAAGCAGTCCGTGCCCGCGGGGCGGCAGAGTCACGTGCGGGACATCGTCGAGGAGGTGGAGCGCCTCGATCTGCGCGATGTCGTGCTGGTCGGGCACAGTTACTCGGGCATCCCGGTCGGTCAGGCCGCCGGGCGGATCGGGGATCGGCTGGCCCATGTGGTCTTCGTCGACTCCAGCGTTCCCGCCGCCGGCGAGTCGTTCGTCTCCACCTGGTGGGAGGGCCCGGCGAAGCTGGAGGCCGCCCTCGCCGAGAACGGCGGCTTCTGGGCGCCGCCGGCCGCGGCGGACTTCGGCGGCCAGGGCCTCACCGATGAGCAGATCGCCCGGTTCGTGGCCGGAGCGACGCCGCACCCGGGTGTCTCGCTCGCCGATCCGGCGGTACTGGTCCGGCCGCTCGGCGAGCTTCCGGCGACGTACGTCAAGTGCCTGCTCGACGGCGCCGAGCCGACCGACGACGTGGCCGCCCTGTTGACCGGCGAGCGGTGGCGGCTGGTCGAGATGGGCACCGGCCACTGGCCGATGTTCTCCCAGCCGGGCGAACTGGCGCGGATCCTCCTCGAAGCCGCCGGGCGGTAACCGACTCGCCTCAGCACCGCACTGGCCCTGACGGGACGAGCCCGCGCGGTTCGCGCGGACTCGCCTCCCGGCCTTGCTCAGCCGGCGGTGTCGAGCAGCAGCTTCGCGGCCGCCATCGCCCCGTCGGTGCGGACCGCGCCGGCCACGGCCTTCGCCCGGGCGCCGGTTTCCGGGTCCAGCGCCGTCTTGAACGCGGCCGACAGGGACGCGACGGTCGGCACCGGACCGTCGTGGGCCACACCGATGCCCAAATCGGCCACCCGGCCGGCCCAGTACGGCTGGTCCGCCAACTGGGGCACCACCACCTGAGGAGCGCCGGCCCGAGCGGCCGTCGTCGTCGTACCCGCGCCGCCGTGGTGCACGACGGCCGCCACCCGTCCGAACAACTCCTGGTGGTTGACCTCGCCGACGGCGAAGCAGTCGTCCCGGTCGTCGATGAGCCCCAGATCCGCCCAGCCGCGCCCCACGAGCACCCGGCGGCCGCATCCGCGAACCGCCTCGATGGCCACCCGGGCCGCATCCTCCCCCGCACGCACGGCCATGCTGCCAAAGCCCACGTACACCGGCGGCGCGCCGGCGTCCAGGAAGGCCACCAGCTCGGCCGGGAGCGGCCGCTCGTCGGGCAGCACCCACGCGCCGGTCTGCACGACGTCGAGGTCCGGTGTCTGCAGCCACGGGTCCAGCACCGGGTCCGTCGCCAGCCACGGCCGCTCCCCGAAGGCGTAGTCGCGGACGTTGTCCACCGGCGGCAGCCCGATCGACGCCCGGTTGGTGTTGAGCGCCTCACCGAACAGCGCGTTGATGCTCTGGGCGTCCAAATCCCACAGCGCCCGGTTGTCGGTCACCTCCGGCGGGAACGGCCGCCCCGGGTACGCCAGCGGCGGGCGCTGCGGCGAGGGCAGGGTCAGCTGCTGGAAGATCGCCGACACGTAGCGGATGCCCAGCTTCTCGGCCACCGACCGCGCCCCCGCGATGGCCGGCATCGCGCCCGTCGCCACCAGCACGTCGCACCCCTCGGCCACCGCCGGTATCACCTCGAACTGACCGGCGATCAGATCGGCCGCGCGCCGCGGCAGATTGGCCTTCGACGGCGGCGGCGCCCCAGTCATCAGCGCGCGCGCCGACTGCCCCACCCCCACCACCGACACGCCCACCCCGGCCAGCCGCTCCGCGAAGACCTCGTCCGGCGGCGCACACACCCGCACCTCCGCACCCAGCTCCCGCAACCGCACCGCGAGACCCACCAGCGGTTCGACATCCCCGCGCGACCCATACGTCGACAACAACACACGCACTTCGTAAATCCCCCATGTCCGTTGATGCGCGGCCGGGCCGGCCCTTCCGGGGTACGGCCCGGTTCCCTACGCCGACCGCCTGGTCCTGCGGACGGAATGCGAGAAGATCTCCTCCGCGCTCTGGCCGTCACGGTACGGGAAGTCAGAATCCGGTGGCCTCGCGCAGCAACAGGACCGTGCCACGCCCGGGCTGTGGGTCGGCGTTGAGGACGAGCAGACGGTTGACCGCGCTCGGATGCCCGTAGATCGCCTGGGCGCGCACCGTCTCCAGCGGGAGGACGTGCTCCTCGACACGACGCAGTGCGGTGCTCAGGTCGGGTACCACCTTCTGCGCCCCGACGACCCAGATCGCCCGTGCGGCGCCGCCGGCGGAGGCGGGCAGTTGGCTGCCGCTGCCCGAGGCGATGACGAGCGACCCGGTCTCGGTGACGGCCGCGGCGCTGGCGAGGAACACGTCGGGGGCCGCTGTCAGCCGGCGGATCCGGTCGGAATCGGTGGCGCGGTCCATCTTCAGCACGCGCGGTCGGACGGCCTCGTAGCGGTCACTCGCCTCGATGTCTTCCCTGATGCCGGCGAGCCGAAGCGTCTCGCTGGCTCGACCGGGATGTTGGGCATGTGCAGGGCGCCGTCGGGGGTGAACAGCGCGGCGAGGCGGGCGCAGTCGCGCATCATCACCGCGTCGGTGAACTCGGCGCGCAGCGCCTCGATCTCGACGCGGTCGGCGGTCTTCTGGAAGTCGTTCATGCTGGGCGTCCCGTCCTGTGGGGATGGTGTGGGTGTCCTCACCAGTCCGACGACGCAGCCCCGTCGCATGTGAGGCCACCAAGCCCCTGGACCACCGGGTCACTGAAGGGTCGTGGTCACGGTGTGGGTGAGGGCCCGGAGAAGACCCGCGTGGGTGGTACGGGCCTGCGGGGTGTCGACGTGGATGGTGTTGACGTGGAGCCCGTCGTCGGCCTGGTGGAACCAGTGCAGGATTCCGTTGCACCCGGACACCCACACGTGCATCCGGGCCTGCTGGCCGGCGTGGTGCGCGGCGCCGGGCATCCGCCGGAAGTCGATGTAGGAGTAGAAGTTCACCGCGTGGGGCCAGTAATGCAGCCGGGAGTATTCGGCTGGGGCAAGCAGGCGCCAGGCTTGTACGAAGTGCACCTCCCGGTGGGCCTGCAGGTGCGCGTACGCGGTGTGGGCGGCGGCCAGAGTGCCGGCGAAGCTCTCGGCTCCGCCCACGGCGAACTCGATGGGGAGGGTGTTGATGAACCAGCCCATGGACTGCTCGTAGACGCCCTTGCCCCGTTCGTTGATCGGCATGAGACCTCGGTACACCGCAGGCCCTCCCTCCTCCCGTACGGCGGTGGCCAGCGCGGCGAGCAGCCCCATCGACAGCCTCCCGCCGAGGTCCCTGCACGCCGTTTCGAAGGCTTCGACGCCCCGTGCGTCCAGGAGCCGCTCGGTGGTGGTGACCGGCGCGTACAACCGGCCGGGCAAGGTGCCGAGATCGAGGGGGAAGCGGGGGAACAGGCCGCCGTTGCGCCGGGTGAAACCGCGCCAGTAGTCCAGTCGCGGGTCGTCGGAGTGCAGGTCCTGGTTTCTGCGGCGCTGGCTCCGGCTGAACTCCAGATAGCTGCCCGCCTCCGCCACCGGGAGGGCCTCGCCGGCTGTGAGAGCCCGGTACGCTCCGGCGATGTCGTTGACGGCGATGGCCGTGGACAGTCCGTCGGTGACCAGATGGTCGCATGAGAACCACACCGTGGCCGAGTCGCCCCGGACCACCGCGCCCATGGCGATGAGCGGCCAGGAGAGGGTCTCGACCTCCCTGACCGCCTGGTGGAGGTAGGCACCGGCCTGCTCCGAGGTGTCCAACTGGTCCGACTCGACATGCTTGAGGGCGACCTCGCCAGGTGCGAGGACCTTGCAGGAGAGGTCCTCGCCGAGCGGCTCGTAGAACGCGCGCAGCACCTCGTGGCGGCGTACCAGATGCAGCAGGGCCTCGCCCAGAGCGTCCAGGTCCACCGGACCGGTGATCTCGAACGTCGCGGCGACATAGGAGCGGACCGGCTCGTTCACGGTCCGTGCGTGCCGGGCGACTGCGAAGTGTTTCGCCTGGTTGTAGCCCGCCATCCGCGGCACGGCCGGCGGTCCGTCACCGGACACCGGCACGAGATGCCACCGGTGCGCCTTCCCGGGCCGGATCTTCGTGTCCTTCACCGAGACCTGCAGCATGCCGTCCTCTCCCGCCGTCCACCATCAACACGCCTCCTGTCAACGCCACCGCACCGTGAACGGCAACGGTGTCCTTCCTGGCGGTCCGTGCCGGCGCCGGCGATGGCACGCCCGGGTATCGTCGGGCGGCAAGGGGGAAACCGATGACTTCACGCACTTCGAACGCTCCGGACGTGGCAGGCACGTTCTCCATAGGAGCGGAATTCCCGGTACGCCGACTCGGGTTCGGCGCCATGCGCCTGCCGACCGGGCCGGGCTCCGAGCGGGATGGCGCCATCGCGGTGGCCCGGCGCGCTGTCGAACTGGGCGTCACGTTGATGGACACCGCCCATCTGTACGGATGGGGGGCCAACGAGGAACTCCTCGCCGAAGCCCTCCATCCGTACCCGAGTGACCTGCTGATCGCCACCAAGGTCGGTGTCACCCGGTCCGGGCCGGAGGGATGGGCGTACGACGGACGGCCGGAGAGCCTGCGCGAGCAGGTGGAGCAGAGCCTGCGCCGGCTGCGGACCGAGCGCGTCGGCCTCCTGCAGCTGCACCGGTTGGACCCGAAGGTTTCCGTCGCCGATCAGGTCGGCGCGCTCCGCGAGCTCCAGCTCGAAGGGAAGATCGGGCACATCGGACTGTCGGAAGTCACCACCGCGCAGCTCGCCGAGGCCCGGCAGACCGCTGAGATCGCGAGCGTGCAGAATCGCTACAGCCTTCTCGACCGGGACTACGAGCCGGTTCTGGAGGTATGTGAGGCCGACGGCATCGCCTTTCTTCCCTGGCGTCCCATCGGGGCGGAAACCGACTCGGGTCAGGCGGCCGTGCTCGCCACCGTCGCCACCGAACTCGGGGCCACCGTCCCGCAGGTGCTGCTCGCCTGGCTGCTCGCCCGGTCCCCGGTCGTCCTGCCGATCCCCGGAACCGGCTCGCTCGCCCATCTGGAGGAGAACCTCGCCGCGGCGGACCTCCGGCTCACCGACTCGCAGCGGCAGCGCCTCGACCGTACGGCCCTCCGCGTGGGGTAGTCCCGGACCGGCGAACCGGAGCGCTACCGCCTGTGGGGTGCTGCCGGGAGGTGGACCACGACGAGGGCGAAGGCCGCCAGGACGACGTAACGCAGGGCCGAGTCCAGGCCGTTCCAGTCGGAGGACTGCCACATGGCGAACCACTCTCCACCGATACCGAAGAAACCGCCCCCGAACAGCAGCAGCACCATCACCAGGCCGACGGTGCTCGCCCGGCGGGCACGGTCGTAGGTCTTACGGCGCAGCCCCACCGCCCAGAGCCAGGTGGCGAGCACCAGGGCGCCCGCGGTGAGGACCTCCCAGACGATGATGGCGAGGTACGCCGCGTTCTGGAGGGCGGGCGAGGTGATCGCCCGCCACATCAACTGCGAGTCCTTGAAGGTGGTGTCCATGGCCAGGACGTGCTGGACGAACTGCTGGTTGGTCCCGAAGTCGGTGATGTTACCGAAGGCCACCAGGACCATGGACAGGGCGACGGTCCCCGTCAGAGCGGCCGCCGCGCCGGGCAGGGTGCCCAGCCGGAGGAACCGGTCCAGCGGGGTGCCGGCGCGGCCGGTCGGTTCGGTGCGCTCGGTCGGTTCCGTGCGTTCGGTCGGTTCGGTGCGCTCGGCGCGTTCGGCCTTGCCTGTCACGTTGCATCCCCCTCAACACCCTGACGGTTGCGGGCAACCTCACTCCGCTTCCTTTCATCATCCCTCCTGCGACAGGTCAACACAGCAGTGGGGAACGGACGATGAACCAGACGACGACACCCGGAAGCGGCACGCGAGCGGAAGCGGGCCGTGGGCCGAGCCGGCGGCGCCTGTTGGGCGCGGGCGCCGCCGCTGCCGTGTCCGGGGCGTTCCTGACCGGCGTCGCCGGCACGCGCGCGTCCGGGGCGGGAGCGGGCGGGGCGGGCAAGGCACCGAAGGCGCCGCGCGCCGCGGACTGGGCGGCGCTGGCCAAGGGGCTGGACGGGACGCTGGTCCGGCCGGGCGATCGGGACTACGACACGGCCCGTACGCTGTTCAACCCCCGCTTCGACGCCGTGCGCCCGGCCGGGATCGCGTACTGCGCGCGGCCCGAGGACGTCCGCGGCTGCCTGGCGTTCGCCCGCCGTCACGGGGTGCCGGTCGCGGTGCGCAGCGGTGGCCACTCGTACGCGGGCTGGTCGTCCGGGCCGGGGCTGATCGTCGACGTACAGAGGATGGCGTCCGTCTCGCTGAGCGGCGGCACCGCGACGATCGGGGCGGGGGCGAAACTCATCGACGTCTACGACCGGTTGACCGCCCGCGGCCGGACGGTGCCGGCCGGGTCCTGCCCGACCGTGGGCGTGGCGGGTCTGGCGCTCGGCGGGGGCATCGGCGTCGTCACCCGTGCCTACGGGCTGACCAGCGACAGCGTGACGGGAGCCAGGATCGTGACGGCCGACGGCCGGATACGCGACGTCGACGCCAAGCGTGACGCCGACCTGTTCTGGGCGCTGCGCGGTGGCGGCAACGCGCAGTTCGGTGTCGTCACGGAGCTGCGCATGCGGACGCACGCGGCTCCGGAGTGCACGACGTTCTTCCTGAGCTGGCCCTGGTCGCGTGCCGCCGCCGTGGTGCGCGAGTGGCAGCGCTGGGCTCCGACCGCGCCGGACGAGATCTGGGCGAACCTGCACCTGGCGGCTCCGGTGGGCGGACGGCCCGGGTCGGTCCGGGTCGGCGGGCTCGCCCTCTCGGGCCGGGCGGACCTGGAGAACCGGCTGGACCGGCTGGCCGACGCCATCGGCGCGGCGCCCAAGTCCGCGTCGATCCGTACCCGTCCGTTCATGGACGCGATGAAGGTGATGGGCGGGGTGTCCGGCTGGACCATCGCGCAGGCCCATCAGAAGGGGTCCCTGCCGGGCCGCAACCCGCAGGGCCGGGTGGCGCGCGAGTCGTACACCGCGCGCTCCGACTTCTACACGCGCCCCATCCCGGCCGCGGGCATCAAGGCGCTGATCGCCCGGGTGGAGCAGCTGGCGCGGCTCAGCGGCGGCGGGGCGGGCAGCATCGCGCTGGACGCGATGGGCGGCGCGGCCAACCGGGTACGGGCCGCCGACACCGCGTTCGTCCACCGTGACGCGCTCTTCCTCGCCCAGTACATCGTCTCCTGGCCCGACCGGGCCCCCGCCGCCACGGTGGCACGGCACCGGGCCTGGCTGGACGCCACGCACGACGTGATGCGGCCGTGGGCGAGCGGCCAGGCGTACCAGAACTACACCGATCCGGCCCTGCGGGACTGGCGTCGCGCCTACTACGGCGGGAACATCGACCGCCTGGTGAAGGTGAAGGCGGCGTACGATCCCGGCCGGCTCTTCCGCCACCCGCAGACCTTCTGAGGCCGGCCCGGCCGCCGTCACCGGTTCGTCCCTTCCGGAGGGCGGATGTCAGTGGTGGGTGTCACGCTTCTGCCGTACGCGATCGCCGTGACACCCGCGAAACGAGGCATGTGCCGTGATCACCACCGACTTCGTCCCCGGTTCCCCCTGCTGGCTCGACCTCGGCGCACCCGACATCCCGGCGGCGGTCGATTTCTACGGCGCGGTGTTCGGCTGGGAGTTCCAGCCGTTCAGCCCCGAGGAAGGGGACTACGGCTCCTTCAAGCTGGACGGCAAGACGGTCGCCGGGCTCGGGAAGCTCACCGAGGAGGGTGCCCGTTCGGCCTGGATGATCTACTTCAGCACGCCGGACGCCGATGCCACCACCGAGGCCGTGCAGCGGTCGGGCGGTACGGTCCGGGTCGCCCCGATGGACGCCGACGGCGAGGGCCGGATGGCCCAGTACACCGACCCGCAGGGGGGCCAGTTCGCCGTGTGGCAGCCGGGGTCGTACAAGGGTGTGGAGGCGGTGGACGGGCCGGGGAGCCTGGGGTGGATCGAGCTGTACACGACGGACGCGGCCGCTGCCAAGGAGTTCTACGGGAACCTGTTCGGCTGGCAGACGCAGGACATGGACCTCCCGGGCGGTGGCGGGACGTATGCGCTGATCACCCCGTCCGGGCAGCCTCCCGAGCGCATGCACGGCGGTCTGATGCAGCTCCCGGCCGACGCGCTCACGCTGACCGGCGGCCGCGCCTACTGGCATCCGGTCTTCGGTTCGACCGACTGCGACGCGACGGTCGCCAAGGTCAGGGAGAAGGGCGGCACCGTCCAGATGGGTCCCGAGGACGCGGAGGGCGTCGGCCGGCTCGCCGTCTGCGTCGACCCGTCCGGCGCGGACTTCGTGGTCCTCACCCCTGTCGAGGGGTGAACCGGCCCCCGGACCGAGCGGTCGGGGGCGCGGGCCGCCGCGGGCCAGGCCGGTCTACCGTCCGCCCTTGCCCCGCTGACCGCTGAGCCACCCGCGCAGCAGCCGGCTCACCGCCGGCATCGCCGCATACGTCATCAGGACGTTGTACACCCCGGCGATGACGACGCTGGAGAGGACCACCGGCAGCATGGTCAGGTGCGGCACCAGCAGGTAGCTGCCGAGCAGCGTGATCGGATAGATCGCCAGGGTGGCGCTGATCGCCATCTTCCACCGTGGGGGCGCGGGGCGTGTCGATCCGGGCTTGGCGAACCAGGTCTCCATGCCGGTCAGCGTCCGCCGGGCGATCTCCGTGTGGTGGTGCCCTTCGCAGTTCGCGAACCATGCCGCCCGTTCCGGCGACTCCTGCCATGCCCTGCACGCCTCCGCGTCACGGAAGCGGTGCACGAGGAACCAGGGTGCCCCGTCCCCGGAGGACCGGAACAGCCCGTAGCCGAGATGGCCCGGAAAGCGGGACGCACTGTCCAGAATGCCTCTCGCCCACTGCTCGAAAACGGCCTCGTGGCCCGGCTCGACCTGGCGGGCTATCAGCAGCGTCACCTCACCGGCGTCGGCGGGGACAGTCGCATGCTCAAGGCTCGGCGCAGTCACTCGTTGCTCCTCGTCATCGCGCCGCGCCCACACCCACCATACGGGCCTCCGCAACCGAGCCCGGATCCGGGCCGCTGGATCAGGGGCGTCATCCGCCGGTGCCGCCACCGCCAGGCACCCGGGTCGGCGATGTCGGCCCGCCGCCGGGCGCTGGGAGTTTTGCCGCCGCCGTTGAGGTGCCCCCGCTGCCCGTCTTCTCCGGCGGTGACACCAACACCCTGGTCGCACTCTTCGCGATCACCGTCTTCGTCGGCTTCGCGCTTGCCCAGGCCGGGATGGTCCTCCACTGGTGCGAGGCGAAGGGTCCCGGGTGGCGCGGCAAGGCGGCGCTGGGCGGCCTGGGCGCCGTGCTCACCGGCGTCAGCGCGGTCGTCGTCACGGCCACCGAGTTCCACGACGGGGCCTGGCTGATCGTCGTCGCTCTGCCGCTGCTGGTCGCGGCCCTCGGCGTGACGTCGGGCGTCGGCCGCCGCCCACGGCCGGGGTCCGCCCGCGAAGCGTTAGGAAGTCGTCAAAGACAGGCTTGCGGGCGTAAGAGAGGCGTCAACAGAAGGCAGTACCTGGCCAGAGACGCGTTTTCCTCTAGAAGTCCGACTTTCATCCGAACCTCTTCAGGAGCTCTCGATGGCCGACGTGGCCTTCGTTGTCACCACGGTCGCGGTCTTCGCGCTGGTGGCGTTCATCGCCAAGGGGGTGGCGAAGCTGTGACTGCCGAGAACATCGTCGGTCTTATCGTGGCCGTCGCCCTGCTGGGTTACCTCATCCTCGCCCTCGTCAAGCCGGAGAGGTTCTGAGCACCAGTATGAGCCCCCTCCTCGCGGCTGTACTCCAGCTGCTCGCTTTGATCGCCGCGCTCGCCCTCGCGTACCGCCCGCTCGGCGACTACATGGCCCGCGTCTACTCCTCCGACCGCCATCTGCGGGTCGAGAAGTGGATCTACAAGGCCATCGGCGCCCACCCCGGCGTCGGGATGCGCTGGCCGGCTTATCTGCGCGGCGTCCTGGTCTTCTCGGCGGTGAGCGTCCTCTTCCTGTACGCCTTGCAGCGGCTCCAGGGCTCGCTGCCCGGCTCTCTCGGCTTCGCCTCCATCGATCCGGACCAGGCGTTCAACACGGCCGCGTCGTTCGTGTCGAACACCAACTGGCAGTCGTACTACGGCGAACAGGCCATGGGCCACGTCGTCCAGACCGGCGGCCTGGCGGTGCAGAACTTCGTCTCCGCCGCCGTCGGCATGGCTGTCGCGGTGGCGCTCGTACGGGGCTTCGCCCTCCCCCGAGCTCTTCGAGCAGGGGGCACCCCCACCCGCACCGGTGAGCTGGGCAACTTCTGGGCCGACCTGGTCCGAGGCGTGGTCCGGATCCTGCTGCCCCTCGCCGTCGTCGGCGCGATCATCCTGGTGGCCTGCGGCGCGATCCAGAACTTCTCCGGCATCCACGAGGTCGGCCGGTTCACGGGCGGCACACAGCAGTGGAACGGCGGTGCGGTGGCCTCCCAGGAGGTCATCAAGGAGCTGGGGACGAACGGCGGCGGCTACTTCAACGCCAACTCCGCCCACCCCTTCGAGAACCCCAACGCCTTCACCAACCTCTTCGAGGTCTTCCTGATCCTGCTGATCCCGTTCTCGCTGACCAGGACGTTCGGCCGGATGGTCGGGAGCGTGAAGCAGGGGTACGCGATCCTCGGCACGATGGCGACCGTCTGGGTCGGGTTCGTGTTGCTGATGTGGGCCACGGAATTCGCCGGTCACGGCCCGGCGTTCGAGGCCGCGGGCGGCGCGATGGAGGGCAAGGAGGTCCGCTTCGGGATCGGCGCCTCCTCGATCTTCGCGGTGTCGACCACCCTCACGTCGACCGGCGCGGTGGACTCCTTCCACTCCTCGTACACGGGGCTGGGCGGCGGCATCACCCTGCTCGGCATGATGCTGGGCGAGATCGCGCCCGGCGGCGTCGGCTCCGGCCTGTACGGCATGCTGATCATGGCGGTCATCGCGGTGTTCATCGCGGGCCTCATGGTCGGCCGGACCCCCGAGTACCTGGGCAAGAAGATCTCCACCCGGGAGATCAAGTTCGCCGCCTGCTACATCCTGGTCACCCCGGCGCTGGTGCTCTGCTTCACCGCCGCCGCGATGGCGCTGGACGGCACCGCGGACTCCATGACCAACAGCGGTGCGCATGGCTTCTCCGAGGTCCTGTACGCCTACACCTCCGGTGCCAACAACAACGGCTCCGCCTTCGCGGGCCTCAACGCCGACACCCCGTGGTTCAACACCACCATCGGCCTGGCGATGCTCCTCGGCCGGTTCGTCCCGATGGCGTTCGTCCTGGCGCTCGCCGGCTCGCTCGCCGAGCAGACGCCGGTCCCGGAGACCGCCGGCACGCTCCGTACCGACAAGCCGCTCTACGCGGGCCTGCTGATCGGCACCATCGTGATCATCACCGGGCTGACCTACTTCCCGGCGCTCGCGCTGGGCCCGCTCGCCGAAGGGCTGGCGTCATGACCGTCAACGTGAACAAGCAAGAGGACGCCGTGTCCACCGCCACCTCGACCAAGGCGCCGCACAGCGATCTGCCGCCCCGGCACAAGCCCGACGCGGGGCGTGTCACCGGGGGGCTGTTCGACCCCCGGCAGCTGATCAAGTCGCTCCCGGACGCGGTCCGCAAGCTCGACCCGCGCGTGATGATCACGTCGCCGGTCATGTTCGTGGTGCTCGTCGGCTCGGTGGCCACCACCGTGCTGGCGCTGAACGATCCGACGGACTGGTTCGGCTGGGCCATCACCGGGTGGCTGTGGCTGACCACGATCTTCGCCAACCTGGCGGAGGCCGTGGCCGAGGGCCGCGGCAAGGCGCAGGCCGACACCCTGCGCAAGGCGAAGACCGACACGGTCGCCCGGCGGCTGGCCAAGGAGGGGACGTGCGAGGAGCGGGTGCCGGGCACGGAGCTGCGGATCGGAGACCTCGTGGTCTGCGAGGCCGGCGACATCATCCCCGGCGACGGGGATGTGGTGGAAGGCGTGGCGTCGGTGGACGAGTCCGCCATCACCGGCGAGTCCGCGCCGGTCATCCGCGAGTCCGGCGGCGACCGATCGGCCGTCACCGGCGGTACGAAGGTGCTCTCCGACCGGATCGTCGTGAAGATCACGACGAAGCCCGGGGAGACGTTCATCGACCGGATGATCAACCTCGTGGAGGGCGCGGCGCGGCAGAAGACGCCCAACGAGACCGCCCTCAACATCCTGCTCGCCTCGCTCACCATTGTCTTCCTGCTCGCCGTCGTGACGCTGAAGCCGTTCGCCCTCTACGCGGGTGCCGATGAGCAGACGTCGATGATCGTCCTGGTCGCGCTGCTGGTCTGCCTGATCCCGACCACGATCGGCGCGCTGCTCTCCGCGATCGGCATCGCGGGCATGGACCGCCTCGTCCAGCGCAACGTGCTCGCCATGTCGGGGCGCGCGGTGGAGGCGGCGGGTGACGTCTCCACGCTGCTGCTGGACAAGACCGGCACCATCACCCTCGGCAACCGGCAGGCCGCCGAGTTCGTCCCCGTCAAGGGCACGACATCCGCCGAGGTCGCGGACGCCGCCCAGCTCTCCTCGCTCGCCGACGAGACGCCCGAGGGACGCTCCATCGTCGTCCTCGCGAAGGAGGAGTACGGGCTGCGCGAACGCCACCAGGGCGAACTGGCCCACGCCGAGTGGGTGCCCTTCACGGCCCAGACCCGCATGTCGGGCGTGGACGTCGACGGACGCAAGGTCCGCAAGGGTGCGACGGCCTCGGTCATCGCGTGGGTGAAGGAGCGCGGCGGCCAGGTGGCCCAGGACGCCGACGAGATCGCGCACCGCATCTCGGGGGCCGGTGGTACGCCGCTCCTCGTCGCCGTCGAGGACGACAAGGGCGCCCGGATCCTGGGCGTCATCCACCTCAAGGACGTGGTGAAGGAGGGCATGCGGGAGCGGTTCGAGGAGCTGCGCCGCATGGGCATCAAGACCGTCATGATCACGGGCGACAACCCGCTCACGGCCAAGGCCATCGCGGACGAAGCCGGCGTGGACGACTTCCTCGCCGAGGCCACGCCCGAGGACAAGATGGCGCTCATCAAGCGGGAGCAGGCGGGCGGCAAGCTCGTCGCGATGACCGGCGACGGTACGAACGACGCCCCCGCCCTGGCACAGGCGGACGTGGGGGTGGCGATGAACACCGGCACCTCGGCCGCCAAGGAGGCCGGGAACATGGTGGACCTCGACTCCAACCCGACCAAGCTCATCGAGATCGTCGAGATCGGCAAACAGCTCCTCATCACCCGCGGCGCGTTGACGACCTTCTCGATCGCCAACGACGTGGCCAAGTACTTCGCCATCATCCCGGCGATGTTCGCGGTCGCCTATCCGGGCCTGGACAAGCTCAACATCATGGGTCTGGCATCTCCCGAGTCCGCGATCCTGTCCGCCGTCGTCTTCAACGCGCTGATCATCGTCGCGCTCGTGCCGCTCGCCCTGAAGGGCGTGCAGTACCGACCGATGAACGCGGACAGGATGCTCCGCCGCAACCTCGGCGTCTACGGGCTCGGCGGTCTCGTCGCCCCGTTCATCGGCATCAAGCTCATCGACCTGCTCCTCTCCCTCCTCATCCCTGGCATCGGGTGACGACCACCATGACCAACTCCGTACGCAACACCGTCCGACTCGTCGGTGCGGGCCTGCGGGCCCTGCTCGTCCTGACCGTCGTCTGCGGGGTGCTCTACCCGCTCGCCGTGACCGGCGTCGCCCAGGGGCTGTTCCCCGACAAGGCGAACGGCTCCGAGACCACCGACCACGACGGCAAGGCCGTCGGCTCCGAACTCATCGGCCAGCGCTACGACCTGCCTCTGAAGAAGGGCGAGGAAACCCCGGCACCGGACCTGAAGTGGTTCCAGCCGCGCCCCGCCAACGGCCTCGGTACCAACACCGTCAACACCCAGTACACGCTGATCCTGTCCGGCGCTACCAACCGCTCCGGCGACAACGCCGAGCTGGTCACGTGGGTCGAGGACGCCAAGGCCGCCGTCGTCAGGGACAACTCCACCGCCGACCACAAGGTGCAGCCGTCGGACGTGCCGGCCGACGCCGTCACCTCCTCCGGCTCCGGTCTGGACCCGCACATCTCACCCGAGTACGCCAGGCTCCAGGTCCATCGGGTCGCCGCCCGGAACGACCTCCCCGTCGATCAGGTGGAGAATCTGGTCGACGCACACACGGACGGCCGGATCCTCGGCTTCATGGGTGAGCCCCGGGTGAACGTCCTCAAGCTCAACATCGCGCTCAAGGAACTGATCGAGAAGGACTGATGGCTTTACCGACAGCAGCCGGGAGCCGACGAGCCGTGGAATCCCCGCGGCCCGGCGGCTCCCGCTGCCCCGACCACAGCAAGCGCACTGACCGCATATCCGACAGGAAGGCCGCACACCGATGACTCGGGTGCTGGTGGTGGAGGACGATCCGCAGCTCGTCCGGGCCCTCGTGCTCAATCTGCAGGCGCGCGCGTACGGGGCGGACGCCGCGCCCGACGGGGCCACCGCTCTGAGGCTCGCGGCCACCCGCCGACCGGACGTGGTCGTGCTCGACCTCGGACTGCCCGACATGGACGGCCTGGAGGTGATCAAGGGCCTGCGCGGCTGGACCCGCGTACCGATCATCGTGCTCTCCGCCCGCCACACCTCCGACGAGAAGGTCGAGGCGCTGGACGCCGGCGCCGACGACTTCATCACCAAGCCGTTCAGCATGGACGAACTCATGGCCCGTCTCCGGGCAGCGGTACGCCGTACGGAACCCGCACCCCCCGCCGACGACACACCGCTGGTCACGACGGACGACTTCGCCATCGACCTCGTCGCCAGGAAGGTCACCCGTGGCGGGCGCACCGTACGGCTGACTCCGACAGAATGGCATCTGCTGGAAATCCTGATCAGCAACCCCGGCCGGCTCGTCACGCAGAAGCAGTTGCTGCACGACGTATGGGGCCCGTCCTCCGGCGACAGGACGAACTACCTCCGGGTCTACATGGCGCAGCTGCGGCGCAAACTCGAGTCGGACCCCTCCCATCCCCGCTACCTGATCACCGAGCCCGGCATGGGATACCGCTTTGAGGCATGACGACCGACCGATACACAGAAGGCAGGAGCTCATGACGCGGGTTCTGGTGGTGGAGGACGAGCCGCAGATCGTGCGCGCCCTCGTGATCAACCTGAAGGCGCGCAAGTACGAGGTCGACGCCGCGCCCGACGGTGCCACGGCGCTCGACCTGGCCGCCGCGCGCCACCCCGACGTGGTCGTCCTCGACCTGGGACTGCCGGACATGGACGGCGTCGACGTCATCAAGGGCCTGCGCGGCTGGACCCGCGTACCGATCATCGTGCTCTCCGCCCGCCATACCTCCGACGAGAAGGTCGGGGCGCTGGACGCCGGGGCGGACGACTACGTCACCAAGCCCTTCGGCATGGACGAGCTCCTGGCGCGGCTGCGCGCCGCCGTCCGCAGAGCGGAGCCGGCCGCTCCCGGGCTGGACGACGTGGTGGTGGTCGAGTCCGCCGCGTTCACCATCGACCTGGCGGCGAAGAAGGTCAACCGCGACGGCCGGGACGTCCGGCTCACCCCGACGGAATGGCACCTGCTGGAAGTGCTCGTACGCAACAAGGGCCGGCTCGTGACCCAGAAGCAGCTCCTCCAGGAGGTCTGGGGCCCGTCGTACGGCACGGAGACCAACTACCTGCGGGTCTACATGGCGCAGCTGCGCCGCAAGCTGGAGCCGGATCCCTCCCATCCGCGGCACTTCACCACGGAGCCTGGTATGGGCTACCGCTTCGAGGCGTAAGCACGCGAACGATCCGTATCGGTCATCAAACGTAAAGTCGGAATCATGGGACGCGGGAAACTACGGATCTACCTCGGCGCGGCGCCGGGCGTCGGCAAGACGTACGCCATGCTCTCCGAGGGCCACCGCCGGGTGGAGCGGGGCACGGACTGCGTGGTGGCCTTCGTGGAGCACCACGGCCGGCCGCGTACCGAGGTGATGCTGCACGGGCTGGAGCAGGTGCCGCGCCGGGAGATCGAGTACCGCGGCACCGTCTTCCCCGAGATGGACGTGGAAGCCGTGCTGGAGCGCCGGCCCGCCGTCGCTCTGGTGGACGAGCTCGCGCACACGAACGTCCCCGGGTCGCGCAACGCGAAGCGCTGGCAGGACGTGGAGGAGCTCCTCGCCGCCGGCATCAACGTCATATCCACGGTCAACATCCAGCACCTGGAGTCCTTGGGTGACGTCGTGGAGTCCATCACCGGCGTACGGCAGCGGGAGACCGTTCCCGACGAGGTGGTGCGCCGCGCCGACCAGATCGAGCTGGTCGACATGTCCCCGCAGGCGCTGCGCCGCCGTATGGCGCACGGCAACATCTACCGGCCGGACAAGGTCGACGCCGCCCTGTCGAACTACTTCCGGCCCGGCAACCTGACCGCCCTGCGCGAGCTGGCGCTGCTGTGGACGGCCGACCGGGTCGACGAATACCTCCAGGAGTACCGGACGGAGCACCGGGTCTCGAAGATCTGGGGGTCCCGCGAACGCGTCGTCGTCGGTCTGACCGGCGGGCCCGAGGGGCGTACGCTCATCCGCCGGGCGGCCCGTCTGGCGGAGAAGGGGGCGGGCGGCGAGGTCCTCGCCGTCTACATCGCCCGCAGTGACGGTCTGACCTCCGCCTCCCCGAAGGAGCTGGCAGTCCAGCGCACCCTGGTCGAGGACCTCGGGGGTACCTTCCACCACGTCATAGGCGACGACGTGCCCTCCTCGCTGCTGGCGTTCGCGCGCGGCGTGAACGCCACTCAGATCGTGCTGGGGGTCAGCCGCCGGCGCTCGTGGCAGAACGTCTTCGGGCCGGGCGTCAGCGCGACCGTCGCCCGGGAGTCAGGACCCGACCTCGACGTCCACATCGTCACCCACGATGAGGCGGCCAAGGGGCGCCGGCTTCCCGTGTCCGGCCGCGCGCGGCTCGGCCGGTCCCGCCTTGTCTGGGGCTGGACCGTCGGTGTCGCCGGACCCGCCCTGCTCACTTTTCTCCTCAGCAGGGTGCTGCCGGACGTCGGCCTCGCCAACGACATGCTGCTGTTCCTGTGCCTGACGGTGGCGGCGGCTCTGCTCGGCGGGCTGTTCCCGGCCCTCGCCTCGGCCGCGGCCGGCTCCTTCCTGCTGAACTGGTTCTTCACCCCGCCCTTCCACACGCTCACCATCTCCGACCCCAGGAACATCGTGGCGATGGCGGTCTTCTTCGCCGTGGCCGTCTCGGTGGCGTCGGTGGTGGATGTGGCGGCGCGCCGCACCCACCAGGCGGCCCGGCTGCGGGCCGAGTCCGAGATCCTCTCCTTCCTGGCCGGCAGCGTGCTGCGCGGGGAGACCGCGCTCGACGCCCTGCTGGAACGCGTCCGCGAAACGTTCGCCATGGAGTCGGTGGCGCTGCTGGAGCGGGCGAGCGATGTGGACCCGTGGACGTGTGCGGGCAGCGTCGGCCCCACGCCGGTGGCCCGTCCCGAGGAGGCCGATGTGGACATGCCCGTAGGCGACCACATGGCCCTCGCCCTCACCGGCCGGCCGCTGCCGGCCGAGGACCGCCGGGTGCTGGGCGCCTTCGCCGCCCAGGCCGCCGTCGTACTGGACCGCCAGCGCCTGGTCGGTCAGGCCGAGGAGGCCCGCAAGCTCGCCGAGGGCAACAAGATCCGCACCTCGCTGCTGGCGGCCGTCAGCCACGACCTGCGCACCCCCCTCGCCGGCATCAAGGCCGCCGTCACCTCCCTGCGCGCCGACGACGTCGAATGGTCGGAGGAGGACCAGGCGGAGCTTCTCGCCGGCATCGAGGAGGGCGCGGACCGCCTCGACCACCTCGTCGGCAACCTCCTGGACATGTCCCGCCTCCAGACCGGCACGGTCACCCCGCTCATCCGGCCCGTCGACCTCGACGAGGTCATCCCGATGGCGCTGCGCGGAATCCCGGACGGCAGCGTCGAGCTGGACATCCCCGAAACCCTTCCGATGGTGGCTGTCGACAAGGGGCTGCTGGAGCGGGCCGTCGCCAACGTCGTCGAGAACGCCGTCAAGTACAGCCCTGACACCGCACCGGTGCTCGTGTCGGCCAGCGCGCTCGGCGACCGCGTCGAGGTGCGCGTCATCGACCGCGGACCCGGCGTCCCCGACGAAGCGAAGGACCGCATCTTCGAGCCCTTCCAGCGCTACGGCGACGCACCCCGCGGTGCGGGCGTCGGTCTCGGTCTCGCGGTCGCCCGCGGCTTCGTCGAGTCGATGGCCGGCATCCTCACCGCCGAGGACACCCCCGGCGGCGGCCTCACCATGGTCCTCACCCTCAAGACCGCCGCGACTGTCTCCGCTCCCCTCGGCCCCGGACTCCCCGCCTGCGCGACCTCGTAGTGGGGCGAGGCGTTCAGCCGCCGACGTGGATGCCCGGCCGGCGGCCGGGGTCGGGTTCTTGTTTCCGGACGATCTCGCGGGTGACGGGTGCGGTGTCGCCGCGGCCGACTAGGAAGTAGCGGAACATGTGCTTCAGCGGACTGCCCTCGGCCCGGGCGAAGTAGCAGTGCGGTTGGACACCGGTGGTGTGCCGCCGACCGTCACCGTTCCGATCACCAGCCGGTGCAGTCCAAGCACGGCGCGCAGCAGTGTGGTCTTCCCCGAGCCATTGGTCCCGCTCAGCGCGACACACTCACCGGCGGCGATCTCCAGATCCACCCCGGCCACGGCCTCGAACCCGGCCGTGCCGCCCCGCAGGCGCACATCCAGCCCGCCCATCACACGCCCTTCGCGCTCCCAGGTCACCACGAGCAGAAAGCCCGCTCGCGCTTACAGGGCAGTAGTCGGGCGGCGGGGCGAGTGATTCCCGCGGCCGCGAGACTCACCCCTGCGGCTCGGTTCCGTGGAGCGGAGTCACTCCGGAGGGAAGGCGGAGGGCCCTGGTGTGTCCACGAGCGGGTGCTGGGGGCCGAAGGCTACACGGGGCTGAAGAGCCTGCCGGCCGGGTGGCTCATCACCGACTTCGTCCGGTTCGACCGGGGCTCCCCGGCCCACCGCCTGCCGACCGGAACCGGAGGGGTGGCGAGGGTTCACGTCGTGCCGATGGACGCGAGGATGCCAACCGGTAGCAGCAGCATCCGCTGCGGGAGCTGGAGGAGCGGCCGTGGCCAGTCGGCGGCCCGAGCGACGACGAGGAACACCACCGCGTACGTGACGTATTGGCCGGCGATGAACAGCACGAGCGCGGTACTGGGTGCGGCCGCGAAGGCGCGGGACAGCAAGACGATGGAGCTGAGCAGCAGGTCGGCGGTGACCATGTGCCACACGACGTGCAGGGTGCGCTTGGGCTCGGCGGCTTCGACCCGGAGACCAACGACTGGCTGCCGGGCTACGAGGCCCAGCGCGAGGCGTGGGAGACCCAGTACGCCGAGGCGCAGCAGCGCTTCGAGCAGCACCAGGCCCAGGTCATCGAGTCCCGCGAGGCCGACGAGGCCGCCGCCGAGGGGGGAGCACGCCAGGGGGCAGCACCGGCCATCTTTGACGCGGGAACACCCCCGCGTCGCTTATGGCGGGAGACGCCACCGCCCCGGACGACTGTGACCGGGCCTGCGCGGTGGACGATCTGGCCGGCGCGATCCCCGTCGACGAGAACGGAGCGCAGGCGCTGGTGCTGGCGGACAAGCCGGCGACCAGCTGCTACCTGCCCCAGCACCGAGCGTTCCTGCGATGGCTCGCCGCCGAACCGAGGCCGGGCTGAGCGCCGCAGCAGATGCTGTCCTCGCAGACCCGGCCACGGTGTGGGAGAAGTGCGGTACCTGGGTCTCGGACGGTCCGGCGGTGCTCATGGACTCCGCCGAAGCGGGTTCCGGCTCGGGCATCGAGTACCCCGAAGGCGGGATGGCTACCGAGGCATCGGTCCCGCTGCCCGCCGACCGCTGGAGGGTCCGCGCTCGACCGGTTCCACCTGGAGGGGTCGTGCCCAGCCCGAGCGGCGTGACGCACCACCTGTTCTGGCGCAAGTGACCGGACCTCAGGGCTGGCCCCAGCCGGCTGTTCTGCCTCCCGGGGCTGCCCTGAGGCGGGCCGTCGAGTCGCGCCTCGGGCGGTCAGCCGGCCTTGGCGGATTCCTCGGCTCGTGCCCGGGTGGAGGCGAGCCGGTGGGAGTCGGTGCCGGTCTCGATGACCGCGCCGTTGAACGTCAGGCGGTCGACGACAGCCGCGCAGAGGCGGGGATCGGTGAACGTCTTCGTCCGTAAGACACCCGTGGATGACCGGTATGTCACGTATTCGGTTGTCCTGGGCGGCCGGTCTGGTCACGCACCTCGTGCGCGGCGTCCCGGCCCACCTCGCGCAGCCCCTGCGCAGTGTCCTGCCCGGCACTCTGAGCCTGTTCCTTCGTAGTCTGCGCCGCGTCCTGAGCCGTGGACTTCACGGCTTCCACCGCTTCGGCAGCCGGCTGGCGCAGCTCTTCCTTGACGTCCTGTGCTGCGTGAATGGCCTGCTGCTTCACGGGTTCGACAAGCTCCTGGGAGTGTTCGCGCAGCTGCTGGCCGGCCCGTTCCTCCGCCTTGGTGGTCGGCAGGAGGGCGGCGGTCAGCATGCCGGCACCGAAGGCGATGAGACCGGCCGCGAGCGGGCTGCCCTGGGTCTGCTGTTTGACCTGGGAGGGCGCCTGCTGGATGGCTTCGCCGACCTGACCGGTCGTTTCCCTGGCGGATTCGGCAAGGCTCCCTGCCGCCTGGCCTGCGGAGTCCGCGACCCCGCGCGCGGTGTCCGTCATTCCCCCGGTGGTGTCGCGGGCCGTGCCCATCACACGCTCCTTGATGCCGGTAAGCCGGTTACGGGCCGCGCCCGCTTTCCGCTGGGCCACCCGGCGGGGGGTGACCTTGTCGGCCAGGAGGTCGACGTTGCGAGCGAGGTGGGCGCGGCGGTATTCCACGTCGGTCCTCAGCTCGTCGGGTGTCGTGCCCATTGGGCGTCCTCCTTCAGGGTTTCCACGGTCTGTTCGGGCTTGAGATTGACGGTGCGCAGGCGTTTGCGGCCAGTGCTGTACAACACCGCTGCGGCCACGGCCCACACGGCGGTGACGATCAGTGCGGCCCAGGCGATGTCCATGACGTTGGCAAGGGCGAAGATGACGGTCAGGCTGCCCAGGAGCAGGACGAGGTGGCCGGCGTAGCCGGCTCCGCCCAGCATGCCGACGGCCTTGCCGGCCTTCGTCGACTCCTGCTTGATCTCCGCCTTGGCCAGTTCGATCTCGTCGCGGACCAGCTGCGACAGGTCGGTGCTGATTTCGCTGAGCAGATCACCGATCGATGGGTCCCCTGACTTCGGGGAGCGCGGGGTCGGCGGATGCTGGGCGCCCGTCTCGGCGGGTTCGGAGAACTGCGTGGCCACCGCTCAGCTCCCCTGGGTCGGGGCCTGGCCCGGGTAGGGCGGTGGGGCCGCGGGCGCTGGCGGCGGAGGCGCCGTAGGGGGCGCTGCCGCAGGGGGCTGCCCGTAACCAGGCGCGACAGGCGGCTGGAACTGAGCCTGGGTCTCATACCCTGCCTGCGAACTTGAGGGAATCTGGTGCTGCCCGCCCTCAGCTCCCGAACCGGAGGTTGCCGACGAGCCCGCAGCGCTGATTCCCTTTCCGGCCCGCGCGACGACGAACCCCGCCAGCGCCGCCCCCGCCAGGAATACTCCCGGTCGGCGCCGCGCGAAGTCCTGCAGATCACTGATGAGGCCGTCCGGCCCGCGCTGCTCCAGACGGGAAGCCACCTGATGACCGCCGTCGGCTATCTGGCGCACCACGCCCGAGGCGCTGGAATCCGGCTTGCCGCTCTCGCTCATTTCCCGCAGTTCGTCCGCCAGTCGGCGCACGTTCTCCGCCAGACGGTGTGTCTGGGACTGCGCTTGGCCTTGGAGTTGGTCACGCAGCTCTCCCATCAGGTCGCGGGCCTGGGTAGTGGCCTGATGAGCGACTTCTGCTGCGTGTTCCTTCGCGGTGCCGACCACCTCGGTGGCCTTCTCGCCCACCAGCCCGGCACCCTCACTCGCTTTGTCCTGAGCCGTTTTCGCTACTGCCGCAGACCTGTCCTGGCCCGAGCTGCTCGTACCCTGGAAGTCGCTCAAAGCTCCTCCTGGTCATTCGAAGCGATCGGTTGTCTGGCACCCGTCGCGTACCCCGATCCAAGCCACGCACCGCTCTGGACTGTGCGGGAGGACCACTGATCACATCACCGGGGCCGTGCAGCAGCAGGCCCGCCCGGTCACGGTGCAACCTCTCTTGGCAGGCTTCGCGCAGTGCTCCAGTTCCCACGGTGCCCCAAGCGCGCCACCTGCGCATGTCGGCAGCGGCAGCACGTTGCCCCGAGCAGTCCGCCGGCAGTGTGATCACCACTGCCCCGGGTAGCCGGGGGCGCATGTTCACACATCGACGTGTACGACTTGCCTGCGTGCTGCTGATCGGCTGGGCAGCGCTGACTGCCGTGGAACGGTGGGCGGAGCAGGCGCCCTGGCTGACAGCGGTGGTGAACGGATTGTTGTGGTCATGTGTGGTGGCGGGCACTTGGTGGTTCGCCGAGATGACGCAGGGGCGTTC
Source organism: Streptomyces sp. NPDC093546 (assembly GCF_044765045.1). NCBI lineage: Bacteria > Bacillati > Actinomycetota > Actinomycetes > Kitasatosporales > Streptomycetaceae > Streptomyces > Streptomyces sp. NPDC093546. The sequence continues at coordinate 82,272 of NZ_JBIWJG010000013.1, read as the reverse complement.
GTCACGAGCAGACACGGATCGCGAAGCGGTCAGGCAATCTGGAAGCATCGAACCGAAGAAGAGGCAAAGGTCCACACGTCACCACGATGTGACCGGCCGCCGCTGAGGCCCAGGCCGGGCAGGCCGAGCCGAGGCCGAGACGTTGATCGCGGTTGCGACGAGCTCGCAGAAACCCAGGTCGCGTGATCGGACGACAACCGAGGACGACCCCGCTCTGCACGGCAAGGGCACGAACCGCCGGCCACTCACGGAAGGCTCCTGCCGGGACGGGCCGTCCAGACACGCATGACACGACCGTGCTCCTCCCCCGACACTATGCGTAGCCGCCTTCTCGGAGCCGAGAACTAGCCTTGACCGGGGGCGATGCTCCTACCGAAGCAGTGCCGGCTGGGGAGAATCCGGGGAGAATCAAGCCGCCTCGGGGAGCGTCTGGGCAGAATCGACCGCATGGCGGCGCTCAGCCCCTGCAGCAGAAGCCCGGCGAGTTCGCGCAACGCCAATTGCGCACGTGGGTGGATTTCACTTTCACCCTCATCCCCATGGACACCACCACTTGCCGCTTCGCCGCCGTCCGGCCACCGGCTCGGCGACGTCGACTTGCCCACCAAGGTGAATATTCATCGCATGACGCGTGCAGGATGGCCTGCAGGGCTGCAACCAGCCCTCGGTCGCTGGTGAAGCGGAACCATCACATGCCACACCCGTGACGTCGCACTTCGAGTGGCCCGGCGCCGCTCACACCGACAGCCGACACATCATCAGTAAAGTCGGCATCGAGTCAGCACCAGCCCCGCCGGAAGGCGCCGCAGGGTGCCGTGGAGAGCCAAGGTCGACATCTCGTAGAGCGGCACCTGAGCTGCAAAGAAGCCGCTCGCGAGCCGTCCTGACAACCCGTCTGGGAGAAACCATTGAAAATGCTGATCAATGTGCCCGAGACCGTCGTCTCCGACGCGCTGCGCGGGATCGCGGCCGCGCATCCCGAGCTGACCGTGGACGTGGAGAACCGGATCGTCGTACGGCGTGACGCCCCGGTCGAGGGGAAGGTGGCGCTGGTGTCGGGGGGCGGGTCCGGGCATGAGCCGTTGCATGCCGGGTTCGTCGGGGCGGGGATGCTGGCGGCGGCCGCCGCCGGCGAGGTGTTCACGAGTCCCGTGCCCGAGCAGATGGTGCGGGCCGCGGCGGCCGTGGACAGCGGGCGCGGCGTGCTGTTCGTCGTCAAGAACTACACCGGTGACGTACTGAACTTCGAGATGGCGGCCGAACTCGCCGAGGACGAGGGCGTACAGGTCGCCAAGGTGCTGGTCGACGACGATGTCGCGGTGGCCGACAGTACGTACACGGCCGGGCGGCGCGGGACCGGGGCCACGCTGTTCGTGGAGAAGATCGCGGGCGCGGCCGCCGAGGAGGGGGCGCCGCTGGAGCGTGTGGAGGCGATCGCGCGCCGGGTGAACGCCGCGTCGCGCAGCTTCGGGGTGGCGCTCAGCGCGTGCAGTACGCCGGCGAAGGGCGGGCCCACGTTCGATCTGCCGCCGGGCGAGTTGGAGCTGGGCGTCGGCATCCACGGCGAGCCGGGGCGCGAGCGGCGGGCCATGATGACCTCCCGGGAGATCGCCGACTTCGCCGTCGACGCCGTCCTGGAGGACCTGCGGCCCGGCGGGCCGGTGCTGCTGCTGGTGAACGGCATGGGGGCGACTCCGTTGCTGGAGTTGTACGGGTTCAACGCCGAGGTGCACCGGGTGCTGCGCGAGCGCGGCGTGCCGGTGGCTCGTACCCTCGTCGGGAACTACGTGACGTCGCTGGACATGGCGGGCTGCTCGGTCACGCTGTGCGAGGCCGACGAGGAGATGCTGCGGCTGTGGGACGCGCCGGTGCGGACGGCCGCTCTGCGATGGGGGATGTGAGGACCGTGACGCCCGTGACGCTCGACAGGGACTTCTTCCGGCGCTGGATGGCGGCCGCCGCGGCCGCCGTGGAGCGCGAGGCGGACCGGCTCACCGAACTGGACTCGGCCATCGGCGACGCCGACCACGGGGCCAACCTGCGGCGCGGGTTCGCGGCGGTGGCCGAGGTGCTGGACAAAGAGCCGCCCGCGACTCCCGGCGCGGTGCTCGTGCTCGCCGGGCGGCAGCTGATCTCGACCGTGGGCGGGGCGTCGGGGCCGCTGTACGGGACGCTGCTGCGGCGCGCCGGAAAGGCGCTGGGCGACGCCGCCGAGGTGACTCCCGCCGCGCTGGCCGAGGCGCTGCGCGCGGGCGTGGCCGCGGTGGCGCAGCTCGGCGGGGCGAAGGCCGGGGACAAGACGATGCTCGACGCGCTGGAGCCGGCCGTCGAGGCGCTCGGCGCCGCCCCGCCGGGCGAGGCGTTCGCCGCGGCGGCGCGGGCGGCCGAGGAGGGCGCCCTCGGGACCGTACCGATGCAGGCCCGCAAGGGCAGGGCCAGCTATCTCGGGGAGCGCAGCATCGGGCACCAGGACCCGGGGGCGGCGTCCTCGGCGCTGCTGATCGCGGCGCTGCGGGAAGCGGAGGCCGCCCGGTGAGCGGGGGCGCGGGCGCGGGCGGGCGCGTGGGCATCGTCCTGGTGTCGCACAGCGCGGCGGTCGCGTCGTCGGTGGCCGAGCTGGCGAAGGGCCTCGCGGGCGGCGGCGGGACCGCGCCCGTGGCCGCCGCGGGCGGCACCGCGGACGGCGGGCTCGGCACCAGCGCCGAGCTGATCGCCGAGGCGGCGGCGTCGGTCGACGCCGGGGCGGGCGTGGCCGTCCTGGTCGACCTCGGCAGTGCCGTGCTGACGGTGAAGGCGCTGCTGGCGGAGGGCGACGAGCTTCCCGAGGGCACGCGGCTGGTCGACGCGCCGTTCGTGGAGGGCGCGGTGGCGGTCGTGGTCACCGCCTCGGCGGGCGGCGACCTGGAGGCCGTGGTGGCGGCCGCGTCGGAGGCGTACGGCTATCGCAAGGAGTGACCGCGTGCGGGACGGGTTGTGATGTACCTGGTCAACGCACTAGTGTCGCAGGGCCTTGGTGTACGGGAAACCGGTGCGGTACCGGTGCGGCCCTCGCCACTGTGATCGGGAAGTCCGGCTCCACTTCCGGGGAAACCACCCCGGGAAGCCACTGGAACCCCACGGGAGACCGTGGTGTCCGGGAAGGCGGAGCCGCGGCGTTGCATGACCCGTCAGCCAGGAGACCGGCCAGGGCGCGTTGTCCATCCACGAGGTGCTGGAGAGGGTCTCCCACATCATGCATATCGCCGAGGGGTACCTGCCCCCTGTGCACGCGGTCGCCTGGACCGTCGCCGCCGCCCCTTTCGTCGCCCATGGCGTCCGGGCCCTGACCCGCGAGGTCAAGGCCCATCCCGAATCGACTCTCCTGCTCGGCGCGTCCGGCGCCTTCACCTTCGTCCTGTCCGCCCTGAAGCTGCCCTCCGTGACGGGCAGTTGCTCCCACCCGACCGGGACGGGGCTGGGCGCGATCCTGTTCCGGCCGCCGATCATGGCGGTGCTCGGCACCATCACGCTCCTCTTCCAGGCGCTGCTGCTGGCGCACGGCGGGCTCACCACGCTGGGCGCCAACGCCTTCTCGATGGCGGTCGTCGGGCCGTGGGCCGGTTTCGCGACGTACTGGCTGCTGCGCCGCTTCGACGTGCCGCTGATGGTGAGCGTGTTCTTCGGGGCGTTCGTCGCCGACCTGTCCACGTACTGCGTCACCAGCGTGCAGCTGGCGCTGGCGTTCCCCGACCCGGCGAGCGGCTTCGCCGGGGCGCTGGCGAAGTTCGGCGGGATCTTCGCCGTCACGCAGCTTCCGCTGGCCGTGAGCGAGGGCCTGCTCACCGTGCTGGTGATGCGGCTGCTGACGCAGTCCAGCAAGGGCGATCTGGCCCGCCTCGGTGTGCTGCCGACGCACCCCGTGAAGAAGGAGGCCGTGGCGCGATGAGCCGTAACGCCAGGATCAACACGCTGCTGCTGCTCGTCGTCGTGGCGCTCGCCGTGCTCCCGCTCGCGCTGGGCATGGGCGACCACAAGGAGGAGCCGTTCACGGGCGCGGACGGCCAGGCCGAGACCGCCATCACCGAGCTGAAGCCGGACTACGAGCCGTGGTTCAGCCCGCTGTACGAGCCGCCGTCCGGTGAGATCGAGTCGGCGCTCTTCTCGCTCCAGGCCGCGATCGGCGCGGGCGTGCTGGCGTACTACTTCGGGCTGCGGCGCGGCCGCAGGCAGGGTGAGGCGCGGGCGCTGGACCGGACCGCCGGTACCGCCGACACGGCCCGCACGGCCGAAGACGCCGAAGTCTCCCGGACGACGGTCGAGTAGCCGCCCGTGCTGCCGATCGACGCGGCGGCGCACAGCAGTCGCTGGCGCCGCCGTCACCCGTGCGAGAAGGCCGTGCTCGGCTTCGGTCTGACGGTCCTCGCGATCTGTCTGCCGCCGTGGCCGGGGGCCGTGCTGGTGGCCGCCGCCACCCTCGCCGTGCTGCTGGGCCCGGCCGGTGTCGGCCGCCGGCAGCTGTGGCGGGCGTTCCGCGTGCCGCTGCGCTTCTGCGTCACGGGCGCGGTACCGCTGCTGTTCCAGGTCGGCGGCCCGGAAGGGTGGGTGGCGCTCGCGCCGGACGGTCCCGTGCACGCCGGGCAGCTGCTGCTGCGGACGTCGGCGGCGTCGCTCGGGGTGCTGCTGTTCGCGTTCACGACGCCGGTCTCGGACGTGCTGCCCCGGCTGGTGCGGGCGGGAGTGCCGGCGCCGGTGGTGGATGTGGCGCTGGTGATGTACCGGATCAGTTTCCTGCTGCTGGACGCCGTGCGGCGGATCCGGGAGGCGCAGGCGGCGCGGCTCGGGCTGACCAGCCGGGCGGCCGCCTGGCGGTCGCTGGCGGGGCTCGGCGCGACGGCGTTCGTCCGCGCCTTCGACCGGGCGGCGCGGCTCCAGACCGGGCTGGCCGGGCGTGGTTACGACGGCACGCTGCGCGTGCTGGTGCCGGAGGCGGCGGTCTCCCGGCGGTTCCTGGCCGCGACGGGCGCCCTGCTGGCGGGGCTCGTCGCCGTCACCCTCGTACTCGAAAGGTTCCTGCCATGAAGCGTGACGCCGTCGTGGAACTGGTCGGTGCGGGATTCGCCTACGACCACGGGCCCGCCGTGCTGTCGGGCATCGACTTCGCCGTGCCGGAGCGGCGCGCGATCGCGCTGCTCGGCCGCAACGGCAGCGGCAAGACCACGATGCTGCGGCTGCTGAGCGGCGGCCTGCGGTGTGCGAGCGGGCGGCTGCTGCTGGCGGGCGAGGACGTGTCGTACGACAGGAAGGGGCTGACCCGGCTGCGGACGACCGTGCAGCTGGTGGTGCAGGACCCGGACGACCAGCTGTTCGCGGCGTCGGTGGGGCAGGACGTGTCGTTCGGGCCGATGAACCTGGGCCTGGCGGAGGCGGAGGTGCGCGCCCGGGTGCGCGAGGCCCTGGAGGCGCTGGACATCACGGCGCTGGAGGACCGGCCGACGCATCTGCTGTCGTACGGGCAGCGCAAGCGGGCGGCGATCGCGGGCGCGGTCGCGATGCGCCCCCGGGTGCTGATCCTCGACGAGCCGACGGCGGGCCTGGACCCGCACGGCCAGGAGCGGCTGCTGGAGGTGCTGGACCGGCTGCGGGCGTCCGGGACGACGGTCGTGATGGCCACGCACGACGTGGACCTGGCGCTGCGCTGGGCGGACGACGCGGCGGTGCTCACCCCGGACGGCCTGCGCACCGGCCCGGTGGCCGAGCTCCTCGCGGACGCCGCCCTGCTGGACGCGGCCCGGCTGCGCCGCCCGTGGGGCATGGCGGTGGCCCGGGTGCTCCGGGACCGGGGCCTGCTGGGCGCGGACGCGCCGGGGCCGCGCACGCCGGAGGAGCTGGAGGAGTGGGCGGCGGCGGTACGGGGCGCGTAGGCGGTACGGGCGCGTGGGGGCACGGGGCGCGTAGGCGTCCGGGGCCGCGTGCTCAGGTGGGCGGGCCCGGTACGGGGGTCGCGGCGGCGGCTTCGGCGGGGTCGCCCCGGGCCGCCGCTCCGGACGGCTCGAAGCCCGCGAGCATCCGCTCCAGCGCCTGCTGGTCCGGCCCGATGAACGGGTCCGCGCCCGGTGCGCCGCTGATCGTGTCGATCATCAGGGGGGTGAGTCCGGTCGCCGGCGGCAGGTGCGTGCTGAGCACCACCTCCGGGTCCATCTCCCGCACCGGCCGGATCGTCGCGAGGTACTTGTCGACGTCCAGGTTGTGCACCCAGGGGCTGTCGGCGGTCGCCCACAGCAGCTGCCCGGCGCGCAGGTCCTCGGGGGCGACCGCCTCGGCGGTGCCGCCGTCGGCGAGGTCCGCGTCCGGCATCGGCGCGCCGAAGCAGTCGGACGTGAAGCAGGTGCGCGAGCGGTCGTCGTAGAAGCCCACCGTCACGGGGCTGTCGTAGAGCGGCGGCCGGAACGCCGCGAGCGTGCGGTCGCCGACGTCCAGGGACTGTCCGGGGTTCAGCAGGAAGACCCGGTCGAGGGGCAGCGGGCGCTCGGTGGACATGATCCCCGCACCGACGAAGGTGGTGACGACCCGCGCCCGCGGGGCGGCCTCCAGCAGGGCGAACAGTCCTCCGGTGTGGTCGCGGTCGGGGTGCGTCAGCCAGATCCACCGCACGTCGGCCGGGTCGACGGCCGAGCCGAGCCGCTCCAGGAAATCGCGGTCGGGCAGGCCGAGGCCGGTGTCCACGACGACCGGCTCCTGGGCGTGCAGCACGAACGCGTTGACCGGCAGGAAGCCGATCCCGGGTACTTCGAGGCAGTCCGCGAGGACGGTGACATCGCGGCCGGCTTTCAGATTGGTCATGGCGGAGCTCCGATGCTCCTGGGGTATGGGGCGTCCTCCTTCCATGGTGGTACGCGGGGGTACGTAGCGCAGGTCACGCCCGGAGCCTTATGCAACTTGTTGCACAAGGCGCCCGGCGTCGTCTACAACTGGTGCGACGACACCCCGCCGAGGAGGCCCCATGACCCCGAGCCCGTACCCGCATCTGCTCAGCCCGCTGGACCTCGGGTTCACCACCCTGCCCAACCGCGTCCTCATGGGGTCGATGCACGTCGGCCTGGAGGAGGCGGAGAACGGCTTCGCGCGCATGGCCGCCTTCTACGCGGCCCGCGCGCGCGGGGGCGTCGGGCTGATGGTGACGGGCGGGATCGCGCCGAACGACGCGGGGCGGCCGTACGAGGGCGGGGCCAAGCTCACCACCGAGGAGGAGGCGGCGCAGCACCGGGTCGTGACGGACGCGGTGCACGCGGCCGGCGGGCGCATCGCGATGCAGATCCTGCACTTCGGGCGGTACGCCTACCACCGCGACCTCGTCGCGCCCAGCGCCCTCCAGGCGCCGATCAGCCCCTTCGTGCCGAACGAGCTGACCGACGCCGAGGTCGAGCAGACGATCGAGGACTACGTGCGCGCCGCCGAGCTGGCGAAGTCGGCGGGGTACGACGGCGTCGAGATCATGGGCTCCGAGGGCTACCTGATCAACGAGTTCATCGCCGCCGCGACCAACCACCGCACCGACCGGTGGGGAGGCTCGTACGAGAACCGGGTGCGCTTCCCGCTGGAGATCGTCCGGCGGACGCGCGAGCGGCTCGGCGAGGACTTCATCGTCATCTACCGACTCTCCATGCTGGACCTCGTGCCGGGCGGCTCGTCTCTGGAGGAGGTCGTGGCGCTCGCCAAGGAGATCGAGGCGGCCGGCGCGACGATGATCAACACGGGCATCGGCTGGCACGAGGCCCGGATCCCGACCATCGCCACCTCCGTGCCGCGCGGCGCGTACACCTGGGTGACGCAGAGGCTGATGGGCTCGGTCTCCGTGCCGCTGATCACCAGCAACCGCGTCAACACCCCGGAGGTCGCCGAACGCATCCTGGCGGAGGGGCGCGCGGACATGGTGTCGATGGCCCGGCCCTTCCTCGCCGACCCGGACTTCGTCGCCAAGGCGGCGGAGGGCCGGCCGGAGGCCATCAACACCTGCATCGGCTGCAACCAGGCCTGCCTGGACCACACCTTCAGCGGGAAGATCACGTCCTGCCTGGTCAACCCGCGCGCCTGCCACGAGACCGAGCTGGTCCTCTCCCCCACCCGGCTGCGCAAGCGCGTCGCGGTGGTCGGCGCCGGCCCGGCCGGGCTCGCGTGCGCGGTGAGCGCCGCCGAACGCGGCCACGACGTCACGCTGTTCGACGCCGCGGACGAGATCGGCGGACAGCTCAACATCGCCAAGCGGGTGCCGGGCAAGGAGGAGTTCGACGAGACGCTCCGCTACTTCCGTACGCGGCTGGCCGAGCACGGCGTGGACGTACGCCTGGGCACGTACGCCACCGCCGAGTCGCTCGCCGGTTACGACGACGTCGTCGTCGCGACCGGCGTGACCCCGCGCACGCCCGCCATCGACGGCGTCGACCACGCGTCCGTGGTCAGCTACCTGGACGTGCTGCGCGACGGCGCGCCGGTCGGCGAGCGCGTGGCGATCATCGGGGCGGGCGGCATCGGCTTCGACGTGGCGGAGTTCCTGACGGACGGCGGCGAGGGCGCGAGCCGTGACCCGGAGACGTACTTCCGGCAGTGGGGCGTCGACACGTCGTACGCCGGGCGCGGCGGGCTGCGCGCCCCCGAGCGTCCGAAGCCGCCGCGCACCGTGCACCTGCTGCAGCGCAAGACGTCCAAGGTCGGCGCGGGGCTGGGCAAGACGACCGGCTGGATCCACCGCACCGAGCTCAAGCACCGGGGCGTGACCATGGTCGCGGGCGCCACGTACGAGCGGATCGACGACGAGGGCCTGCACATCACCGTGGACGGCGAGGCCCGTACCGTGCCGGTCGACACGGTCGTGCTGTGCACGGGGCAGGAGCCGCGGCGCGAGCTGTACGAGGAGCTCGTGGCGGCCGGGGTGTCCGCGCACCTGATCGGCGGCGCCGACGTGGCCGCCGAGCTGGACGCCAAGCGCGCGATCGACCAGGGGACGCGGCTGGCGGCCACGCTGTAGCAGCCGTCTCTAGGATGCGGTCATGTCACTCCCGCACGCGATCCTCACCGCTCTGCTCGAGAAGCCGTCCTCGGGTCTGGAGCTGACCCGCCGGTTCGACCGGTCGATCGGCTACTTCTGGTCGGCCACGCACCAGCAGATCTATCGCGAGCTGGGAAAACTGGAGCAGGCGGGGCACATCCGGGCCCTGCCCGCGCAGGCTCCGGCCCGTGGGCAGAAGAAGGAGTACGAGGTCCTGCCCGCGGGCCGCGAGGCGCTGACCGCGTGGGTGCGCAGGAGCGAGGACCCCAAGCCCATCCGGGACGCCCTGCTGCTGCGGCTGCGCGCCGCGGCGGTGGTGGGGACGGAAGGCTTCGCCGACGAGCTGCGCCGCCATCTCGCGCTGCACCAGGCGCAGTTGGAGGAGTACCTCGGGATGGAGGAGCGGCAGTTCCCGCCGGAGCGCCGCGCCGCCGAGGCGGACCGGCTGCGCCATCTGGTGCTGCGCGGGGGCATCGAGCTGGAGCGGTTCTGGACGGCGTGGCTGACGGAGGCGCTGTCCGAGTTCGACCGCGATCACTGACGGGACTCCCGCCGAGTTTGTTAACGGTAATCATTTCCATGTAGCGTGACCGCCACCGTACCGACGATGGAGGTCTCGCAGTCATGGCCGTACCCAAGCGGAAGATGTCCCGCTCCAACACCCGCCACCGCCGCGCCCAGTGGAAGGCGTCGACACCCCAGCTGGTGCCCGTGACGGTCGACGGTTCCGTCTACCAGGTGCCGCAGCGCCTGGTGAAGGCGTACGAGCGCGGCCTGATCCAGCCGGAGGGCTGAGCACGATGACGACGGCCACGGCGACCGCGTCCGACGCCCGCCTGCCGGTCACGGTCCTCTCCGGCTTCCTCGGCGCGGGCAAGACGACGCTGCTCAACCACGTCCTGGGCAACCGGGAGGGCCTGCGGGTCGCCGTGATCGTCAACGACATGAGCGAGGTCAACATCGACGCCGCCCTGGTGCGCGGCGGTGAGGCGGCCCTCTCCCGCACCGAGGAGCGGCTGGTCGAGATGACCAACGGGTGCATCTGCTGCACCCTGCGCGACGACCTCCTGGAGGAAGTGGACCGGCTGGCCCGCGAGGGCCGCTTCGACTACCTCCTCATCGAGTCCAGCGGCATCTCGGAGCCGATGCCCGTCGCCGCGACCTTCGCCTTCCCCCGCGACGACGGCGCCACGCTGGGCGACCTGGCCCGGCTCGACACCATGGTCACGGTCGTCGACGCGGCGAACTTCCTGCCCGAGCTGGCGGGCGGCGACGGGCTCGCCGAGCGGGACCTCGCCCCGTACGAGGACGACGAGCGCACGGTCAGCGATCTGCTGATGGACCAGATCGAGTTCGCGGACGTCATCGTCCTGAACAAGCTGGACCTCGTCGGGGAGGCGGACGCGGCCCGGCTGGTGGCCACGCTCACCCGGCTCAACCCGGCCGCCCGGATCCTGACCGCCGAGCGCGGCCGGGTGGAGCTCAAGGACATCCTCGGCACCGGTCTGTTCGACCTGGAGCGCGCCCAGCAGGCGCCCGGCTGGGTCATGGAGCTCAACGGCGACCACATCCCCGAGACCGAGGAGTACGGCATCTCCTCCACGGTCTTCCGGGCGGACCGCGCCTTCCACCCCGAGCGGCTGTGGCGGTTCGTCACCGAGGGCATGGACAGCGGGGCCTACGGGCACATCCTGCGCTCCAAGGGCTTCTTCCGGCTCGCCGGCCGCGACCACGTGACCGGGCTGTGGTCCCAGGCCGGCGCCGTCGCCCGCTTCGAGCCGTCCGGCGCCCGCGAGGACGGCGCCCCGGGCGGCCAGGAGCTGGTCTTCATCGGGACGGAGCTGCGCGCCGACGCGCTGCACACCGCCCTGGGGGCCTGTCTGGTGACGGAGCGCGAGAGCGGCCCGTGGGAGGACTCGTTCCCCGCGTGGGACGTCCACGGGGCGGACGACGCCTGCGACCTCGACGAAGGCCCCGGGCACCGGCACGACCACCCGCGCGCGGCCGTCGGCGTTTAGGGCATCTCGGGGCCCGCGCACGCGGGGAAGTCCGCCGCGCCCTGCGCGAAGGCGCGATCGTACGCCTCCGGCGCCAGGCCCGCGCGGACGCGATCGGTGATGCGGTCGACGTCGCCGCGCTCCGCCTTGGGCAGCGGCGTGCCGACCGCGTCGCGGGCGGCGGCCGCCGCGCCGAGCAGGCGGGCGGCCCGCACCGGCTCGCCGGCCAGGGCCTCCGCTCCGGCGAGGCCCTCGAAGGCGAGGGCGAGGGCGCGCGGGTCGCCGGTGCGGCGGGCGTGGCCGAGGCCTTCCCGGTGGAGCTCCCGTGCTGCGGCGGCGTCACCGCGCTGTTCGGCGATGAACCCGAGTTCGGCGAGGATGAACGCCACGCCGTGGTCTCCTTCCCACCGGCGGCACCAGTCGAGCCAGGCGTGGAAGTGCGCCGCGGCGTCGTCGAGCCTGCCCTGGCGGCGCGCCACGATCCCCAGCCCCACCTCGGCGAACTCCTCGCCCCGCTGGTAGGCGTGTGCGGCGGCCAGCCGCCTGGCGCGTTCGTGGAGGTCCTCGGCGCGGTCGAGGTCACCGGTGAGCACGGCGGTGCGGCCCAGCCGTGCCAGCATCCTGGACGCGTCGTTCCACAGGTCGAGCGCGCTCGCGAGCCGATGGCCCTCCTCGCGCAGGCGCTCCGCCGCGCCGTAGTCGCCCGCCATCTCGGCCAGGTCCCCGAGGGTGTACGCGGCCTGGAGCCGGCCCCACCCGTCGCCGAGCTCCTCGAAGGCGACCCGCGCCCGCCGGGCGTCGGCCCGCGCCTCGTCCAGCCTGCCCTGGTAGAGGAGCACTTCGGCGCGGACCGCCAGCGCCGCGGCGGCACCCCAGCGATCGCCCACCTCCTCGAACCCGGCATGCGCCCGTTCGGCGAGGTGGCAGGTCACCGCCGCATCACCGAACCCGGTCCTGCTCAACGCGAGGAACCACCGCGCACGGGCCCGGCCCGCCGGGTCGTCGACGGTGTCGTACGACGTCACCGCCGCCTGGTCGTGGGTCTCGTACCGCGTGTCGAGCAGGAGCAGCGACATGCCGGCGCGCCATGCGCGGGCGGCGGCCTTCCGTTCGGGGGCGCCGTCGCCCGACAGCGCGAGGTCGAAGGAGCGCCGCGCCTCGGCGAACCGGCCGCGCAGGAACCAGTACCACGCCATGGAGCCGGCCAGCCGCAGGGCCGCGTCCCCGAGGCCGTGGCGTACCGCGTGGTCGAGCGCGGCGCGGACGTTGGCGGTCTCGGCCTCCAGCCGGCGCAGCCACAGGCGCTGCTCGGGGCCCCGGAGGCGGGCGTCGGCGTGTGCGGCGAACTCGGTGTAGTGGGCGACGTGGCGGTCGCGCGCGCCCCGGACCTCGTCGTCCCCGGCTTCGGCCAGCCGCTCGGCGCAGTAGGCCGCGACCGACTCCAGCAGCCGGTAGCGGCCGTTGTGCCGGGCGACCAGCGAGCGGTCGACCAGCCGGCTCAGCAGGTCGAGGACGTCGGCGCGGCGCACCCGGCCGCCGGCGCAGACCTCCTCGGCGGCCTCCAGCGTGCATCCGTCGGCGCACACCGCCAGGCGGCGCAGCACGATCCGCTCCTGCTCGCCGAGCAGGCCCCAGCTCCAGTCGAGGGCGGCGCGCAGCGTCCGCTGCCGCGTCGGCGCGGAGCGGAGGGTGGCGGTGAGCACCCGGAAGCGGTCGTCGAGCCGGGCGGCGAGCTCGGCCACCGGCATGTGGCGCACTCGGGCGGCGGCCATCTCCAGCGCGAGGGGGATGCCGTCCAGGCGGCGGCAGATGGTGGCGACGGCCTGCGCGTCGCCCGGTTCGAGCCGGAAGTCGGGGGCGGCGGCGGTGGCGCGTGAGACGAAGAGCCGTACGGCGCTGGAGCGGAGCATCCTGTCCGTGTCGGGCTCGTCGGTGCCGTATGCGTCCCGTGCGTCCCGTGCGTCGGGGTGGCCGTACGCGTCGGCGCCGGCGTCCGGGAGGTCCAAGGGCGCCACGGGCCACAGGCGTTCGCCGACGACCGACAGCGGCTCCTGGCTGGTGGCCAGGACCCGCAGGGCGGGCGCGGCCCGCAGGAGCTGTGCGGTCAGCTCGGCGACCGGCTCGACGACGTGTTCGCAGTTGTCCAGAACCAGCAGCGTGTCGCGGCCCCGGAGGGCGTCGGCGAGCTGGTCGGCCACCGGCCGCGCGGGCACGCGGGGGTCGTCCCGCAGGCCGAGTACCGCCGCGACGGCCTCGTGCACCTCCGCGGCGGTGCGTGTCGTGGTGAGCTCCACCAGCCAGGCCCCGTCGGGAAGTTCGCGGGCGCGGCGTGCGGCCGCCTCCAGTGCGAGCCGCGTCTTGCCGACCCCGCCGGCGCCGGTCAGCGTCACCAGCCGCTCGCTCGTCAGCAGCGCCTCGAGCCGCCGTACGTCCTCGTCGCGGCCGATCAGGTCGGTCAGCGGGGCGGGCAGGTTGCCGTGCGGCCGTACCCCGTGCGACGCCGTGGCGGCGGCCGCGGGGGCGAGGCCGGCGTCCTGCCGCAGAATCGCCTCGTGCAGTGCGGCCAGCCGGGGGCCGGGGTCGAGGCCGAGGTCGTCGCGCAGGCGGTCGCGCAGCTCGGCGAGGCTCGCCAGCGCTTCGTCCTGCCGGCCCGCGAGGTAGAGGGCGCGGACGTGGGCGGCCCGCAGCCGCTCGCGCAGCGGGTGCGCGGCGACGAGTTCGCCCAGCTCGCCGGCGAGCAGCGCGTGCTCGCCCAGTTCGAGCCGTGCCTCGGCGAGTTCCTCCAGCGCGGCCAGCCGCTGTTCCTCCAGCCGCCGGGCTTCGGCGCGTACGAAATCGGCGTCGGCGTGGTCGGCGAACGCCGTCTCGCCCCGCCACAGCTCCGCGGCCTCGCGGAGCAGGCGGGCCCTGGCACGCGGGTCGTCGGTGGACGCCTGCGCCCGGCGCAGCAGCGCCTCGAAGCGTCCGGCGTCGACCGCGCCGTCGTCGGCCCGCAGCAGGTAGCCGGGCGGCCGGGACTCGATGAGGTCGCGGCCGCCCGGCTCGGCGTCCTCCAGGGTGCGCCGCAGCAGCGAGACCTTGGACCGCAGGGTGCGCACGTCGTTCGCCGGGGGCGCGTCGCCCCACAGGGCGTCGATGAGCCGGTCGACGGAGACGGCCCGGCCCCGGTGCACCAGGAGCGCGGTCAGCAGGGCGCGGACCCTCGCCTCACGGACCCGTACCGGCCGCCCGTCCGACGTCCGCACCTCCAGGGGACCCAGCACTCCGAAACGCACCCCGTCACGTTACCCGCAACCTCACCGGAACGTTTCCGGAGACGGACCGGAACCCCGCTCGCGCACAGTCGTGCCATGACGAACACACCGAATGCCGTACACACCAATGTTTCTGACGCCGCATCGCACGCCGACCGGGGCGGCGAGGCCGTCACCGTCATCGGCCTGGGTCTGATGGGCAGGGCCCTCGCCGGAGCCTTCCTCGACGCGGGTCACCCGACCACCGTGTGGAACCGGTCCGCGGGCAAGGCGGACGAACTGGTCGCCCGCGGGGCCGTGTTCACGCCTTCCCTCGCCGATGCCCTCCGGGCGAGCTCCCTGGTCGTCGTCTGCCTCAGCGACGCCACCGCGGTACGCGACGCGCTCGGCCCGTACCGGGACGACCTCGCGGGACGTACCCTCGTCAACCTCACCTCCGGGACCTCCGAGGAGGCCCGCGAGCTGGCGGAGTGGACCGCCGACTACGTGGACGGGGCGATCATGGCCATCCCCGAGGTGATCGGCAGCCCGGACGCGTTCCTGCTGTTCAGCGGGGCGCCGGAGGCCTTCGAGAGGCACCGCGAGAGCCTCGGCCGGCTCGGCAAGGCGACCTTCTTCGGCGAGGACCCCGGGCTCGCCTCCCTGTACGACGTGGCGCTCCTCGGTGTCATGTGGGGCACGCTCAACGCGTTCCTGCACGGAGCCGCGCTGCTCGGCGCGGCGAAGGTCGACGCGAGCACGTTCGCGCCCTTCGCCAACCAGTGGGTGGGCAGCGTGACCGGGTTCATCAGCGCGTACGCCGGCCAGATCGACCGCGGCGCCTACCCGGCCGAGGACGCCGCTCTGGAGACCCATCTGGCCACCATGAAGCACCTGGTGCGGGAGAGCGCGGCCGTCGGTGTCGACACGGACTGGCCGGCCCGCATCCAGGCTCTCACCGAGCGCGCCATCGACGCGGGCCACGCCGGTGCGAGCTATGCCGCCCTCGTCGAGGTCTTCCGGGGCCGGGCGTAGCCGCCGGCCTGGAGGCGCCCGGCCGGGACATCCGGCCGGGCGCCTCCCCGTATGTCAGGGCAGCGGGACGAACTCGGGCTGGTCGAGCAGGCGCAGCCAGCTTCCGTCCGGCTGGCGCCTGACCACCTGCGCGCGAGCGCCGGCTCCGTCCTTCGGCGGGGTCGAGGTGAGGGCGATGTCGCCGCTGATCAGCGTCGGGAGGGGCTCTTCCGGCTCGAACCGCGCCCCGCCCGCGAGCACCTTCTCCCACAGGGTGCGGATCGCCTCACGGCCCACCGTCTGCCGGCCGGGGGGATAGGCCAGCACGGCGTCCTCCTCGTAGAGCGCGGCGACTCCGGCCGCGTCGCCGGCGTTGGAGCGTTCGACGAGCAGGCGGGTGATGTCCTCGGGGCGCATGGCCTTCTCGTACTCCGGCATGGATTCCTCCTGGAGGCGGGGTTGGTGTCGGTCTTTCAGCGCTTCCGATCCTCGCGACCTCCCGATCAGAAGTCCAACAGATGGTTCTTCTGAGAACTAGAATCCTCAGTCATGGAATTGAGGCAGCTGGAGTACTTCGTCGCCGTCGCCGAGGAGCGCAACTTCACCCGGGCCGCGGAGCGGGTGCGCATCAGCCAGTCCGGCGTCAGCGCGCAGATCCGGCAGTTGGAACGGGAGCTCGGAGCCGAGCTGTTCGACCGTTCCGCGCGGACCGTCACCCTCACCGTCGCGGGGAAGGCGGCCCTCGAACCGGCCCGCGCCGCTCTCGCCGCCGCCCGGGCCGTCGGCCAGGCGGTGGGCGAGGTGACGGACCTGATCCGCGGCCGCGTGACCGTCGGGATGGTCAGCGGCTGCACCGTCACGCCGCTGTTCGACGCGCTCGCCATGTTCCGCGGAGCGCATCCCGGGGTGGAGCTCTCACTGCTGGAGGACCGCTCCGACCGGCTCGCCGAGGCGGTGCGCGCGGGCACCCTCGATCTGGCCCTGATCGGGGCCGCGGCCGCCGTCCCGGAGGGGCTGGACGCGCTGACCCTCATCGACGAGCGGCTCTGCGTCGCGGTCCCGGCCGGGCACCCCCTGGCGCGGCGCCGGCGCGTCACCCTGCGCGACGCGTGCTCCCACCCGCTGGTCTGCATGCCGCCCGGCACCGGCCTGCGCGCGGTGTTCGACGACGCCTGCGCGGCCCAGGGCGTCCGGCCCCCGATCGCCCTGGAGGCCAGCGCCCCGGACGCCATCGCCGACCTCGCCGCCCGCGGTCTGGGCGTCGCCGTCCTCAGCGATTCGATGGCCCGGCACTACGGCGACCGCCTCACCGCCCTCCCCCTCGACGACATCACGACCCCCGCACTGCTCGCCCTCGTCTGGCGGAGCACGCACAACCCGGCGGTACGCGAGCTGCTGCGGCACTGCCGACGGGCGTTCACCGGCGGGGCGGACGGTCCACGTGCGTGAGGGGCCTGCTCATCGGTCTCCGGCTGCCCGGCTCCGCCCGCTCAGCCGCTCATACCTGCGGCCGGTCCAGCCGACGGCGACCCACGCGGCGAAGAGGACCGCCGCGGCGCCCAAGCCCGCGGCGGTGTCGGTGAAGAGGAGCGTGAGCAGGGCCACGATCAGCGTGATCGTGCCGGGGGTGGAGGTGGTGAAGGCGTCGGCGCGCAGGACGAGGCGCAGGAAGCGGGAGGGTGTGGTGCCGGTCATGCCTCCGCATTCTGCCGAAGGGCCGGTCCTCGGCGCACGCGGGCCTCAGCTGGAGGGCGTGCCCAGTGCCTTCCGCCACGCCGACTCCCGCAGCAGGCGCAGGCCGTTGAGGCCGACGAGGACCGTGGAACCCTCGTGGCCGGCGACGCCGAGCGGGAGCGGCAGGTGGCCGGCGAGGTCCCAGACGACGAGGGCGCCGATGCAGACGCCCGCGATGACGAGGTTCTGCACGACCAGGGTGCGGGCGCGCCGGGAGAGGGCAACGACCGCGGGGACCGTGGCCAGTTCGTCGCGCACGACGACGGCGTCGGCGGTCTCCAGGGCCAGGTCCGAGCCGGCGCGGCCCATCGCGACACCGCTGTGCGCGGCCGCGAGGGCCGGGGCGTCGTTGACGCCGTCGCCGACGACGAGGGTGCGCTGCCCGGCGCTCTCCCACGCGCGGACGGCCGCGACCTTGTCCTCGGGCAGCAGCCCGGCCCGTACGTCGCCGATTCCGGCCTCGGCGGCGACGCGGCGCGCGGCGGCCTCGTTGTCGCCGGTCAGCAGGGCGGGCGCGGTGCCGCTGAGCCGGGCGAGGGCGGCGACGGCGGCCGGGGCGCCGTCGCGCAGCCGGTCGGCGACGCCGAGGACGGCGACGGGGATGGAGTCGACGGTGACGACGACGGCGGTGCGGCCTTCGGCCTCGACCTCGCGCACGGTGTCGGACGGGGCGTCCGGGCGGCCGACCGTGACCTCCCGCCCCTCGACGACGGCCCGGACCCCGACGCCCGGGGTGGAGGCGAAGCCGGTGGCCTCGGGCACCGGCAGGTCGCGCTCGCGCGCGGCCGCGACGACCGCGCGGGCCAGGGGGTGTTCGCTGGGGAGCTCGGCCGCGGCGGCGAGGGACAGGACCTCCGACTCGGTGACGGCGTCGGTGACGGTGTCGTGGTCGGTGAGCAGCCGGATGTCGGTGACGCGCGGCGCCCCCTCGGTGAGGGTGCCGGTCTTGTCCAGGGCCACGCGGTCGACCTGGCCGAGGCGCTCCATCACGACGGCCGACTTGACGAGGACGCCGTGGCGCCCGGCGTTGGCGATGGCGGACAGCAGCGGCGGCATGGTGGCGAGGACGACCGCGCACGGTGAGGCCACGATCATGAAGGTCATGGCCCGCAGCAGCGTTTCGGTGAAGTCCGCGCCGAGGGCGAGCGGCACGGCGAACAGCGCCAGGGTCGCGACGACCACGCCCACCGAGTAGCGCTGCTCGATCTTCTCGATGAACAGCTGGGTCGGGGCCTTCGTCGCGCTGGCCTCCTCGACCATGGCGACGATCCGGGCGATGACCGACTCGGAGGCGTCCTTGTCGACGCGGACGCGCAGGGCGCCGGTGCCGTTCAGGGTGCCCGCGAAGACCTCGTCACCGGGAGCCTTGGCGGCGGGCAGCGGTTCGCCGGTGATGGTGGCCTGGTCGACGTCGCTCGCGCCGTCGAGGACCGTGCCGTCGGCGGGGAGCCGCTCCCCCGGCCGTACGAGGACGAGGTCGCCGACCCGCAGGTCGGCCACGTCCACCGGTTCCTCCCCGGTGTCCGCCAGCCGTACGGCCTTGGCGGGGGCGAGGTCGAGCAGTCCGCGCACCGAGTCGGCGGTACGCCGGGTCGCGAGGGCCTCCAGCGCGCCGGAGACGGCGAAGATGACGATGAGCAGCCCGCCGTCCAGGAACTGGCCGATCGAGGCGGCGCCGAGGGCCGCGACGACCATGAGCAGGTCGACGTCGAGGGACTTCTCGCGCAGCGCCTGGAGTCCGGCCCAGCCCGGCTCCCAGCCGCCGGCGGCGTAGCAGAGGGCGTAGAGCGGGCCCCAGGCCCACGCCGGAGCCCCGGCCAGGTCGAGCGGGAACGCCGCCAGGAAGGCGACGGCGGACAGGGCCGCCCAGCGCACTTCGGGCAGGGCGAGCAGCCGGGTCCGGCGGGCGGGGGGCGCGGGAGCGGCGGCAGGAGCCGCGGACCGGGAAGCGGACCGGTCGGTGTCGAGCACCGGGGAAGCCATCGGGGCACACCTCTCCAGGGGACGCACGGGGCGGGGGACGGGGAGTACGGCCCCACCATACCCGAACACATGAAGAGGTCTTCATTTGTACGTGCGGACACGCGGTTACGATGACCTGCATGGGACACGGAGTGCATGGCGAGACGACCCCCGCAGCCCGCCTCGACGCGGAGTCCGCGGCCACCATCGCCGCCACGCTGCAGGCCCTCGCCACGCCGTCCCGGCTGATGATCCTGACCCGGCTGCGCCAGGGCCCCTGCGGGGTGACAGAGCTCGCGGAGTCGGTCGCCATGGAGCAGTCCGCCGTCTCGCACCAGCTGCGCCTGCTGCGGGCGCTGGGCCTGGTCACCGGCGTCCGCCAGGGCCGCCGGATCGAGTACAGCCTCTACGACAACCACGTGGCCCAACTGCTGGACGAGGCCGTGTACCACATCGAGCACCTTCGGCTGGGCGCGCGTGATCTGCCCCACTCCGCCGTGGATACTGGGCAGTCCTAGACGGACGACCCGAAGGGGCGGGCATGGCCGACGAGTTGGAGACGGCGCACGACGTGCGGCACGCGGTGGTCATCGGCGGAAGTCTCGCCGGACTCCTCGCGGCCCGGGTGCTGGCGGACCACGCGGAGCGCGTGACCATCGTCGAGCGGGACCGCTTCCCCGACGGGCCGGAGCCGCGCGCGGGCGTGCCGCAGGGACGGCACATCCACGTCCTGCTGGACAGCGGCCGGCGAGCCCTGGACGAGCTGCTGCCCGGCGTGGTGGACGAGCTGTGCGCCCAGGGGGCGCCCCGGGTCGGCATGCCCGAGGACCTCGTGCAGTGGCAGGACGGGCACTGGTACCGCCGCACGCCCGCGAGCGCGTACCTGCTCACCGGCTCCCGGCCGCACCTGGAGCACGTCGTGCGCCGCCGCGTGCTGGCCGACCCCAGGATCAGCACCGTCGAGGGCACGGAGGTCGTCGGACTGGTCGGCGACGCCGCGCGCGTGAGGGGCGTACTGCTGCGGGAGCGCGGCGCGGCCCAGGGCGCCGAGCGGGAGGCACGGCCCCTCGCGGCGGACCTGGTCGTGGACGCGTCCGGGCGCGGCTCGCGCGCGCCCGCCTGGCTGTCGGCGATCGGCGCGGAGCCGCCGCACGAGGAGACGCTGGACACGGGCCTCGCCTACGCGACGAGGGTGTACCGCGACGGCTCGGCGGGTGACGGCACCGACGGGCTGGGCCAGTACATCGTCCCCAACCCGCACCAGACGCGCGGCGCCGTGGTGCTTCCCACCGAAGACGGCCGCCACCTGGTGACGCTCTCCGGGCTGCGCGGCGACGAACCGCCCACGGACGCCGAGGCGTTCGAGGAGTACGCGGCCGGCCTGCCGCACCCGCTGGTGAGCGAGTGGCTGGCCAAGGCCGAGCCCGAGGGGCCGGTCCACGGCTTCCGCCGGACGGCGAACGTGCGGCGGCGCTACGACCGTCCGGGCCGCCGCCCGGCCGGGTTCCTCGCCACCGGCGACGCGCTGTGCACGTTCAACCCGATCTACGGGCAGGGCATGTCGGTCGCCGCGCTCGCCGCGGTGGCGCTGCGCGACGCGCTCGCCCACCCGCGGCGTACGCCGACGACCCGGCGTGTGCAGCGCGCGCTGTTCGACGCCTCCCGGCAGGCGTGGGACGTCTCGGCGGGCGCCGACCGGAGCATGCCGGGCGCCCGCGGCGACGCGGCGCGGACGCGGGCCGCCGACCGGGCCGTCGCCTGGTACCTCCAGCGGGTCCAGGCGCGGGCGGTGGGCGATCCGGAGGTGGGCGCGGCCTTCCGCTCCGTCCTGTCGCTGGTGGAGCCGCCGACCGCGCTGTTCGCGCCGCGGATCGCGCGGGCGGTGCTGTTCGGCCCGGTCCGCGAGGCGCCCACCGAGCCGCAGATGTGGCGGGAGTCCACGGGCACGGGCGTCTGACCCGGGGTCAGGGCCGCATGACCACCTTCACGACGCCGTCGTCCTTGTGCTGGAACATCCGGTACGCGTGCGGGGCGTCGGCCAGCGGGAGGTGGTGGGTGGCGAAGCCGTCCACGCCGAGCGGGTCGTCGTCGGTGAGCAGGGGCAGGATGTCGTCGACCCAGCGGCGGACGTTGGCCTGGCCCATGCGCAGCTGGATCTGCTTGTCGAACAGCGTCATCATCGGCAGCGGGTCGGCGGCGCCGCCGTAGACGCCGCTGAGGGAGATCGTGCCGCCGCGCCGCACCAGGTCGATGGCGAGGTACAGGGCGGCGAGCCGGTCGGTTCCGGCCTTCTGATGGAGCCTGGCCGCCCACGACTTGGGCAGCAGACCGGCGGCCTGCTGCTGGGTGCGGGCCAGAGGGCTGCCGTGCGCCTCGGTGCCGACGGCGTCGATGACGGCGTCGGGGCCGCGGCCCCGGGTGTGGGCCTTGACCGCGTCCACCAGCTCCTCCTGGCTGTCGTGGCCGCTCAGGTCGAACACCTCGACCCCGCGCGCCTTCGCGCGCTGGAGGCGGTCCCCCACCAGGTCGACGCCGATGACCTGCGCGGCGCCCTGGTGGAGGGCGATGCGGCAGCACATGTCGCCGATGGGGCCGAGCCCGAGGACGGCGACCGAGCCGCCGGGCGGGATGTCGGCGTACCGCACGGCCTGCCAGGCGGTCGGCAGGACGTCGGAGAGGTAGAGATAGCGGTCGTCGGGCGGGCCCTCGGGGACCTTGATGGGGCCGAACTGCGCCTGCGGCACGCGGAGGTACTCGGCCTGGCCGCCGGGCACGGAGCCGTACAGCCGCGAGTAGCCGAACAGGGCGGCGCCCATGCCCTCCTCCCGCACCTGGGTGGTCTCGCACTGGGTGGGGAGCCCGGAGACGCACATCCAGCAGTGGCCGCAGGCGATCTGGAAGGGGACGACGACCCGGTCACCGGGCTTGAGGTCCGGCACCTCGGCGCCGACCTCCTCCACGATGCCCATCGGCTCGTGCCCGAGGACGTCGCCGGGGGTCATGAACGGCGTGAGCACCTCGTACAGGTGCAGGTCCGAGCCGCACAGCCCGGTGGAGGTGACCTTGATGACCGCGTCCGTCGGATGTTCGATCCTGGGGTCGGGCACCGTCTCCACCCGTACGTCGCGCTTGCCCTGCCATGTCACGGCCCTCATCGTGCGTGTCCCTTCACCGGCTCCTGCGGGGGCGCGCCACGGGTACCCGGGCGCGTCGCCGGTGAATCCGTTTTCGGCCAGAGTGCGGGGGACGGGCCAGACCCCCCTTCCGTGAAGGTTTAGACCAATGATAAGGATTCCTCACGCAAACAGCACGCTCCGCTACGCTGAGCGAAGGAAATTGAGGGTTGAACATGGCTGAGCCTCAGGCCCCCGCACTTCCGCTCTACCTCCAGGTCGCCGCCGCGCTGCGCGACGACCTCATCCACCGCCGGATAGCGCCGGGCACCCGGCTGCCGTCCGAGCGCTCCCTGGTGCAGCGCTTCCGGGTGAACCGCCAGACCGTCCGCAGCGCCCTGCGCCTGCTGCGCGACGAGCGCCTCGTCGTCACCGAGCGGCGCGGCACCTTCGCCGCCACCGGCGGCGGCACGCAGGCGCCCAAGCCGGTCCTCGCGCCCGGGCTGCTCCAGTTCCCCTGCGGGCCGGGAGCCCCGGACGCGCTCGCCGAAGTGGGCCTCGCCTGGGAGCCCGCACCGCCGGAGCTGGCCGAGCGGCTCGGGCTGCTGCCCGGAGAGCCGGCGCTGGTCCACCGCCACCGGGTGCTGGGGGCGGGGACCGGGGGCTCCGCGCCCGTACGGCAGTGGGCCCTGACCCGGTTCTCCCGGTACGCGCTGGCCGAGGTGCCCGAACTGGCCCGCTACCGGCGCCCGCAGGCCCGGCCCGCCAGGCCGGACCTGCGGCTGCTGTACCACTGGATGCACCGGGCCGGGCTGCGGCTGACGCGGCGCGAGTCCATCGGCGTCGACCGCGCGGCGGGCGCCTTCGCGTGCCTGGCCGTGCACCGGGAGGTGAGCGACCAGCACGGGCACGTGCTGGAGGTGACGGACATCCGGTTCGCGCCGGAACCTCCGCGCTCCCCCGAGTCCCAGGAGTCGCAAGAGTCCCCGGAGTCGCGGGAGTCCACCTCCTGGACGTACACCTGGACGTACGAGTTCACCAGCTGAGCCACGGGCGCGCGGGGCGGCGTCAGACGATGCCCTCGGCGATCTCCGCCTGTTCGCGGGCGTTGCCGTACGGCGAGGGCGTGCCGTACGAGCGGCGGGCGACGTACCACCACACGCTCGCCAGGATCAGCACCACGGCGAGCGCGATCACGGCGTAGTTCATCGAATCGATGGTCACCGGTGCCTTCTGGGGCAGGCAGAAGAGCACGGTGACCGCGGCGACCCAGACGACGGCGGTCCATCCGATGGGCTTGGACCAGCGGCCCAGCGACCAGGGCCCCGGCTGGAAGCGGTCTCCCGCGCGCAGCCGCAGGAAGATCGGGATGGCGTAGGCGGGGGTGATCCCGATGACGTTGATGGCGGTGACGGCGCCGTAGGCGGTCGCCGAGTACAGCGAGGGAACGGCGAGCACGCCCGCGACGGCGACCGACAGCCACACCGCGTTGGCCGGGGTCTGCGTGCGGCTGCTGACCTTGCGCCAGAGCGCCGAGCCGGGCAGGGCGTTGTCCCGGCTGAAGGCGAACACCATGCGGCTGGCGGCGGCGACCTCGGCGTTGCCGCAGAAGAGCTGCGCCACGATGACCACCAGGAGCAGGGCGGTGGCGCCGGCGGTGCCCAGCGCGTCGATGAGGATCTGCGCGGGCGGTACGCCGGTCGCGCTGTTCTGCGTGCCCGCGTAGTCCTGGATGGCGAAGGTCAGCCCGGCGAGCAGCGCGAAACCGGCGATCCAGGAGACCCAGATGGCCCGGACGATGCCCTTGGCGGCGGAGACGGACGCGTTGGAGGTCTCCTCGGAGAGGTGGGCCGAGGCGTCGTAGCCGGAGAAGGTGTACTGGGCGAGGAGCAGGCCGATGGCCGCCACGTAGAAGGGGTTGGCCCAGCCCGTGTCGTTGACGAACTCCGTGAAGACGAACTCGACCGACTGGTGGCGGTCGGGCACGAGCGCGAGCGCGCCGACGATGACGGCGACGCCGGTCAGGTGCCACCAGACGCTGATGGAGTTGAGGACGCTGACGAGGCGGACGCCGAAGAGGTTGAGCACGGCGTGCAGCAGCAGGATGCAGAGGAAGATCGCGAAGGTGGAACCGGGGGTGGGCACGAAGCCGAACTGCAGGTTGAGGAACGCGCCGGTGAAGAGGGCGGCGCCGTAGTCGATGCCGGCGATCGCACCGAGCAGTCCGAGCAGGTTGAGCCAGCCGGTGTACCAGCCCCAGCGGCGGCCGCCGAGCCGGTCGGCCATGTAGTACAGCGCCCCGGAGGTGGGGTACGCGCTGGTGACCTCGGCGAGCGCCATGCCGACGCACAGCACGAACAGGCCGACGCCCGCCCAGCCCCAGAGCATCACGGCGGGGCCGCCGGTGCCGAGGCCGAAGCCGTACAGGGTCATGCAGCCGGAGAGGATGGAGATGACGGAGAAGCTGATGGCGAAGTTGCCGAAGCTGCCCATGCGGCGGGCCAGGACCGGCTGGTAGCCGAGCTCTCTGAGCCGCTGCTCGTCGTCCAGGGGCGGAGCCTGCCGCTCCGGGCGGGCCCACAGGGTGCGGGACATGGCGGTACCTCCGAGTGTGGTGGCAGGGGGGCGTCAGGGGTGGCGGTAGGGGCGGGGGCGCCGCGCGGGTCCGGCGGTCCCGGGAGGCGGGTCAGCCGTCGCGGGCCGCGCCGAGGCACCGGGTGCGGGCACGCCGGAACACCTCCTCGGCGAGCGCCCGGTCGCCCGGGGCGTCCGTGCGGTACGCCCACGGATGCGGCGTGTAGTACGGCCCGAGGGCCTCGAAGACGGGGACGGCCTCGGTGAAGCGGAGCGCCCCCCACAGGGCGTGCGCCAGGTGGTTGAGGTCGAGCAGCGACGCGGTGGCGGGCACGGCGTGGTCGAACCAGGCGAGCAGCGCGCGCAGTGCGTCGCGGGTGGCGTCCTCGGCGACCCAGTGCAGGTCGAGCGCCTTCTCCTGGCCGCGCTCGCGGCGGTAGCGCTCGACCCGCACGTACAGCGGCAGGACGTGCAGGGCGGAGCCGGGCGGGGCGGAACCGGCCGCCCACTGGACGAAGTTCACGGCCTCGGACAGCGACCCGGACGTGGGCTCGGGGCGGCGGGCGTAGAGGAACTGGAGCATCCGGTGGTACGCCTCGCGGTTGTGCGGGTCGCGCTTGTCGGCCTCCGCCAGCAGGCCCCACGGACCGGGCGGCAGCATCGGGCCGGGCGGGCGCATGCGGTGCTCCTCCATGCGCTGGCCCTCGTCCAGTACGGCGAGGGCCAGCAGGCACACCCACGGCACCGGGTCCGCCGGGGAGACCCGGGCGGCGGTGTGGCACGCCTGCCAGGCGAGCTGCCACAGCTCCTGGGTGCGCGGGTGCCGCTCGCGGTGGGCGCGCACGGCGCGCTCGACCGCGACCCGGGCGTGCATCACGGTGGCGGCGACGCTGTACGGATCCTCCGCCCGCCAGGCCTGTACGACGTCGGAACCGGCGGCGACGGCCGCGAGCACCTGGGTGCGCTGGGTCCACAGCGCCCAGTCCGTGGTGCCGGCGAGGAGCTGGGCCATGGAGAGCCAGCGTCCGGTCCGCAGGTCCTGGACCACCGCGCGCAGGGCGGCGTCGTGTCCCGCGGGGTGGTACACCGGCCGGAAGTCGTGGCCGGGCATCACCTCGTCCCCGGTGGCGGACAGGCCGGACGAGCGGCCGGGGATGGTGTGGTGGTCATGGATCCTCTGTGCGGGGGGTGGCGTGGAACACGGAACGGACGGCCGAACTGTCGGCCGATTACGGGGCGTTGATCGGCGATCACTATAGAGTGTGCTGGACGATTGCGATCCACTTTCGACAAAGGTCGCAACCATTCGGCCAAACAAGGAACTTGGCGAGAAGCCGATGAGAAGTCGGAGGAGCCCTATGCCTGTTTCCGGCCCCGCGAGGGCGTGTGCGACGAGCGGAGGGGAGGGACGATGACGGGCCCCGTACTCGCCGTCGACCAGGGCACCTCGGGCACCAAGGCGCTGGTGGTCTGCCCCGAGCGGGGCGTGATCGGCTCCGGTACGGCCCCGGTGCGGCCGCGAGGGCTGCCGGGCGGGCGGGCCGAGGTCGATCCGCGCGAGCTGCTCGGTTCGGTCGTCGCCGCCGGGCGCGCGGCGCTGGCCGACGCCGGCGAACCGGTCGCGGCGGTGGGCCTCGCCAACCAGGGCGAGACCGTCCTGGCCTGGGACCCGCGGACGGGCGAGCCGCTCACCGACGCGATCGTCTGGCACGACAAGCGGGCGCGGGACGTCTGCGAGGAGCTCGCACCGCACGCCGACGCGCTGCGCGAGACGACCGGGCTGCCGCTCGACCCGTACTTCGCCGCGCCGAAGATGGCCTGGATACGTCGCCGGCTCACGCGCGAGGGCGTGGTGACCACCAGCGACGTCTGGCTGACGCACCGGCTCACGGGCGGTGGGGCGTTCGTCACCGACGCGGCCACGGCCGGACGCACCCAGCTCCTCGACCTGGACACCGTCGACTGGTCGCCGTACGCGCTGGAGGCCTACGGGCTGGCCGGCGAGCGGCTGCCCGCCCTCGTGGACGCGGCGGGACCCGTGGGCACCACGTCGCTCTTCGGCGGGCCCGGCGGCGCGGAGGTGCCGCTGACCGGCCTGCTCGTCGACCAGCAGGCGGCGCTCCTCGCGCAGGGCGCGACCGGGCCCGGCGCGGCCAAGTGCACGTACGGCACGGGGGCGTTCCTGCTGGCGCACACCGGCGACCGGCCCCGGCGCGGCGCCTCGGGCCTGGTCAGCTGCGTGGCGTGGCGGCTGCGCGGGCGGACCGCCTACTGCCTGGACGGGCAGGTGTACGCGGCCGCCTCGGCGGTGCGCTGGCTCACCGACCTCGGGGTCGTCGGCGGCGCGGCGGACCTCGACCCGGTGGGGTCCTCCGTGCCGGACGCGGGCGGCGTCACCTTCGTACCGGCGCTGGCGGGGCTCGCGGCGCCGTGGTGGCGGGACGACGTGCGCGGGTCCGTGACCGGGCTCGGTCTCGACACGACGGCCGGACACCTGGTGCGGGCGCTGTGCGAGGGCATCGCGGCGCAGGTCGTGGAGCTGGCGGCCGCGACGGGCGCCGAGCTGGGCGCGCCGCTGGACGTGCTGCGCGTCGACGGCGGGCTGACCCGGTCGGCCCTGCTGATGCAGACGCAGGCGGATCTGCTGCAGCGCCCCGTCGAGGTCTCGGCGCTGCCCGACGCCACCGCCCTCGGCGCGGCCGTGCTGGCGCGGCTGGGCCTGGACTCCTCGCTCTCCGTGGAGCGGGCGCTGCCGGAGTGGAAGCCGTCCGCCGTCTACGAGCCGCGGGTGTCGGCGGCTGAGGCCGCCGAGCGGATGGGAGCCTTCCGGTCGGCGGTGGCGGCGCTCGTGGACGGCTCGCGATGAGGGGGGCCGGGGCCGGGAGCGGCGCCGGGACCGTGACGCGGGGCGGGCCGCTGCCGTCGGAGCCGTACGACGTGGTCGTCGTCGGCGCGGGGGTGGTGGGCTGCGCGATCGCGCGCGAACTGGCCCGGTTCCGACTGCGTACGGCGGTCGTGGAAGCCGCCGCCGATGTCGGCGAGGGCACGTCGAAGGCGAACACCGCGATCCTGCACACCGGGTTCGACGCCGTGCCCGGGTCACTGGAGGCGCGGCTCGTCCGGGAGGGCTACCGGCGGCTCACCGCGTACGCCGCCGAGACCGGCATCCCGGTGGAGCGGATCGGGGCGCTGCTCGTGGCCTGGGACGAGGAGCAGCTCGCCGCGCTGCCCGCGCTCGCGGCGAAGGCGGAGCGGAACGGCTACCGCCGGGCGCGGATCGTCGGCGCCGACGAGCTCTACGCCCGCGAGCCGCGTCTGGGACCCGGCGCGCTCGGCGCGCTCGACGTGCCGGACGAGAGCATCGTCTGCCCGTGGACGACGACGCTGGCGTACGCCACGCAGGCCGTGCGCGCCGGGGTCGATCTCCATCTGGGGTGCCGGGTCGAGTCCGTCAGCCCGGGCAGCGCGGGCCACGAGCTGGTGACCGGGCGGGGCGTGCTGCGCACCCGCCACCTCGTCAACGCCGCCGGGCTGTACGCGGACGAGCTCGACGGGCACCTGGGGCACCACGACTTCACCGTACGGCCGCGGCGCGGGCAGCTCGTCGTCTTCGACGCGTTCGCGCGCGGACTGGTCCGGCACATCCTGCTGCCGGTGCCCACCGCGCTCGGCAAGGGCGTGCTGGTCTCCCCCACCGTGCACGGCAAGGTGCTGCTCGGGCCGACCGCCGAGGACCTGGACGACAAGAGCGCGACCGGCTCGACGGCCGAGGGGCTCGCGTTCCTGCGCGCGCACGGCCGCCGGATCCTGCCGGAACTGCTCGACGAGGAGGTCACGGCGGTCTACGCGGGGCTGCGCGCCGCCACCGAGGAGGACGACTACCGCATCGCCTGCCACCCCGGGCAGTGGTACGTGACGGTCGGCGGCATCCGCTCGACCGGGCTGTCCGCGTCCATGGCGATCGCCGCGCATGTGGTGGAGCTGCTGAGGGAGGCGGGGTTGGAGCCGGGTGCTGTGCGCGAGCTGCCCGAGGTGCGGATGCCGAACGTGGGCGAGGCGTTCCCGCGGCCGTACCTGGACGCGGAGCTGATCGCGGCGGACCCGGAGTACGGGACGATCGTGTGCCACTGCGAGCGCGTGACGCGCGGCGAGATCCGCGACGCGCTCGCCGCGACGATCCCGCCCGCCTCGCTGGACGGGCTGCGGCGCCGGACGCGGGCGCGGGCCGGCCGGTGCCAGGGCTCCGCGTGCGGGGCGGCGGTGCGCGCGCTGTTCGAGGAGGCCCGGCCATGAGCCGTCGTACGCGCACGGTCGACGTCCTGGTGGTCGGCGCGGGACCGGCGGGGCGCGCCGCGGCCGCCCGGCTGGCCGCCGCGGGCGCGGGCACGGTCGAGGTGCTGGAGCGCGCGCCGTCCCGCGGCCTGAAGGAGCCGGGGGGCGCGGTGCTGCGCGCGGGCGTCACCGCCACGGGGTGGGCGGGCCCGCGCACGCTCGACACGACGGGCCCCGGCGGGCTGGAGCGGATCACCGCGCGGGCGGTGGTGCTGGCGACCGGCGCCCGGGAGCGGCCGCGCGCCGCGCGCCTGGTGCCGGGGACCCGGGCGGCCGGGGTGCTGACGGCGGGCGAACTGCTGCGGACGGTGTACGCGTACGGGGGCGGGCACGGGATCGGCACCCGGGCGGTGCTCGTCGGGCCCGACGAGCCGATCGCCCGCCAAGCGGTGCGGGCGCTGCGGCGCGCGGGCGTGGAGGTGGCCGCGCTGGTCACGGAGGAGCCGCGGGACCGGCCGGCGGTCTGCGGGCCCGGGTACGGGCGCGTCCTGGTGCTCGGCGAGACGGCGGTGACCGAACTGCTGGGCCGCGGGCGCCTGTCGGGCGTGCGGCTGCGCCACCGCGACGGGCGGACCGCGACGGTGGCGTGCGACACCGTGGTCTTCGGCGGCGACTGGATTCCGGAGCACGAACTCGCGCGGTACGGCGGCCTCGTGCTCGACCCCGGCACGCGCGGCCCGGCGGTGGACGGCGCGTTCCGTACGTCGGAGGCGGGCGTGTTCGCGGCGGGCGACGTGCTGCACGCCGTGGAGGGCCCCGGGCGGGCGGCCGCCGAGGGCCGGGCGGTGGCGACGGCGGTCCTGGCGTACCTGGCGGGGCGTGCCCCCTGGCCGGAGCGGCCGGTTCCGGTGGTGGTGGACGCGCCGCTGCGGTGGGTGACGCCCAACCGGATCGGCGGACCGGACGACGGCGGCTTCCTGCTGCGGGCGCGGGAACACTTGGTGCGGCCGGTGGTGTCGGTCCGTCAGGACGGGCGGGTGCTGTACCGGCGGCGGCTGTGGCGCGTGGCCACGCCGTCCCGGTCGGTGGTGCTGCCGGGCGGCTGGACGGACCGGGTCGACCCGGACGGCGGACCGGTACGGATCAGCGCAGCCCCGCCGCCTGGGCGGCGCGGCCGAGGACGTCGCTCAGCATGGCCGGGGTGAGGCGCCCGGTGAAGGTGTTGCGCTGGCTGACGTGGTAGCAGCCGAAGAGTTCGAGGCCCGGGCCGCCGTCCGTGGCCTCCAGGGTGAGGTGCGCGCCGTGCGCGAAGGCGGGGCGGGGGCGGGGCACCGACCAGCCGGCGGCGGTCAGCGCGGGCAGGACCGCCTGCCAGCCGAAGGCGCCGAGGACGACGAGCGCGCGAAGGGTGGGGCGCACCAGCCGCAGCTCCCCGGCGAGCCAGGGGCGGCAGGTGTCGCGCTCACCGGGCGTCGGCTTGTTGGCGGGCGGGGCGCAGTGGACCGGTGCGGTGACGCGCACGCCGTGGAGGCGCAGCCCGTCGTCGCGATGGGTCGCCTCGGCCTGGCTGGCCAGTCCGAGGCCGTGCAGCGCGGCGTAGAGCACGTCGCCGGAACGATCGCCGGTGAACATCCGGCCGGTGCGGTTGCCGCCGTGGGCGGCGGGGGCGAGGCCGACGACGAGCAGCGCGGCGTCGTCGGGGCCGAAGCCCGGGACGGGTCGGGCCCAGTAGTCCCAGCCCGCGTAGGCGCGGCGGCCCTCGCGGGCGATCTGCTCGCGCCAGGCGACCAGGCGCGGGCAGGCGCGGCAGTGGGTGACGCGCTCGTCGAGCCCGGGGACGGATGCGGCGCGGGCGGCCTCGTACACGGGGAAGTCCGCGTCGTCGGGCGTCAAGGGCATCGCGCTCCTTCCCTGTCGGTCTTTCGGGTCTTTCGGTCCGGTTCGACGCTAGCGCTTGTCTTCCGGGTCTTGCCGGGCTGGTGTGGGGACACTGTGCGGCATGACGGTGAAACGAAGCGCGGGTCTGCTGCTGTTCCGTACCTCCGGCGGGCGCCTGGAGGTGCTCATCGCCCATATGGGCGGGCCGCTGTGGGCCTCGCGCGACACCGGGGCCTGGTCGGTCCCGAAGGGCGAGTACGAGGCGGACGAGTCGCCCGAGGGGGCGGCGCGCCGGGAGTTCGTGGAGGAGCTGGGACTGCCGGCGCCGGGCGGGGACGCGGTGCCGCTGGGTGAGGTGCGGCAGGCGAGCGGCAAGGTCGTCACGGTGTGGGCGGTGGAGGGCGACCTCGACCCGGAGGCGGTGGTGCCCGGCACCTTCACCATGGAGTGGCCGCGCGGCTCGGGCGTGACGCGGGAGTTCCCGGAGGTGGACCGCGTCGCGTGGTTCACGCCCGAAGAGGCGGCGCCCCGGCTGGTGTCGGCGCAGCGGGAGTTCCTGGAGCGGCTGGAACGGTACCTGCGCGAACGCTGATTGTCAGTGCCGTGCGGGAGAGTGGAACTCCCAACCGGTCGACGAGGAGCGAGAGATGACCAGCACCACCTTCGACATGCGCGAACGTGCGGCGGCCCAGGCGTACCTACGGCTCGTGGAG
This sequence comes from Streptomyces sp. NPDC093546, assembly GCF_044765045.1. Lineage (NCBI taxonomy): Bacteria > Bacillati > Actinomycetota > Actinomycetes > Kitasatosporales > Streptomycetaceae > Streptomyces > Streptomyces sp. NPDC093546. The sequence continues at coordinate 50,760 of NZ_JBIWJG010000013.1, read as the reverse complement.
GCCGCGCAGGCGGTCCTCGGCGACCCGGCGCTCGCGCCGATGGCCGGGGTGTACCTGTCGTCGTCGCTGGCGGAGGCCGACGAGGCGCTCGCCCGCGCGGGCCTGCGGGGCAACGAGACCCGCCTGCTGCGGCTGGCCTCGGCCCTGCGCACGGCGCCGCCGAGCCGGGCCCCGGAGTAGCCGGCGCGGACGCCGGCGGCCCGGGGGCCGGGCGGTCAGGCGTCGAGCCAACCGTGGGAGCGGGCCAGGTCGGTGATGCTGGCGCGGACGCGCTTGAGCTGGGCGGCGGTCAGGGTGCCGTCCGCGTCGAGGAGCGCCTCGGTCAGTTCGGCCTGGAACTCCGCCGTGGTGAGCACGTCCAGCGTGTCGTCGTCCGGGTCGTCGTCCGGGCCGTCGCCCAGAGCGGCCGCGGGCGCGGGCACCGTCGGGCGGCGCACGGGCTGGTCGACGAGGCGGATCTCCGACGCCTTGGGGCCCTTGTCGCCCATCTCCAGGTAGAACTCCACCTCGCGCCCCGCCCGGTACAGGTACTTGTCGTCCACCAGGTCGTTCGCGTGCATGAACACGTCTTCGCCCCCTTCCCTGGGGACGATGAACCCATAACCGCGGACCTCGTCGAACCGCAGGATCTTGCCCACCATCAACACAGCCGTTACCTCCACGCCAGCACCGCTTCTGCGGCGTGAATCTACAGGCGTCGGCCACCGACGGGCACGGTCCGGGGAGCGAAGTCACCGAAGGGGCGGGTCACGGGCATGAGGACGGGCCCGGGGATCCCGGGCCCGTGGTGGTCACGTGTGCGCGAAGGGGCGCGCTGGTCGAAGGGGCGCTGGTCAGCAGTGCGGGGGTTCGCAGCCCTTCTTGCGCTGCTGGGATCTGGCCCACGGTATGCCGACCACCGCCGCGAGCGCGGTGAGTGCGGCCAGGGTCCTGGTCAGGGTGGCGGTCCTGGCCAGGGTGGTGCCGGAGCGGGTGCGGGTCATGCCGGACTCCCATCGATTTCGCTGGTGCGGTGCCCCCGTCCCTCACGAGTCTGGGCGGGCCCCTGCCCCAGGCGCATGGGGCTCCTGTCCCATCGTGGTCCCGGGCACCGCCGGGAGCGTCGCGTGGACGACCGTGCCCTCGGCGGTGCTGCTGAGGGTGAAGCGGCCGCCGAGCTCCTCGGCCCGCTCCGCCATGAAGCGCAGCCCGACCCCGGGGCCGTGCCGGTGCGCGGCGAAGCCGTCGCCGTCGTCGGCGACCCGGACGGACACCGTGCCGTCGGCGACGGTGACGGTGTCCTGGGCGCGGTCGGCGCGCGAGTGGCGTACGGCGTTGTCGAGGGCCTCGGCGGTGATGCGGTACACCGCGACCTCCAGGGCGGCGGGCAGCGGGGGCAGCGGGTCGGGCCGCACGGTCAGACCGATGGCCAGGGTCCGGACCCGTCCCCCGCCCGGGTGTGCCCGGGACAAGCGGGGGCCGGGAGTGGGACAGGCCGTCCGTGACGCCCCGGGGCCCGGGCCCCGCCCGCCCCCGGGGGCGCGGCACCCGGGAAACCGGGCACGCCGTCCGCCCGGAAGCCCGCACGGGCCCGCACTGGTGTCCGCAAACGCCGCGACGTTCCCGGCCCGGGTGGCATACGATCATGGTCGGCGGTCGCCTCACCCGGTACCGCCCGCCGTCCCCCCGGCCATGGAGGTCAACCGTGCTCAGGACAACCGTCGGCAAGCGCGCCCCTCGTCCCCGTACCGTCCTCACCGCCTGCGCCACGGTGGCCGGGCTGGTGCTGGTCGCCGGGTGCGGCAACGGCAAGGAGAAGCCCGGTGAGGCCGCGGGCGGGGTGCCCGTCGTCGAGAAGGGCAAGCTGACTGTCTGCACCCATCTGCCTTACCCGCCCTTCCAGTTCGAGCGGAACGGCGAGATCGTCGGCTTCGACGTGGCGCTGGTCGACCTCGCGGCGAAGAACCTCAAGGTCGAACAGAAGATCCTCGACACGCCGTTCGAGAACTTCAAGACGGGCGCGTTCCTCAACTCCGGCAAGTGCGACCTCGCCGCCGCCGGGATGACGATCACCGACGAGCGCAAGAAGAACGTCGACTTCTCCGTCCCCTACTTCGACGCCACCCAGGCCCTCCTGGCGAGCAAGAAGAGCGGCGCCACCACCCTCGCGGACGTCAAGGCGAAGAAGCTGAAGCTGGGCGCGCAGGCGGAGACCACCGGGGAGAGCTACGCCAAGAGCCAGGGCTTCGACCCGGTGGCGTTCGAGAGCTCCGACGCCGTGCTCAACGGGCTGCGCACCGGTCAGGTCGACGCGGTCGTCATCGACTACCCGGTCGTGCAGGGCTGGCTGAAGGAGAAGGCCACCGCCGACGCGTTCGCGCTCGGCCAGAACATCGAGACCGGTGAGCAGTACGGCTTCTCGGTGAAGAAGGGCAACGACAAGCTGCGCGCGGCGATCGACAAGGCGATCACGGACGCCAAGGCCGACGGCACGTACAAGAAGATCTACGAGGAGTGGATCGGCCCGATGCCCAAGGGCGTGTCGTGACCTCACGGCTGACGCGGCGCCAGCGGCGGCGGGTATCGCAGGGCCTGCAGTACGCGGTCTTCGTCGCCGCCCTCGTCCTGCTCGGCGTCCTGGCCGACTGGGACCGCCTGCAGAACCAGTTCGCGCAGGCGGACCTGGCCACGCGGCTCTTCCCCGACATCATCACCACCGCGCTGCGCAACACGGTGGTGTACACCCTCTCCGGGTTCGTCTTCGGTCTCGTCCTGGGCCTGGTCATCGCCCTGATGCGGCTGTCGTCGGTGGCGCCGTACCGGTGGGCCGCGAGCATCTACATCGAGATCTTCCGGGGGCTGCCCGCCCTGCTGATCTTCATCTTCGTCGGGGTCGCCGTGCCACTGGCGTTCCCCGGTACGGAGATCCCCGGGGGCACGTACGGCAACGTCGCCCTCGGCCTCGGGCTGGTGGCCGCGGCGTACATGGCGGAAACGATTCGGGCGGGCATCCAGGCCGTGCCGAAGGGGCAGATGGAGGCGGCGCGTTCGCTGGGCTTCTCGCACGCCCGCGCCATGGTGTCGGTGATCCTGCCGCAGGCGTACCGGATCATCATTCCCCCGCTGACCAACCAGCTGGTGCTGCTGTTCAAGGACTCCTCGCTGGTGCTGTTCCTCGGGGTGACGCTCCAGGAGCGGGAGCTCACCAAGTTCGGGCGGGACCTGGCCAGCCAGACCGCCAACTCCACGCCCATCCTCGTCGCCGGGCTGTGCTACCTGCTGGTGACGATTCCGCTGAGCCTGGTGGCCCGACGCCTCGAGGCCCGTGCCGCCAGGGCGAAGTGAGGGACGTTCGATGCCAGAGAACGAGATCGAGATCCGGGGCCTGTACAAGTCCTTCGGCGACAACGAGGTGCTGCGCGGCATCGACCTGGACGTGGCCACCGGTGAGGTGGTGTGCGTCATCGGGCCGTCCGGGTCCGGGAAGTCGACGCTGCTGCGCTGCGTGAACCTGCTGGAGGAGCCCACCAAGGGCCAGGTGTTCGTGGGCGGTACGGAGGTCACGGACCTGGACGTCGACATCGACGCCGTACGCCGCCGGATCGGCATGGTGTTCCAGCAGTTCAACCTCTTCCCGCACGTGACGGTCACCGAGAACCTCACGCTGCCGCAGCGGCGGGTGCTGAAGCGCGGCAAGGAGCACGCGGCGAAGGTCGCCCGGGAGAACCTGAAGCGCGTCGGACTCGCCGACAAGGCGGACGCCTACCCTGCGCAGCTGTCGGGCGGGCAGCAGCAGCGGGTGGCGATCGCCCGGGCGCTGGCGATGGGCCCCGAGGTGATGCTCTTCGACGAGCCGACGTCCGCGCTCGACCCGGAGCTCGTCGGCGACGTGCTGTCGGTCATGCGGATGCTGGCGTCGGAGGGCATGACGATGATGGTCGTCACGCACGAGATGAGCTTCGCCCGGGAGGTCGCCGACCGGGTGGTGTTCATGGACGGCGGCGTGATCGTCGAGGAGGGCCCGGCCGCGCAGGTGGTCGGCGCCCCGCGCCACGAGCGCACCCGCCACTTCCTGACCCGCATCCTGGACCCGGCCGCGGCGCCCGGCCCCGAGGAGCCGTCCTAGGGGGCCGTCCGGACGGCCCGGACCAGCAGCAGCGCCGACGCCGCGGCGGCGAAGGCGCACCAGGTGGAGACGAACTCCAGCCGCCACATCAGGAGGCAGAGCACCGCGCCCGCCGCGACGACCGCGCCGAGCAGCCGCAGCAGCCGGTCCGGCGCGAGCAGCAGCGCGCCGACCGTCGCCACCAGGTAACCGGCGATCAGCAGCGGCGCGTACGGCAGGTCGAGGACGTACCCGACGGTGCGGCCGCGGATCTCGGCGGTGACGGGCCGGGTGGCGAGGCAGTACGCCAGGGCGGCGGCCGTCACGACTCCGGTGGCGGCCGGGGCGGCGAGGCGCCGGCGGCCGCCCGGCGGCGAGGCGGCCAGCACGCCGAGCGGCACCCACACCGGCAGCAGCGGCAGCGAGATCACCGCCCAGGCGAGGGTCGCCGGGCCGCTGCCGCCGCCCGCGCGCCACACGGCGGCCTCGACGATCTGGTGGGCGCCGAGGAGCAACGGGAGCGCGGCGAGCGGCAGTTCGCGGGCCCGGCGCGCCCGCGCCGTACAGGCCACGCCGATCGCGGCGACGACCGTGCCCGCCGCGAGATCGGCCGTGGCGCTCCAGCACATGGTGGGTAGCGTACGGGGGCGGCCGGTCAACGGTCCGGAGGCGAACCGGACCGGTACGCCGTCCTCGGCTTCCGCCCGGTCCGCCCGGGCCTGCGCGGGGTGAGGGACGCGGTGGCGCGCCGGCGGGCCCGTTCACCTGGTCGGCTGACGCGCCCGCTCCTCGCCGACGCGGCCGGGGCCCCGCTGCCACGCTGACGGCATGTCGTGGTTTCCGGGCCGCCTGCGGCGGCAGCGCGTGCGGCGCACCGTGCTCGTCCTCCTCCTGGGTCTGGTCAGTCTCGGGCTGGTCGTGGCCATGCTGGTGGCCGGGCTGGACACGGGCGATCCGCTGGCGAGCGTCCTCGGTCTGTTCGTCGGGCTCGCCGGGCTCGCGCTCTCCGCCGCCGACTTCCTGCGCGGGCAGGAGGCCCCGCCGCCCGACCCCGGGGAGCTCGCCGACGACCTGGCGCGGATCCTGCGGGCGCAGTGGCTGGAGGAGGCCGAGTCCCGCCGGCTGCGCGATCCGCGAGTGCTGCCGCTGGTGTGGAGCGCCACCCGGCGCGACGTCGGCGACCGGGCCGAGGCCGTCGTACGGGCCGGAGGCGGCGGGGGGCCTCTGTCTGCCGGTGACCGGGTGCCCGGGCAGGGCGCGGGGCCCCGGGTCGTACGGCTGCGGCTGGACGGCCGGCTCGACGGGCGGTTCGAGGAGGCGGTCGCCGGGCTCGCGGCCGGGTACCGGCAGATCGGCAGCGGGCGGCTGGTGGTCCTCGGCGAGCCCGGCGCCGGGAAGACCGTGCTCGCCCTGCTGCTCACCCTCGGGCTGCTGGAGCCCCGCGAGTCCGGCGGGCCGGTGCCGGCGCTGCTGCCCGTGTCGTCCTGGGACCCGATCTGCGAGTCGCTGGACGACTGGCTGGTGCGGCGCCTGGCGGAGTCGTACTACGCGGGCCGCACCGAGATCCCGCGCTCCCTGCTGCTGCACGGGCTGCTGCTGCCCGTCCTGGACGGGCTGGACGAGATCCCCGAGTCCGCGCGGCGCAGCGCGGTGCGCGCCCTGAACCGCGCGCTGGGCCGGGAGCGGCCGGTCGTGGTGACCTGCCGGTCGGCGGAGTACGAGGACGTCGTCAAGGCGGGGTCGCCCGCGCTGCACCGCGCGCCCGTCGTGGAGATCAGCCCGGTCGCCCCACGGGACGCCATCCCGTATCTGGCGGACGTGGCCTGGCCGGAGGAGTCCGACTGGTCGACGGTGTACGAGCGGCTGCGTACGCGCCCGGACAGCCCGGTGGCCGGGGCCCTGTCCACCCCGCTGATCATCTCGATGGCCCGCACGGTGTACGAGCGGTGCGGCGGGCAGCCGGCGGAGCTCGTCGACGAGGAGCGGTTCCCCAGCCGGCACGCGGTGGAGGACCACCTCATCGAACGGTTCGTGGACGCGGCGTACGCACCGGGCGCCGTGCCCGCCGAGGGCGAGGGCGGCTCCGTGGCCCCGGATCCCGCGAAGGCGCGGGAGTGGCTGACGTTCCTCGCCCGGTATCTGCACCGGTACGGCGAGCGCGATCTGGCGTGGTGGCTGATGAGCCCGCGGCTGCTGTCGGCGTGGGCGGCGCCGGGGGTCGGGCTGGGGTTCGGGGTGCTGTTGGCGGTGCTCGTGGGGCTCGGCGTGACCTGGTTCGCGCCCGTGGAGGAGGAGGGCGGCTACCTGATCGCCACGTGCGTCTCGCTCGGCGCCGCCTTCGCGGTCCTGACCATGCTGATCTGGTACGCGACGGCGGGCCGTCCGCCGGGCCGCCCGTCGTTCGCCGTGCGCGGCACGGGGCCCCGGCTGCGCCGGGGGTTGTGGACCGGCCTCGCGATGACCGCCGTGCCGACCGTGGCGGTCATCGCGGCCATGACCGTGGTCGGCGTGGTCGACGGGCTCACTCGGGTGGAGGCGGCGGCGCTCCTCGACGCGGGAACCCTCGCCGGCGCCCTGATGGTCGTCGTCGGCGCCGGTGTCGCCGTACACGAGTGCCTGAACGCGCCGCCCGGCCACGCCGCCCGCGCCGAGCCGGGCGCCTCGCTCCGTGACGACCGCCGCTCGGCCGTCCTGGGAGCGCTGGCCACCGGGGCGGTGGTGGGGCTCGGCGCGTTTCCGGTCCTGGCCGTGACGAGACTGACGGCGTCGCTCCTCGCGACCGTCCTGCACGGATGGCGGGGCGAACCTCCGCTCACGGACGAACTCCTCGCACGGATCCATGAGCTGGCCGCGTGGTTCGGCCGGTACGGGGGTGGCGAGTGGGACGTGGCCATGTTCATCGCGGAGTGCTTCGTGCTGCCGGGCCTGGTGACCGCCCTGCTGATCCTGCTGTCCCGGGCGTGGACCCGGTTCCTGCTGTGGCGGCTGATCGCCGCGGCGCGCGGCCGGCTGCCCTGGCGGTTCATGGGCTTCCTCGCCGACGCCCATGGCAGGGGTGTCCTGCGCGGGTCGGGCGGTCTGTACCAGTTCCGGCACATCCGTCTCCAGGAGACGCTGGTGGCCCGGTCGGCGGCGGGCGTGGCCCGGGAGCCCGGCCGGGACGCCGCGCCCGTGCGCTCCGCGCGGCGTGCGAAGGCAGCCGCCGCTGTGGGGGCGCTGACGGTCGTCGCCGCCTCGCTGTACGCCTTCCCGGACGACACCTCCACCGCCAGGTGGATCCCCCCGCACCCGGTCGGCACGCTGGAGTTCCGGCACGGCGTGGTGCTGGCGCGCGACGGCGACCGGGTGACCCGGTGGGACGCGGTCACCGCCGAGTCGCTGCCTTCGCGCTCCCTGCGCCGGGACGAGCTGATCGACGTCGGGAAGGCGGTCGGCTCCCCCACGCTGTCGCGACCGCTGCGGGGGCTGGACAGGACGGAGTACGGGAACCTCGTGATCAGGGACCTCCACAGCGGGCGGTATCCCGAGGACGGGTTCCTGGCCAGGACCGGCGGCCGCCCACGGATGCTGGTCGGGTACTGCGGCGGCCCGCTCCTCGTGTGGGACCTGGACGAGCGGCGGGTGGTCGCGCGGACCGCCGCCCCGCGCGGCGGTCTCAACTGCCATGAGCCCATGCCGCTCAGCGGAGACTTCGGCACGCTCGCCGGTGTCAGCGACGACGAGTGCACCGTCGCGGTGTGGAACGCCGCGTCCGGCACGCTCCGAGCGGCCTTCGACGTATGCCGGCAGCCGGAGGGGGACGAGCCCGCTCCGTTCGTCGAAGCGGTGGCCCTGAGCCATGACGGCCGGACCTTGGCCATCGGCGACAGTCGTGGCACCGTCCGCCTCTGGGACACCCGCACGCGCGAGGAACGGGCACCGCTCACCGGCCATGACGTCCGCAGCGCCATCACCCGCATCGCCTTCGACGCGGCCGGCACCCGCCTGGCCACGTACGGCAGCGGCGGCTCGGTCCGGCTGTGGTCCCTCGACAAGGGGACCGGCTGAGGGGGATCGTTCCGCGCGATCCGGGTACCCGAACCCCCTCCCGCAGCCGAGGAAAGGGGAGGACCGAGCACCGTGAGGAACCATTCGCACGACGCCACCCGGCCCGAGCAGGGGCCGGAGGAACCGGCCGGGCTGCGGCTGGCCGGGGGCCAAGCGGTGGAGGGCGACCCCACCGCCGTGCCGTTGGACGCCGCCATGGGCGGCGGCGGGGCGGCCGGGGACGCCTGGCTGCCGCGGGACAGGATGCAGGCGATCCTGGAGGCCACCAAACAGGTCGCGGGGCTGCTCAAGGCCGCCGGGCTCCGGTTCGCGCTGGCGGGCAGTGTCGCGGCGTACGCGCACGGCGTGCCGGGCAACCTCCAGCACGACACCGACTTCGCGATCCTGCGCGAGGACGCGGGCGACGTGGCCCGGGTGCTGGAGAGCGCCGGGATCCCGGTGCGCAAGCCGCCGGAGGACTGGCTGATCAAGGCGACGGCGCACGGCGAGAACATCGATCTGATCTTCGAGCTGGCCCGGCATCCGGTGACGCCCGATCTGCTGGAGCGTGCGGACGTCCTGCCGGTGGACTCGGTGCGGATGCCGGTCCTCGCCCCGACGGACCTCGTGGGCAGCCTGCTGGCCGCCTTCTCCGAGCACCACTGCGACTTCGGAGCCGTGCTGCCGATCGCCAGGACCCTTCGGGAGAAGATCGACTGGGAGCTGCTGCGGCACGAGAGCCGGGGGTCCGCGATGCCCGAGGCGTTCCTGTTCCTGCTGGAGCGCCTGAACGTGATCGAACCGGTCACCGAGCGAACGCTCACCGAACGACGGGAGGGACCGTCATGAGCGCGGCCGACACCGCCGAATACCGCATCGCCCACCTGCGGGACCGGCTGGCCAGCGAGGACATCGCCGAGCTCGGCGTACGCATCGAGCAGCGGGGGACGAGCGTGATGCTGTACGGCACCGTCTCCAGCTCCGCCTGCCGCACCGAGATCCTGCGGATCGCCGCGGAGGAACTGGCCGGGCTCCCGCTGCGCGAGGACCTGGTCGTGGCCTCCGCGAATCCGCCCGACCACTCCGAGGAGCTGACGTGATCCGAGTAGCAGCCGTCGGCGACATCCATCTGGGCCCGGACAGCGCCGGAACGCTGCGGCCCGCCTTCGAGACGCTCCGCGAGTGCGCGGATCTGCTGCTCCTGGCGGGCGACCTGACGCGGCACGGCACGGCCCGGGAGGCGGAGGTGGTCGCCGGGGAGGTGGCCGGTCTGGGTGTGCCGGTCGTGGCGGTCCTCGGCAACCACGACTACCAGAGCGACCAGGAGGCGGAAGTGACGGCGGCGCTGGACGGCGCCGGTGTGACGGTGCTGGAGGGCGAGGGCACCGTGCTGAGCATCGACGGCGTGCGGGTCGGCGTGGCCGGGACCAAGGGGTTCGGCGGCGGTTTCGCCGGGCGCAGCGGTGGCGAGTTCGGCGAGCCGGAGATGAAGTCGTTCATCCGGTACACCCGGCGCTGCGCGGACGGGCTGCGGGGGTCGCTGAACACCCTGAAGGACGCGGGCTGCGCGGTGCGGATCGCCCTGACGCACTACTCCCCCGTGGCGGACACGCTGGCGGGCGAGCCGCTGGAGATCTATCCGTTCCTGGGCAGCTATCTGCTGGCCGAGGCGGTGGACGAGGCGGGCGCGGACCTGGCGGTGCACGGTCACGCGCACATGGGCGTCGAGCACGGCATGACCAGCGAGGGGATCCGGGTGCGCAACGTCGCCCAGCCGGTGATCGGCCGGGCCTTCGCCGTCTACCACCTGTCCGTGCACGCGGACGCCGACGGTCAGGACAAGTGGGCACGGGAGCGGGCGGCCGCGGTGCGCTAGGGCCTGTCTTCCGGATCTTGCCGGGCTCGCGTCGCCTGGCACCGCACCTCGCCGCGTTGTCGTCGGTCGCCAATGCTCCGCAGTGACTCCCTCCTCCGCCTTGCGATGTACGGCACCAGACCCCGCTCCCTGATCCGGCCTGATCCGAAAGACAGGCCCTAGTCACACCGACCGGTCGCGTTACTCCTCCCCGAAGCGGGGGTAACGGAGGATACTGCGACACATCGGACCAAACCGCAGAAAGACGGCATCGAAGGAGCCGAGGATCGTGACGGACGTATCGAGCCGGGGTCCCGCGCCCGGCGACGACCGGAAGGTGCTCACCAACCGCCAGGGGCACCCGGTCTACGACAACCAGAACCAGCGCACCGTCGGCGCCCGCGGCCCGGCGACGCTGGAGAACTACCAGTTCCTGGAGAAGATCAGCCACTTCGACCGGGAGCGCATCCCCGAGCGTGTCGTCCACGCCCGCGGCGTCACCGCGTACGGCTACTTCGAGGCGTACGGCGCCTGGGGCGACGAGCCGATCAGCCGTTACACCCGCGCCAAGATCTTCCAGGAGCGCGGCAAGCGCACCGACCTGGCCGTGCGCTTCTCGACGGTGATCGGCGGCCGCGACTCCTCGGAGGCAGCCCGCGACCCGCGCGGGTTCGCCGTGAAGTTCTACACCGAGGACGGCAACTGGGACCTGGTCGGCAACAACCTGGGCGTGTTCTTCATCCGGGACGCGATCAAGTTCCCGGACGTGATCCACGCGCTCAAGCCCGACCCGGTCACCTTCCAGCAGCAGCCGCGCCGGATCTTCGACTTCATGTCGCAGACCCCGGAGTCCATGCACATGCTGGTCAACCTCTTCAGCCCGCGCGGCATCCCGGCCGACTACCGCCACATGCAGGGCTTCGGCGTCAACACGTACAAGTGGGTCAACCAGGAGGGCAAGACCGTCCTGGTCAAGTACCACTGGATGCCCAAGCAGGGCGTGCGCAGCATGACCGAGGAGGACGCGGCCAACGTGCAGGCCGAGAACCTCGGGCACGCCACCAAGGACCTGTACGAGGCGGTCGGGCGCGGCGACCACCCCGAGTGGGAGCTGCTGGTCCAGATGATGGAGGACCACGACCACCCGGAGCTCGACTTCGACCCGCTGGACGACACCAAGACCTGGCCGGAGCAGGACTTCCCGCCCAAGCCGGTCGGCAAGATGGTGCTCAACCGGATGCCGGAGAACTTCTTCGCCGAGAACGAGCAGATCTCCTTCGGTACGGGCGTGCTGGTGGACGGCCTGGACTTCTCGGACGACAAGATGCTGGTCGGCCGGACGTTCTCGTACAGCGACACCCAGCGCTACCGGGTCGGCCCGAACTACCTCCAGCTCCCGGTCAACCAGGCCAAGAACGCCGACGTGCGCACCAACCAGCGCGACGGCTTCATGACGTACCGCCAGGACGGCCACGGCGAGAACCCCGACGTCAACTACGAGCCGTCGATCCGGGGCGGGCTGCGCGAGGGCGCGTACCCCACGCACGACGAGCAGGGCCCGGAGATCCGGGGGCGGCTCACCCGCAAGCGGATCCCGCGCACCAACGACTACCTGCAGGCCGGGCAGCGGTACCTGCTGATGGAGCAGTGGGAGCGCGACGACCTGGTGCGCAACTTCGTCAACGCGCTGAAGGAGTGCGACCGGCCCGTCCAGGAGCGGATGGTCTGGCACTTCCTGCTGGTCGAGAACGACCTCGGGCTCCGGGTCGGCGAGGGCCTGGGCATCAGCCCGCAGGACGTCGCCCACCTCGAACCCCTCGCGAGCCAGGACCTCACGGAGGAGGACCGCAAGCGGCTGGCGAACCTCGGGGAGAACCCGCCCCGGGACGTGGACGGCCTCACGATGACGCACTGCGTGCCGGACGAGCGGCATGTGGTGACGCGCTGACGGCACCGGCCGCAGGGCCCCACCCCACCGGGTGGGGCCCTTGCCATGCGCCGCCCTCCCCTGCGCCGCCCTGCCCTGCGCCGCCCTGCCCTGCGCCGCGCTCGGTGCTCAGGGGCGGCGCCAGGCGTCGCTCTCCAGGTGGGACCCGGCCTGCGGGCCCATGCGGAGCATCCCGCCGTCCACGACCCAGGACGCACCGGTGACGTACGAGGCCCCCTCCCCCGCCAGGAACGCGATGACCGCGGCGACCTCGCGGGCGTCGCCCGGCCGGCCCAGCGGCACGCCCGGCCGGGACGTCCGCGTCACGTCCTCGTCCTCCTGGCCCGTCATGGGCGTGGCGATCTCGCCGGGCGCGACGGCGTTCACGGTGATGCCGTACTCGGCCAGCTCCAGCGCCATCACCTGGGTGAGCAGCCCGAGGCCGCCCTTGGCCGCGCAGTAGGGCGCGGCGCCGACGCGCGGCTGATGCTCGTGCACGGAGGTGACGTTGACGATCCGGCCGCCGGCGCCCTGCCGGATCATGCGGCGCGCGGCGATCTGGCCGCAGAGGAACGGCCCGATCAGGTCGACGTCGAGGACGCCGCGTACGGTCGCGTACTCCATGTCCAGGAAGGGCGTGGCGGTGCCGGTGCCGGCGTTGTTGACCAGGACGTCGACGCGGCCGAGCTCCTCCGCGAGCCGGTCCACGGCGTCGGCGGCGTCCGGCAGCTTGGTCAGGTCCATGTGGGTGAGGGCGGCCCGGCGCCCGTGCGCCCGTACCTCCTCGGCGGTCCGCCGGGCGCCCTCCTCGTCGGTGTGCCAGGTGATGCCGACGTCCATGCCGTCGGCGGCGAGCCGGACGGCGGTGGCGCGGCCGATGCCCGAGTCGGACCCGGTGACGACGGCGACGGGGGTACGGGCGGCGCGGTCGCGGGCGGGTGAGTTCATCGCTCCTCCTGGACGGTGGTCACTCGATGGACGGTCACGTTGGTCAGGAGCTTTGGCGGTACCACGTCGCCCGGATGGCAAACGCGGGCGTCCGGGCGGTTACTGGGACGGGTGTGTACTGAGTGACTGATGATCGGGCAGGGGAATGAGATGCCAGAAGTATCAGCTCCTGTGATCAAACTGGTGCGGCGGACGACCGAACCCGTCGCGGTACAGACCATTCGCTCGACCGCGGCGGCCGTCATCTCGTTCGTCGTCGCGCTGGCCGTGCTGCCCGACCAGCCCTCTCCCCTGACGGCGCCGCTCACGGCGCTGCTGGTCGTGCAGGTCACTCTCTACTCGACCCTGACCACCGGCATCCGGCGGGTGAACTCGGTCGTCGTCGGCGTGCTCCTCGCCGTCGGCTTCAGCGCGCTCGTGGGACTGACCTGGTGGAGCCTCGGGCTGACCATCTTCACCGCGCTGATCGTCGGCCGCTTCGTACGGGTGGACGAGTTCGTGCCGGAGGTGGCGATCAGCGCCATGCTGGTCCTCGGCGTCTCGCAGGCCGCGTCGGTGGCCTGGCACCGGGTGCTGGAGACGCTGATCGGCGCCGGGGTGGGCCTGCTGTTCAACCTGCTGTTCGCGCCGCCCGTGTGGGTGCAGAGCGCCGGGGCCTCCATCGACGGGCTGGCGCGGGGCATGGGCCGGATGTTCCGGACCATGGGCGCCGAGATCGGCGAGGGGCACATCCCCTTCCCGCACGCGGCCGCCCGGCTGCACGAGGCGCGGCGGCTGGACCACGACATCGTGGAGGTCGACGCCTCGCTGCGGCAGGCGGAGGAGAGCCTCATGTTCAACCCCAGGGTGCGGGAGGGGCTGCTGTCGCGGATCGTGCTGCGCACCGGCCTGGACACGCTGGAGATCTGCGCCGTGGTGCTGCGGGTGCTGACCCGCAGCCTGACCGACCTGGCGAAGTTCCGCACCGAGGAGTCGCTGTTCCCGCCGGACGTGGCGGCCGGGCTCAAGGAGCTGTTCGGGCAGATGGCCGACGCCATCGAGAGCTTCGCCCGGCTGATCACCACGCAGGTGGCGGCCAACGCCGAGCGCGCCGAGGAGCAGCTGACCGAGGCGCTCGCCGCCAGCCGGGCCACCCGTGACCGGGTCGCCGACATGCTCCTGGAGGACGTGCAGGAGCACCCCCGGCAGTGGCAGCTGCACGGGGCGCTGCTCGCGGAGATCGACCGCATCCTCGACGAGCTGGACCTCGACAAGCGCAGTGAGCGCCTCATGGAGGAGCTGGACCGCCGCTCGGCCGAGCTCGGCGAGCGCCACCCGCGGTTCCACGCCCTGAGCCGCCGGCTGCGCGGCCGCCGCGCGGAGCGCCGCCCCCGGGTCGAGGCGTAGGGCCTGTCTTCCGGCCGGCTCGGGTCGGCGGCGCGGCCGCTGTCGGACCCGGGTGGCAAGCTGGAGGGACTGCCGCCGCCGCAGGGAGAAACCGATGCACCGCCCGCCCCCGCCCCCTCCTTCACCGCCGCCCGACGGGCCCGACGCCCTGTTCGGCCTCCAGGAGCTGCTGGGCGCCTCCGAAGCGCCGGAGCGCGGGCCGGAGCCGGAGCCGGGGTCCGCCGGAGCGGACGCCGCCGCCGGGCTGCTCGACGTGACCGAGATCCAGGCCGAGCCGGCGGCCGCGCTCTCCCCGCGCGGCCGCGCCATCATCGGGCGGTTTCCCGGCGCTCGGCTCATCGAGGTGGGCTCCCACTGGAACATCCCGCACCTGCACGGCAACGAGGGCAACGCGGACCGCTGGGTGCGCGTCAAGCGGCAGACGCTCGTGCTGGGCGTGCGCAAGTCGTTCGAGGTCCGCCCGAACGGCCGCTCCGCCGACTGGATCGCCCCCGGCGCCTCCAACGGGTGCGCCATGGCGTGCGCGTACTGCTACGTGCCACGCCGCAAGGGCTACGCCAACCCGATCACGCTGTTCACCAACGTCGAGGACATCATCGGGGCCCTCGACCGCCACATCCGCGGCCTCGGTCCCAAGCCGGAGCCCAACCAGTGCGATGCCGACCGCTGGGTGTACGACATCGGCGAGAACGGCGACTGCTCCGTGGACGCGCTGATCGGCGACGGCACCGCCGCGCTCGTCCACGCCTTCCGGCGGTGGCCCACCGCCAAGGCGTCCTTCGCCACCAAGTACGTCAACCGGGCGCTCCTCGGCCTCGACCCGCGCGGCGCCACCCGTATCCGCTTCTCCGTCATGCCGTCGGCCGACTCACGCCTCCTGGACATCCGCACGAGCCCGGTGGCCGACCGGATCGCGGCCGCGGGCGACTTCGTCGCCGCCGGATACGAAGTCCACTTCAACCTCTCCCCCGTGGTGATCCGGCCCGGCTGGGAAGCCGACTGGGCCGAGCTGCTGCGCCACATGGACGACGTCCTCCCGCCCGCCGTGAAACGGCAGGCGGCGGCCGAGGTCATCATGCTCACCCACAACCGCGAGCTGCACGAGGTGAACCGGACCTGGCACCCGCGGGCCGAGGACGTCCTGTGGCAGCCCGGTCTGCAACAGGCCAAGCGCTCGCAGAACGGCGCCCGCAACGTCCGCTACCGCGACGACGTCAAGCGCGAGTCCGTCGCGCGCCTCACGGCGCTGATCGGGACCCACGCGCCCTGGCTGCGGGTGCGGTACGCGTTCTGACCGGCGTACGACCACCAGGGCATCGGGCGGCGGAGGCGTGGAACACGTCCGCAAGGCCGGGCGGAAGCGCCGGCCCCAAAACCGCCGACCCGAGGAGGCCCTGTGTCCGACGACGCCCTCGCCCCTGTGTACGCCCGTATCCGGGAGGAGGTCGCCGCACGCGCCGACCGGCTGTGGGACGTCGCCCTGGCGCTGCACCGCGATCCGGAGACCGCCTTCGAGGAGCACCGGGCGGCGCGGCTGCTCTCCGGTGAGCTGGAGGCCGCCGGGTTCGCGGTGGAGCGGGGGGTCGCCGACCTGCCGACGGCGTTCACCGGCCGCACCGGCGGCGGTGGGCGGCCGTGCGCGGCGCTGCTGCTGGAGTACGACGCGCTGCCCGGCCTCGGTCACGCGTGCGGCCACAACCTGATCGCGGCGGCTGGTCTGGGCGCGGCCCTCGCCGCGCGGGCGGCGCTCGGCCCGGTCGAGGGCTCGCTGCTGGCCGTCGGCACGCCGGCCGAGGAGCACGGCGGCGGCAAGGTCGTCGAGGTGGAGGCGGGGCTCTTCGACGGGGTCGACGCCGCGCTGATGGTGCATCCGGGCGTGTACGACTGGACGTGGGCGCCGCTGACGGCCAGCGCGCAGCTGCGGGTCGGTTTCCACGGCCGCGCGGCGCACCCGACGGGCAACCCGACGGAGGGCATCGACGCGCTGGCCGCGCTGATCCAGCTCTTCAACACCCTGCCGGTGCTGAGCAGGAGGCTGCCGCCCGGCTCGCACGTGCAGGGCATCGTGTCGGACGGAGGCCGCGCCACGAACATCGTCCCGGAGTACGCGGAGGGCCTCTTCGGGCTGCGCGGGGGCACCACGGCGGCCCGGGAGGAGCTGGAGGCGGAGCTGCGCTCCTGCGCGCAGGGCATCGCGCTGGCCACCCGTACGACGGTGGACGTGGACCGGGTGGGCGAGGGCTACGAGCACTTCCGCGACAACGACGTGCTGTCCGGCCGGTTCGCGGACCACATCGCGCGGGCGGGGCTGCGGCTCTCGGACCCGGTGCCGGGCATCTACCTCGGCTCGTCCGACATCGGGAACGTCAGCAATCGGGTGCCCGCGATCCACCCCTGGGTGTCGATCATGGATCCGGAGGACGGCGCGGACCACACCCCGCGCTTCGCGGCCGCCGCGGCCTCCCCACGGGCGCGGCGGGCCATGCTCGCGGCCGCCGAGGCGCTGGCCTGTACGGCGGCGGACGTCCTGCTGCGCACGGAGGTGCAGGAGCGGGCGTGGGCCTGCCTGCGGGACAAGGCCGCGGCCGGGCTGTGACGCCCGTTGCCGGGCGCGTGCGGCACGTCAGTCCTCGATGGCCACGCGGATGCTCTTGACCTCCGTGTCCGCCGCGTCCGGCACGACCATGCCCGCGTCGACGCCGGTGCGCAGATAGCGAAGGACCTCCGCGTTGAGGCGCTCGCCGGGCAGGGCCGCCGGGATGCCGGGCGGGTACGGGGTGAGCATCTCGGCGGTGATCCGGCCGACCGCCTTCTCCCACGGGACCTGCTCGGTCCTGCCGAAGAACGCGTCACGCGGGAGGATCACCTGCTCCAGCCGCAGCTCGGCCGGGTCGGGCACCTCGATCCGGGGCGCGGGGCGCAGCTCGTCGGCGTGGGCGGCGGCCTCCGCCAGGGCGGTGACGAGGGCGTCCGCGCTCGCTTCGTCGTCCGCGTGGGTGAGCTGGGCGCTGCTGCGGCGGTGGTCGGAGAGGTGCAGGTTGATGCGGTGTTTCTCGCGCAGCCGGTCGGCGACGCGGTACCCGGTCGTGCCGAGGGCGGAGATGTCGACGATGACCTGGAGGGGGTCCATGTCGGAGGCGCGGCCGGGCCCGCAGAAGTCGTCGCGGCCGTGCACGTGCAGGCCGTCGATCTCGGCGATCCGCGCCCGTACCGACTTGGCGAGGGCGAGCGCGTCGTCGTAGAGGGCGTGGCCGTGTTCGACCATCTGGCGGCGCCAGCCGTCGAGGGCCGCGTAGACGAGTACGGAGGGGCTGGTGGTGCCGAGCAGGTCCTCGCGGTTCTTGAGGACCTGGGGATCGATGAGGTCGCCCTGGAGGTGGAAGACCGAGCCCTGCTCCAGCCCGGAGCCCATCTTGTGGACGGAGGTGACGCACACGTCCGCCCCGGCGTCCATGGCCCAGGTCGGCAGGTCCGGGTGGAAGGGCAGATGGGCGCCCCACGCCTCGTCGACGATGAGGGGTACGCCGTGCTCGTGGCAGACGCGCGCGATGCCGGGCAGGTCGGAGCAGGTGCCGTACGGCGTCGGCGTCGTCACCAGCGCACCGCGCGCGTCGGGGTGCTCGGCGAACGCGGCGCGGAAGGCGTCGGCGGACGGCGGGTGCGCGAGGTGCAGGTCGGCGTCCCACTGGGGGTCGACCCAGATGGGCACGATGCCGGCGAGGACCAGGCCGGAGACCACCGCCTTGTGCGCGTCGCGGCCCACGAGCAGCTTCTCGTGCGGGCCCGCGACCGACAGCATCGCCGCCTTCACGGACAGGGAGCTGCCGCAGGTGGAGAAGAAGGTGTGCTCCGCGCCCACCGCGTCGGCCATCAGCTCCTGCGCGTGCTCGATGATGCCCTGGGACGACATCCGGTCGTCGAGGCCGCTGGTGGCCAGGACGTCGGAGAGGAACACGGCGTCGCCGAGCACCGCGCGGACGCGGGGATCGGCACCGCGCCCCTGCTTGTGCCCGGGCGGGGTGAAGGGGGTCTGGTTCTCGGCGTGGTACGCCTTCAGGGCGTCGAGTACGGGTGCCTTCGAGTGGTCCATGTCCTCGCGGGTGCCCTCGCGCCCCGGTCGGAAACGGGGCCGCTCGGGGCCCTCAGGGCCGCGGGTTGGTGCGCTGCCAGCGCGGGCGGGCGTCGCCGCCGCGGTGCCCGGCGACGGAGGCGCAGCGCGGGCAGAGGCGCTGGACGCGGTCGGCGGCGCCGCCCGACTCCGGGAAGGTGTCGGTCCACGTCACGTGGGGGAAGCGGGCCAGCTGGGAGCGGCTGAGGGAGAGCCCGCAGACCGTCTGGTTGAGGCCCGGTTCCCAGGCGTGGACCTCGCCGGCGGGCAGCCGGCGGCGGCCCTCCTCCTCGTCGGTCCACTGCCCCGAGGCGGCGACCGCGTACCGCTTGGCGCGCGGGACCATGGGCGGCTCAGCCGGCGGCGTTGTCGACGCGCAGCCGCACCTGCTGCTCCAGCCGCTCCAGGCTGCGGTCGAGGGCGTCGGAGACGGCCTTGTCGCCCGGGTCGTGGCTCTCGTCGAAGAAGGACAGGTGCACGGTCACCTCGCTGGTGCCGGTGTCCATGCCGGCGACCTGGAGCCAGCCGGTGTAGCTGCCCTGCTCCCGGGTGCCCCATTCGAGCCGCATCTGGTCCCGTTCGGCGCGCAGCAGGGCGGGCGTGTCCTCGTCGGTGCGGTCCTCGTGGACGGTGACGGCGGGCAGGTCCTGGGCGTGTACGTGCAGCTCGGCGGGGAGCCAGGTGTCCAGCTGGTCGATGTTGGCCACCTGGTCGAAGACGTGCTCGGGCAGCGCGGGCATGGTGCGGGAGCGTTCGTACTCGGTCATCGCTGTGTACCGTCCTCGGCTCGGGGTCGGTCGTTCCCCGCACGGGTTCCCGGCAGGCGGCGGCTGAAGCGGGGCGAGGGCCAAGCGGGCAAAAAGAGAGCCCCGGCTGGACGGGGGAACCAGCCGGGGCAGTCAGGGGGCGGTTGTGAAGGCGTCTTCACAACCGACTGAATGAACGATAAACCATTCCTGCGCGACGGCGCCAATCGCCTCCGGGCAGGACTTTCCCCCGTCCGCGTCTCACCGCCTCACCGCCTCACCGCCTCACAGCGCCGACTGCGGAGCCGTACGCCCCGGGGCGGTCGTGGCCGTGGCCGCCGCCTGCGCCGACAGCGGCGTCGCGATGTCCTCCAGCGACCTGCGCTCCGCCGGGACGGCGAGGAACAGGGCCACCAGACCACCCAGGACCATCACGGTGGCGCCGATGCAGAAGGCCAGCACGGTGTCGGCGGGCGCGCCGCTCTCCGTGAGGCCCGCGAAGATCAGCGGCCCCGAGATGCCGCCGGCGGCGGTGCCGATGGCGTAGAAGAAGGCGATGGCCATGGCCCGGGTCTCCATCGGGAAGATCTCGCTGACGGTGAGGTACGCGGAGCTCGCGCCCGCCGAGGCGAAGAAGAGGACCACGCACCAGCAGGCCGTCAGGGTGGTCGCCGTGAGCCGGCCGTCGCCGAAGAGCCAGGCGGTGGCGAAGAGCAGGACCCCCGAGAGCAGGTACGTACCGGCGATCATGGGCCGACGCCCCCAGGTGTCGAAGAGGCGCCCGAGCAGCAGCGGCCCGAGGAAGTTCCCGGCCGCGATGACCGCGAAGAAGTAGCCGGTGGAGCCGCTCGGCACGTCGTAGAAGGTCACCAGGATGGCGCCGAAGCCGAAGGTGATGGCGTTGTAGAGGAACGCCTGCCCGACGAAGAGCGCGAAGCCCAGCACCGCCCGCCGGGGGTAGGTCCGGATCAGGGTCCGGGCGATCTCTACGAAGCCGACGCTGTGCCGCTGCTTGATGGTGATCGCGCCGGCGGGCTCAGGCAGCGGCTTGCCCTTCTCGCGCTCGATCTCGCGTTCGACGCCGGAAACGAGCTCCTCGGCGCCCTCGGCGCGGCCGTGGATGAACATCCAGCGGGGCGATTCCGGGACGTGCCGGCGTACCAGCAGGATCACCAGACCGAGGACCACACCGAGGCCGAAGGAGATCCGCCAGCCGAGGTCCTTCGGGAAGAGGGCGGTGTCCAGGAAGACGACGGACAGCAGGGCGCCACCCATGGCACCGAGCCAGAAGCTGCCGTTGATGATCAGGTCCACCCGGCCGCGGTACTTGCTCGGGATCAGCTCGTCGATGGCGGAGTTGATGGCCGCGTACTCCCCGCCGATGCCGAAGCCGGTGAGGAAGCGGAAGAGGAAGAACCACCAGGACGAGTACGACAGCGCGGTCAGCGCCGTCGCGGCGAGGTAGACGGCCAGGGTGATGAGGAAGAGCTTCTTGCGGCCGAAGCGATCGGTCAGCCAGCCGAAGAACAGCGCGCCGGAACAGGCGCCGGCGACGTACAGGGCGGCGGCGACACCGGTGACCTGGGTGCTGCTGATGGCGAGGCCGCTGCCCTCCTCGGACAGGCGGCTGGCCATGCTGCCCACGATGGTGACCTCGAGGCCGTCGAGGATCCAGACGGTGCCCAGGCCGATCACGATCATCCAGTGCCACCGGGACCACGGCAGCCGGTCCAATCTGGCGGGGACCTGCGTGGTGACGGTCCCGTTCGTCGACTGACCGAGCTCGCTCATGGGTCACCTCCGGGGGGTGTCGTGGCGCGACGCGTGTACCCCATGATCAATCCAGGGAAACGGGCCTGCACGCCGGGCGAGCGGGTACCCCGGCGGTCATGGACGCCATGAGACCCCTGGCCGTGGTGACCGGAGCCTCCAGCGGCATCGGCCGTGAGCTGGCCCGGACGTTCGCCGCGAACGGCTTCGACCTGGTCGTCTGCGCGGAGGACGCCGCGCTGGCGGCCGTGGCCGAGGAGCTGCGCGGCCGCGGCACCGACGTCACGGCCGTCACCGCGGACCTCGCCACGTACGACGGCGTCGAGCAGCTCCACGCCGCGGTGCTCGCCACCCGGCGCCCGGTCGCCGCCGCCGCGCTGAACGCGGGCGTCGGCGCGGGCGGGGCCTTCGTCGACACCGACCTCGCGGACCACGCCCGCGTCATCGACCTCAACATCAACGGGACGGTGCACCTCGCCCACCGGCTGCTGCGCGCGATGGTCGACGCGGACGAGGGCCGGCTGCTGATCACCTCCTCGGTGGCCTCGATGGCGCCGGGGCCGTTCCAGTCCGTCTACAGCGCCTCCAAGTCGTTCCTCCAGTCCTTCGCGCAGGCGCTGCGGGAGGAGCTCAAGGACACCGGGGTCACCGTCACCTCGCTGATGCCGGGGGCCACGGAGACGGACTTCTTCCACCGCGCGGGCATGGACGACACGCGCCTGGGCCGCCTGCGCCACAAGGACGACCCGGCGCAGGTCGCCGAGGACGCCTTCGAGGCCCTGATGCGCGGCCGGACCCGGGTGGTCGCGGGCTCGGTGAAAACCCGGGTCCTCGGCGCCGCCGTCAAAGCCGTACCCGACCGGGTGAAGGCGGCGGGGCAGCGGTACTGGTCGAAGCCGCGCGCGGCACGGCGCTAGGAAGTGCCGCTTCAGGAGAGGAGCGAGCGGCCGGTGGGCGCCAGGCGGAGCGTTCGGGGAGCCGCCGTCTGTGCTCGTGCGATGCCCGGCAGGATCTCGTCCCGCGCGAGGGGGTGGGCCTGGACGGCGGCGAGGTGGCGGAGGTACGCGCGCTCGTCGGGGTACGAGGCGACGAGCACGGCGACGTTCTCCCCGGTGCGCACCGGCAGCCTGGAGAACGTGTTGGGCGCGGGCTCGGTGGCCAGCAGGGCGAGGGGCGCGGGTCCCGTCTCCGACAGCACGGGGAGGAGGCCGTCCCGGATCAGTGCGACACCGCTGTCGTCTCCGGGGCGGAAGGACCACACGGTGGCGGCCACGAAACGGTCCGGCGCCGGAGCGCCGACCGCGGGCCGGTCGGCGGAAGGGGCGGCGAAGCCGGTCCCGTCCGACGCGGGGCGCAGGAGGAGGACATCGTCCGAGTCGACCATGGTGTCGTTGGCGCGGGGACCGTGTTCGGCCCAGACGGGGCCGCCGTAGAAGGCCGTGAGCGCGCGATGGCGCGTCGTCATGTCCCGGAAACCGCGCAGCCAGACGAAGCGGTCCGGATCGTCGAGGTCCCGGAACTGTCCCAGCACGCTCATTCCCGCTTCTTCCTGAGGTTCGACGAACTCCCGGTCGAACAGCTCGATGAGCTCGTCGCGTCGGCCGGGGCGCAGCGTGTACTGGCGGAGCTCGATGACGGCGGCGGGGCCGGAGGCGCGGCTATCGGACATGGGTGGACTCCTGCTCGGTGCTCTTGACGGAAAAGGGGGACTTCCGCGCCGACGGTAGGAGAGCCGTGTGTCAGGGGCTGTCAGGGTTTCCGGGAGAGGTTTCCCGGGAGGGTGCGGGTGCGGGGAGAATGCGTCCATGTCCGCCGGTCGACTGCTGTCAGTGCTGCTGTTGCTGCAAGCGCGGGGCCGCGTGTCCGCACGCGGGGTCGCCGACGAACTGAACGTCTCCGTGCGTACCGCCTACCGCGACCTGGCACGCCTCCAGGCCGCCGGATTCCCGGTCTACGCCGAGCCGGGTCGCGGAGGCGGCTACCGGCTGCTCGACGGCTACCGGACCCGGCTGACCGGGGTGAGCGAGGGCGAGGCACGGGCGTTGTTCCTCGCCGGGCTGCCCGGACCCGCCGCCGACCTGGGGCTCGCGGCCGAGGTGGCGGCGGCGCGCCTGAAGCTGCTGGCCGCGCTGCCGGCGGGGCCGCGCGAGGAGGCGGCCCGGACCGCGGCGGTGTTCCACCTCGACGCTCCCGGCTGGTACCGGGAGCACGAAGAGGCACCGCACCTGCCCCTGTTCGTCGACGCGGTGCTCACCCAGCGGGTGGTGGACGTGCGCTACCGCCGATGGCGGGCGCCGCAGGAGGTGGAGCGCCGCCTCCGTCCCTACGGCCTGGTCCTCAAGTCCGGGACCTGGTACGTCGTGGCCGCCGCGGAGAGCGGGACGGCGACCACCTACCGCGTCTCCCAGGTCCTCGACGCGGTCCTGGGCGACGAGCGGTTCGACCGTCCGCGCGACTTCGACCTGGGCGCGTACTGGGCCTCCTACCTCGACGATTTCCAGGCACGCCGCTACACCGGAACAGCCACCGTCCGCCTGTCCCCTCAAGGGCGCCGGCGCCTGCCCGACAACGTCCCTCCGGAGGTGGTGCGGGCGGTCGACTCCACCGCGGTCCCCGTCGGCGACCGCGGATGGGTCGAGGCGGTCATCCCGACCGAGAGCACCGACCACGCCTGCGGCGAGCTGCTGCGCCTCGGCGCGGACGTCGAGGTCGTCGCCCCGCCCGAACTGCGCCGAGCCATGGCGACGACCGTGGCGGTGCTCGCCCGGGCGTACACACTCCCCTGACGCTGGAGCACGCCGTCGTGCACTCAGCGCAGAATCTCGAGCCGCGCCCTCTCGTTCGGCGTCGCGATGTCCCAGAAGCGGGCGATGCCCCGCGCATTGCTGTACACGCCCGTGCCGCCGGTGATGGCCATGTCGAGGGGGCCCTGCTCTCCCTTCGTCCACAACGACTGCATCGTCAGGGAACCCCGCGCGACCTGCATCGTGATCAGGCACTGCGACGTGAGTTCTGCGTCCTTCACCTGGACGACCTGGCAGGTTCCGCCCCCGCGTCCGACATCGCGCCCGTCCTTCACGGCCGTGCCGGAGTAGACGTCCATGTCGCCCAGGCTCGGCCCCGCGGGGCCGAGATCGACAGCCGTGTACTGATCGTTCCGGACCTTGAGTTCGAGGACTTCGGCACGCCCCTTCTCCGGGGTGCCGGCATGCGCGCCGTCAACGGCCCACACCCCGAACGCGGCTGCGGCGAGCGATGCGGCGGCGAACCTCTTGAGCGTCGAAGCGGTGATGATCACGGCGGGTGCTCCTCACTGTGCGTTCGCTGCGTGTCCGGCGGGCTGGTCCTTGTCGGACGGCAGCCAGACGGTCATGGTCGCCGGGTCGATCGGGATCGAGACGTGCTCGTGAGTGATCGACCATGTTCCGTTTGTGCGCTGGAGGCAGACGCTCTCGCGTACCCAAATCGACGCCTGGAGCCCGCCTTTGCGCTCTCCCGAGTCCAGGTGGAGCATGTGCGCGAACGCGGTGTCGCCGTCGGCCGCGAGCGTGAGGTCGTGCGTCTCCAGGCTGATGGGGCCGACGTATCCGTCGAACCAGCGCAGGAAGTTGCGGCGGATCTCGTCGGTCCCCGTGAACCGCAGCGGGGGGACGACGTCGTAGTAGACGGCGTCGGGTGCGTAGAACGACATGAGCCGGTCGATGTCCTTCGTCTGCTGGGCGTCGGCTCGGTGCGCCAGGAGCGCCCGGATCTCGGACTCGTGGGTGGTCATCGCGTACTCCTTCGGTTGCGGGGCGTGCCGCGGGAGGGAAGGCGTTCGCTTCCGTCCCGTGCCGCTGCCCGTACGACGAGATGGCGCGGCGGAATGTGACGCGGGGCGCCGATCTCACATTTCGGGGCGCTGTCCCGTCAGAGAGGTGAGGGAAGATCCGACCAAGGGAGCCGCGAGACCATGACGACCAGTTCGACCGCGCCACGGGACGGCCGACTCGACCCGATGGCGACCGTGGTCACCGGTGAACGCCGCAGGCTGATCAACGTCGCCTACCGGATGCTGGGCTCCGTGGCCGAGGCCGAGGACGTCGTCCAGGAGACGTACGCCCGCTGGTACGCGATGTCTCCGCGGCAGCAGGAGGCGGTGGTGTCACCCGGCGGCTGGCTGACCAAGGTCGCCGGCCGCATCTGCCTCGACGTGCTCCGGTCGGCACGGGCCAGGCGCGAGCGTTACGTGGGGCAGTGGGTGCCCGAGCCGGTGCCCGCGCGCACCGAGTGGTCCGCCGGCGCGGTGGACGACGGCACGGCCGATCCGGCCGACCGCATCACGCTCGACGAGTCGGTCGGCATGGCCTTCCTCGTCGTCCTGGAAACGATGACCCCGGCGGAGCGCGTGGCGTTCGTCCTCCACGACGTCTTCCGCTATCCCTTCTCCGAAGTGGCCGACATCGTCGGCCGCACCCCGGCGGCCTGCCGCCAGTTGGCGTCCTCGGCCCGCCGCCGCGTCGAGTCCTCGCGGGTCCCCTCGTCGCCGATGGGCCAACAGGCCCGTGTCGTCAAGGAGTTCAAGCGGGCGTGGGAGGCCAGGGACATCAACGCCCTCATCGGCCTGCTCGACGCCGACGCCACCGCCGTCGGGGACGGTGGCGGACTCGTCACGGCCCGGCCCCACCCGATCGAGGGCGCCGAGCACATCGCCCGCTTCTTCACCGCCCGGGCCCACCCCGGCGGGCTGACGATCCGCGAGTGCACGGTCAACGGTCAGCCCGGTCTCGCGGCCCACCTGGACGGCACCGTCGTGTCGGTGTACGCCTTCGACATCGCGAACGGCAGGATCCGCCGGATCTGGGCCGTCCTCAACCCCGAGAAGCTCCGGCCCTGGAAGAGGGACCCCAGGCCCTAGGGAACGCCTCCTAGGGGCGCCGGAGCACGTCCGGGTTGGCGCAGTGGGCGAGGGGCTCGCCGCGGAGGAAGCGGGCGGCTTCCGTCGCGACGATGCGGGCCGCCTTGTGGGCGACCTCGCGGCTACCGCCCGCGATGTGCGGGGTCAGGACGACGCCCGGCGTGGACAGCAGGCGGGCGCCGGCCGGGACCGGTTCGGCGGGGAAGACGTCGAAGCCGGCGCCCGCCAGGTGGCCGGTGTCGAGGGCGTCGCAGACGGCGTCGTAGTCGAGGAGCGCGCCGCGCGCGCAGTTGACCAGGACGGAGCCGGGCGGCATGGCGGCGATCTGGTCGCGTCCGATCATGCCCCGGGTCTCGTCGGTCACGCGCGCGTGGAGGGAGACGATCCGGGAGCGGCTCAGCAGCTCGTCGAGGGGGACGAGTTCGGCGATGCCCTCCACCGCCTCGGGCTTGACGTACGGGTCGTGGACGAGCACCTCGGCGCCCATGGCGACCAGGACGCGGGCGACGCGCGAGCCGATCGCGCCGAAGCCGACGAGTCCGACGACGGAGCCGTCGATCTCGATGCCGCAGGTGTCGTAGTCGTAGTAGTCGCCGCGCCAGGTGCCGTGCTTGAGGCCGGTGTGGACGTCGCCGATGCCGCGGGCGGCGGCGAGGATCAGGGCGAGGGTGTGCTCGGCGGTGGCGACGGCGTTGCGGCCGGGGGCGTAGCAGACGGCGACGCCGTGGCGGGTGGCGGCCTCCAGGTTGGCGTTGACGGGGCCGCCGCGGCTGACGCAGAAAAGCTCCAGGTCGGGGCAGGCGGCCAGCACGCGCTCGGTGAGCGGCGCCATCTGGGTGAGGCAGATCCGTACGCCGCGCAGCGCCTCGATCAGCTCGTCCTCGGTGCCGGACGCCTCGTCGACCTCGGCGACCGCGCCGAAGGGGGTGTGCGGCCAGGGCAGTTGGAGCTCGCGTACATCCAGGTCGGCGGTCGGCGCGGCGGCGCGCAGTTCCTCGGTCAGCAGGCGGGGCAGGACGAAGTGGTCGCCGGCGGCGAGGACGGTGGTGGTCACGGCGGTGCTCCAGACGGGGGTTCAGTGGGCGGTGGTCGTGGCGGTGGTGGCGGCGGTGGCGGGTGCGTTGAGCCGCAGCAGGGACGCCTGTCCCCCGGGCGGCAGCCGCAGTTCGGTCAGGGCGCCGTTCTCCAGGGCCGGGAAGACCTGGCGGTAGCGGGAGAGGGGGATGCCGAGGAGTTTGCACAGCACGAGGCGTACGAGGGTGGAGTGGGCGACGACGAGGACGCGGCCGTCGGGGAGCTCGCGGGCAGCCTCCTCCAGGCAGTCGATCGCCCGGTCGGCCGCCGCCGCGGGGTCCTCGCCGCCGGGCAGGTGGTGGGCGACGGGGTCGGCGAGGAAGGCGGCGAGCGCGTCCGGGAACTCCTCGGCCATCTCGGCGCGGGTCAGCCCGTCGCCGCGCCCGAAGTCGACCTCGTACAGCCGCTCGTCGACGCGCGGGGTGAGGCCGAGGGCGGTGGCCGCGGGTTCGGCGGTGAGACGGGCACGGGACAGGGGGGAGCAGAGCACGGCGTCGAGCCGCTGTCCGGCGGCCCAGGCGGCGAGCGTGGCGGCCTGCTGGTGGCCGAGCTCGGTGAGTGGCACGTCGGTGCGGCCGGCGTAGCGGTTCTCCGCGTGCCATTGCGTCTCGCCGTGGCGTACGAGGATGAAGTCGGTCATTGCGCGGCCTTTCTGCGGGCGTGCGCCGCCATGGACGGGTCCAGCCGGCCGCGTCGGGTCAGTTCGTCGACGAACGCGAGGTAGACGGGGGTCAGCCGGGCCGTACGGGAGGGGTCGGGGGTCAGTTGCTCGCGGACGCGCACCATGGCGGCCGCGGCCTGTTCCAGCGTGGCGCCCGAGGCGGTCGCGGCGAGGACCGCCATGCCGGTGGCACTCTCGGCGTGTTCGGGCAGGGCGACCGTACGGCCGAGGAGGTCGGCGCGCAGCTGCGACCAGTAGCGGTTGCGGGCGCCGCCGCCGGTGAGGGTGAGCGGGCCGCCGACGGGGGCGCCGAGGTGGTCGAGGTAGTCGAAGCAGAGGCGTTCGACGCAGGCCACGCCGAGGAGGAGGGCGTGGAACTCCTCCGCGTCGCCGACCGGGTCGCCCAGGACGAAGGGGGTGGCGTCGGGTGCGCGGAAGGGGAAGCGTTCGCCGGCGGCGCCGGTGAGGGGGTAGGCGACGGCGGTGGAGCCGGTGGCGGCGGCCTGCCTCGTCAGCGCGTCGAGGTCGGCCCCGGGGAAGCGCTGCGCGAGGGCGCCCGCGCCGCTGCTGGACGCGCCGCCCGGCAGCCAGGTGGAGCCGGGGCCGCGGTGGCAGTAGACCACTCCCCCGGGGTCGCGTACGAGGTGGGGGCTCGCGCCCTTGAGGACGAGGGTGGTGCCGAGGACGGAGTTCCAGGCGCCGGGGGTGAGGGCTCCGGCGCCGATCTGGGCGGCGCAGCCGTCGGTCATGCCGGCGACGATGGGCGTTCCGGCGGGGATCGCGGTCGCGGTCGCGGCGTCGGCGCAGACGGTGCCGAGGACGGTGCCGGGGCGTACGACGTCGGGGAGGAGGCCGGGCGGGACGCCGAGCGCGCCCAGTTCCTCGTCGGGCCAGCGGTCGTCGACGAGGTGGTAGCCGGTCTTGAGGGCGTGGCTGGCGTCGCTCGGCAGCTGCCGTCCGGCCAGCCGCCAGGTGATCAGGTCGGCCTGGTGCAGCAGCCGGGCGTCGGGGAAGTCGGTGTTGTCCAGGAGCCAGAGCACTTTGGGCAGGGCCCAGGACGGCTGCATGGTGCGGTAGCCGAGCTCCTGCCACACCTCGGCGCCCGCCTGGTTGACGCGTGCGGTGTACGCGCGGGCGCGCCCGTCGTCGTACATCAGGCCGGGGGTGAGGGGCGTGCCGCGCTCGTCGGCGAGGAGGACGGTGCCGGAGGTGGCGTCGACGGCCAGGCCCCGGACGCGGCGCGGGTCGATGCCGGTCAGCGCCTCGCGGCAGGCGGCGGCGAGGGCGGACCACCACTGCTCGGGGTCCTGCTCGTGGCGGGGTCCGTCACGGCGGCCGGTCAGCGGGCGGGACGCGGCCGCGAGCAGCCGGCCGGTGCCGTCGACGGCGACCGCGCGGGCGCTCTGGGTGCCGAGGTCGAGGCCGAGGTGGACGGCGTCGGCGGTGAGGGCGTCAGGCATGGGGGGCTTTCTGTGGTGTCGGGAGAACGGGTGCCCAGCCGAGGGAGCGGGCGGCGCCGCGCCAGGCCAGGAACGCCTCGTACAGCTCGTCGTAGAGCGCGGCGCGCCCGGGGTCGGGCTCCCAGCGGGAGCGCATCCGGACGTACTTCTCCGCGGCTGCGCGCATGCCGGGCTCGGCTCCGCTGAGCACGAGCCCGGTCAGGAACGCGCCCTTGGCGCCGAGTTCGGTGTCGGTGCTGCGGGCGGTGGGGACGCCGGTGACGTCGGCGATCAGCCGGCACCACTCGTCACTGGCGGAACCGCCGCCGCACAGGCGCAGTTCGCGGACGTCGGTCCGGGACGCCCGCAGGCAGTCGCGTACGACGAGGGACAGCCCCTCGAAGACGGCCCGGGCGAGGTGCGCGGGCGTGTGGTCGAGGGACAGGCCCCAGAAGGTGCCGCGCGCCCGCGGGTCGAGGAAGGGGGCGCGCTCCCCGGCGGGCGAGAGGTACGGCAGGAAGGCCAGGCCGCCCGCGCCCGGTTCGGTCGCGAAGGCCAGCTTCCCGAGGGCGGCGGGGCCGTCGACGGCGAGGGTGCGGGAGGCCCAGTCGAGGACCTCGGTGCCGGAGAGGGTGGGGAAGGCGCGCAGGAGGCGTGCGCGGCCGCGGTAGGCGATGTTGATGCCGCAGGGTTCGCCGGAGGTGTCGGCCTCGCGGGTGACGATCTCCGTGCAGAGGGTGGTGCCGAGGATGGCGCACGCCTGTCCGGGGTCGACGGCGCCCGCGCCGCGCGCGGTGGCGGCGATGTCGTACGGGGCCATGACGACGGGCAGGCCTGCGGGGAGGCCGAGTTCGCCCGCCGTGCGGTGGGTGATCTCGGCGATGCGCTCGTGCTCGCCGAGGACCCGGGGCAGCAGCCGGGCGTGCTCCTCGAACCCGAAGAGGGTGAGGATGGCCGGGTCGTAGGCCCCGGTGGTGTGGTCGAGGAAGGGCGCCGACGCGTCGGACTCGTCGATCGCGGTGACGCCGGTGAGCTTGAGGAAGAGCCAGCCGGCCGCGGTCAGGGCCGTACGGGAGCGGGCCAGGCGGTCCGGGTCGTGGGCGGCGAGCCAGCCGATCACGGCGTTGGGCATGCCGCTGCAGGTCAGGGAGCCGTTGCGGCGGTAGGCCTCCTCCAGGACGCCGTCGGCGGCCCAGCGGGTGAGGAGGTCGCCCGCGCGTCCGTCGGACCAGAGGACGGCGGGGCCGGTGGGGCGGCCGTCGGCGTCGACGAGCCAGCAGCCGTCGCCCTGGGCGGTGAAGGACACCAGCCACACCGGGTCGTGGCCGGGGCCGAGCTGGGAGAGGGCGCTGCGGACGGTGAAGACCACCCCGTTCCACACGGCGTCCATGTCCTGCTCCGCCCAGCCGGGGCGGGGGCGCAGCACTTCGGTCCCGATGCGGGAAAGCGCCATTTCCTGCCCCTGGTCGTCGAACACGACCGATTTGATGACCGACGTGCCGACGTCGATGGTGAGAACCGACATGGAATACCTGCCCCTTCGCACTTGCGGCCGTCAGGGAAACGTGCCGTCGGGCGGTGCGTCAATCGGCTGGGAAAACCTCCCGTGACCGGCCGGGGCCGCCGTGTGAAATCGCGGGGGCGGTCCCGTCGGCCGGGCGGCGCCTCACTCCGGTCGTGTTAACTTCACGTGAGATTCCCATCCCTCACCCCATCCCTCCCCCACCCTTCCCGGCGCGCCGGTGGAGTGAACCGGAAAGGAGCCGGACGCCGTGACCCGTATGGACGCCCAGGAGGAGCGGCGGCGCCGGCTGCGCGATCTGGTGACCGCCAAGGGGTTCGTCCGCACCGCGGACCTGGCGGAGGAGTTCGACGTGAGTGTGATGACCGTGCACCGCGACCTGGACGCGCTCCAGTCGCAGGGCTGGCTGCGGAAGGTGCGGGGCGGGGCGAGCTGCCTGCCGTCGACGCAGTTCCACGGCAGCGTCGGCGAGCGCATGACGACGATGGCGCAGACCAAGCACCGGCTGGCGCGGGCGGCCGCCGGGCTGCTCGCGCCCGGGCAGATCGTGATGCTGGACGACTCGACCACCTGCCTGAGCCTGGCGCAGCAGATGTCCGGCCACACGCCGCTGACGGTCATCACCAACTCGCTGCCGGCCATCTCGGCGCTGGCCCGGGAGCCGGGCGTGTCGCTGATCGCGCTGGGCGGCACGTACTTCCCGGCGTACGACGCCTTCATGGGGCTGCACACGGCGCACAGTGTGGAGGCGTTCCGCGCCGATGTGCTGTTCATGTCGACGACGGCCGTGACGGGGGGCCGCTGCTACCACATGTCGCCGGAGACGGTGCAGGTCAAGCGGGCGATGATGGCGTCGGCGGCGCGGCGGGTGCTGCTGATCGACCACACGAAGTTCGCCAACCAGGGGCTGTACGCGCTGGCGCCGCTCACCGACTTCGACCTGGTGCTGGTGGACGACGCGGCGCCGGCGGGCGAGGTGCGGCGGCTGCGGGACATAGGCGTCGACGTCCGCACGGTCGACGCGTCCGGTACGCCGGACTGAACGGACTGAGCGGACTGACCGCCGCCCGGTCACGTGAACATCACACGCACTTCACTCGGGCCGCGGGGCCGGGCCGCCCCTCGGTCACCGCGCTGAGCTGGGAGAACCCCCGTCTGCGCGAGGCGGGGCCCGGGCGCGCGCTTCCCGATTTCACGCCACGGCGTACGCGCACGGCGAGGTTTTCTCCCCGCGCATTGACCGTCATCCCGTGCGGCCGTTTCATCGTGACGCCTTAGGCACCCCACCCCCCGCTCCCCCGTCCCCGTGGAAAAGGTGTTTCTCGTGGCCGTCGTTCTGGATCCCTCCTCATCCCCCGCCGAAGAAACGCCCCCGAAGCATTGGCTGGACAGGATCGGCATTCCCCGGCCCCTCGCCTGGGGATTTCTCGGTGTTCTCATTTTCATGATCGGTGACGGAGTCGAATCCGGATATCTGTCGCCGTACCTCCTGGACGAGGGCATGTCCAAGGAGCGGGTGGCGTTGCTGTTCACCGTCTACGGCGTGACGGCGAGCGTCGCGGCGTGGTTCTCCGGCGCGCTGTCCGACCTGTGGGGCCCGCGTCGGGTCATGATGCTCGGCCTGGCCGTCTGGGCGGTGTTCCAGGTGGTGTTCCTCGCCTTCGCGCTGCCGACGGGCGACTTCGGGCTGCTGCTGGCCGGTTACGGCCTGCGGGGCTTCGGCTATCCCCTCTTCGCGTACGGCTTCCTGGTGTGGGTCACGGCGGTGACGCCGCAGCGGCGCCTCGGCTCGGCGGTGGGCTGGTTCTGGTTCGCCTTCACCGGCGGCCTGCCGACGCTGGGCTCGCTGGTCGCCAGCTTCGCGGTGCCCGCGGTCGGCGCGTACGGCACCCTGTGGTTCTCGCTCGGCCTGGTGCTGGTGGGCGGGCTGATCGCGCTGCTGCTGGTGCGCGAGCCCACGGGCGCCCGCCGCCTCGCGCCCGCCGGGGAGCGCCCGGTCGCCACGCTGCTCGGCTCGCTCGCCATCGTCTGGCGCAACCCCCGGATCGGCACGGGAGCGGTGGTGCGGGCGATCAACACGGCGCCGCAGTTCGGGTTCCTGGTCTTCCTGCCGGTGTTCTTCACCGACACGCTGGGCTTCTCGCTGAGCGAGTGGCTCCAGCTGCTGTCGGCGATGTTCGCCACCAACATCTTCTTCAACCTGATCTTCGGGGTGGTCGGCGACCGCATCGGCTGGCAGCGCACCGTCGCCTGGTGCGGCGGCGTCGGCTGCGCGGTCACCACGCTGTTGCTCTACTACGGCACGGTCTCGGCGGGCGGCAACTACGCCGTCGCCATGGTGCTGGTCGGCCTCTTCGGCGCGACCCTCGCCGGCTACGTACCGCTGTCGGCCCTCATGCCGTCGCTCGACCCGGCCCACAAGGGCCAGGCGATGTCGGCCCTCAACCTCGGCGCGGGCGCCAGCACCTTCCTGGGCCCGGCGCTGGTGGGACTCTTCCTCGGCCCGCTCGGCGTCCAGGGCGTCATGTGGATCTTCGCCCTGCTGTACCTGGCGAGCGCCGTGATGACCCTCTTCCTGAAGCTGCCGCGGGCGGTATCACCGGCGGCCTCGGGGTACTCGTCGGCTCCCGCCCCGGCAGCCAGGGCGCGGAACGAACCCCCGGAGGCGTAGCCATGAGTGATCCGTACGGCTACCCGACGCCGTCCCAGGCGGAGGGCGAGCGGGAACCGGAGCCGGGCAACGATCAGCATCCCGACGTGGCCCGCTCGACGCCCTCGCAGGCGGAGGGCGAGCGCACCGCCGAGACGGAGGAGGTCGCGGGCGAGGCGAAAGGCAAGGACGAGGACTGAGCACCGCGGGCCGCGGGCCGCACCGGATGCTTCCGGATGCGGCCGGCGACCGGTCGCGCCGGGCGTGGCGTCAGGGCTCTCGGGTCAGCGCCCTGAAGCTCTCCAGCAGCTCCAGCAGCTCGCGGCCGTCGCGCCGCGCGCCCGGCCCGGCGGCCGCCAGGAGCTGCCCCACGCGCGTCGGCCTCGGTGCCGACAGGGCGCGGATCAGGCGGAGCACCTCGTGCGCGCCGAGCGGGGTGCGGGTGTCGTGCCCGTTGGCCGCGCAGAGTGTGCCGCCGTCGTCGTACGGCGTCCACAGGACCGGCGATCCGGGGTCGGCCCGCAGAAGGTCCCCGTCTGCCAGCGGGCGCGCCGGGGCCGGGGCGGGTACGGGTTCGAAACCGCCGGCCGTCCAGCGGCGCAGGGACAGGGCGGCGACGCGGCGGCGCATCCGGTCCGGATCGCCGTACGCGCCGAGGGCCCGGGCCGTGGCGGTGAGCGCCTCCGGCAGGGTCGGTGCGAGGAGCCCGCCGGCGCCGGGGCCCGGCGCGGTGAGGGGCGCGTCAGGGGCGGGCAGCAGGGAGTCCACCCCGCCGCGGCCGGCCAGCCGGGCCGGGTCGAGGTCGGCGAGCAGGTCCTCCAGTTCGTACCCGGCGTGGTGCTCGTCCCGGGGCACCCCTACGTTGACGCTGGTCGCGGGCGCGTCGCCGGCGCTCTCCCCGACGTGGTAGTAGTCGGCCGGCCAGTACAGCAGGTCGCCGGGGCCGACTTCGGCGGCGAACGACGCGGCCGTGTGGCGCGCGTAGTCGACCTTGGTGGACACCGGATCGTCCCACGGCCTGCGCGGCCAGAACCGCATGCGCTTGCGGCCTCGCAGCCCGAACATGAACGTGGCGAAGCGGTCCTTGTGGACGCCGACCGGACTGTGCTCGTACGTGCCGTGGAACAGCGTCGTGATCGCCCCCGTCAGCGGCAGGCCGACCGCCTCCCACAGCCCGCCGAAGAACGCCCGTTCCCGGTGCCAGAGCGCCGGATCGAAGGCGTGGAAGCCGTTGACGACGAGTGCGTACCGGCGGCCCTGAAGTCGCGAGGCGAGCCGTGTGTCGTACGCGTCGAAGGAGCCGTCCTCGGCGGCGGGCAGCAACGCAACGGGGGCGTCGCGCTGGACGCGCTCGACGGTGAGCTGGACGTTCGGCGGCATCCGGCCGTCGAGGCCCTCGGGGGCCCCGGCTCGTACCGCCGCACGGAACGCGTCGGCCGCCTTGAACGGCACCGGCGCCACGGCACGGAACAGCACCGGCCGCCGGTCCCAGTACCGCTGCGTGAACACGCTCCAGGAGAACGTGGTCTCCACCGCCACCGGCCCGCTCACCGCTCCTCCTTCCGTCCGGCCACGTCCACGGCCCGCAAGGCGTACAGCTTCTCCAGCAGCGCCACGACGCCCGCCTCCCGGCCGGGGCCGGCCTCGGCGCACAACTCCCGTACGCTCGGCGCGCCGTCGCGCCCGAGCCGGTCCAGGACGCGCTCGCCGAGCGTGCCGCGCAGCGAGAAGGCGTGCCCGTCGACGGCCCACACCCACGACCGCTCGTCCTCCAGCGGCATGCGTACGACGGGCGATCCCGGCCGCACCCGATCGTCGGGCGAGAGACGCACCGCGGGCCTGGGGCCCGGTACGGGTTCCAGGCCCGCGGCGCTGGCCCTCCGCGCCCACAGGATGCGCAGCACGCGGTCGAGCCGGTCTTCCCCGGCCATCTCGCGCAATGCCGCACCGGTGGCCGCGAGTTCGGGGACGTCGGGTGCCCCGTCCTCCGTGGCAGGCGGGTACGCGAGGTACGGCACGCGGTCATCGCCACGGCGCTGGTGCAGCATCCCGGCGACGACGTCCTTGACCGCCTCGGTCAGCAGGCGCGGGTCGCCCGGGACGAGCAGCCGCAGTGCCAGGGTGCGCGCTCCGTAGCGCAGGGCGTACGGCCGCCCGGCCGGCCAGTGCAGCAGGTCCCCGGCCCCGGCGGTGAGTGCCACCCCGCCGGCCGGGCCCGGCGGGGTGGCGGTCAGGGTGCCGTGCAGCACCCAGACGAGGGTGGAGTGGACGGGCTCCCGGTTCAGGCCGTCGCGGTCGGTGCCTCCGTCGCCGAGGGCGAGTTCGCTGACGACCGGCAGCACCGGGTGTCCGACGCGCTCCCACAGCGGTGTGACCAGTTCCCGCACCCCGTTCCACAGCGCGTGGTCGAGCACGAGCGGTTGCTCCACCGCGAGCAGCCGTCCACGCCCCTCCATCCGCGTGTCGAGCCGGGCGGCGTACCGGGCGGCCGTCGTGTCCCCGGGGCCGGGCAGCAGATCGCCCGGGGCCCGGATCCGGCCGCCGTCGACGAGGAACCGCACGTCGGGCAGGGCCCGGAAGCGGGTCCCGGCGCGGAAGGGCCGTGCGGCCTCCGCCATGACCGCGTACGCCGGGCGCACCGCCACGCGCCCTGTCCCGCCCGGCGCGGGCAGGACGACGGGCTCCCGCTCCCAGTGGCGGGCGGCGAACTCGTCCCAGGCGATGCCCGCGTCGGGTGTGGCTCCCGGGCGCGAGGGGGCGGCCGTGTCCGGGCCCGTCAAGACGTCCGCGGCTGGTAGCGGCGGCGCAGCCGGGCGGCGTACCGGGCGAGGGGTTCCATCCCCAGGTCGCGTCGGCGCTCGTCCACCAGGTCGGGCTGCTCCATGGGGCATGGCTCCAACCTCCCTTCCCTCATCCGGAACTTGGTCCCGTACAGCTGCGGCCTGCCTTCCTGGACGCGCAGTGCGTCGGTCACGTACGCCACCTGCCGCCAGGGCAGGTCGCCGTCGCGGGCGGCCTCCTCGACGAGCCGGAGGCACTCGCGCTGGAAGGGAAGCGGTCCCTCGGCGTGCTGGACGAGCCGGCAGGCGGCCGCCGCCGCGGCCGGCCCGACGAGGGCGTGCCCCGGCCAGCCGTGGTGGTCCACCACGTCCCGCAGCCAGTTCATCGCGGGGACCGTCAACGCGCGCAGCCGCTCCTCGACGTGCCCGTCGGTGAAGCCGGAGGCGACCCAGCGGGCGCGCAGCTCCGCGTCCAGCCGGTCGACGCGCAGGAGCCGGCCCCGCACGTCCGGCGCAGGGGCGGGCCGGGCGAGCGGCTCGGCGCGGACGTGGACGGTGCTTCGGCTCCAGGCGTACGTGATCCGGCGCCCCACCTCCGGCCAGTCGAAGCGGGCCTCGCCGGTGCGCCGGTCGGTCAGCCGGACGAGGACGCCGTCGCCGTGCAGGGTGCGCGGTCCCACGGTGTCGTACGCGTACTCCGCCGCGTCGCGCAGCGCCACGCCCAGCCCCGCCAGGTCACGGCCCCGCTCGTCGCGCACGGCGGCGGAGGGCGGCCACTCGGGCTGCGGCTCGGCAGGGACGGGGGTGTGCGGCGGCCCGGCGCTGAGCAGCGGGCCGCCGCGGGCGGAGCGGAAGAAGTAGGGCACGTCGAGGCCGTCGAGCTGCGCGGTCTCGGCGGGGCCGAAGTCGTCCCGTTCCGGCGCGCCGTACTCCTGGCCGGAGGCCGTTCGGGTGAGGCGGTCGGCGAGGAACTCCGTGTACGCCGCCGTCGGTTTCACCAGCACGCGCACGTACCGGTCCCGCGCCGCGCCGTCGACGAAGGCGCGGATCGTCCCGTGGTGACGGGACATCAGCGTCCACGCGTCGAACATGCCACGCAGGAAGGCGGGGAGGTAGGGCCCGTACCCGGTGCGGCCCTCCGTGTCGGCGACGACCGTGCGCGTCTCGGCACGGGCACAGGGCCGGCGCCGGCGCACCAGCCGGAGGCGGCCGCCGGGGCCCTCGGTGAAATGGGCGACGGGCCCGTCCACGGTGCACCAGCGGGCCCTGTCCTCCAGGCCGGGGTGGTGGTGGTCGCCCGCATCGGTGTCCGCGACGAGCCCGGTGTCGTACAACCGCCGCAGGGGGGTGAGGAAGACCTCCACGTCGACGGGGTGCAGTAGGGGCTCCGGTTCATCGGGACGGGTGCCGGCCAGGACGTTGCCCTCGCCCAGGTCGGCGATGCCGAAACGGAACGCGGCGGCGGCGAGCGCACCCGCCCGGTGCCAGAACCGCCGGGCCTGACGGCGGCCGAGCCGGGTTCCGGACAGCCGCAGCCCCGGCGAGCGGCGGACGACGCCCCACTGGACGGGCGGTTCCAGCCACTCCTGCCAGGTGTACTCCCGCCCGTCGGGTCCGGACCCGGGAGTGCAGCGCAGGACGGGCAGGCGTATGGCGCCGGACGCGGGCGGCAGGGTGTTGAGCAGCGCGAACACGGAGTCGTGCGGGTCGAGGAAGAGCGGTTCGCCGCCCGCCGGGCGTGGCTTGTACGCGATGCTCCCGCCACCGCTCATGCGGACGCGCACCACCCTGCGGCGGCCGTTGTGGGTCTCCCCGTCCTGCGCTTCCAGTCCGGTCACGGGCAGGCGCAGGGACGGCTGGTCGAACCAGGGCCCGGCGGCGTCGCGGGCCA
Organism: Streptomyces sp. NPDC093546; assembly: GCF_044765045.1. Classification (NCBI taxonomy): domain Bacteria; kingdom Bacillati; phylum Actinomycetota; class Actinomycetes; order Kitasatosporales; family Streptomycetaceae; genus Streptomyces; species Streptomyces sp. NPDC093546. Next base: position 12,996 of record NZ_JBIWJG010000013.1, on the reverse strand, counting down.
GGCGCTCGAGGAGCCGGTCGAGGAAGGCCGTCCAGCGGGCGCACTGCGTCTCGGAGTCGTACGGGGTGCCCGCCGCACAGGCGGTGAACGCCTCGGTCACGAGCGGGCCGAAGAGGGCGCCGTCGGTGACGTCGGGGAGGCCGGGCGCGAGCAGGTCGCCGTACCGTGCGGCGGTGTCGCGGCACCAGTCGTCGAGGGTGTCGAGGAGCGCGGTGAGCGGGGCGAAGCGGGGCCGGGCGAGGGCCGCGGCGAGCGTGGCCGCGTCCGTCTCGCCCGCCGGGAAGCGGCCGTGTGCGAGCACGCCGTCGTCCGTCGGCCGCAGGACTGGGGGGAACAACCGCCCGGCGGTACCGGCCCGTACGGCCTCCACCGCCTTCCGTACGGCGGGTGAGGCGTGCGGCGGCGGCGCGTCCTTCGGGCCGGACGGCGGTTCCGCCTCCCACAGCACCTCGGTCATGGTGCCTCCCGTGGGGCGTGCCGCCCCGCCCGGCGCGGGGCCGGGCGGGGCGGCAGCCGTGTCCGGTGCCTTGGCGCCCGGGACGGCCACGGACGCGCTGTCAGATGCAGTAGATGCGGATGCAGGTGCCGGGCGCCGCGTTGGTGCGGGCGGGGATCTCCTGCTCCAGCTCGCCGATGACGAGGTCGAGCTCCTCCTCGCTGGAGGAGCGCGCTTCGAGGCGGGACTGGCCTTCGTGGGTGGTGGCCTGGTTCACGATGGTCCTCCTGGGTCGACAAGAGACGATCGGAAGCGTGCTGCGGCAGCGTGACCGAGCTTAGGTCGATACGGGAGGAGCGGAACAGAGGTTCGAACCGATGAGTTCAGGCCATGTAGCCATGGTGTCCACGGGCACACAGGGAAGGAGCCCTTCCGCCGGCGCCCACCGCCCCGCGCTCAGAAGGGGGGCACGACGCTACTGGTGCCGAAGCGCAACTCCTCGAGACCGGACAGCCGACGGGGATCCTCGTCCGGTTCGCGGTCGTCCCACGACGTTCACGAGGGCCCGGTTCCCTTACTGGTGTACGCGCCCGTCCGCCAGTGGCTGCCCGGTCGGCCGGTGGGCGGGAGCGCCGATACTCGCTTGCGCACTCATCGTCATCCGCGTCACTGTCGCCTGGCACCCTAGGGAAAAGCGGAGAAAATGAACGGGCAGTCCCCTCACGTCGACCACGAACTCGTCCAGGCCGCGGCCGACGTCGCCCGCACGCGCTGCCGGGGCGACAACCACACCATGGCGGCGGCGGCCCGCGCCCGGGACGGCAGGATCGTCACCGCGGTGAACGCCTACCACTTCACGGGAGGCCCCTGCGCCGAGCTGGTCCTCATCGGCGCGGCTGCCGCGCAGGGCGCCTACGAGCTGGACACGATCGTCGCCGTGGGCGACCGCGACCGAGGGGTCGTTCCCCCGTGCGGGCGCTGCCGCCAGGTCCTCCTCGACTACTTCCCGGCTCTCCGGGTCATCGTCGGCGCGGGCGAGCGCATCCGGAGCGTCCTCATCACCGACCTGCTGCCGGAGACGTACGTCTGGGCGGACCACCAGCTGGAGGCCGGGCAGGCCGTGCCCCAGAGCACGGGCTGACGTCAGGAGGTGGACGGAGCCGTACGCGGCCGATCTCGGCGCAGGGCAGGACTTGTCCGTCCTGTCGCATAGGATGACCGGCGTGGAGATGCGGACGGTCATCGAGGACCTGGCAGAGGAAGCGGAACGGCTGATTCGCGAGGACGTGTGGGTCCTGACACCCGCCGACCGTACCGTCGCGGCCAAGGCCGCCGCCGATCTGCACGCCGCCGTGGGCACCCCGCAGACCCAGCAGGCCCTGTCCGAAGTCGACCGGCTGGAACACCTGCGAGAAGCACTCGCCGCTGTGGCCATCGCCCTGGCCCACGTCCACGGACGCCTGGCCTGGTTCCTCGGCGCAGCTGCCACCGCACTCACGCCCATCCTGCACTGGCGCGCCGTGCCGGCCGAAGACGGCCCCACCTTCGGTGCCGTCCCGCCGACGCCCCAGCAGTACACGGACGCGGAAGACGCGATCCGCCGGCTCCAAAGCACCCTCGCCGGCATCACCACCGCCTGACATCACCGACCGGGTCAGCCGGGAGCGTCAGCGCTCGGCGAGGTCTGCCGCTTCACGCGTGATGTCGGCATAGAGGCGGAAGAGGACAGGGCCGGCTTCGCCGCGTTCTCGTTCCTGCAGGGCCGCCCAGCACCGGGCGATGAGCTGCCGGGCCTGCGTGCCGGGCCAGGGTTGGGGCAGGAGCTGAGGTGGCAGCAGGGGGTCGGGCTCTCGGGCGCAGGTGAGTTCGGCGGCCAGCTCGACCGCGATGGTGAGAAGTGCGGAGGGGGAGAGTCCGCCAGGGCCGGTGAGCCGGTCGAGGCGGGGCTGGGCGATGCCGCTGAGCCGGTGGTAACGGTCGGCGATCTCCTGTAGGGGCCATAGGCGGCGGACCAGTTCGGCGGGCTCTTTGGTGTCGCCCTTGCGCAGGTCGGTCGTGGTGAGCAGGGTGAGCGCGTCGTGGGCGCCGAGGCGGTGGGCCGCGTCTTCGACGTACGGTTCCCAGGCGTTGGCGCAGACGTACAGTCCACCCTGGAGCGGGGCGCCGCCGAGGTGGACGAGCGTTTCGCGCAGGGAGTCCCGGGCGGTGCGCGCCGATTCGGGTACGGCGAAGGCGGCCAGGTGCCAGATGCCGTCCCAGGGGGCGAGCCCGGCGTCCTGTTGGAATGCGTGCCGGAGGAAGTCGGCGTTGGGGGCGAGGGTACGCGTGGTGTCCTCGGTGGCGTGCAGCTTAGCCTTGCGGCCGCGGCCCTCGTGGGTGAACCGGCCTTCGGCCACGAGGCGCTTGATGCACAGCCGTACCTGCTGGTCGCTCATGCCGAGGGTGTTGGCGACGGTGTACAGCTCGTCCGCGGCGACGGTGCCGTCCTCACGGATCAGTGCGTGGACGAGCATGCGGGTGGGGACCTCGACGTGGTCCGTCTCGGTGGTCACGGCTTCGTCGGCTACGGTGCAGGCCATGGACAGCCGCGTGTACGTGCCCTGGTTCTCAGTAGGTGAAGCCGACGAGGACGCGTTCGAGACGCTGGACGGTGCACGGCGCAGGTTCGTGTCCGTACTACGCGAGCGCGCCGTCACCTGGCCGTGCGACCCGGACGACACCCTTGTCCTCCGCCCCGAGGAGACAGGGTTCGCGCATCTGCTGGCCGTGCTCTACGCAGTGACGCCGGGAACCCATGTCATTTCCCATGTCTTCGGTGCGTTCTTCGACGGGCAGGGCGTGCTCGGCAGCGAACTCCACGACCAGATGTACATCCCTCTCCAGGGGCCTGCGGTGGGGATACTCCGCGTGGCCGGTTCACCTGGCCGCTGCGCAGAACTGACCGCAGACTGGTTCGAACGCATCCTGCGAGGCCAGGCCGGCAAGCTGGCCGCCCCAACGTCGTGATCTTCATGTCCGAGTTGCGATCAACGCATCAGAACGCCAACTGTTTCGGAGACGGATCAGTACCCCAGGCTCTCCACGGATGTGAAAGACCCTGACTGCCGAAAAGACAGCCAGGGTCGAATTCCAGCGGGGGAAATCAGGTGTTGAGACAGGGAGTCTTGACGAGCTGCGACTGGTTCACGTCCGCGGGGTCGGGATAGATGACCTGCACCACGGCCCGGTAGCACTGAGTACCGGGCTTGTCCTTGGTGGTCGTCTCGAAGCCCCCGAAGCCCTTGTCCTTGGTAATGATCTTCACACCGGCACTCTTCTTCGCCACGCCGTGAGTTCCGTCGACGTCGAAGCTGATGTAGGGCGTGATGAGGTTGTCACCCTTGTCGCAGCCGAAGTGCGCCTGGGCGCGGATCTTGCCGGGGTACTGGTGGTCGTCCACGTACACCTTGATGGTGCAGTTCGGGTTGATCTTCATCTTCACCCAGCCCGACTGCTGGGACGTCGCCGAGGCGTTCGGCGCGCTGAGCACGACCACACCGAGGGCGGCAGCACCGGCCATGGCAAGCCTCTTCATTTTGGTACGCAAGAAAATCCCCTTATCCCCGTAGGTGAAGCCTTCTACAGAAGTCTTCTGGTCACCTACGATCTTGGCACCCTCCCATGGCCGGCACAACCGATCGGTGAATGCGTTGAGCTGGATTTGAGCTTGAGGAAATCCGTACGGCAATTCACCGGTGCTTCAGCCAGGCCGCCGCCGGAAGCAGCCGGTCGTCGTAGTCGAACAGCGCCTGGTTCTCCCAGGCGTTGCCGGACGCCGGGTCGGCCGGGTCCCAGCCGTTGCCCTGGACGGCGGTCCAGGTGGGGTCCCAGTAGACGACGCCCAGGCCGCGGCCGTTCGGGACCGCCTCGACGACGTTCATCACGTCGCGCAGCCACGCCGCCTGCCCGGCCGGGGTCGCCGGGTAGCCGGGGACGAGTTCGCCGGGGAGGTCGATGATGTTCTCGTGGGCGTCCTCGCCGTCCAGGCGGAAGGGGTACGCGGTCTCCGCGACCAGGACCGGCTTGCCGTAGCGGGCGGAGATGTCGTCGAGGTTCGCCTGGAGGTCGGACAGGGGGCCGTGCCAGTAGCCGTAGAAGGACAGGGCGATGACGTCGAAGGGCACGCCCTGCGCGGTGGCGTTGTCGAACCACCAGCGGTACCGGCCGTTGTCGCCGCCGTGGGCGAGGTGGAGGGCGATCTTCGTGGACGGGGAGACGGCCTTGGCCGCCGAGATCCCGGACTTGAGGAGCCCCGCCGTCCGCTGCCAGTCGTCCGTCGAGCCCTCGGGCCAGAGCAGGCCGCCGTTGATCTCGTTGCCGATCTGCACCATGTCGGCGGGAGTGCCCTGCGCCTTGAGGGCGTTCAGCACGTCGTAGGTGTGGTCGTACACGTCCGTCGTCAGCCGGCTGTACGGGTGCGCGGCCCAGGCCGCCGGCTTGGTCTGGGCGCCGGGGTCGGCCCAGGTGTCGGAGTAGTGGAAGTCGACCAGCAGCTTCATGCCCCGGGCCTTGATCCGCTGCGCCATCCCGAGGACGCGCGCCTTGGTGTTGTAGCCGTCGGCCGGGTTCACCCAGACCTTCAGGCGTCCGCAGTCCGCGCCCGCCGACCTGAGGATGGTGAGGGCGTCGCCGGCGGCGCCCGTACTGGTGCGGTAGGTGCCGCCGTGGTCCTCGCTCTTCTTCAGCATCGACACGTCGACGCCCCGGACGGCGAGCCCGGTCGAGCCCGGTGTGAAGGTCACGTCGTCGACGTTGAGCCAGTTGCCCGCCTTGGCGTCGGAGTTGACGCTGAGGGTGCACTGGCCGCCGGTCACCTTGACGGAGGTGACCAGGCGGATCCACTTCCCGTTGGGCGTGGGCGGCAGATCGGTGCGCTGCTCGGCCGAGCCGCAGTTGCGCAGGGCCAGGTACGCGGCGTTCTGGCCGCCGCTGGAGCGGACCCAGGCGCTGAGCGTGTAGCTGCCGTTGGTCAGCCCCGACAGATACTGGTACGTCTCCACCTTGTACGCGGACGGCGACCAGTGCGTGAGGCGGCTGCTTCCGCTGCGTCCGCCCGCCTCGGCGAAGGACGCCGCGTCCTGGCCCGCGGCCGAGTAGGTGGACCAGCCCGACGTCCCGGACTCGAAGCCCGCGTTGGTGAGGGTGGCCGCCGCCGTGGCCTGGCTGCCGGGGAGGCCGGTGAGCAGCAGGGCGACGCCGAGCGCCGTGGCGGCCGCGGCCCTCCAGGGTGTGCGGGTGGCGCGTGGTGCGGTGGGGTGCATCGTCGCTGTCCCTTCGACGGTGTGGGGTGGTGCCGTGTGCGGGGGGTGCGGTGCCTTACTCCGCGTCGAGGCGTACGACCCTCACCGCGCCCGCCGGAACCGTGAGGTGTCCCGCCGCGCGCTCGCCGCCCAGCAGCTCGGTGCCGGAGCGCTCCAGCGGCACCTTGGCGTCGCGGTCGGTGTGGTTGAGCGCGAAGAGGTACGCGCCGTTCTCGCCCGAGCGGCGCACCACCTCCACGTCGGTGGGCAGGTCGCTGCGGGGCTCGATGGCGGCGTCCGCGCAGGCCGCGTCGATGACGGGGGCCAGCGCTTCGGCGTCGAGGCGGGTGGAGACGTACCAGGCGGTGCCGCGGCCCAGGCGGTGGCGGGTGACGGCCGGGCCGCCCGCGGCGGGGCCGTCGGCGTACGTCCAGACGGTCTCGGCGCCGCGCGGCACGACGAACTCGGTCCAGACGTCACCGCCGAGTTCGGCCCCGCCAGGGCCGGACAGGCGGACTGTCTCGCCGGGGAGGAGGGGTGACCACTCCTCGACCGTCAGGCCCAGGACGTCGCGCAGCGCGCCCGGGTAGGGGCCGGGGTGCACGGCGTCGTGTTCGTCGACGATGCCGGAGAAGCAGGAGACGACGAGGGTGCCGCCGTTCTCGACGTACGCGCGCAGATTGCGGCCCGCGGCCTCGGTGGCGAGGTAGAGGGCGGGGACGACGACCAGCGGGTAGGCGGAGAGGTCGGCCTCGGGGTGGGCGAAGTCGACGGTGAGGTGCCGGTCGTAGAGCGACGCGTAGAAGGCGTCGGCCCGCTCCCGGGCGTCGAGGTCCTGGCTGGGGCGCCACTCGAGGCTCTGGGCCCACCAGGACTGCCAGTCCCAGACCATGGCGACGTCGGGGACGGTGCGGGTGCCGCGGATCTCCGCGAGCGCGCCCACATCCGCGCCGAGGGCGACCACTTCGCGCCAGACACGGGAGTCGGTGCCCGCGTGCGGCACCATCGAGGAGTGGAACTTCTCGGCGCCGCGCCGGGACTGGCGCCACTGGAAGAACATGGCGCCCTCGGAGCCGCGGGCCACGTGGGCGAGGGAGTTGCGGGCCATCTCGCCGGGGCGTTTCGCGGGGTTGCGGGGCTGCCAGTTGACGCCGGACGGGGAGTGCTCCAGGAGCAGCCAGGGGGCGCCGCCCGCGACGGAGCGGGTGAGGTCGGCGGCCATGGCGAGGTTGACGTGGGTGCGGCGGCCGTCGGTGATCAGGTAGTGGTCGTTGGTGACGAGGTCGACCTCGCGGCCCCACGCCCAGTAGTCGACGGAGTCGCACTGGCTCAGCGCCGTCATGAAGTTGGTGGTCACCGGGGCGCCGGGGGCGAGCGCGTGCAGGATGTCCCGCTCGTGGACGAAGTTCTCGCGCATCGTGGCGTCGGCGAAGCGGCGGTAGTCGAGCTGCTGGGCCGGGTTGCCGACCGTGGGGGTCAGCCGGGGCGGGTCGATCTCGTCGAAGGACGCGTACCGCTGGCTCCAGAAGGCGGTGCCCCACGCTTCGTTCACCGCCTCCACGGAGGTGTAGCGGGTCTGGAGCCAACGGCGGAAGTGCGCGGCGCAGCCGTCGCAGTAGCAGGCGGAGACCGGTACGCCGTACTCGTTGTGGACGTGCCACAGGGCGAGCGCCGGGTGGCCGCCGTAGCGGCGGGCGAGCTGCTCGGTGATCCGGGCGGCGGCCGCGCGGTAGGCGGGGTGGCTGTGGCAGATCGCCGCGCGCGAGCCGAACGCGTACCGCACGCCTTCGCGTGTGACGGGCAGCGCGTCGGGATGGGCCCGGTAGAACCAGGCGGGCGGCGCGGCGGTGGGCGTACCGAGGTCGACGCGGATGCCGTTCTCGTGCAGCAGGTCGAGGACCCGGTCCAGCCAGCCGAAGTCGTACGAGCCCGGTGAGGGTTCCAGCAGCGCCCAAGAGAAGATGCCGACGCTCACCAGGGTGACGCCGGCCTCGCGCATGAGCCGGACGTCCTCCTGCCAGACGCTCTCCGGCCACTGCTCGGGGTTGTAGTCCCCGCCGAAGGCGAGCCGGTGCGGGCTCGGGACGGTGTGGTCCGGCGTGAGTCTGCGGTCCGGCATGAGTCTCTCCTGAAGGGGTCTCAAGGGGCTGGGGGTGAGCGGGATGTGAGGCGGTGTGGGAACGTGCACACACTCAGTTCCTCGCCGCAAGGCAACATAACCGCACGAGATCAACCATTGACAAGTGTCCGGAACGTTTCTCTACTGTGAACGCTCACAGATGCATGGCCGGCCGGCGCGTCCGAGCGCCAGGCCCCCTTCGGTCAGGGAGAACTCCCCCATGTCGTACACGCCACTGCGCCGCCGCCTCGCGGCCACCGCCACGGCCGTCGCCCTCGGCGCGACCGCACTCACCGCCTGCGGATCGGGGTCGTCCGGCGACGACTCGGCCGCCGGGTCCGGCCCCGTCTCGCTCAGTTACTGGGCCTGGGCGCCCGGCATGGACAAGGTGGCGGCGCTCTGGAACGCGAAGCACCCCGACATCAAGGTCACCGTGCACAAGCAGGCGTCGGGGGACGACCTGGTCACCAAGATCATCACCGCGGCGAAGGCGGGGCAGGCTCCCGACCTCGTCCAGGCCGAGTACCAGGCGCTGCCGACGCTGGTCAGCAACGACACCCTCGCCGACATCTCCAAGGAAGTCGGCGGTGTCAAGGACAAGTTCGCCCCGGGCGTCTGGCAGCAGACGACGCTCGGCACGGACGCCGTCTACGCGGTGCCCCAGGACTCGGGGCCGATGATGTTCTACTACCGCGCCGACCTGTTCCAGCAGTACGGGCTCAGCGTCCCCGCCACCTGGGACGAGTTCGCCCAGGCCGCCCGCGCCCTGAAGGAGAAGGCACCGGACAAGGCGCTGACCACGTTCTCCGCCAACGACTCCGGCCTCTTCGCCGGTCTCGCCCAGCAGGCCGGCGCCAAGTGGTGGACCGTCGAGGGCGACAAGTGGAAGGTCGCCATCGACGACCCGGCCACCCGCAAGGTCGCCGACTTCTGGGGGGACCTGGTCGCCGAGGGCGCGATCGACAACCAGCCGATGTACACCCCCGCCTGGAACAAGGCGCTCAACACCGGCAAGCAGCTGGCCTGGGTGAGCGCCGTCTGGGCGCCGGGCACGCTGACCACCGCCGCCCCCGACACCAAGGGCAAGTGGGCCATGGCCCCGCTCCCCCAGTGGAGCGAGGGCGAGCGCGTCACCGGCAGCTGGGGCGGCTCCACCACGGCCGTCACCGCCGACTCGAAGCACAAGGCGGCCGCCGCCGAGTTCGCCACCTGGCTGAACACCGACCCGGAGGCGCTCGCCGCCCTGGTGAAGGAGAGCGGCATCTACCCCGCCGCCACCGCCGCCCAGACCAGCGGCGCCCTCGCCAAGGCCCCCGACTTCTTCAGCAACCAGCCGGACTTCTACGCCCGCGCCGCCGAGATCGCCCAGACCACCGCCCCCGCCGCCTGGGGCCCCAACGTCAACGTCGCGTACGCCGCCTTCAAGGACCGGTTCGGCACGGCCGCCAAGGCGAAGTCCGGTTTCGACGCGGCGCTCGCCGGCATGCAGGACGCCACCGTGGCGGACCTGAAGAAGCAGGGCTTCGAGGTCGCTCCGTGAGTGTGAAGCACCCCCGGGCCGGGCGCGCGGGAGCGTACGGGGTCAAGGCCGCCCCGTACGGCTTCCTCGCCCCGGCCGCCGTCCTCTTCCTCCTCTTCTTCGCCCTCCCCATCGGCTACGCCCTCTGGCTCAGCCTCCACAAGGTCGAGATCAGCGGCCTGGGCCTGGGCAAGGGGGCCCGCCGGGAGGTGTGGGCGGGCCTGGAGAACTACGCCGCCGCCCTCACCGACGGCGAGCTCGGCCACGGCGCGCTGCGCGTCCTCGGGTACGGAGCGATCGTCGTGCCCGTCATGCTCGGTCTGGCGCTGCTGTTCGCTCTGCTCCTGGACGCCGAGCGGGTGCGCGCCCGCTCCTTCTCCCGGTTGGCGATCTTCCTGCCGTACGCGATCCCCGGCGTCATCGCGGCGCTGCTGTGGGGCTTCCTCTACCTGCCCGACGTCAGCCCCTTCCACTACGCCCTGGACCGGCTGGGACTCCCCCGGCCGGACCTCCTCGACGGCGGGCCGCTCTTCCTCGCGCTCGCCAACATCGCGGTCTGGGGCGGCACCGGCTTCAACATGATCGTGATCTACACCTCGCTGCGGTCCATCCCGGCCGAGGTGTACGAGGCGGCGAAGCTGGACGGCGCCTCGCCGCTGCAGATCGCCCTGCGGATCAAGATCCCGATGGTGGCGCCGTCGCTGGTGCTGACCTTCTTCTTCTCTGTCATCGCCACCCTCCAGGTCTTCAGCGAGCCGACCACCCTCAAGCCGCTGACCAACGGCATCTCCACCACCTGGAGCCCGCTGATGAAGGTGTACAGCGACGCGTTCGTGAACGGGAACGTGTACGCGGCCTCGGCCACGGCCGTGGTCCTCTCCGTCGCCACCTTCGTCCTCTCGTTCGCGCTGCTGCGGTTGTCGAACTCCCGTACCGCACAAGGAGGTACCCGATGAGCGGCACCATCCTGGGAGCGCCGCGCGCGCGGCGCCGGACCGCCCTGCTGCCCACCGCCGCCCTCCTGCTGGGCGCGCTGTACTGCCTGCTGCCGGTCGTCTGGGTGGTGGTGGCCGCCACCAAGTCGGGCACGGAGCTGTTCTCCACCTTCAGCCTGCTGCCCGGCACCGGTTTCGCCGGCAACCTCGCGGACCTGAGCGCCTACCGCGAGGGCGTGTACTGGCGGTGGATGGCCAACTCCCTCCTCTACGCCGGCCTGGGCGCGGCCTTGTCCACCGCGGTCTCGGCGTGCGCCGGCTACGCGCTCGCCGTCTACCGCTTCCGCGGGCGGGAGGCGGTGTTCCACACCCTTCTCGCGGGTGTGCTGGTGCCGCCGGTGATCCTCGCCATCCCGCAGTACCTGCTGATGGCGCAGGCCGGCATGACGGACACGTACCTCTCGGTGCTGCTGCCGCTGATCCTGTCGCCGTACGGCGTCTACCTCGGCCGCATCTACGCCCAGGCGGCCGTCCCGGCGGAGCTGATCGAGGCGGGCCGGATGGACGGCGCCGGGGAGGGACGGATCTTCCTGCGGATCGCGGTCCCGATGATGGCGCCGGGTCTGGTGACGATCTTCCTCTTCCAGTTCGTGGCGATCTGGAACAACTTCCTGCTGCCGTACATCATGCTCGGTGACGACACCAAGTTCCCCATGACGGTCGGGCTGTTCACGCTGCTCGCGCAGGGCTCCAGCACCCCCGCCCTCTACACGCTGGTGATCACCGGCGCGCTGCTGGCGATCGTGCCGCTCATCGCCCTCTTCCTCGTCATCCAGCGGTTCTGGAGCCTCGACCTGCTCTCCGGCGCCGTAAAGTCCTGAAGCGGCAGGGGAAGAGGAGACGCGATACATGAACCGCGGTAGTACGGACGGCAAGCGGCGTTCGGTGACGATCCACGACGTGGCGCGCGAGGCGGGTGTCTCGCGCGGGACCGTCTCGCGCGTGCTCAACGGCGGCCACTACGTGAGCCCTTCGGCGCAGGCGGCCGTCAACGCCGCGATCCGCAGGACGGGTTACGTCGTCAACCGGCACGCCCGCTCGCTGATCACCGGCCGCTCAGATTCGGTGGCCTTCCTGCTGACGGAGCCGCAGGAGCGGTTCTTCGAGGACCCGAACTTCAACGTCCTGCTGCGCGCCTGCACCCAGGCGCTCGCCGCGCAGGACATCCCGCTGCTGCTGATGATCGCGGGCACCGAGGCCGAACGGCGCCGCAACCTGCGCTACATCCGCGCCGGGCACGTCGACGGGGTGCTGCTCGTCTCCAGCCACTCCGGCGACCCGGTGGGCAGCGAGCTCGACGCGGCGGGCGTCCCCGTGGTCGCCTGCGGCAAGCCGCTCGGGCAGAGCGCGCGGATCAGCTACGTCGCGGCCGACGACCGGGACGGCGCCCGGTCGATGGTGCGCTACCTGTACGAGTCCGGGCGCCGGCGCATCGCCACGGTCACGGGGCCGCCGGACACGCCGGGCGGGGTCGAGCGGCTCGCGGGCTACCGCGACGTGCTGGCCGAGTGCGGGCTGCCCGCCGACGAGTCGCTCGTCGTGGCCGGCGACTACAGCCGCGCGAGCGGCGAGACGGCGGCCGAGCTGCTGCTGGAGCGGGCGCCGGACGTGGACGCGGTGTTCGTGGCGTCGGACCTGATGGCGCAGGGCGTCCTGGACGCGCTGCGCCGCGCCGGGCGGCGGGTGCCGGAGGACGTCGCCGTCGGCGGGTTCGACGACTCGCCCGCGGCCCTGTCGGCCCGTCCGGCCCTCACCACGGTCAGGCAGCCCTGGGAGCGGATCAGCGGCGAGATGGTCCGGATGCTGCTCGCCCGGATCGGCGGCGAGGACCCGGCGGCCGTGATCCTCCCGACGGAGCTGGTGCGGCGGGACTCGGCCTGAGGGGCGCGCGGCCGCTCGGCGGGGGTCCGGTTCCTCCCCCGGCTGCGGCGCGCGCTCAGCCGAACCAGACCACCAGGCGGACGTTCTCGTCGCCGTACTCGGCCGCCAGCGCGCGCATCGACGCCCAGACCGGAGCCCAACGGCCGTCCGGCGGCACGATGATCCGAGCCGTGTAGACCAGCGGGCGGTACACCGCGCCGTTCAGACGGACCTCGCCGCCCGGCGGCCATTCGTACAGGTGCAGGTCCTCTCCGAAGAGCTCCTCCGCCGCGTCGAGCACCTCGACCGGCGCCCAGACCACGTGGTCCAGGACGAGCTCGCCGTCCGACCCCGGCAGCCACACGCCCACGCGGTTGCCGTCGGGCCGGTCGCACAGCGGCGCGTCCCAGTCGACCGCCGCGATCTCCGCCCACGTCGCGTACGAGTGGCTGTGGTTCAGTTCGTCGTACTCCTCCGGCTTCGGCACCTCGTCGCAGGAGTCCTCCGGCCACCCCCGCTGGTCGAACAGGGGCCGGTCCACTCCGAGGGACCCGCCGTAGCCGAAGAGGCACTCGCGGGCCTCCCGCGCCTTCCAGAGGTCGAAGTCGAGCAGATCGACCTTCATCTCCCACGCCCCGCCCGCCGCGCGGGCCTCGATCAATCCGTCGATGTACGTCCCCATGGACGCCGATGCTAGGCCGTGTCCGGAAAGTCGATCGCTCGTTGCTCTGTTCGTGGTACGTCGGCATGAATTGACGGATGAGTCGTGGGCGTTGATCGCTCCGTTG